>AP027078.1 GCA_027943885.1 Candidatus Tyloplasma litorale
ATATCATTAAACCATTAATATATAAGAATTTAAATGAATTTTTTTATTTTTCCACAATTTTGAATTTTTTGAATATTTTCAATTTATAATTTATATTACTATGAGTAATTCTATTAAAAGAAAAGATTTAAATCAAATGTTACACTCTATTAAAAATAGTTTATTTATTAATGAACCTGATAAAAGAAATAATATATTAAATTTGCTTGAAGGTTCTAGATTTGAAGAAATAAATGAATTTTATTCCAAAATAATAATATCAGTAAATTCAGAATTTGTTAAAGAAGTTCTTGAATCCAATGAATTTAAAAGTGAATTTAGAAAAAGTTCAAATAAAACATTAAATTCTAATTATGAAGTTGGTTTTGTTTTAAGAGAAGATTGGGAAAAAAGAAATCAAAAAACAAATAACAATAATATTTTTGATGAATTGGAAATTAAACAAAAACATCGCAATAATGATGCTGAATTAAATAATGATTTAACACTTTCAAATTTTATTGCTGTTGGAACAAATACAGATAATAAGATGGTTAAACAAGCAGCATTATCAGTTTCTTTAAAACCAGGTGATTGAAATCCTTTCTTTATATATGGAGGAAGTGGATTAGGAAAAACTCATTTATTACATGGAATAGGGAATAAATTAAAGGAAAATTTTCCTAATCATTATATTAAATATTTAGAATCAAAGGATTTTAAAGATTTAGTTTATGATTCAGAAGCAATAAACACTAAAAAAGTTAATAATATAACAAAGGATATATTATCATATGATATTTTATTAGTTGATGATATTCAAATGCTACAAACATTAACAAAAGCTAAAGAAATTTTCTTTAATATATTGTCAAATTTCATTAATGAAAAAAAACAAATTGTAATTACTTCTGATCAATATCCTGAGGAAATGAAGGATTTTGAAGAAAGATTTATAACTAGATTTAAAGGAGGGGTATTACTATCAGTAACTCCACCTGATATTGAAACTGCTAAAATGATACTTGCACAAAAACTTAAGAAAAAAGATTCCTCTGGTGGTATTGTTCTTGCTGATGATGCGCTTGATTTTATTGCGAGTAATTTTGGTTCTAATGTAAGGGAACTTGAAGGTTCATTAGGAAAAATAATATTTTGATCAATAGTTAATGATCGAAATAGCAATGAACCATACACAGCAGAAGATATGGCAAATATATTTGAGGGAATGACAACAAATAAGGGTTTAACAATGCAAAGAATTGTGTCTGTTATTGCTAAAAATTATCAAGTTAAAGTTTCTGATATTTTGGGGAAATCAAGAAAAGCTGAAATTGCCTTGCCTAGACATTTATCTATTTATTTTTCTAGAAAAATCTTAAATGTTTCATTGATGGATATTGGAAGATATTTTAGTCGTAATCATTCAACAATTATGTCATCTGTTAAAAAAATTGAAAAAGAGAGTTTAAGAAATGAATCTCTTAGCAAAGTAATTTATGACATTAGAAAAAAATTAATTTCAAAAAAATAGATTTAATAATCTATTTTTTATTTTTATTAAATGTTTGAATTTCAGAATCTTTTCATATTGCCATTCCAAAAATTGTATTTATTCAATAAGAAGTTGCTAAAGTTAGTAGTAAAATTGAATCCAATTCTCCTTGAGAAACTAAAACAGAAAATAAAATTATTTTTAATGTATTGGAAATAAAATATAAATATCACATTTCTCTATATCGCATTGTTCCCATAATCACAGCAAACAACATTAATGAAGCTGCAAATGAATCAAATCAAACTAGAAAACTTCCTGAATCACTTTCTGAAGTATTGATAATAGGAATTAAAAAAGCAAAAGAAATTGAAACTAGCAAAATTCCTAAAACTAACAACATCCCTGAAGTTCAATTTAATTTTTTAGTGTTAACCTCTGTATTTTTTTCTTCTGACAATCTTTTTGGTCAAACAAAAAGATAAGCATAAATATATATTAATGGAGTCAAAATTGCATTTACAAATCCAAGAGCTAATTGACCAGCAATAAAATTTGCTGAACCATAAAAAATAGCATCTAAACATAATAATAATGGTGCAAGTCGACTTTTTTTAGATAAAAAGGTTGCGGCTAAAATTCCCAATGGAATATCAAATAGAACAAGAAAATTGGAAATAATGTTTGTTAAATTTATTGAAGAATCTGTTTCGTTAGATCAAATTGTTATTGTTAAAATAAATAAAATAAAACCTATTATTGAAGTAAATAAAAAAAGAATTGCTTCAAATAAATTAATACCTTTAAAAATATCTTTTCTTAAAACTTCAATAATAGTTATCTTATTTTCCATAAATCAATTTTACATTATAGAATTAAATGTATAATTATTTTATAAATTTAATATGAAATTTGAAATAAAAAACACTACAATAAAAGATTATTTAAAACGTCTATCAATTTCAGTTCAATCTGTTTCAAGCAGAATTGAATTTACAGGTATTTTGATAACAGTTGATAATTCAAGCATAACATTTGAAGGTAGAAATGATTGAATGGATACAAGAATTGTTGAAACAAATATTTCTAATATTAAAATAATTGAACCTGGAAAAGTTCTTATTAAGGCAAGTATGATAAATGAAATTGTTCAAGGAATGGAAGGTGAAATAATAACTTTTGCTAAAGTAGATTCTAATATTATTGTTATTAAAGATAATAATTCTAATTATAAAATGAATTTATTAGATGATGAAAAATATGAGAAAGCTAATTTCTTGTTAGATATGAAAGAAAAAATTAATATTCCTTCAAGAATTTTTAGAGATTCTATTCAAAAAACCATTTTTGCTGGTGATGATTTTCATGTTAAATTTGTTTATCAAGGATTAAATTTAAAAATTGAAAATAATAAAATAACTTCTACAGTTACTGATTCTAAAAGAGTTGCTTTTATTTCATTAAATATCAATTCTGATCAAAAAATAAATAAAATAATACCATTAAGAGTTGCTAGAGAATTAATTAAAATTCTACCTAATGTTAGTGAATATAAATTGTCATTCAATCATAGTATGGGTGTTATTATTTCTAATAATATGATTAATCAATTTTCTTTAATAGAGGGAACATTTCCTAATTTTAGTAAATTTTTTGAGGAAAAGGCATATAATAAAAAACTTTCTATTAAAAAAGAGATTTTAGAAAAAGCTATTAATAGAGTAACTATAATGAATAGAAGTAGTGAAGATGCAAGAATAGAAATAACAATAGAAAATAATAAATTTACGATTGAATCAAAAGAAATTGAAATAGGTTCTGCAAAAATAGAAGTTGAAAACTTTAATTATGATGGAGATAAAATTAAATTTTCAATTTCACCAAGATTTCTTTCTAGTGGATTAAAAAAATCAGAATCAAAAAAAATTGAGTTATTAATGAAATCTGCTCAAGATATTATTATTTTAAATTCCAAAGATGACAATTTTAAATATTTAATATCACCAATGATATAAAAAAAAGATAAGCATTTGCTTATCTTTTTTTTCTTTTCTTACTTTTTCTTAAATATTTTTTAATTGCTTTATCAATATCCTTGTTTTCTCTTTTTAAAAATCTTAAATACTCTTTACTTCTTTGTTTAATAACTAATTCACTTACTTTTCTTTTTTTATAATTAGTTCTTAAAAATGAAATTCTATCTTTTAATATTTCATTTTTAGATTCTAATTTAAATATTTTTTTCTCAACTCTTTCAGGTTCAGTTTCTAATCTTCAATTTAAATATGGATTTAATTTTTTTCTTCCTGTAAAAATTGAAAAAATAATAAAAAAAGTAAATAAGAAAAGTTCAAGGAAAGTAAATAATATTTTTATAAAATCAGAAATTAAATTATAATCATATAACAATTCTTGTCATTCCATATCATAACCAATATGTTCAGCAAATTCAGAAATTTGGTCTGCAATTAAAAAAGATGATTCAATAAATGAAATGGTAGATAAAAATAAAATAAAAAATCAAAATATAGAAATTAGCAAACTATTTTGAGCTGTTTTCTTTTTATTTTTTAAAACTTTATTTTCATTTATTTTTCTTAATTTATCTCTTTTTTTATTTGATTTTTCTATTTTTTTATATTCTTTTCAAGAAGGTTTTTTATTTAAAGTTTCAATACCTTTTTTATCTTCTATTTCTTCAGTAAGAACATAGTTATGATCTTTATTTTCAATTATTTTTTCTTTTGTAGTTGAGGTTTTTTCAACTTCTTCTTTGTTGATTTCTTCTTTATCGGTTTCTTCTTTGTTATCGAAAAAATTTAAATCCATTCTTTCAAAAACATCTTCTTCATCATTAAATTTAAACAATATTAGACTTCCTTTTTATTTTTTTATTCTTTCAAAAAGATGTTCAATTTTATTTAATTTAACACCTTTAAAATCTTTATCCAACAAAGAGATAGATGGCTTTTTCTTTATGGATAATCATTGGTAAACTTTTTTATAACTAGTTGTTAAAACAGAAGAAAGCAAGGTAGTTACATTAAAAATTTCTTTAACTAAAGTATTTAATGTTGCATTTAGTTCTTCACCTGAATTTTTTCATGGTTTTGTTAAATCTATATATAAATTTATTTCTTCTACATAATTTATTAATAATTTTGTAGAATTAGAAAATTCATAATTATCCATTTTTTGATAATAATCTTCCCGAATTTTTTCTAATTTTATAGTTAAATTTTTAGTAGGTAAATAATTAATTTTGTTTTCTGGAACAATGCCTTTACAATATTTTTTTATCATTGCATCTGTTCTTGAAACTAAATTAGAGTATTTATTAACTAACAAGCCATTAATCATTTCTATTAGTAATTCTTCAGAAAATTTACCATCTTCACCAGTAACTATATTATTGACTAAATAAAATTTAATTTCATCAGATCCATAAATTTTAATTAATTCTAAAGGATCAACAACATTTCCTTTTGATTTTGACATTTTATCACCATCATCACTAATTAATCATCCATGAGCTAAAACACTAGGTTTTCTATAACCCTTCATTTTTAAAATAATTGGTCAATAAATACAATGAAATCTAGTTATTTCCTTACCTACTAATTGTAAAAGTTCAACTTCACTATTTTTATTTCAAACTTCTTCAATTGTAAATTTAGATTCTGGATATTTAAGTGCCGAAATGTAATTTTGTAAAGCATCCAACCAAACATAAATAACATGGCTAGTATCCTCATTTATTTGAATACCTCAATTAATGGAAGTTCTTGTAACAGAAAGATCTTGTAAATCATTCACAAAATTATTCACAAGTTCATTAACACGATGTTTTGGTTTAAGAATATCTGAATTTAATAATTCATCTTTTATTCAATCTTTAAAAGCTGATATTTTTAAAAAATAAGATTCTTCCTCCATAACAATTAATTCTTTTCCACACTCAGGGCATTTGTTTTCTTTTATTTGAGTTTCTGTAAAGTAAGCTTCATCAGATTTACAATACAAACCTGAATACTTAGATTTATAAATAAAATCTTTTTTTAAAAGTTGAGTAAAAGATTCTTTAACATATTCTTTATGAGTTTCATCAGTTGTTCTAATAAACAAATCATAATCAATATCCAATTTTAATCAAAGTTTTTTAAAGTCTTTTATTATTTTAGTTACAAATTTTAAAGTATCCTCATTTGCCTCTTTAGCTCTATCTTCAATTTTTTGTCCATGTTCATCAGATCCTGTTAAAAACATTGTTTCATAACCTTGCATTTTTTTATATCTAGAAACATAATCTGCTAATGTTGTTGTGTAAGCATGTCCAATATGTAATTTATAATTTGGATAATATATAGGCGTAGTTACATAAAATTTCTTATTCTTAAAATCATTCATATTTAACCTTTGTAATTATAATTATATTACTTAATTGTTTTTCAATAAAAACAAAATAAAAAAATGGCTTTAACCACTTTTAATATTTGCTATTTTTTAAATAATTATATACATCATTTTTCTTAAACATTTTCATTGTTGATAAATAATTAATTATTGATTTATTATCTATTTTTAATTTTTTTAATTTATCAATATGCTCTTTTAAATTATTATTTGATTCATTTTTTATCTCAATTGTTGGAATCAATAAAACTATTTCACCTTTAAATGTTTTGTCAATTAAATTAGATATATTATCATATAATATTTCTTCATAAATTTTTGTTAATTCTCTAGCAATAACAACCTTTATATTACCAAATCTATTATTTAAAATAAATAAGGTTTTATTAATTCTATTTGGAGATTCATAGCAAATAATAACATCTGAATTTAAATGTTTTAATATTTCATGATTTATTTTGGATTCTTCTTTTTCCAAAAATCCAATAAATGTGAATGATGAAAATTCCAAACCTGAACCTGAAAGAGCAGTTGTGATTGCATTAGCTCCAGGTAAAGGAATTATTTTAACTTGCATTTTTTTAAAATAATGAATTATTTTTTGACCAGGATCTGAAATTGTTGGAGTTCCAGCATCACTAACTATTGCAATATCATCTTTAATTAAAATTTTTTCTATTTCAGATATTCTTGAAACCTCATTAAATTTATGAAGGGATATTAGTTGTAAATCTAAATTTAAATATTTTTTTAATTTACCAGTAACTTTTGTATCTTCACAAAATAAATATTTAACTGATTTTAAGATTTCGATAGATCTTAAAGTAAAATCATTTAAATTTCCTATTGGTGTTGGAATAACATATATTTTATGCATTTGTTATCCTTTCAATTAATAATGGCATTAAAAGTTCAATAGCTAAATCCAAAGTTGAAATTCTTTCATTTAGAAAAACATTAGCTATTTCTATTGCTTTCTTATTATCTTTCAATTCTTCAATTATTTTTAATAAGAATTCATATTTTAAATTCTTGTCATTTTTTATTTTCAATAAATATTCATGAATTTTAATAATATTTAAGTTATTAAAAACTTCTTCAAGTTCATTATTTTCTGATTTTGAAAAATCCATTTGTATTTTAGCATTATTTTTTAAATATTCAAGATTATCATTTCAACTTGAATATTCTATTTCAATTTCTTTTTCATCTATTTTTTCATTTAAAACATCAACAATTTTTTGTACATTTGCCTTTTTTCAACCATCAATTTTATTAATTGTTTTATTAATATCAAAATAAAGATTAAAATTCATTGTCAAAACAAATGAATCTTCTTGCTCCTTATTTCTTTTAGTTTCTAGATTTCTTATTAATTTTATTTTCATATTCATAAAGTTTATCTATAATAAATTTTGTTATTTCATTCATTGGTTTTAAAGCATCAACAACAATATATTTATCTTTATTTGTTTTCTTTAAATTTAAATATCCCTTTTGTATTTTTTTATGAAATTTAAAATTTTCTTCATCAAATCTATTTTTTTCAATTCTATCTTCATTATCTGAAATTCTACTTAATCCAAATTTTGGATTAAGATTAAAAATAAATACCAAGGATGGAGAAAAATCTTGAACAGTAATTTTATTTATCTCTCTAATCATTTTTTCATCAACACCTTTAGCCACACCTTGATAAACAATTGTTGAATCTTCAAATCTATCAGAAATTACAATTTTACCTCTTTCTAATTCTGGTTTAATTTTTTTTAAAATATGTTCACGACGTGAAGCATTGAATAATAATAATTCTGTTATTGGATCAATATCTGAGTGATTCATTATTAATTCTCTTATTTTTTCAGCAAACTCTAATCCATTTCCACCTGGTTCTCTTGTTAAAAAAACTTCTTCACCTCTTTTTTCTAATTCTTCTTTAACTAATTTAGAAATTGTTGTTTTACCAGTTCCTTCTCCACCTTCAAAAGATATGAATAAATTAAGCTTCTTCACGTTTTTTCATTGCCTCTCTTATAGTTCTCTCATCACTAAATTCTATTGAACCTCCAAAAGGAATACCCATTGATAATCTTGTTAATTTAGGTAATTTTTCTTGATTAAAATTTTTTGGCATTTCTTCTTTAACAACTCTCATAACTAGCTCAGATTCTATAGAAGGTGATAATAAAAATAAAACTTCTTTAGGATTATATTCTTTAATACATTTAAATAATCTTTCAAGTAATTTTTCCATATTTTGAAAATCTCTTTTATTTTCCATATCTAAAATAAAGAAAGATTTATTAGTATTTGTTTTCAACAAAACATTATTTAAATCTTTATTTGATTCTAAAATTATTAATAAATCTTTATCCTTGTTTTCATTTGCAATTGCATCTTTTTCAATTATTAAACCTGTTAATTCATCTTTTTTTAATAAATTTATTTCTTGATTAAGTTTATTAAGTATATCTAATAATGATTTGTCTTCAACTAATTTAATAGCCAATCTTTCAGCATTTTTTAATGAAATACCTGGTAAATCACGTAGTAATTCTGTTATATTTCTTAATTTATTATTCATAAGTAACGTTTTCCTCACCAAAAATATCCTTTATATTATCTTCTTTATTTTTTTCTTTTTTTAAAAAATCATCAAACTCCAATTGAACATCCTTATGATTAGGGTTATCTTCAATTTTGTCTTTTAAACTTATTAGTTTAGATCATTTATCTTCATTAACAGGAAGAATAAATCTATAATCACCATAAAATTTTTTAATAAATTCAAAAAATAAGGGAGTTAAAGAAATTCTTTTAAATTTTGGAATTAATGATTCATCTTTAAATCCAAGAATGATTGATTTTTTAGAAGCAGCTAAAGGAATTGTGTTTATTAATGACCCAATCACTTCTGTGAATTCTGGTGAAATTATATAAGAATCTTTATATTTTCATCTAGAAATAAATTTTGCTAATTCTTCTTTATTATTATTTTTGATAATAAAAATATAATTATGTACACTAACAAAATCTGTAATCACATTTAATACATTTTTATTAATTTTTATTTCATTATTATCTTCTATAAGTTTATTATTTTTAATATTATTCTTTTCAATATGTTCTTCTTTTTTTATATTATTATTTGTATTCTTTATTTCTATATTTTTCTTTTTTGTTTCACGTGAAACATTGGAAAATGTTTTATCATTTTCCAATTCTAAAGAAGATAAATATTTAAAAAAAATAGATTTTAAAGATAATTTTAATAAAATTGGATCCTTAATTGAATTTGTTGAATAAATTATTTCATTAATATAAGGAACTCATTTATATTCACCATTTTTAATAAGTTTAAACATTTCTTCAGAAATAATAAAAGCAATTTTTCTAGGGTCTTTATTATTATCATCAATTAACTCAATTAAAGATTTAACATTGTTATTTAATAAATCAGAAATTAACTCTTTTCTTACTAATCCAAGAGAATTAATTGTATTTTCCACAGATAAATTTTCATTATATAAAAGAGTTGTTTCTAAAGAAGAAATAGCATCTCTTAAAGAACCACCAGAATCCATAACAATATATTCCAATGATTCTTTTTCATATTTTATTTGTTCACTATCTAAAATTCATCTTAACCCTTGATTAATATCTTTTTCAGACATAACCTCTAAATTTATTATTATAGTTCTTGATAAAACAGTTTGTGGAATTTTATTCAATTCTGTTGTGGCTAATAAAAAGATTGTATTTCTTGGTGGTTCTTCTAATGTTTTTAAAAGAGCATTAAATGCAGCTTTTGTTAACATATGAACTTCATCAATAATATAAACTTTATAATTAGCTTCTGTAGTTAGTAATGTTGTATTTTCTTTAATAAATCTTATTTCATCAACACCATTGTTAGAAGCTGCATCTATTTCAATAACATCAAAAGCAGAACCGTTATTAATAGATTTACAAATATCACATTTATTACAAGGATTATTATTGATTAAATTTTTACAATTTATAGCTTTAGCAAATATTCTTGCTAATGTTGTTTTACCAGTTCCTCTAATTCCATAAAATAAATAAGCATGATTTATTTTGTTTTTTTCTATAGAGTTAATTAATATTTTTTTAGCAGTTTTTTGACCTATAACTTGATCAAAATCAATAGGTCTATATTTTGTGTATAATGATTGTTTTTTATTTTCCATATTTTTAAAATTTAAGTTTATTTTAAACATTAAAATTATACCAATCTAAAAAAGTATGACACTTTTTAATTGTTTAAATAAAAAAAGTGTCATACACGCCACTAATCTGATGTGGCTGCTTTGTTTCCAACCTGACCAAGTTACAAATGTGACGCTATGACAATTTAATTATACACAAAAATATCTTTTTTTATTTTTCCATATATGTGGAAAAAAATTAGTTTTCATATGTGGAAAACTAAACCTTTATAAAATAACACTTTAAAAAAGTTTTCCAAAAAGTTTTCAATAACATTTTCTAAAACCTTGTTGAAAACTATAATTTTAGGAGGAAATTAGTTGATAAAAAATAAAATTACAGTCCTAAACATCAAAATAAAGCATTAGATCAAAATAATAACAAGTTTTCATGTTGAAAAAACCAAAATTATCAACATTGTATAATTGAAAAGTATTTAAATTAAACGTTAATATAGTTAGCTATAATTCAATTTTCAACATTTCCACAGACATAATAACAATAATAATTTTTAATTATAAATAATAATATAATTTTGATTTAAATTTTGATTTAAAACATTTAATTTAATTCATTATATAAAATAAAATTAGTATAAAAATAGTATAATTTATATGTAAGTATTAATAATGAATCTTTATTTAATAAAGTTTCATTTATTTTTTAAATTTAAAAATATTAATAATATTTATATAGTAAGGAGAATAAATTGAATTCAAAAAATAATAAATCTTATGATGAAAATTCAATTCAAGTTTTAGAAGGTCTAGAAGCAGTTAGAAAAAGACCTGGTATGTATATAGGTAACGTAGATAATAAAGGTTTACATCATCTTATTTGAGAAATAATAGATAACTCAATTGATGAAGTTTTAGCAGGACATGCTACAAAAATTGATGTAACCATAAATGAAGATCAATCCATAACAATAGAAGATGATGGAAGAGGAATTCCTGTAGCAATACACCCAAAAACACAAAGATCAACTTTAGAAACTATTTTTACAGTTCTTCATGCAGGTGGTAAATTTGGTGGAGAAAATTCTGGATATAAAGTTTCTGGAGGATTACATGGAGTAGGTGCTTCAGTGGTTAATGCTCTATCTGAATGATTATTAGCTGAAGTATACACATCTGGAAAAAAACATCAACTTAAATTTGAGTTTGATAATGAAACTCAAGAAGAAAAAACTGATGGAATTCAATTTGTTGGTGAGACTGATAAAAGAGGAACAAAAATCACTTTTTTACCAAATTTTGCTTTATTTAATAATGGTGTTGATTCTTTCGATGTTGAAATAATAAGAATTAGATTAAAGGAAATAGCATATTTAAATAAGGGATTAATTATTACACTTATTGATAAAAGAAAAGAAGAAGATTATAAAATTACTTATTGTTTCCAAGGTGGTATTGTTGATTTTGTTAATGATTTGAATAATGGACAAGATAAAATAACTTCTGATGTTATTTATTCAGAGGGTGAATTTGAAGGTGTTGGTGTTGAAGTAGGAATGCAATACACAACTTCATATCAAAGTAAGATAGTTTCTTTTGTTAATAATATTGCAACAGTTGAAGGTGGAACTCATGTTAAGGGATTTTTATTAGCGGTTTTAAAAATAATTAATGCATATGCTGACAAAAAACTTCCCCAAAAAGAAAAGAAGGTCTTTAAAAAAGAAGATATTAAAGAAGGATTAACAGCAATAATATCAATTAAACATCCAGATCCAATTTATGAAGGGCAAACTAAAAGTAAATTAGGGAATGTTGAAGTTAGAAGAATTGTTAATAAAGTTATTTCTGAAAAATTTGAAGCATATTTATTAGAAAATCCTGCTCAAGCAGGACAAATTTTAAACAAAATTAAACAAGCTACAAAAGCAAGAGAAGCAGCAGAAAGAGCAAGAGATATAACAAGAAGAAAAGATGTATTGTCATTTTCAACTCTACCAGGTAAATTAGCAGATTGTTCTTCAACAAATATGGAAGAAACAGAAATCTTTATTGTTGAGGGTGATTCAGCTGGTGGTTCAGCTAAGATGGGTAGAGATAGAGAAATACAAGCTATTTTACCATTGAGAGGAAAAGTGATAAATTCAGAAAGAGCTAGAGTTGATAAATTATTTTCTAATAATGAAATAACTTCAATGATAACTGCATTTGGAACAGGTATTGATTCAGATTTTAATATTGAAAAACTAAGATATGGAAAAATAATAATTATGACTGATGCTGATGTTGATGGCTCACACATTCGGACATTGCTTTTAACTTTCTTCTTTAGATATTTTAAAAAATTAATAGAAGCAGGACATATTTACATTGCATGTCCACCTCTATATAAAATATCAAAAGGTAAAAATGAAAAGTATATATATACAGATAAAGAAAAAGATGAGTTTTTTGAAAATGTTAAAGATGATATTTCTAAATATTATGTTCAACGTTACAAGGGTCTTGGAGAAATGAATGATGATCAATTATGGGAAACAACAATGGATCCAAATAATCGAAAATTATTAAAGGTATCTATTGATGATTTAAATAGAGCAGATATTGTTTTTTCAGAATTGATGGGAGAATTTGTTAAACCAAGAAGAAAATTTATTACAAGAAATTCTAAATTTGCTAATTTAGATATTTAGAAAGAAGATGAAATAAAAAATGGATGAAAAATTACCAAAACAAAATATTCAAGATATATCAATTTCTAATGAAATGGAATCTTCTTTCATTGATTATGCAATGTCAGTAATTGTTTCAAGAGCTATTCCAGATGTAAGAGATGGATTAAAACCAGTGCATAGAAGAATATTATATGCAATGAATGGTCTTGAAATGACTCATAATAAATCATTTAAAAAATCAGCAAGAGCTGTTGGTGAAGTCATTGCTAAATATCACCCACATGGTGATACTGCAGTTTATGATTCATTGGTTAGAATGGCACAGCCACATTCTTTAAGGTATCCACTTGTTTGAGGACAAGGTAACTTTGGTTCTATTGATGGAGATAGTGCAGCTGCTATGAGATATACAGAAGCTAAATTAAAAAAAATCTCCTCTTTAATGCTAGAAGACATTAAAAAAGACACAGTTGATTTTAGAGAAAATTATGATGGATCTGAAGTAGAACCCTCTGTTTTACCAGGAAAAATTCCTAATTTATTAATTAATGGTTCAACAGGTATTGCTGTTGGAATGGCAACTTCTATACCTCCGCATAATTTAAATGAGGTTTTAAATGCTGCACAAGCTTTATTAAAAAATCCAGAATTAGAAGTTATTGATTTAATTAATTATGTAAAGGCTCCTGATTTTCCAACAGGTGGAATAATTGTTAATAAAAATGAACTTTATTCAGCTTATAAAACAGGTCATGGAAGAGCAATTGTTAGAGCCAAAACAAAAATTATGTTTGATGGTAAAAAAAATCATGGAACAATAATTGTTGAGGAAATACCTTACATGGTTAATAAAGCAAATTTAATTTTAAGAATTGCTGATTTAGTTAAAAACAAAACAATAGAATCTATTTCTAATATCAAGGATGAATCTAATAGAAAAGGTATTAGAATTGTTATTAAACTTAAAAGAGGATTTATTCCTGAGGTTGAATTAAACAAATTATTTAAATTAACTCCTTTACAATCAAATAGTCAATTTAATATGTTAGCCTTAGTTAATAACAGACCAGAAATACTAAATTTAAAAAGTGCACTAAATTATTACAACCAACACCAAATTGATGTTCTTGTTCGTAAAACAAAATTTGAATTAAATAAATTAATAGCAAGAAAGCATATTCTTGATGGATTACATATTGCTTTAAAAAATGTTGATGAAGTTATTGCGATTATTAAAAAATCTAGAGATAATGTTGATGCAATTAACTCTTTAATGAAAAGATTTGAATTTTCAGAAACTCAAGCAAAAGCTGTAGTTGATATGAGATTAGGAAGATTAACTAATTTAGAAACTCATAATTTGATTGAAGAATTAAAGAAAATTCAAAAATTAGTTGATGATTGTAATTTAGTTTTAAATAGTGAAAATGAACAAATAAAAAGAGTTATTAGAATGTTTGATGAAATTAAAGATTCTTTTGGTGATGAAAGAAGAACTGAATTATCTAATGATTCACTTTCATCTATTGATGATGAAGATTTAATACCTAATGAAGATGTTGTTGTTACAATTTCAAAAAAAGGATATGTTAAAAGATTACCTGTTGATCAATATCGTGTACAAAATAGAGGTGGAACTGGTTCAAGAGGTGCAGTTGTAAATGATGGTGATTATATTGAAAACATCATTGTAACAAACACTCATACTGATTTAATGTTCTTTACTACTTTAGGTAAAGTATTTAGAATTAGAACTCATAAAATTCCTGAATCTGCAAAGAACACTAAGGGTTTACCAGTTGTTAATTTAATTGAACTTGATAAAAATCGTAATGAAAATGTTAGTGCTGTTATTTCCATTGATGATTATGAAAATAGTGATCTTCTATTTATTACTGAAAACGGATTAGTTAAAAAAACAAAAGCAATTAAATTTAAAAAAATTAATCGTAGAGGAAAAATTGCTATTTCATTAAAGAAAAACAATCTATTAATTGGTGTTACTACAATTCCATCAAATGAAAATACACAAATTATTTTGGGAAATTCAAATGGTAAAGCAATAAGATTTAATTCTTCAGATGTTCGTCATGTTGGAAGAACAGCTTCTGGTGTTATTGGAATGAATGTTAATGGTGGAAAAATTGTTGATTATTCATTATCTAACAAGGGAAAATTAATTTTATCCATTTCTGAAAAGGGATTTGGTAAATTAACTAATATTGATAATTATAGAGTTACTAAAAGAGGAGCTAAAGGTGTAGCGACTATCAATAAAAGTAAATCAGGTGAATTAATTGGTTTACTTGCAGTTAATGGAAATGAACATCTAATTATTATTACTAACAAAGGAACTGTTATTAGATTAAAATTAAAACAAATTTCTAATTTTTCTAGAAATTCGAAAGGTGTCAAAATTGTTAAATTAAGAGAAGAAGAAAAAATTGCTTCAATTTCAATTATTAGATCATTGAAGGAAATTGAAGAGGAAATTGAAGAAAAAACTAATAATGATTCTAACAACAAAATTGATTTAAAAGAGGCAAAAGAAGAAAAAACACCAGAACAACAAATTGAAACAACATTAAAGGATATTGGTGAAAATTTTGATGATGAAATTTAAAATTAATAATCTTTTAAAAAAGTATAATTAAAATATGCATACATTAAATTGTTTTTATAAAAATATAATATTTAATTTTAGAATGTTTTTAAAAAACAGATCTTTAATACTTTCAATTCCTTTATTTATTTCAATAGGAATGTTGTTTCCTCTTTTTTTTGTTCCCGTGAGAAAGGCAATAGCATTAACTTTTTTAAGTATTTGAATTCCATTAAATGGAATTTACTTTTATTATATTAATGTTCAATTTAGAAGAACAAGTCTTTATGGTAATTATCGTATAACAAGAAATAGTAAAAAAATATTTTATTCATCAGCTTTATTTTCAATATTAACTTTAACAATTTTTGCAACTATAATTTTATTTATGATCCTTTGAATGTTTGGATATTTTAATTTGCTACTAATTGATCCTTTATCATATCCTTTAGGACCCAATGGTCAAGGATCTGTTAAATATTTGTTTAACTTAAATTTGTTAGCTGTTATTCTTTATTGTGGTGTTGAAACCTCAATATTAATTTTTATTATTTCTTTAATATTTGAATTTTCAGTTAATAATGATCAAATATATTTTGTATTTTTATTTATGAGCATGTTATTAATTCTTATGTTTGGTGGAAGTCTTAATGATTATTTTTATGTAAATGGAAATAAGATGTCTTTAGACAAAGAGAATTCATGATATCCCCCTGAATTTTATATTCCTTCAATTTTATTTCCTTTTTTTTCTATTGGGCAAGTAGTTAATTCATCTTTTGAATTAAGTCAACAAACCTTAAATTCTGAAGGTGTTTATGAAATGAGTGAATGATGAAATTACAATGATAGTTTATTTAATCTAGTGGAAGGGTTTAATAATGATTTTTCATGAAAACTAGCAATAGTCATACCATATTTTGAAATGGCAGGGATGATAATAATAATCCCATTAATATCTAGAGATAATTCTTCTAATTAATAAGCATAATTTATGCTTATTTTTTTTAATGTATAATTTTAACTATAATGATTGATATTAAAAAGATGTTAAAAAATGAAGAATTTTTTATTAAAAAATTTAAGGAAAGAGGATATGAAATTAGTGAAGATGTTTATGAAATTACCACTTTATATAATGAATATTTATCCTTTTTAAAAGCAGAACAAAAATTAAGAGAAGAACTTAATTCAATAACTTCTTTTATAAAAAACGATCCTCAAAATAATAAACTTAAAAAAGAAGCAAAATTAATTTCTTCAAAAGTAAAAAAAGCATCAGAAGAATCTTCTAAATTAAATTCAAAAATAAATAAAAAAATATTATTCTTTCCTAATATTCAAGATAATGATGTTCCGGTAGGAAAAAGTGAAGAAGATAATTTTATTATTTCAACACATTTGGATGATAAAAAAAACAATATTTTTTCTAAGCCACATTGAGATGTTATTGAAGAGAAAAAATTAATATTGAAAAATGAAGCAATTGATATTTCAGGTGCAAGGCAAGTTATCTATAGTGATAAAGCTGCTTATGTTATTAAAGCATTAGAAAAATTTATGATTGATAATGCTAATTTATCAGGTTATAAACTTATTGAACCACCAATTATAGTTAATAAAAAAGCTTTAATAAATACAGGTCAATTGCCTAAATTTGAAGAAGATTTATATAAGTTAAATGAAAATCAATATTTAATTCCCACAGCAGAAGTTCCTCTAACAAATTTAGTTGCTAATAAAATAATTCCTGAAAATGAATTACCTTTAAATTATGTTGCTGCAACAAATTGTTTTAGAAAAGAAGCTGGTTCCGCTGGTAAAGATACAAGAGGGTTAATTAGATTACATCAATTTCGAAAAGTTGAATTAGTGACTATAGGTAAGCCAAAAGATGAAAAAGAAGATTTCGAAAGAATGTTAAATACAGCAACAAATATTCTTGAGAAACTTGAATTACCTTATCGTTTAGTTCAATTATGTACAGGTGATGCAGGATTTTCATCTAAAAAAACAATAGATATTGAAGTTTGAATGCCTGGAACAAAAGTATATCGTGAAATATCTTCTGTTTCTATGATTGGTGATTTTCAATCTAGGAGAATGAAAACAAGATATAAAGATCAAGATGGTAATAAAGAATTAGTTAATACTTATAATGGGTCAGGTTTGGCTATTGGTAGAACTTTTGCTGCAATAATTGAAAATTTTATTAATGAAAAAAATGAAATTAAAGTTCCCAAAGCTTTAAAAAAATATTTAAATTTTAATTATTTTTAATTAACATAATAAAAATATTAAAATAGTATAATTAATCTATGGAAAAAATAAAAAATTTTTTATCAAGTAGAACATCTGAAGATTGAATTATTTATTCTGTTTTAGGAATATTAATTTTAGGAATCTCATTTTTTGTTATTGGTTTCTTTTGAGGAATTAAAATAAATGAAAATTTTATTCCGGAAAATAATGCAAATATCATATTCCCTAGTTCAAATGTGAAAAATATTCTTCAAGGAGATTGAGGACAAATTCCTGCTTATGAGCAATTAAATACAAAGAATTTATTTACATTAATGGGTTCTTTAGAACCAAATTATGGTTCTTTATATTCAATGACTGCTTTATCGATAACAGGGTTTTCATTTATAATGATTTCAATTTTAGCAATTATTTTTATTTTTTTAGGAACATTTTTATTTAGTTTTATTATTGCTTTTTTCAAAAAAAATAAAAATTAAATTTATTAATCTAAATTCACTTTAATTAAATATTTGAGTAAAATATTTTTTTATTTTAAATTATGAAATATGGAAAATAAAATAAAACAAATTTCTAAAAAAAGTAATGAATTTTTAAATAGCAAAAATGCATTTGTTATTTTTTTGGGCGGAGTTTTATTTTTTTCAATAATTAATTATTTTTTATTTGCTTTTAATTCTGATTTTGAAATAAATACATTATTTGGAAATATAGTAAGATCAAGTTCTAATGCATGAATAGGATGATTTGAAATAACTATTTCCACAATAGGTTCATTGTTAACTATTTCAGGAGTTATTTTAACAATAAGGTTTGATAAAAAATTTATTTGACCCTTATTAATTGGGGAAGTTCTAATTATTATTGATGCTATAATTTTGGGTGCTTTTTTAACTTCCTTTTCTTATTTTCTTATGATTATAAGTGCTATTTATAATTACTATAAATGAAACACAGAATTTGATAATCAAAATAAGATGAATTTAACTAATTGAATTATTGTTGTTATTTTTATTTTATTTTATATTGGTTTTTTTACAACTATTATGTTTTCTTTTTCTGATTATGATTATAAAGTATTAGCAGATTGAAATGATATTATTTCATCAGGAATTGTTGTAGCTTCTTGATACATAATTTTAAGAAAATCTAAATGAGGATTTTTGGGATTTTTAATAACCGATATTACATATCTTCTTTATTTCTTCACAAGTGGTGTTTGAGCAAGTGGTTCTAGTTATATTGTTTATCTTTTTATTGATTCAACATCTTTTATTAGCTGGTGAAATTCAAATTAAAGTATAATTATTGTTGTTATGAGAAAAAAAGAAAAGAATTTAAATTTGGATAAAAAATTATTTCATAATATTATTTGTTCATATTCTTGTGATCATGAAAGACATGAAGAATTAGGTTTTTCTTCTACTCTTTTCTCATTTTTTTATAATTTTTGTATTTTTAATTTTCTTGATGATGGCATTAAAAAATATATAGATTATCAATTTACATTATTTGAAAAACCCTTTTTTAATATATAATAATTTATTTTAAAGGAGGGTATATGTATAATGAATTATTAAACTATTATTCTCCAGAAATTTATTCAAGTTCAAATAATAATGAATGATTTTTGTATTTTTCTTTAGCAATCATATTTTTATTTGCTATTTCTTTAATAATAATTCATTTATTAAAAGGTAGATTATTTGCCTTAATAACTTCATTAATTTTTGGAGTCTTTTTACTAATATTATTTATATCAATTGTAAATGGAATTGATATAAAAGAAACAAATTCTAATGTTCTAGAACAAATCAATTCAATAATAATCATTCCTAGTTATCTATTTATATTTTTAATAACAATAGCTATTCCATTTTATATTTTATTTGTTGTTATTGAATTCATCACTAGTTCAACACTAACAAACATAAAAGGGAGAACCTACTTAACTTCTTTTGGTAGTTTGCTTTTACTTTCTTTATTTGGAATCATTATTGCTTTACTTATGTTGCCAATAATTTTGTTAATTCCAAATAATCTTTTTGATCCAAACATCATTAATGGCAATGTTGAAACAGAATTAAAACCAATAATTCTTTGATTTATTGATTGAAGAGTTATTCTATTTATTTTATTATTTTCATTAATTTTTGGTTTTGTATTAAGAATTTCTTTTAGAAAAACTGAAAAATTAAAAAATATAAATATTTATTTTCAAAGGATATCAAAAGCAATTTCCATTTATTTTTCTTGAGTAACTAAATTAGTTCCTTATGTTATATTAACAAGAATGGCTTCTTTAGGACTTTTAGAACTTGATGAAGCTAGTAATCTTTTTTCCTTAATGATTATCTATATGGTTATTTTTTGATTTGGTTCAATTATAATTTTTTCATCACTATTTGGATTTAATGTTTTTTTATCTAGAAAACAACTTTCAAAAAAAGAATCATCAAAAATATTAATCGAACAAACTTTAAATGTTTTTGCAAAACAAAGTATTCAAGCATCACTTCCAGATACACAAGCAACAGTTCGAAAATTAGGTGTTTGTGAAGAGATATCAAAACTTACTCCTACAAAAGGAGTTATTATGGGAATGGTTATGTGTAATGGATTTACTCCTATGCTTATTATTCTATTTTCATTAATGAACTATGAACAATTAACTTTTACTAGTGTTTTAATCACAATTTCTTTAGTTATGATTTTTGCAATTAGTACTTCAGGGCAAGGAAGTGCTGATTACACTATTATAATGACAGCTTTAGGAATAATGGGTTTACCAAATGCTTTTTATACTTCTATTTTATTACCAATACAAGAAATAAATGAATCAATAATAGCAAAACCTAACAACTCTTTAGGTCATATTGTTGCTACGCAATTAACTGAAAAAGTACATGAAAAATTAAAAAAGGAAAATCATATTTAAATTAAATGTAATTTTAATTATTATAAATGTGATATTATAAAAATATATAGCATTTAATTATGGAAACAAAAATTAAAGTAAAAGATAATAATTTCTTGAATATAAAAGAAGAAAATAATATAAAAACAGATTTTAAAAGATCGTTATTAATTACTAAATTTAATTTAAAATGGTTGTTAAATAATAAGAAAACATTGTTATTTGTTATGATTTTCTTTGTATCATCAGTGTTTCTAGTTACAACTTATATTCCTTGAGATGCGGCTACAGGAGCAATTCTTTTAATGTATTTAATAGTTCCTGAATTAATAGTGTTAGGAACAATTGGTTATGATGTTCGTGAATCAACAATTTATAATAATTTAAATATGTCTGGTATTTCCAGAAATTCATTTCATTTTTCAAGTTTATTAACAACTTTTATTATTGGTATTTTATTATCAGTTATTTTTTGACCTATTATTTGAATAGTGAGTTTATTTGATAATGTTATTTTAAATGATTGAATCTTTGCAAATACAGTTCATCAATATCATGTTAATATTTTAGCAGGTGGATCAATCATAAATTTAATATATTCTATTTTATTAACTTCTTTTGTTTCTTTTGCATTTTATTTTGCAATTCATTCATGAGCAAAAAATTTAAGAGTTTATTATTTTTGGGTAATGTCAATGTTTATTTTAGGAATTATTTTTGGTGGTTCATTAAATTCATTCTTTTTACGTCCTATAAATAGCACTTCCATATTATCAGGTGATTCCATTTTATTTACTAAGGTTTTTGTTAATAATAGTGAACAAACTTTAAGATTAAGTTTTGTTGATGAACAATATATGGAAGAAGTTAAAGCATTCTCACAATTAGATGTTTCTAATTCTTTAAGTTATGGTTATGGATTATTTCCTGATGCAATGTTTGTTCCAAGTTTATTCTATCCATTCTTTGGTGTTGGACAATTTTGTACAGTTGGTGTAGGTGGTGTAGCTACACTTTCAACATTAGCAAATAATGGAAGTAAAGAATTTGTTATTTTTGTTCCTCCAACAATTGATAATTTTGATGCTTTTGTTAATTTAGTGAATTCAATGGGTTCAGAGGAAATTGCATCTTATATTGATAGTGGTTATATAATGTCTTCTACAATTCTTTCAACATATGGTTGACAATCAGTTTGAGGTTTTTCTATGGAATCATATGCATGAAGATGAACTGTTGTTATGATTCAACCTTATTTAGTAATTCTATTTTCATTTATTGTTGGTTTAATAGGTTCAAAATTAAGAAGTATATAAATTTTATTAAAATTAAAGATTTGCTTAAGGAAGTCTTTAATTTTTTTAATTTAATTTTAATAAAAAATAATATAATATAAACATTATGGTTGAAGTTGAATCAAGTATAAAAAATAATGAAATAACAAAATTTGAAAAAAGAAAATTAATTGAAAGGATTATATTTTTTATAATTATTTTTTCTGGTTTTTCTTTCTTTTTAATTTTTGATCTTGTGTACTCTGTTCCTTATCGTTTGGATGGTTCCCATAATCCTTGAGATTGAATGATGTATTGAACGCATTTAAGTAATATAGGAGCTTTAATTTGAATAACATTTGCTTTTATTGCTGTAATTTTTAAATCTGAAAAAATAGAAAATGAAATTCAAAGTTGATGATTTAAAAATACAGTTTACACATTTATTATTGTTACTGGAATAGTATTTATGACTTTTGCTTATGTTCCATCAGTTATAAAATATTCTAGTGAAGAAAATATAATGGGCTATCCTGATCTTTACAATAGTATAACAATAGATGTTGAAAGATATGGTAATTTATATATAGCTACAACAACATTTAAACATTTAATAATACCAAGTATATTTATTTATTTAGCTTTTACAGAAAGAAATTATACAAAAAGTAATAGAGATATTTCTGTTTATCAAAAAGTAATGTTGCAATTTATTTTGCCTTGTTTATATTTTGTGTATGTTTTATTTTTAGCTTCTTCAACAACTTGCCAACCTCCATATGCAGTTGTTGATTATGGTTTTACAGAAAATGTTGAATGATGAAAATATATTTTCTATATAATTTGTGATTTACTTGTTGGTGTGTTTTTCATATTTGTTTCTTGATTCCAATATTATTGAAACAATAAAAATAATTAACAGATTTTCTTTTGTGTTATTATATAACTAATAATGATTATTTTAAAAAGAGGAATTTCAATAGTTTTTGTTGTTCATAGAGATTTAACAAGTAAGTTATCTTATTTAAATAAAATAATTAAAAGAATTCCTAAAAACATTCCTTTTATATTAATTTATGATTCAATTTTATCTAAAGAAGAAAATACTTATATTAAAGAAAAACTAAATGCTAGAATAAAACTTTTGCAATGTACTAATAGAGGAAAGATGAAAGCAATGCTTCATTTCTCTGATCAATTTACAACTTCTCATATTAAAATTATTGATCATGATGATAATATAGTTTGATTTTCATTAAGAAAATTTAACAGAAAGGTCAAAAAAATTGATCCAGATTGTTTTATTTGACACAAGGCTGCCAAAGTTTTTAAAGATTCTAAGATCTATGGAAAACAAACAACATCTTTTTTTAAATTGGTAAAACAATTAAAAGATTCTAAAGATGTAAGATGATTAATTCCCCCTAATGCTCAAACACTTTATAATACAAAAATTTTACAAAAAATAAGCAGTGTTGAATTTGATAGACAAAGATTTTTTAATGACAATTTTTTGACTTTATCATGTCAAGCTTTAACTAAGGAAACATATTATATTAAAAAACATATACCATATATTCAATTTCACCGTTTTGGACAAACATCTGTTGTTAATGAACAAAAGGGTTGATCTCTTGTTGAATTTTTCAAAAATTTAGACACATTAAACAAAAATTTTGAAATTGATTTTTCTAATTCCAATTGAAATAAAGAGAGTTCTATAAATTGATTAGATCAACAATCTAATCAATTTGAAGAACAAAAAAGTTATTATTTTGATAATGCAAAAATATATTGAGATAAATTGTGAAAGTAGGCTTAATTTATGAAAAAAGGAATATCATTGGTTTTTATCACACATGAAAAATTAAATTCTAGTCTAGAATATTTAAATAAATTATCAAGAAGAATATCTTCAAATATTCCTTTTTATTTAATATATGATTCTTATATTTCTAAGGAAGATAAGAAAAAATTTTTAAAAAAATTAAATAAGAAAATTATTTTTTTAAATTATGGCGAAAATATAGGTAAATTAAAATCTATATTATTTTTTTCCAAATATTTTAAAACAGAATACATTAAAATTGTTGATCATGATGATAATATAGTTTGGTTTGCATTGGAAGAATTTAATAAGAAAATTAAAAAAATAAAAAATAATCAATTTGTTTATCATAAGGCTGCTAAAATTTTTGAAAATAGTAAATTTTATGGTTATCAAACAATTGATAAAAAAATTTTGAAAGAAATGTTAAATGAATCAGAAAATGTTAATTATTTAATTCCCCCTAATGCTAAGGTTTTATATAATACACAATCATTAAGAAAAGTAAGAAAAATAAAATTTTATGATCAAAAGTATTTTGATGATAATTTTTTAAGTTTAATTTGCCAATTTTTTTCAAAAAAAACATTATCTGTAAATGATAAACCTTATATTCAATTCCATCAGTATGGGCAAACTTCTTCTTTTATTTTTGAAGAAGTTGAAAATTCAATGATTAATTATTTTAAAAATTTAATATTATTAAAAAATAATTATGAATTAAATTTTTCTAATTCTTCTTGAACAAAAAAATCATCTTTTAAATGATTGGAATGATATTTTACACAATTTGATGAGTATAAAGAATCATTTTTTGAGACTTCTAAAAAAGAATTAGAAAAATTTTGGGAATAAAAAAGATTATGATTTAATTCATAATCCTAGTAAAGCAATTATTGAGATTATTATTGCAAAATAAGCACCAATCATATCACTTGTGAATAAAGGAACAATAAATAAAATTAAAAGTAATAACATTCTTAAAATAAATCCTACAAAAGGAACTCAACCAACAATAAATGTTCCTTTTCAAGCATATCAAAATGGAGCAGTTCATATACAAGCAAGAATTAAGTATCCTACAAATTCACCTAAAGCAAATGATTCTGAATTACCAATTAAAGATTTGAATTGGTCAAAAAATTCTCCTCAATAATAAAGTGCAGCAGTGGAATTAAAAGCAGAATCTCCTCCCCCTAACAATTTTATTATTCCTTCAAATACGAATGGTGAAATTATAATTATTGTTCAGGTAAGCTTTTTAATCATATTTAAATTCCTAATTATTAATATTTTACTCTAATTTACTACTTTTAATGTATATAATTAATTTAATGTATAAATAAAGGGGTAAATACATGGAAAATATAGAACAAAATATTGATGTTAACCAAACAGAAATTGAAACATTAGCAAATTCTGTTGTTAAAGAGAAAAAAAATATTTTAACAATTTCACTATTATTTTTAGCAGGAGTTTTAATTTTTTTCTTTTTAGTTTCTGGAACTTTAACAGACAATAGATTTGGAAGTCATTTGGTTATGTCAGCAGATTTAACTGCATCACCTATGTGATATGGATTAACAATGACTTACATATCATTTGCATTAATAATTATTGCAATTATATTATTTATTTTTGACCAAAGAGGTCAATTGAATATATCAGAAGATAAATTAAGAGTAATAAGATTAGGATCTTTATTCTTAATGGGGATATCTGCTTTTTTTATAGCTTTATCTTCAATAACATTTGCTGTTTTTAACAATGATTTTTTTACAAATCATGTTAATAATGAGTGAAGATCGCTAGTAGAAATTAATAATTTGGGAAATATAACTTCTACTACAAAATGAGCAACTCAAGGTGTTGCGATTGCTTCACTTTCAATTATTTTTATAGTTGGAATAATAGCAACAACTATTTTCTTCTTATTTAGAAAAAAAGAAGTATCAAATAAATTTTATTATTCAGTTAGAAATGGAGCTGTCTTATTAAGTGCTCTTGGATGATTGGTTTTTAATATTAATCTTATGGCATTTGGAGCTATGGGAGGAGATGCAGGTATTTTGATTAATGGAGTTCTTGGAACTGATTTTAATTGAAATGACCTTGGATCAACATTAGGAGATATATCTGCAGAAGATTTTTATACAAATGTTTTAAGAAAAGTTGATGATAGTCTTCCTGGATGAACTATTTCTAGAAAATGATTTACTGAAATTTGAGATACTGGTTCAACTAGTATTATAGGAATAGGTGATATTAGCATAGGTTTTCCTTTAGGAGCATTTATTCATAACTCAGGAGATTGAGTAGCTAATCTTTCTAAAGATTCATTTTTATTAGGTGTTAATGAATCATTTCCAGCATCATTTATAATGTTAATTCTATTGCTTGGATTTGTAATGGTGCCAGCATATATTTATATTGATTATAAAAATTTTGATGATAACAGAATTTCAATTACATACTATGCTGCTGTGATAACTTTAGTAACAATAACAATTATATTCTTATCATTAGCTTGAATAGCACCATACATTATAACTTGAGATGGTGATTATAATCCATTACTTGATGGATTAATAGCTGGTGATCCAGCAGGAATAGCACCGGGATTAATTGGTCAAGCAGGAACTGCAGGGGGAATTAATGGTGCAATAATTTACTTCTCACCAAATTATAGTGGAACTATTTGTTGATGAATAGCACTAGTTGTTGTTATTTTAACACCATTTGTAGCAGGGGGATTCTCAGCTTGAAAACATTGAGATACACTTAAAACAAATAAAATTAAAATAAAATTAATTGAATATGAAAAAGAAGTTATAAATGAATAATTTTATATTATAATAATATTAATACATATTACAAAGGGTAGTATGTATTGGTCAATTTCATAGGTATAGGTAGAAACAATTTTAATTAGTTGTTTCTACTTTTTTTTTAAATTGCTATAATTTTATCATTATGTATAAAGTAAAAGAAAAAACTAAATTAGAAAAAGACAATGAATTGGAAGAAAGTATTAAATTAAATAATGAAAATTTTCGAAAATTGTCTAAAATTTTAGAAAAATTATTATTAAAAATAGAGCCAATACTTATAAAAAGATCTAAAGAATTAGAGTTAATAATTTCTGATGATAATAGAAAAAATGAAAAAAGTAATAATTTAATAGAATTAGAGAAAATAAATAAATCTTTAAGAAGTTTTGATAAATTAAGATCTTTATTTATTTTAAAAATAAGAGAATTAGAATTATTTTTAGTTAATGCTGAAAAAGAATATAAAAAATATAAATATTTTAGATTAGATAATTTTTTACAATCTGATGAATATAATAATGATTTTTTTGAACAAAAAGAAATTTTATATGGATTAAGTTATGAGGGTAAAAAAATTAATGAAAAATATTTTGATACATATTTATCATCGTTTGAAACAAAATATGGTCTTGTAGATTTTTCTAATAAAATCCTTTATGATAAAATTCTTTTAAAATCTGAAGAAGACATAGAAATTGCTCTTCAAAAAAAAGAAATTAGAGAAGAAATAAGAATAAAAAATGATTTTACAAAATTTTTAATTTTTTTAGCACCTAATATATACCGGAATTATGATTTTTCATTCTTGCCAAATTATAAGAGAAGGAAAACATATGAAAAAAGTCTTATTCAATATATTATTTCAATAAATAATTTAAGAAATTCTTATATAAAATTTTTTTATCCAAATTTAAAAAAAGATAATGAAGATAATATAGATGCAGAAAATGAAAAAATAGATAATTTAAAAAATAAAGATTGTTTTTATTTTTATTCTAAAAATAAAATAATAAAAAAAGATAAATTAAAGAAATCATTTCAAAAAGATTTATTCTTCTTTTTAGAAGCTACATTTATTTGAACTAAAAAGGCAAATAGAAATATTTTAATAAATTCTATAAAATCAATATTTTTTAAATTAAAAGATAATATTTCTTTGGATTATGGTGAATTAAATAATTTTATTTGTAATTCAAAGAAAGAATTAGATGAATTAAGATTTAAAGTAAATAAAGATAACAATTTAACATGGGAAAAATCTCTTAATAATAGTCATTTAAAAATTTCTGATAGTAAAAAAAGAAGAATGTATAATTCTTATTCTCATTCTATTTTTTTAAGAAGCCAAAAGATTATAAATGCAAATAAAATAAAAAATAAAAAGGATAAATATAAATCATATTTAATGCTTCCTGATTCATTAAATAAAACAAAATCTTTCGAAAATTTTTGAGAAAATAATAATGAATATAATTCTATAATAAATTTTAATGATGATTTAATAGAAATTTTTAATTTACATTTTATTTTTTTAAATAATATAAAAAGAAAAGTTATTGAATATGGTTTAGAAGAAAAAATAAATCATAATTTTTTCATAAGTGAAAAAAATAAGAAGAAAATATTAAAATTAAATAAAGAACTTAAATTAGGATATTTTAAAAATGATATTTTTAATTTTAAAGATTTTAAAACAATATTCACTAGTAAAGATTTAATTTTTCTTAAAGAATACAAATTTAATTTTTCTTTAAAAAATTTAAATAATAATTTTTCTATTTTAGAATCAAAATTTAGATTTTCAAATAAAAATAATACAAAAGAAGAAAATAGTTTTCTTTCTTTATTTGATGAATTAAGAAATTTAAAAATGCATCCAAGTAGTTTTTTATGAGAAAGAGATTTAAGATTTGTAAAAAAAGTTATAAATTTATTAACTGAAAAAATTAATGGTAATAAATTATTAAAAATATCTTTTTTAAATAAAAACTTAATAATTTTATTCAATAACGCTTATTCAAATTTAAATATAAATAAATATAATAAATCTTTTAATATTTTTATTTATTATTTAATAATAATTATTTTATATAATTATGTAATTGACTTTGATGTTAAACAATTATCTTCTCATGTAGATAAAGAAAATTTTAATTATTTAAAAGGGATTACTTTAAGTTATAAAAATTCTTTATTAGGTATTAGAAAAATAGAAAACAATAATAATGTAAAAATTGATGAGGAAAAGGGATCCATATTTTCATTAAGTAAATATTTATTTTTAAAAAAAGAAAATAATGAAAAAAAATATAAATTATCAAAAGAAGATAGAGAATTAATTTTTTCATATATAAAAATAATAAAAATATTTAAAAATGAATTATCTTCAATAAATAAAAATAAATAATTTATAATTTATTTACAAATTAGTTTGATATTTAATGCTTATTTTTATTATGTATTTTATTAATTTGTTATTTATTAGGAGCGTTCAGCTCCTTTATACCTATGAAATTGACCTTAAATTATCTAAATCATTTTCTTTATCACGGAGCGTTCAGCTCCTTTATACCTATGAAATTGACCATGTTATCTTTAATAGTATAAAATTCATCAGGAGCGTTCAGCTCCTTTATACCTATGAAATTGACCTTAATCTTTTATTAAAATGCTCTTTTATTGGGAGCGTTCAGCTCCTTTATACCTATGAAATTGACCATGTTATCTTTAATAGTATAAAATTCATCAGGAGCGTTCAGCTCCTTTATACCTATGAAATTGACCTTTCAAATTCTAAATATTTTATATTTTTATGGAGCGTTCAGCTCCTTTATACCTATGAAATTGACCCTTTTATATTTTTTGTTGAATCATTCACTTGGAGCGTTCAGCTCCTTTATACCTATGAAATTGACCTTAAATTACAACAAATACGTGAGCAAGATTGGAGCGTTCAGCTCCTTTATACCTATGAAATTGACCTAATATAAATTACTTTAATCCTTTAAGAATGGAGCGTTCAGCTCCTTTATACCTATGAAATTGACCACAATAAACACACTTTCCACAGGGCTTATTGGAGCGTTCAGCTCCTTTATACCTATGAAATTGACCTTGACTTCATATCAATATTCATTATGATATGGAGCGTTCAGCTCCTTTATACCTATGAAATTGACCTAAAAAATGATTTAATTACAGCTTCTGCAAGGAGCGTTCAGCTCCTTTATACCTATGAAATTGACCAGGTCAAATTTATAAATCTAAATTTTCTAAGGAGCGTTCAGCTCCTTTATACCTATGAAATTGACCTTAAGTATTCAATTGAAACTTCTCCTTTTTGGAGCGTTCAGCTCCTTTATACCTATGAAATTGACCTCTACATATCTTGATAGATAGTCATTCATTGGAGCGTTCAGCTCCTTTATACCTATAAAATTGACCTTTTAGGTCTTCTAACTTCATATATGGCTCGGAGCGTTCAGCTCCTTTATACCTATGAAATTGACCAATCAATCTAAAGCATTTAATTCAAAGGCAGGAGCGTTCAGCTCCTTTATACCTATGAAATTGACCTTGCTCTTTGCTCTTTCATAGTAACACCTTGGAGCGTTCACCTCCTTTATACCTATGAAATTGACCGTTTTACTTTCTTTAAAAGCTTTCTTGTATGGAGCGTTCACCTCCTTTATATCCATGAAATTAATTAAAAATTTTTAAATAAAAAAAGAGCACTTAGCTCTTTTTTTATTTTTGATTTATTTTTATTTTAATGGATGATTTTTTATTTGTATAATTAAATATGTGAATAATGATATTGAAAATAATTCTAAGGAATTAAAAAATAAAAAGGAAAGATATAAAATAATAAATAAAAAAGGAATAGGAGAATTTTTAAAAGATATAAAATATCCTATTTATTTTTTGGATTTTGAAGCTATTTCTGAAAAAAAGGATTGAATGTTAAAACATAATTTGCCTTTAGATCAACAAATTTCATCTTTTTCAATTTTAAAAATAAATACTAAAAGAGATATTAATGAGAATAAAATAAAGCATTTTAATTTTGTTGGTAAAAAAGAAGATTATAAATTAATGGCAAAAAAATTAAGTGATTTTTATAAAAATAAACCTGGAACAGTTGTTGTTTGGGATCGGATTTTAGAAAATAATGCATTAATTAAATTAATGAAAAATGCTACTAAAGATGATGAAGTTGTTATATCTGAAATGCTAAAATCAATAATTGATTTACAAAGATTATTTATTGATAAAACATTTATTTCTGTTAATAAAGTATCTCTAGATTTTGTTTCCAAAGCATTTTCAATTTATGAAGATGGTGGAATTAAAGATGGTCGGAAAGCTCATTATATATTGGCGGATGCTGAAATAAATAAAGAAAAATATACTTCCAAGAAATTAAATAACACATCTAAAAGAATTGAAAAATATAATAATTCAGATGTTATTAATATCAAAAGAGTATTATTTGAAATTTTAAAAATTATCAACAAAAAAGAGAAAGCTAATTAACTTTCTCTTTCTTTTCATAAATAAAGAAATATCATCTTAGAAAGACAATAATAATTCCTAAAGAATAGGACATTAATTTTAATCCTCAAGGGTTTAATCATTCTTCAAAAACTAAATTTGTGACATTGTCAACATCAAAATTTATCTTTTCCCCTAAAAAGATCATATTTCATAAGTAATCTTTAAAAAACATTTCAAGTCCAACAGAAACTAAAAGTCAACTAGCAATAAATATTAATCATTCATGTTTATTAATTAGTTTATTTAACTGTTCTGCAAAGAAAAGAATAATAAGTAATGAAAGTAAAAGGGCAATTAAAATTAAAGCAATATTTAATCCTCAATCATAATTAAAACTATTAATAATATCGCCAAGAACAAATGCATTATCAAAAGAAAGCATAATATCACCAGCAATAATTATGAAAACAATTTTTCACATACTATTCTCTTTTATTTCTTTTTTTGATTTTGCTTTTTTTGATTTTGCTTTTTTATCTTCTTTTTTTATCAATGAAATTCCTAAATAAATTAAAAGAATACCACCTAATATATAAATAACTGGTATTTGCATTAATGTATCCAATGTAAGCATCACAACAATTATGAAAATAAATCTAAAAAATATTGCTCCTGTGCCACCCAAGATTTCAGCAGTTCTTCTTTTTTTATTTTCAAGAGATTTTGTTTGTGATGCTATCAATATTGCATTATCAACTGATAATATAACATCTATAAATAAAAGTGTTAATAATTTTAAAATCCAAGCCAATTTTTACTTCCTTAATAAATTTGCTTTAAATTTTTTATTTTTTGTTAAATTATTTAAATTTAAATCATTGATTGTTTCAATGATTGCTGCAATATCTAACTCATTATTTAAAAAATATTCAAAATCAATGTCTATTTTTCAATCTTTAATTATTGTCACAAGTTTTTTGTTTAAAAATAATTTATCTTTTCCTCTTAATAATGATTGAAGATATGGTTCTTTAATTTTATTAATATTTTGAATCATATTATCAATATTATTTCATTTTTGAATATGTTCAATTGCTTCATTAGTTCTTCAATAGTCAACTTTTCCTTCTCTAAGTAACCCTATACCTTTAATATTGTCAGAAGAGTCTCCTATAAGCATTTTAATTTGAATAATTTGATCAGGTCATAATCCACCTGTTATTTCCCAAATATTTTTACGATTAGCTAAGATTGATTTGCCATTTGTTTTTAAAAAATTAACTCTTGTTTTGTCAGATATTAATTGTAAAATATCTTTATCACCACTAACTATTGTTATTAAATAATTATTTTTTTCATATTTATTAACTAGCATTCCAATAATATCATCAGCTTCTCAATAAGGAGAAGAGTAGTAAGGAATGTTAATTTTTTTTAGAATTTTTTTAATTTCTTCAATTTGTTTATAAACATAATCTTTTTGCTCTCTTCTTTTTTCACTTGTTGATTTACATTTATATTTCTTATAAATATTATGTCTAAAGGTGTGCTTATTTTGCTCATCAAAAATTATTACAATTTCATAACCAACAAAATTTTGAAATTTAAAATTTAAAATTTTTTTAATGAATTTTCTTACAATAAAAATATCTCTTTTGTCTATTGATGACCACATTGAATTTGTAGAAATCTTATCAGAATCAGGAACTCTTGAATAAGCCAATGAATTCCCATCTATTATTATGACTTTCTTCATACAAATATATTATATATTTTATTAAGTCTTAATTAAATTATTATTAATTAGTATAATTTAAAAGATATGAAACATATAATAATTGTTGGATCAGGACATGCTGGTGTTGAAGCAGCTCATTTTGCTAATAAATTGGGAAATAAAGTAACACTTGTTACTTTTAATGAGAATGATATTGCACATTTGCCTTGTAATGTTTCAATAGGTGGTTCAGCTAAAGGGATAGTTGTTAAAGAGTTATTTGCTTTAGGAGGTATTATGCCAATTGCTGCTGATGAAACTCAATTACAAACAAAAATTTTAAATAAGTCAAAAGGACCAGCAGTACAAGCTTTAAGAGCACAAGTTGATAAATTAAAGTATCCATTATGAATGAAAAATTATATTTTAAATTCTAAAATCAATTTAAAACTAGGAAAAGTTCAATCTTTAATAATTGATAAAAATGATGAAGTTAAAGGAGTTGTTTTTGACAATGGTGAAAAACTTAAAGGTGATGCAGTCATTATTGCTACTGGAACTTTTTTAAGATCTAAAACAATGAAAGGAAAAGATATAAAAATGGAGGGTCCAGATGGAAAAGAAACTTCTAAGGGAATATCTGAACAATTAAATGATTTTGGAATTGAATTAATTAGATTAAAAACTGGAACTCCTCCACGAATTAAAAAGGATAGTATTGATTTTTCTAATTTAGAAGAGGAACCAGGATCTTCTAAACCAATATTCTTTTCTGAAGATATAAAAATAAAAAAGAAATACCAAAATATCCCTGCTTGATTAGCATACACTAATGAAAAAACACATGAAATTATTAAAAATAATTTTGATAAATCATATTTATTTTCAACAGAAATAACAGGAAGTGGACCTCGTTATTGTCCTTCAATAGAAGATAAAGTTAAAAGATTTCATGAAAAAAAAAGACACCAAATTTTTTTAGAATTAGAGTCTGAAGAATTAAACACAATTTATATGGCAGGAATTTCATCATCTTTACCTAAAGATGTTCAAGAACAATTTGTGAGAACAATAAAAGGTTTTGAAAATGCCGAATTTGAAAAATATGCTTATGCAATTGAATATGATTCAATCAATCCAACTCAGTTAAAACAAACTTTAGAATTAAAGAGAATTCCTTCATTATATTTTGCAGGACAAGTTAATGGAACATCAGGTTATGAAGAAGCAGCTGCTCAAGGAATGATTGCAGCAATTAATGCATCTAATAAACTACAAAATAAAAAGGATTTTATTTTAAATCGTAATGAATCTTATATTGGAGTTATGATTGATGATATTACAACAAAAGGAATTGATGATCCTTATAGATTGTTATCTTCAAGAGCTGAATATCGTTTATTATTAAGAACAGATAATGCTGTTAAGAGACTTTATAAAAAAGCTTTTGATAATAAATTAATATCACAAGAAAGATATGAACTTTTAGAAACTAGATATACAATTTTTGAAAAAATGAAGAAAAAATTATGAGAAGCTAGGTTAAATGTTGCTGATGAACGATTTTCTACTTTATTAAAAAATAAAAATATTCATTTGAATGTAAATTCTGTTCCTTTGATTGATATGATAAAAAGACCAGAATTTAAAATCAATGAATTAAAAGAATTTATTAGAGAGCAAATAGAAGAATCTTCTATTCTTACAGATAATGATTTAATAACTTTAGGAATTGAAATTAAATTTGCGGGTTATATTAAAAAACAAGAAAGAGAAGTTTCTGATTATTTAAGATATCAAAAGTTAGAGTTAAGTTCTAAATTAAATTATGATGAAATACCTAATTTAGCTTTAGAAGCAAAAGAAAAATTAAATAAATTCAAACCAAGATCTATTCATCAAGCTAAAAATATTCAAGGAATAAATCCTGCAGATATTATGAATTTAGTTGCCTATTTAAATAAATAATTTAAATAAAAAAGGAGGTGTAATATGGCAAAAATGGCAGAAGTAAGAGCTCAAAAAAGATCAACTTTAGCAAAGATGGTTTTAAATGAAATTAATAGAGTTGGACAAAATAATGTTATTTGTGTAATGATGGATGAAGGTGGTAAATTTGCAGGTAATTCAGTTTTTGCATCATTAAAAGCTTATATTTATTATAAGGATTAAAAATACCAATATTTAATATTGGTATTTTTATATTAATTTAATTTAATAAATTAAACTAATATAATTAAATTAATATGAATAAAACAATCTACTCATTAGTAACAAAACCAATTAATCAAAATGTGGGAATAATAAGAATTTCAGGACCAAATGCTTTTGAATCAATCAAAAGAATTTTACCTAATTTTATTCCTAAGCCTAATAAAGTGGAATATCAAAAATTAGTTAATAAGGATGGTTATATTGATGATGCACTTGTGCTATCTTTTATTAAACCTAATTCTTTCACTGGTGAAGATGTTATTGAAATACAAAGTCATGGATCTATGTTTGTGATTGAAAAAATAATATCAGAATTAAATCAAACAGGAATTGAACAATCAGAACCTGGAGAATTTATGAAGCAAGCTTATATGAATGGTAAGTTAGATCTTTCTCAAACAGAAGCAATTAATACTTTAATTCTTTCAGAAAATCGAAAATTAACAGAGAAATCTTTAGATAATTTAAACGGAAAACAATCTGCTTATATTGAAGAAGCTTTGACCAAAATAGGAGAAATAGTTTCTAGAATTCAAGTTTCAATTGATTATCCAGAAAATACAGATTTACCTAAATATAATTTAAATGTAATTTGTGAATCTATTAAGGAACTTAAAGATGATTTAGTAAAAATAATTAATGATTCACAAAGATTAGTTAATTATTCTAAAGGAATAAAAATTGCATTAGTAGGAATTCCTAATGCTGGTAAATCAACATTACTTAATAATTTGGTTAATGATGATCGTGCAATTGTTTCTAATATTGAGGGAACCACAAGAGATGTTATTGAATCAATAACTTATATTGATGGTTTAAAAGTAACTTTACAAGATACAGCTGGAATTAGAAATGGAACAATTGATCTTATTGAAAAAGAGGGAATAAGAAGATCTAAAAAAACAATTAATGATGCTAATATTGTTATTTTGTTATTAGATGGAACAAAAGAACTTAATTTTCAAAGGGAATTATTTAAAGAAGTTTATGAAAAATATAATTTTAAGTTAATCGAAGTTTTAACAAAATCTGATATTATTAAACATAAAAAAACCTTAAATATTTCTAATAAAAAGGAAACATTAATTCCATTATTGAATAAAATAAAAGAATTTGTAAAATTTAATATTTATGATGATGATAAAGATAATAATTCATTGTTAATTTCACAATCACAAATTGATAATTTTAATTTTATTAAACATTCGCTTTCAAATGCAATTAATTTTATTCAATATGGTGAAACTGCAGATGTTGTTTTATTTGAATTAGAAAATTCAATGAAGTTATTAGGAAAAATAATTGGAAAAGAAATTGATCAAAATTATTTAACAAATCTCTTTGCTAATTTTTGCATAGGTAAGTAAAATTAAAATTTTAACTTATATGTTGTGTTATTATATTTATAATAGTACTTATGCAAAATGAAAAGAATAGAAAAAAATTAGAAGAAGCACTTTCTTTAAAAAAGATTACTAAAACATTTTTAGGTGGAAAAATAATTGCTAATGATGATATTACTATTTCATTTTTTAAAAATGAAATTCATTCTATAGTTGGTGAGAATGGTTCAGGTAAATCAACATTAATGAACATTATTTTTGGTTTATATAAACAAGATTATGGACATATCTATGTTAATGGTCATAAAACTAATATGTATCAAAAAGGAGCATCTAAAAAAAATAAAATTGGAATGGTCCACCAACATTTCCATTTAGTAGAAAATTTTACAGTTTTAGATAATGTTATTTTAGGACAAGAAGAAATTGTTGTAAATCACAAAACACATAAAAAATTAAAAACTTATAAAACAGACTTAAAAAAAATAAGAAAACAAATTGATAGTTTTATAAAAGAAAATTCATTTAAAAAGGAATTTGCATTTTATAAAAATATTTTTCATTTATTTGAAGAAACTAAACATAAAAAAACAAAGCAAAAGAATTTAATTTTTGAAGAAAAAAATAAAAGAAGCAGAATTCCTCAAAAAAATTCTGGTGTGAATAAAAAATATTTAGCAATGTCAGATTGAATTAGATCTAGAAAAATTGAAATTGAAGATATTGAATTAGTTCAAGATAGATTGAATTTAATTCTTGAAAATAATAAAGATCCAAAAGTTAAAGAGGCAATTGAATTAATTAAATCAGAAGATAAAATTTTAAATGATATATATTCTTATAATGAAAAATTAGTTAGTCGATTTGGCGTTGTTAAAAGAAAAAATGTTTTAAAAAGATTGTTATATATTCAAGACAAATATCATATTGAAATAGATCCATTTGCTAAAATTTCAAATCTTTCAATTGGTCAAAGACAAATGGTTGAAATTTTAAAAGTTCTTTGAGATGATAAGGATATTATTATTTTTGATGAACCTACAGCAACTTTATCAATTATTGAAATTGAAAAATTATTAAAAACAATTAATCACTTAAAAAAAGAGGGAAAAACAATTATTTTTATTTCTCATAAATTACAAGAAGTTAAAACAATTTCTGATAGAATATCTGTTTTAAGAAAAGGTGTATTAATTAACACTTATGAAAATACTAATTCTTTAAAACCTACTCAAATTGGAAAAGATATGGTTGGAAGAGTTATTAATTTAAATTACCCAAGGAAAAAAGAAAATATTGGTCTTGATACATTAGTGGTTAATAATTTAACTTATAGAACAAGTTCAGGATTTAAAGCACTTGATAATGTTTCATTTGCAGTTAGAGAAGGAGAAATTTTTGGTATTGCTGGTATTGAGGGTAATGGTCAAGAAGAAATAATTAAAATACTTACTAATTTAAGAAAACCTTATGATGGTTTAGTTAGATATAAAGGGCAAATTTTAACTGATAAAAAAGGATATAAATGAAATTCTAAAAAAAGAAGAAAAAAAATGTCCCATGTTCCAATTGATAGATTAAAACACGGACTTGTTCCTAATATGGATTTACAATTTAATTCTAAAATAAGTGATTTTGATACTAAATTTTTCAAAAAAAATAAATTAGATATTTTCACTTCTAAAATAATAAATGAAATGAGAGTAGATGGTGCTTTTAGTCATAAAGTACAAGTTAAAAATTTATCTGGAGGAAATCAACAAAAATTTGTTTTTGGTAGAGAAATTTATCGTGATCATGAAATTATCATTGCTGGACATCCAACTAGAGGTTTAGATATTTCTGCAATAGATAATATTTATAAAAAACTAATTGCTAATGCTAAAGGAAAAACAACAATACTTTATTCATTAGAAATATCAGAACTTGTTGCAGTTTGTGATCGTATGGCAGTTATGTATAAAGGAAAAATCATTAGTATTGTTGATCCAAGAAAAGTAACAATGGAAGAAATTTCAAAAATGATGATTGGAGAATATAAATAATATGGCTGCAAATGTAAAAGTTAATACACAAAAAAAAGATATTGATGATTCTTCAAAAGAAAAAGTTAAAAATAATAAATTAAACAAATCAAACAAAGCACTTTATAGTATTTTTGCAATCATTATTGGAATTTTAATTGGAATTATATTGCTAATGATAACTGGAAATTCATTTTCACAATATTTTTCAGAATTATTTAATAATTCATTAGGAAGTTTAAGTGCATTTGGTGATACACTTGGTAGTTTAGCATGAATCATACCACTAGGATTATGTATGGTTGTTTCATTTAGGATTGGTGTTTTCAATATTGGTTCTGCAGGGCAAATGTTATTTTCAGGATTTATAGCTTATCTATTTGCTCTAGAAATAGGTGATACATTTGGTGCATATGGAATAATATTTATTGCAATGACTGCTATTGTTGCCGGTGCTTTAGTAGCTTGATTTATTGGAATTTTAAAAACTAAATTAGGAGTTAATGAAGTTATTTCATCAATTCTAATTAATTGAATTGTTTTCTTATTTATTGTTTGATCACAAACAAATATAAACTCTATGATTGATGGAACAGGATTTACTCATTATGATACATCCTTATCATTAAGAACAAATTGATTATCTAGTGCATTTAATGATTCTATTTATGTCAATGCTGGAATATTTGTTTCAATTCCTTTATTAATAATATTTGGTATTATTTATTCTAAAACTAAATTTGGATTTAAGCAAGATGTTATTGGTAATAATGCTAATGTTGCAAACTATATTGGAATTAATAAAAAAAGACAATATTTAAAAGCAATGATTCTTTCTGGTGCTTTAGCAGGGGTTGCTGGTTGAATATATATTTTTGGAACACAAGATTCTTTCCCTAAACAAACAGGAGAAATATCTGGAGATATGTATCAAGGAATAACAATTGCTTTAATTGGATTTAATACATATACAGGAACTTTATTTGCTTCATTTTTTGTTTCAATCTTTATGACAGGTGGTGGATTTGCTGATTCTAGTGTTTCTGGCTTACCAATGACTGACATAATTTTAGCAACAATTATTTTAATTATGGCAATCACACATTTCTTTATTATTTATAGACCTCAAGATAAATGATTTGCTCCTAGCCCAAAATCAAAAGAAATGTCTAAATATAAAGAGGATGTTATTAAAAATAAAGAAGAAGAAACAAAACCAATAATAGAATCAAAAGAAGACTCTACCCAAAATAAAGATGATTCAGAATCTTCTTCTACTAATAGTAAAAAAGATAAAAAGAAAAAGAAAAAGAAATCAAAAAATAAAGCAGAGGAGGATGAAGAATAAAGTAATATGGAAACATTAATTATTTCAACATTATTATTATTTGCTGCATATTCATTTGCTTCATCAGGATCATTGCTTTCTGAAAAATCAGGTGTGGCAAATATTTCTATTGAGGGAAACATGATTATGGGTTCAATTCTTTATTGTGTGTTTTCTGATTTATTAATAGGACCATTGGAAGATACTTCAGGAGAATATGTTATCCCTATTATTTCGGTTATTATTGCAGGTATATTAACAATGATTTTTTCAAGTTTATTTTCAATTATAGTGTTAAGATTTAAATCTGATCAAATAATTGTTGGTACAGGGATTAACTTATTATCACCTGCATTAGCTACATTTATTGGTTTCCTATATTTTGGAACATCTTCTTCAGCTAGTTTACCTTATATACCAGTTTTAACTCAAGGAAATAATATATATATTTATCCAATTATATTTTTAATTCTTGCCATAATTCTTTTATTATTTTTAGGATTTTATATTAATAAAACAAGAAGTGGATTAAGAATTAAAGCTGCTGGTGAAAATCCATATGCATTAGAAACTTCAGGAATTTCTGTTGATAAAACAAGAAGAAAAATGTTATTGTTTGCTGGATTATTATCAGGAATGGCCGGGGCAATTTGAGTGCAAACAATTGTTGGTGGATTCCATTGAACAGTTTTTGGAGCTGGATTTATGGCAGTTGGTATTGTTATATTTTCACAATGAAGAGTTGGTGGATTATTCTTTGGATCATTAATCATTGGATTTTTAACTGCATTAACTCAACATTATTTAGAAATTGAAGCCATTAAAGATGTTGAAGGTGGATTGCTACTTTTATTACAAATATCTCCTTATTTAATTCCTTTAATAGTTTTAATTTTCTCAAAAGCATCAAGTATGCCTAAAAAACTTGGGGAACCATTTAAAAAGGATGAAAGATAAAAAATTTAAAACAAAATGAAGTATTTCATTTTGTTTTTCTTTCTTTAAATAGTGTATAATATTTATAAGAAAATCACATATGAAGAATAAGAAAACTGATGTCTTCGGACTGAAACCAAATTACTCACATAATTGAGATTATCTAGGGTGTTAATGTTATAGATATAGCGTTTTCACCCTTTTTTCTTATAAAATTTTATTTTAAAAGTATATGGGATCTTTCTTGAACTAAATTTAACGAAATGAAAGGGTAAAAAAACGAAAAGAAATGAAAAAAGGAATAATGATTGGTGGCTCTATAGCTGCCCTAGTTCTATTAACTGGTGCAATTGTTGCTGGTGTAATGCTTGGCTCTAAATCTGGTAATGGTGGAATTAAAAGAGTTACTTTCTTCTCCAATGAAGATTATTATGAAGATAGTGGATTTAATGAAGCAACTTATGATGGTAGTGTTGCTTGAGCAGATACAACAGGTGAAAATATCGGTATTCAAACAGCTACTGCTGGTTATTCAGATACAGGTGAAGAATACATTGATCAATTTAAAGATATGTTTGCAAAAGGAGCTGACATTATAGTTTCTTCAGGGTTTAATGTTGCAGGAATAATTGGTACATATAATTATGACACAGGACAATTAGTAGAAGATGAACAACAATTATCAAGTGAATTTGATAATGGACTTTATCAAGATAAATCATTTATTTTAATTGATGATAGTGACTTAATTGCAGCAGGTGCAAATTCACATTCAGCTTCAATTTATTTTGAATCAGAACAATCAGGTTATTTAGCAGGATTGGCAGCAGGAATTTACTCAATGTCTGTAGAAGATCCTGAAGTTGATGGTGATAATATTGTAGGAACTTGAGGTGGAGTTATAGCACCAACAATTTCATTTTTATCAGGTTTTGAACAAGGATTAGCATATGTTAATTCTCAAGAAGATGCCAATGTTGGTGAACATGAAGATGTATTGCTAACTAATGGTAAAACAGATGATAATGGTGAATTACAAACAATAACACCTGTAAAAGGTGGAACATCAAATGACTATGATTGATATACAGATAGTTTTGATATTAATTCTACTGATCCTGGAGGACAAGATGCTATAGCTAGAGCATCAAATATGAAAGATGTTGCTAATGTAATATTCCCTGTTGCAGGTGGACAAACATTATTAGCTCTTGATACAGTCACAGGAACTAAAACACAAATTATTGGAGTTGATACTTCAGTGGAATTAGCAGAACCAGGTAAGGCAGATGATAATATTTTAGGTTCAGCAACTAAAGAAGTTGCAACAGCAGCTGAATATTCAATTTGATACGAAGATGAATTTGTTGAAGCATATGATTCACAAACAACAGTAACAACACCAATTAATAAATTATCAACAGATGAAGTTCAACAAATAATGTCAGAAACAAATCCTGATTCACCATATGCAAATGATGAACAAGCTTGAAAATTTGCTGCTCAAAAAGATGGTAATAAAGATGGTTGAAATCAAACAGTTGATCAACAAACAAATATTAAAAATGTTGATGGTGAAGAAAATACAGGTAATGTATTCTTAGGAACTTACTATAATGGTGGAGTTGGATTTACAGCAGTCACAGAATCAGAAGCAAATGATTCTAAAATAGAAATAGCTACACAAGCTGTATTTGGAATGAGTGTAGAAGAATTTGTGGAAACAGCAATGAATAATGATGGAAATAATATTGAAATAAATTCAAAATCATTTCAACAATAATTAAAAATAAATAAGATATAAAAATAAGATTTTTCAATCTTATTTTTTTGACCTTTAATTCATAAATTAGTTATATAATTTTTGGATTTAAAATAATTTTGATCAACAGTAGTTTTTAATTCAAACATACATGTATATTTAGGTATAATTAAAGAGTAAAATATACAAAATTTACACTCCACTTAATTTAAGGAGAAAGAATGCTTAAAACAGAAGAGGTAATCAAAATACTTAAATCAAATAAAAAGCCTATGCTTTTTAATGATATTTGAAAAAAAGTTAAAAAAGAAATTACTTCTTCTTTGAATAATGAAGTTAATGAATTTGCAATTAAATCAGATTTATATCTTTCATTAATGGAAGATCCAAAGTTGATTATGGTTGGTAATAATAAATGAGATATAAGAGATAAATATTCTTATAGTGAAATTGAATCATTAAATAAAACTTTATTAATTGAAGAAGATATTGAAGAAGATGTCGAAGAAGAGACTGAAGAAAAAATAGTCTTTGAAGAAGATACAAAAGAATAAATATTGAGTAAAAATAAAAGGAAAACAAAATGTTAGTAAATGCAAAAGAAATGATTTTAAAAGCAAAAGCAGGAAAATATGCTATTGCTCAAATCAATATTAATAATCTTGAATGAACAAAAGCCGCTTTAGAAACAGTTCAAGAATTAAACTCACCAGTTATTTTAGGTGTTACATCAGGTGCAGCTAAATGAATGGGTGGATGAAATGCTGTTGTTGGAATGGTTAATGGATTAATGAAAGATTTAAAAATTACTGTACCAGTTGCACTTCATTTAGATCACGGTGGAGCTATTGAAATATGTAAAGAAGCTATTGATGCAGGATTTACATCAGTTATGTATGATGGTTCACATGATTCAATTGAAAAAAATGTTGAAGATACAAGAACAGTTGTTGAATATGCTGCAAAAGCAAATGTTTCTGTTGAAGCAGAAGTTGGAACTGTTGGTGGAACAGAAGATGGAGTTACTGGTGGAGTAAATTATGCTTCTTTAGATGAATGTGTTAGCATTGCTGAAACAGGAATTGATTTTCTAGCTGCTTCATTAGGTTCAGTTCATGGTAATTATGTAGGAGAACCAAAATTAGGATTTAAAGAAATGGTTCAATATTCTAAAAAAACAGATTTACCATTAGTTTTACATGGTGGATCAGGAATTCCAGATGATATGATTAAAAAAGCTATTAGCTCAGGACAATCAAAAATAAATGTTAATACTGAAGTACAACAAGCATTTAGTGCTGGTATTAGAAAATACATTGAAGAAGAAAAAGATCAATCTGGTACAGGATATGATCCAAGAAAAGTAATTGGAACTTATGCTTATAACAATATGAAAGAAGTTATTAAGAGAAAAATTGAATTATTTGGTTCAATTGATAAAGCTTAATAGTACAATTAGTAGTACACAAAAATTTAATTAATATAAAAGGAAATTTATTATGAATAAAGAAATTCATCCAGAAACAAAAACAGTTGAAGTAATATGTACTACTTGTGGAAATAAATTTGAAGTTAAAACTACTGCAAAAGAAGTGAAGGTAGACGTTTGTTCTAATTGTCACCCCTTCTACACAGGAAAACAAACATCAGGTGCTAAAGCAGGTAGAATTGATAAATTCAACCAAAGAATGAATAAAAAAACACAAAAATAAAACCTTATTGGTTTTATTTTTTACTTTTTCATCAGAAGAATTTTCAATAAAATTTAATTTTCAAAAAATAAGAGTAGTATAATTTTATAAATGTTTGAATAAAAATAAGGAGAAAAAATGGAAACAAGTATTAAAGCAATAAAATTTCAAAAAAGATGAACAATTGGAATTTCAATTATTGCAGCAATTGTTTTAACTTTATTAACACTAGGTTTTGTGTTTGTTATTGTTTCAACAAATAATGTAGAAGCTATCACTAATAGCACTAGAGCTTCAAATACAGATGTTACCGATGGTGGAATGTTAGCTGTTGGAGCTGGTCTTGCATCAATAGGATTTATTGGAGCTGGAGTAGGTCAAGGATATGCTGCTGGTAAAGCTGCTGAAGCTGTTGGTAGAAATCCTGAAGCTGAAGGTAAAATCAGAAATATGATGTTCATTGGTGCTGCTGTTGCAGAATCATCAGCATTGTATGCTTTAGTTATTGCTATTATGTGTTTATTCGTTGCTTAATAGCAATGATTTTTTAATTTAAATTTTGTATAACAAGGAATTTAAATATATTTATTATGTTAGATAAGTGAATGCAATTGGAATTTTTTTATAAGAGTATTTTCATTTCAATATTTTACTCATTAATTGCAATAATTATTTCACTATCTTTACTTGTTGTGAATGAATCATATATTTATGGTGCAATTATAGGTATATGTATGATGTATTTTTCATATTTTGTAATATGAATTTTGTGATATAAAATTAATTCAATAAAAACATTTATGGCCAAATCAACACCATTGTTAGTTCCATTCATTAGGATTTTGTTATTTTTGGTTGTGTTTTTAATAATAATTTTTGTTATTAATGAAAATGATACTTATTTAAGTGAGTTTTTAGTTCCTATAAACACACTTTTTATGATGTTTATTTATACAATACCAATGTTTGCATATTTAACTATTGGTTTTATTGAAATAATTTTAAAAAAGAAAAAAAGAGGTGAATAATAAATGACGCAGTTATATGGATTAATAGTTACAACATTGTTAACAATAGTTTTAATTCTTTCAATATATATATTTGTTCTTGATCCTCAAAAAAAAGGTGAAGCTCCAAGAGGTAAGTTTGGTGCTTTATTAGAAATGTATTATGAAGGATTTAATAAGCTTTTATTTGGTTTATCAAGTGGAAAAAACCAATGATCATATGCTTATTTATTTACGTTATTTAATTTCATCTTTATTAATTGTTTAGTTCCATGAATAGGATTTGAATCAGCGGCAACTTCTATTATGTTTACTTTTCCATTAACATTAATTACATTTATTATTATTTATATAATTGGAATTGGAACAATGGGATTTATAAACTTTTGTAGACATAAATACTCTAATCCATTGGAATTAATTTTACAATTTACACCATTAATTTCAATGTCAATTAGGTTATTTGCTGCAACATTTGCTGGTGCTATTATTGGTAATGTTCCATGAATAGTAGTACAAGGAATTGTTGGTCCTATTGATGAGGAAACAATTTCTGCTTGATTTCCTGCAATTCAGATTTTATTTATGTGAACTTGAAAAATAGCAGATACAGCATTATCATTAATCCAGTCGTTTGTCTTTATGACTCTTTCTGTGATTTTTTGAACAATGGAAACAGGACCATCATGATCAAGTAAGAAAAGAAGAGAATTAAAACATCAAAAATTACATGAAGAAGTAAAAGAACATTTTGCTAAGAATAAGGAATATGATAGTTATCACTCAGTTTTAAATTCTTCAGCAAAAAAAGCATTAAGTTTTAAAGAAAAGGGGAAAAGAAATAATGAATCAAAAAAATAAAAGAAGTTTTGAAAAAGAAAAATCATTAGAAAGTAATAAATCTAGTTTTTGATTAAGGTTTTTTGGTTGATTAATTCTTATTTTTACAGTTTTATCATTAGTAGTTTTATCTATTGTTTCAGGAGTAATTTCTTACCAAGAGGTTATTGAAGGAACAGGTGTAGGGGGAATACCTCTTTCATTACAATATGCAGGTGCTTTGTTTCTTGCAACTTTAATAGCTTTATTAGTTATTTTCTTATTGGTTAAAAAATTCTTTTGAAAACCAATGAATGATCATTTAAAAATAAGAAAAGAAAATATTGAAACAAATATTGAATTATCTTCTTACAAAAATAAAATTGCTGAAAAAGAATTAAAAGATTCATTAGAGCAAAACAGAAAAGCCAAAATCGAGGCTAATAAAATTATTGAGAATTCAAAAATTGTTGCAAATAAACATAAAAAAATGATTTTAGAAGAATTAAAAGAAAAAACAAATAAGATTATAGAACAATCTAGAGAACAAATTGAAAAAGAGAAGAAATTAATGGAAGAAGATATTAGAGAAGAAATAATATCTACTTCAATATTAATGGCTGAAAAAATTATTCAAAAAAATCTAAACTCAGAATCAAATAAAGAGATGATTGATGAGTTATTAAAATCATTAAAGTAAAAAGAAAAAACCATGAAAACAAAAATTAAGCCATTTGCAAAAGCTTTATATGAAATTGCCAAAGAACAATTTAATCAAAAAGATTACTTAGATTTATCTTTGGCAATTATTGATTTGCTAAAAAATGATAATAAAATTTTGAATTATTTAGGAAGTTATGAAGTTAAATTTGAAGATAAAAAAGAATTAATAAAAGAATTAACACATGGTTTTAAATACTATTTTAATTGACTTTGCATCTTAGTTGAACAAGGAAATGGTAGACACATTCATGAATTTATTAATGGGTATATTAATATATATAATGAAAAAAATGGAATAGTTAAGGGTTATGCTTGAACAACTGAATGATTAGATATTAAAGTAATTGAAAAATTAGGAAAAAATATATCTAAAAAAATTAATAAAAAAGTGATGTTTGAAAATAGAATTAATAAAGATCTTATTGGTGGAATAAGATTGGAAGTTGAAGATAATGTTTGGGATAACACTGTTAAAGGTAAGTTAATGGAAATATTAAAAAAAGGAAGTGAAAACAATGAGTAAGGCAATTGAATTAAGTTCAGTTATTAAAAATAAAATCAGAAATTATGATTTAAAAGTGCAAAAATCAGAAGAAGGAAAAGTTCTTTCTGTTGCAGATGGTATTGCAACAATTTCTGGGTTAGAAAAAACACAAGCAGGAGAATTATTAGCTTTTCCAAAAAATACATTTGGAATGGCCCTTAACTTGGAAGAAGATTCAATTGGTGTTATTATTTTTGGTGATTATTCTCATATTAAAGAAGGAGATTCTGTTAATAGAACAAAAAATATTGTTGAAGTTTCTGTTGGGGATGAAATGATTGGAAGAATTATTAATCCATTAGGTGAAGCAATTGATGGAAAACACAAAATAAGAACTTCTAAGAAAAGACCAATTGAAAGAGTTGCTCCTGGGATTATGACAAGAAAATCAGTTAATGAACCATTAGAAACAGGTATTTTAGCAATTGATTCAATGATTCCAATTGGAAAAGGACAAAGAGAGCTAATTATTGGTGATAAAAAAACTGGAAAAACAGCAATAGCAATTGATGCAATTTTAAATCAACATGATAAGAATGTTAAATGTGTTTATGTTTCTATTGGTCAAAAAAATTCAACTCTTGCAAGTACAGTTAGAAAACTAGAAGAAAAAGGAGCATTAGAATATACAACTATTGTAGCTGCTAATGCTTCGGAATCTAATGCTATGCAATATATTGCTCCTTATGCAGGAATTTCCATTGCTGAAGAGTGAATGGAAAATGGGGAAGATGTTCTAATTATTTTTGATGATTTAACAAAACATGCCGTTGCTTATCGTGCTGTTTCTCTTTTATTAAGAAGACCTCCAGGTAGAGAAGCTTATCCTGGTGATGTATTTTATTTACATTCAAAACTTCTTGAAAGATCAGCCAAATTAAATAAAAAATTTGGTGGTGGATCTATTACTGCACTTCCAATTATTGAAACACAAGCTGGTGATATCTCTGCTTATATTCCTACTAATGTTATTTCCATTACTGATGGACAAATGTTTTTAATGTCTGATTTATTTAACTCTGGACAAAGACCTGCTGTTGATGCTGGTAAATCAGTTTCAAGAGTAGGGGGTGCTGCCCAAACTAAGTTAATTAAAAAACTAGCTGGAACATTAAAATTAAAATTAGCTTCTTATAATGAATTAAAAGCATTCTCACAATTTGCATCAGATTTGGATGAACAAACAAAAGCAACCCTAGATAATGGTGCCAAAATAATGGAATTATTAATTCAAAAACAATACACACCATATCCACAAGAGTTACAAGCATTTATTCTTTATGTTATTGATAAAGATTTATTAACTAAAATTCCTTTTGAAAATATTATTGATTTTAAAGATTCTTTAATTAATGCTACAGATACAAATAAAGAATTAATGGAAATAAAAACTGAATTTAAAATTTCAAAAGAACTTAAAAAAGAAACTGATGATAAATTATTAAGAATTATGAAAAAATTTATTTCAGATTTTATTAACTAACAAAATTTCACTAAAACATTATGGCAACTTTAAGACAAATAAAAGAACAAAAAAAATCAGTATCAACAATCAATAAGATTACCAAAGCAATGAAATTAGTTTCTTCAGCTAAATCACAAAAAGCAATCAAAAAAATGAGAGAATACAAAAAGTATTTTAGAAAAATTGAAGAGGTAATGTCTGAAATAGTAAATGAAAGTCCTATTTCAACAGAAAATCTTAAAGGTACTTATTGAATTTTAATTATGTCTGATCTTGGACTTGCTGGTGGATATAATAATAATATTCTTAAACAATTAAAAGATAATATTGAATACGATGATAATGTTTTGATAATTGGTAATAAAGGAATTTCATATTTTAAAAAACATGAAGGAAATACTGAATTTTTTCCATTAGAGGAAATGGTTTCGGGTGGTAATTTATTATTTGAAATTACTAGAAAAGTTAAATCAATGTATTATGATCATAATAAAAAGGTAAAAATAATTTATACTGAGTTTGAAAATCAAGTTGAATTTAATCCCACTATTAAAACATTATTACCTATTCAAAAAATTGAATTAAGTGCCTCTGAAACAAAACTTGAAGAAAATAAAAATAATGAACCACAAGCAGTTGTTGAATATGAACCTAATAAAGATCTTTTATTAAGAGAATTAGAGTCTCTATATATTCATTCATTTTTAATTGGTGTATATAGAGAAGCTCAAGCATCAGAACATACCTCTAGAAAGAATGCAATGGAAAATGCAACTAATAATGGACAAGAATTATTAGAAAAATTAGATATTGAATATAATAGAGGTAGACAAGCCAAAATTACTCAAGAAATTTCTGAAATTATTGGGGGTGCTGAATCTTTAAAATAATATGAGAATAATAAAAACAGATAGTCTTGGAGTGGAAATGCTAAATTTTGCTTCAATGGAAGAAACTAAAAAAACTATTAAAAAATTCAAAACAAAAGAAGAAGCAATTTTTCAAAAAGATCTCGAGAAAATCATTTTATTTGAAGTTATTGAGAATAAAAAAATAGAAGCATACTTTACAATTGAAATAATAGATTATAAAAAATGATTAAAAGATTATAAATTAGAAGGAGTTGAAATATAAAATGTCAAAAAATATTGGGAAAATATCACAAATAATTGGACCTGTTGTCGATGTTAGATTTGATAATACAAAGCTACCAGAAATTAATGATGCGCTATTGGTTGTAAACAATGGTAAAAAGATGGTTCTAGAAGTTGCTGCTGAAATGGGTGATAACGTGGTTAGAACTATTTCTATGTCAGCAACAGATGGATTAGTTAGAGGGCAAGAAGTTGAAGCAACAGGTGCACCAATTACTGTGCCAGTTGGTGAAGCAGTTCTTGGAAGAATTGTTAATGTAACAGGTCAACCACAAGATGGATTGGGTGAAATACATGCAAAAGAATTTGCCCCTATTCATAGAGAAGCACCTTCTTATTCAGAACAATCATCATCATTGGAAATTTTTGAAACAGGAATTAAAGTTATTGATTTATTATTACCTTTTGCTAAAGGATCAAAAGTTGGGTTATTTGGTGGAGCCGGAGTTGGAAAAACAGTTTTAATCACTGAATTAATTAATAATGTTGCTCAAGAACATGGTGGATTATCAGTTTTTGCTGGTGTTGGTGAAAGAACAAGAGAAGGTAATGATTTATTCTATGAAATGGAAGAATCAGGTGTTTTAAGTAAAACAGCCTTAGCTTTTGGTCAAATGAATGAGCCTCCTGGAGCAAGAATGAGAGTTGCTTTAACAGGATTGACAATGGCAGAATACTTTAGAGATAAAAAAGGACAAGATATTCTTTTATTTATTGATAATATTTTTAGATATTCACAAGCTGGATCTGAAGTTTCTGCTTTATTAGGTAGAATGCCTTCAGCCGTTGGTTACCAACCTACATTAGCTGATGAAATGGGAAGATTGCAAGAAAGAATCACTTCAACTAATAAAGGTTCAATTACATCAGTACAAGCTGTATATGTTCCTGCAGATGATATTACTGATCCTGCTCCTGCTACAACATTTATTCACTTGGATGCTTCAATTGTTTTATCAAGAGAAATTTCTTCAAAAGGAATTTATCCTGCTGTTGATCCATTGGAATCAAATTCTTCTTTATTAGATCCACAAATTGTGGGTGAAGAGCATTTTGAAGTTGCTAATAAAGTAATTAATATTTTACAAAAATATAAAGAACTTCAAGATATTATTGCTATTTTAGGAATGGATGAATTATCTGATGAAGATCAAATTATTGTTAATAGAGCAAGAAGAATTCAAAAATTCTTATCTCAACAATTTCATGTTGCTGAGATTTTCACTGGACAACCAGGAGTCTTTATTTCAAGGGAAAATACAGTTAAATCATTTAAAGAAATAATTGAAGGTAAGCATGATGATGTTCCAGAAGATAACTTTATGTATAAAGGAACAACAAAAGATTTAAGAAAGTAATGGTCTATTAGTGAAAACATTTAAATTGACAATTTCAACTCCAATTGGTAAGAATTTTGAAGTTGAAAATGTAACAATGCTTAATGCTAGAGTATTGGAAGGACAAATTGGTATTTTAGCCAATCATGCTCCATTAATATCATCTTTAAAAATTTCTGAATTTCAAATTATTATGGAAGATGGTTTAGAAAAAATTGGTGTTGTTCATGGAGGGATTTTTAGTGTTAAAAATAATGAAGTTTCAATATTAACAACTGAATATCATTTTGATGATGAAATTGATATTGAGAAAACACAAAAAGAATTAGAAGAAATTGAAGAACAATTTCAAGATGATGTTAAACCTTCTGAACAAACATCTCTTAATAATAGACATATATATGCTGAATTAAAATTAAAAATTGCAAAGTAAGTAACCTTTAAAGGTTACTTTTTTTGTACACTAATAAAGTGATGATAATTTAAACATTTTAAAATTTTTCCATTTTGTTTGTGATGTAATTAAAACAAGGAGAACAAATGGAAGCAAAAGATTGAAAAATCAATGAATTAGTTTCTGGTAAAGATACAATATTCACAATTCCTTCTTATCAAAGAAATTATAAATGAAGATTTAAAACTGCTGAAAAAGATAAATCACAAAAGAATAATGAAGTTGGAGCATTAATGAGTGATATTAATGAATTCATTAAAGATCATAGTAGAAAAAATTATTTTTTAGGAACAATTGTTATAAAATCAATTCCACAACTTTCTAGAAATTTTGTTTTAATTGATGGTCAACAAAGAATTACAACTTTTTTACTAATGATATCAGCAATGAGAGAGTGTTTTGATACAAATGATCCTTTTAGACGTGAAGAATTAGAAAAAATTTTAGAAACTGAAGAAGATAAATTTAAATTAAATAGAATAAATGACCAAAATATTATTAAAAAAATATTAGATGGAAAGCATAATAGTATAACTAAAGAAGAAGAGAAATCTATATATTTTGTTAATTTTGTAAAAATTTTTAATTTTTTTAAAAAAATGGATAAGTCTAAAATAAAAGAATTCTATGATTTTGGAATAAGGAAAATTGATTTAGCTGTTGTTAGATTAGATTCTGATGAAGATGAGTTTTTAGTTTTTGAATCAATTAATTCAAAAGGGCAATCTTTATCTTCGGGTGATTTAATAAAGAATTATGTAATGATGCAATTCATTCATGAACATAATTTAGAACAAAAATTTCAAGATGAAATTGTTTCAAAATTATCTAATGAAGAATTAGAAGATTTTTATAGACAATTAATAGCAATAAGAACAGGAAAATTACCATCTAAAAAAACTAAATCTCTTTATTATTCATTTAAAAATGAATTTGATAGAGATTGAATTAAAAATAATAAAGAAGAATTGATTTTAATTTTAAAACATAATTTAGCAATATGAAAATATATTCATAAAGTTGATTTTGGTTATGAAACACTTCCCATCATTCATAATATTCTTAATTTTTATACAATTCTTTATGCTTTGGTTGAAAAAAATTCAATTTGAAGTGAAGAGGAAAATGAATTAATAAATATAAATGAAAAAAATATAAGGATAGGCTTTATAAGACTATCTGAAATTTTAATTAGAAGAACTTTAGGTGGTAGAGGTAGAGTTGAATCAAATAGAACATTTGCAAAACTAGGTAGTGATTATTATAAAGATGAAAATGCTGTATTTGATGAATACATTTATTTAAGACTTGAACATGATGTAACAAAGGTAAGAACACCTTCTTGAGAAGAAGTAGAAGAATTAATTTATAAAATGGATGTTTATTCTTCTAAAAGTATGATTAAATGAATTTTAATTGCTATTGAAGAAAAAAATAGTAAAAAGAAAATATTTAATACTGATGAATTTACAATTGAGCATATTTATCCACAAAATCCAGATGATAGTTGAGATTATTTAAGTATTGAAGATAAATATGAAATGGGCAATATGTTAAATACACTTGGTAATATCTCTATTACTAATCATAATTCAGCTCTTGGAAATAAAATTTTTAGTAAAAAGAAAGAAATACTTGAAGATAGATCTTATTTAAAAATAAATAAAATGATTTATGAGGTAGATAAATGAGATTCTAAAGCTATAAAAGAAAGAGCTAATAAACTATTAAATTACATAAAAGAAATTTGATCATAAAATAAATAAAATTATAAAAAACAAGCAAATATTTGCTTGTTTTTTTATTATTTATATTTTGTTAATTTATGATGATAGAATTGATGATGATGAAAAATGATGATTCTATTTTAATTGATAATTTCTCTTCTAATAAAAATAATATTGATGTTAACTCTTTAGAGAGAGAGAGAGAGAGAGAGAGAGAGAGACAAAAATTTAATCTTGATCAAATAACTAAAGTAGAACTTAATGAAATATATAATGTTGATTGCATAGGATTAATTAAAAAAATAAAATCTAATAAATTAAAAGTTGATGCAATAATAACAGATCCTCCTTATAATGTATCTCGTGAAAACAATTTTAATACAATAGGTAGAGAAATTGATTTTGGAAAATGAGATTGAGGATTCAATCAAACAAAATGAATTAAAAATATTTATGAAATAGTTAAAGATGGTGGCTCAGTCATCATCTTTAATGATTGAAAAAATATGGGAGATATATCTAAGGAACTAGAAAAACAAGGTTTTGAAGTAAAAGATTTAATAAGATGAATTAAAAAAGCCCCAATGCCAAGAAATACTTCTAGAAGATATGTTTCCGATGCTGAATATGCAATTTGAGCAGTTAAGCCTGGAGAAAAATGAACTTTTAATAAAAATGATGAAAAATCCTATTTAAGACCAGAAATAAAAAGTTCTGTGCCAATGGGTAGAAAAAGAATACATCCAACACAAAAATCTAAGGAAGTTATTAAAGAATTAATAGAAATACATACTAATAAAGGAGATGTTATTTTTGATCCTTTTTCAGGTTCAGGAGAAATTTCTTTAAATTCCTCTAAAATGGATAGATTTTTTATTGGTTCAGAAATAGATAAAACTTATTGAAAACAATCACGTAAAAGAATTGATGATACTTTAATAAAACCAGCAATAAATCATTTAGGTAATAAATTTAGAATGATTAAAAAGTTATTAAGTGAATTACCAATAAAAAATATTGAAAATTTTGTAGATGTTTTTGCTGGTTCTTCAGTTGTTTCTGCATCTTATAAATCTGCTAATAAATATTTCATTAATGATGGAGATGAAAAACTTGCTTCACTTATTGAATTGTTATCAAATTCTCCTGATGAAACTTACATTGTAAATTCTATAGATTCAATTGTTAATAAATATGAATTAAATAAAATTCCTTATAAAGAGGGATATAACAGACTAAAGGAACATTATAATAAAAACCAACATTCTAATAAAGCTAAAATTAATTTACTAGTTTTAGTTTTGTTTGGTTTTAATCAACAAATTAGATTTAATAAAAAAGGTGATTTTAATATACCTCCTGGCAAAACAATGTGAACTGAATATCAAAAGGAAAAAATTTCTAAATTTATAATTGCTTTTAAAAATAAAAAAGTTCAAGTTAGATGAAAAGATTTTGAAGATTTTATTGAAGAAGTTTTAGAAGAAGTGGGTCCAGAAAATACAATATTTTATTTTGATCCTCCTTATTTATTAAGTGATGCAACTTATAACAAAAATTGAAATACTGATGAAGAAAAGAGATTAATAAATTGTTTAATAAAACTTGATGAAAAAGGATATAAATGAGTTTTATCTAATGTAATTGAATCTAAAGGTGTTGAAAATAAAGAGCTTTTAAAACTTATAGAAAAATTAAATTTAAAAGAAATAGAAGTTAATATTAATTATAAAAATTCTAATTATCAAAGAAGAAAATATTCAAATAAAGATAAGGAAGTTATAATAAAAAATTTTGAAAATGGAAAAAGATAGTAAATTAATAAAACTTTATAAAATAGGCAAGTCTGAACATAAAAGAACAGATTTAATTAGTTCTTATTTTAGTTTTATAGAATGAGCATATGAATCTAAAGAAAAACCATCTTGAAAGAATGAAAAAAAGGTCTGTCAAATTTTTAGTGAAATAGGAGTTTATAAAAATAAAGATTGTAATACAAATAATTTAAAAATAGGTAGAGAAAAATCTTTATTTAAATCTTTAAATTTTATTGAAGACATTGATGAAATTAAGTTGACAAATTTTGCTAAAAAAATTTATGAAGATATAAATAAGGAAAGAAAATCAATTTTTGGAATATCAAGAATTGAATATAATTTTTTATTAATATGTTTATTTAATATAAGTGATAATGATTATCAAACTTTTGATATATTAGAAAGAATTTTAAAAAAAGAAAATTATTTTTACTTAGAAAATTTGAATAAAATAAATTATTTGATGGAGGTTGATGATTTTAAATTTTATAAAATAATAAAGAAAGAATTAGATTTAAAATCCGGTGGAAAATCTAAAATAATACAAAATCAAAAAATGAAATTATCAACTTCTAAGAATATTTTTTTGGATAAATGATATGAATATGCATATAAAAATTCTAATGAAGAAAATTTAAAAAAATTGGAAAATTGATTATATGAATGTTCTAAAGTTTTTTATGATGGTAGAAGCAAAAAATTTTTAAAAAAATTTCTAACTTATATTTTAGTTGGTAAAGATAAAAATAAAATGAAGAAATTATGAAATGATTTTGATAAAACTGGTTTGTTAAAAAATATTGATAAAAATTTAACAAGACAAGAAGTTATCAATAAAGTTATTTTAAGAATAGTTTATGGTGTTGAAAATTCTTATGAAAATTTAATACATAATCATTTAAATTCACTATCTTTATTTTATTTAGATGAAAAAGATAAGGTTATAAGAATAAATAAAAATTGTGAAAAATTTATTTCTTCAATAATTAATAAAAAAAATGAATTATTAAATGAATTTAAAAAAAATAACTATATTACTGAAGAAAGATTTTCTGAAATATTAAATATCAATGAACAAATATTACCTGATTTAGATGCTATAAAAAAAACCTATTTAGATAATTATGGTAATTTAAAAAAAGTTAAAGAAATCATTTCCTTATTTAAAATAAAAACAATTAATGGAATTTCTGAGTCTGAATCTTCAATGAGAAATAGAGTTTGAAAATATATAAAAACTTCAAATCACATTAATGGAATTTGTGATGAAAAAACCTTTTTTGAATTTATTATTTGTTATGCTTTTTTGATAAAAAATAATGAAAAATTATTTGATTATTCATCAGAAGATTTTTTTAATATTGTTAAAAAATCATTAAATTTAATTTTTTCTAATAAAAATTTAATTCCTCTAAGATTTGCCCCGGGTGGAAGAGCGGATGGATTAATTTTTACAAAAAATGGAAGTTTAGTTGTTGAACCAACCTTACAATTAAAAAATCAAGTAAAAATGGAATTAGATTCAGTTACCGATCATGTTAATAAATATAATAGAGAAAAAGAACAAGTATCATGTGCCTATATAGTAGCTCCAATTATTGAAAAAAGATTAAATGTTGCTTTAAAAAGTTATGTTGATCATGAACTTATTTCATCTAAGGCTTATGCTTGAAATATTGATGACTTAATTAAATACATAGAACAATAATTAATATAATATAATTAAATTATGTATAACAAGTTAAATATTAAAAAATTTGCAAATAAGTTTAACTTTAATTTAATTGAAGATTCTCTTTGTGATTATGAAGAGGAAACAATTGATGTATTTCAGGCAGCTAGAATGAGTCATATTACTAAAACTAAATTTGGTAATTATATAGCTATTATTAGATTAGGTTCTAATATTGAAAAAATAAAAGAATCTATTAATCGTATTAAAATGATAATAATTTGTGAAACTTCTTCTCTTAAGAAAAGAGATTTAAAAAAATTTCTTGAATTAAAAAAACCCCTTTTAACAACTAAATTTTCTAAAAGAGAGGTATCTTCTATTGTAGATTCTTATTTACTAAGAAAGCAACAAATACCAGAAAGAATTCATGGAACTTTGATTTCTGTTTATGGTGAAGGGGTTTTAATAGCAGGTAAATCTGGAGTTGGTAAATCAGAACTTGCTTTAGAATTAATCAATCGAAAACATTTATTTATAGGTGATGATGCAATAGATATTATTTCCTTTGCAGGTAAGCCTTTTGGTAGAGCTCCTAAAATATCAAGGGATTTTATTGAAGTTAGAGGTGTAGGAATAATAAATGTCAAGGGAATGTTTGGAATTCAATCTTTAGTAAAAGAACACTCCATTGATTTAATAGTTGAGTTAGTTCAATTAGAAGAAGTTAAATCTTCTGTGGAAAGACTTGGAAGAGAATATTTAAAAAAAGAAATTAAAGGAATAGAAATTCCTTTAATTCAAATTCCATTATCAAATGGAAGGTCTATTGCTTCAGTATTAGAAGCTGCAGTTATAGCTTTTAAACAAAGAATGAATGATAACTATATTGCTGTTAATGATTTTACACAAAGATTAAAAAATGCAAAAAAAAATTAGAATTTTTATTTTAATTTAAGAAATATTTTAAAAATGAAAATTAAAAATTGTTATAATTTTTTAAATGAAATTAATCGTGGGTTTAGGTAATTTTGGAAATGAATATAAAAGAACAAGACACAATCTTGGTTTTTTAGTTATAGATGAATTAGAAAAAAGGTGAAATTTATCTTTTAAAGAAGAGCCTTCAGCTTTTTATTCAACTTTATTTATAAATGAAGAAAAAATAATAATAGCAAAACCTAAACTTTTTATGAATAATTCAGGGAAAGTTATTAAAGGTATTGCAAACTATTTTAAAGTTGACTTAAATGATTTGATAATATTTGTTGATGATAAAGATCAAGATATGGGTTCAATAAAAATTGTTAATAAAGGTGGCCATGGTGGTCAAAATGGAATACGAAATATAATAGAAAATTTTAAAAGTAATGATTTTTTAAGAGTGAAAGGTGGAATTGGTTCAGATAAAAATATTGCTACTTCTAGCTATGTTTTAGGTAAATGAAATGAAGAACAATTAAAAATTTTACCTAATTTAGTTAGTAAATTGGCAGATATAGCTGAAGATTTTGTTCAAGGTAAAAATTTTAATGAACTAACAAATAAATATAATGAAAAAAAATAAGATTATAATCGGTGTTTCGGGTGGACCTGATTCAACATATCTTTTAACAAAACTACATAATAACAATAGATATGAACCAATTGCTGTTCATGTTAATTATCATTTACGCGAAGAATCTAATGAAGATCAAAACAGTTTTGTTGAATTTTGTAAAAAAAGAAATATTCCTTATTTCATTAAAGATGTTAATAAAGAGGACTGAGAAAAATATGCATATTTAGGAAATAAACAATCAAAAGCAAGACAAATGAGATATGATATCTTTTTTCATATTGCTGATAGATTTAATACTAAAGAAATATTTATTGCTCATCATAAGGATGATTTTATTGAAACAGCTTTAATGCAAGAAAAAAGATCAAAAAATTTATTATTTTATGGAATAAAAAAATTGTCAAAATTTTCAAGTTATAGAATTCATCGTCCACTATTAGATATTTATAAAAGTGAAATTATTGAATATCTTAATAATGAAAAAATAAGTTTTAGAGTTGATAAAACTAATTTTTTACCTATTTATGAAAGAAATAAATTAAGATTGGAATTATCTAAATTAAGTATTGCAGAAAAGGATGCGATTTTTGATAGATTTCAAAAAATAAATGAAAAAAATCATAAATTAGAAGATGAAATTGAAAGAAAATACAATGAATGAAGAAGAATTCAGTTTGATTATGATTTTTTTAATAGAGATAATTTCGAAGTTAAAAAGCAACTTATTTATAAAATGTTAATTCTAAATGAATGAAGAATTAATATTACAACAGATAAATTAGAAGGAATTATTGATTTTTTAAAACATAAAAGAGGAGATAAAAATTATAGATTGATGGAAAATGTTTTTATGACTGTGGAAAATAGTAAAATTGTAATATATAAATCAAAGGTTGAAAATGGGAACGGAAAATAAGCATATAATTAAAATTTTAAAAACACATAGTGAATTAGTTAAGGAAATAAAAATATTAGCTAAAAAATTAAATAAAAAATTTGTTGAGAAAGATAAGGAAGTTGTTTTAATTTCAATAATAAAAGGTGGACTTCCATTCACTTTGGAATTAATGAAACATCTTGATTTTGATGTTTCTATGGATTTTATAAGTTCCTCTTCATATTATTTAGATAAACAAATAAGTGAAGCAAGAGTTAAATATGATGCAACCATTCCAATTAAAGGAAAAGATATTATTATAACTGATGATTTAGTTGATTCTGGAAAAACCTTAAATAAGGTTTGTGAAATTTTGGAAGCTTATGAACCAAAGTCAATTACTGTATCTGCAATTTATGGTAAACCAAAAAGATTAAAAACAAAATATGATGAATTATTTTGTTGAGAAGAAGAACCTGGTGGTTTCTTATTAGGTTTTGGTCTAGATTATGATGAAAAATATAGAAATTTACCTTATATTGCTATAATTAAAGAAGATGAATAAAATGAATACTGAAGTAGTTAGAAGAATAATTGGCGATGATAATAAAAAATCTACTAATAAGCCAGATGATGAAAAAAACCAGCAAACACCTTCAGGTGGTAATAAACCACCTGTTAAGAAAAAAAGCAATGGTACAAAATGAATTTGAATAATTCTTGTTTTCATATTAACAATAATGCTTTTTTCAGCATTGTTTTCAACACAATATGTTTCTTTTACACCTGACACTTTCAGGAATTTAAGTAATGATCAAATAACAAATATGTTTGATGGATATAGTGAAAATGGACAAGTGTCTTTAGATTATTATACTAGTGCATATTCAACAAAAATAATTCTTCAATTTCAAGCAAATGATTTAGATGGAAGTGGTACTGTTGTATATAGAATTCAATTTGATACTATGGATGCTTTTGATACATTTCTTGGTGATTTAAATGAAAGAGGTTTGTCATATACTTTTGTAGGATTTGAAATTGTAGGTACTTCTTCACCATTGTGATCATTATTTTGGGGAATATTACCATGAATTTTAATTCTAGGTGGAACTTATTGAATTATGATGAAAGTGATGAAATCACAAGGTTCAATTGGAAATATGAACAAATCTTCAATGCTACCTCAAGTTTCAAATATTAAATTTTCAGATGTTGCGGGTTATGATGAGGTTAAGGCTGAACTATGAGAAATTGTTGATTTTTTAAAAGCTCCAGAAAAGTATAATATTGCTGGTGCAAGAACTCCTAAAGGAGTGTTATTATCAGGTCCTCCAGGAACTGGTAAAACCTTTTTAGCTAAAGCTGTTGCTGGTGAAGCAGGTATACCATTCTATTCAATTTCAGGTTCTGATTTTGTGGAAATGTTTGTTGGTGTTGGTGCTAAAAGAGTGAGAGAATTATTTACACAAGCTAAAGCTGTTGCTCCTGCATTAATCTTTATTGATGAATTAGATGCTGTTGGTAGACAAAGAGGAGCTGGAATGGGTGGCGGAAATGATGAAAGAGAACAAACTCTTAATCAAATGCTAGTGGAAATGGATGGATTTTCTCCTAATTCTGGTGTTGTGGTTGTTGCTGCAACTAATAGACCTGATGTTTTAGATCCTGCTTTAAAAAGACCTGGTAGATTTGATAGATCAATTGAATTTAGAATGCCAGATATTATTGAGAGAGAATCAATTCTAAAAATATATGCCAAACAAGGTGATAAAAAATTCTCTAAAAATGTGTCTTGAGCCAATGTTGCGGGTAGAACACCAGGATTCTCTGCAGCACAATTAGAAAATGTTATTAATGAAGCTGCAATTTTATCAATAAGATTAAGAAAAAAAGAAATAACATTAGATATTATTGATGAGGCTATTGATAGAGTTATTGGTGGACCTTCAAAATCTAATAATTTAATGTCTAAGGAAGAGAAAAAATTAATTGCTTATCATGAAGCCGGGCATGCAATTGTTGGACTTGCTTTAGAAGATGCTGAACAAGTTCAAAAAATAACAATTATTCCAAGAGGACAAGCTGGTGGATATGTATTAATGACACCTAAAAAAGAGAAATTTGTTCAAACTAAATTAGAACTTAAAGCTAAATTAGCATCGTATATGGCCGGTAGAGCTTCTGAAGAAATTTACTTTGGTAAAGATAATATTACAACTGGTGCTTATTCAGATATTGAATCAGCAACATCGATTGCTAGAAGAATGGTTACTGAATTTGGAATGTCAGATTTAGGCCCTATTCAATATGAGAAACCTCAAGGTTCTGTCTTTTTAGGAAGAGATTATGCTAATGCATCCAAAAATTATTCTGGTCAATTAGCTCATGAAATTGATAAGGAAATTAGAAAATTAATTGATTCTTCTTATAAAACTGCTTTTAATTTAGTGAATGAAAATAAAGCTATTATGGATATTTTAGCTGAATCACTTTTAATAAAAGAAACTCTTACAGCTGAAGAAGCAGAATTTATTTATAAAGAAAAGAAACTTCCTGAACAAGTTCAAAAAATAAAAGATAAATTCCAACCTAATAAAGATAAATCTGAAGCTAAATAATAAGTTTATAAATTTTAAAAATAAAAGAAAATTATTACTAAAATAATTTTCTTTTTTCTTTTTTATGTTTTATATGAAGTGTATGTTATTTAAAACTATAAATTAATATAGTATAATTTTTTTATTATGAAAATCGAAAGAACTGAACAAGAAAAAATAAGAAGAGAAAAACTTTTAAAATTAAAAGAAATGGGACTTGATCCATATTTTACTTCATTTACACAAACAGTGACAATTAAAGAAATAATAGAGCAATATAATGATTTTTCAAAAAAGGAATTAGAAGATAATCACACAAATAATTATTCTTTAGCTGGTAGAGTAATGATGATTAGAAATCAAGGAAAAGCAATGTTTTTACTTATTCAATCAAATGGTGATAAATTTCAATTCTATCTTAGAAAAGATGCTTTACCTAAGCATGATTGGGATGTTGCTAATTTACTAGATATTGGTGATATTGTTGCTTCTAGTGGTAGAATAATGAAAACACAAACAGGTCAATTAACATTAAGATCTAATAGTTTTTCAATTTTAACAAAATCCTTAAGGCCATTACCTGAAAAATTTCATGGGTTAACAGATGTTGAAGAAAGAACAAGAAGAAGATATGTTGATTTAATAATGAATGGACAATCAAGAGAAACTTTTATAAAAAGAACAAAAATAGTTTCTTCAATTAGAAGATTATTAGATTCTAAAGGTTATTATGAAGTTGAAACTCCTATTTTACAAGCAACATTAGGTGGTGCAGCAGCGGCACCTTTCAAAACTCACCATAATGCTTTGGATATGGAATTCAAATTAAGAATTGCTACTGAACTTCCATTAAAAAGATTAATTGTTGGTGGTATTGATAGAGTTTATGAAATTGGTAGATTATTTAGAAATGAAGGGATTTCTATCAAACATAATCCAGAATTTACTTCTATAGAATTATATGAAGCATATGCAGATATGCATAAAATGATGAAAATTACTGAAGAAATAATTTCAAATGCTTCGATAGAGGTTAATGGCACTACTGAAATACATTATCAAGGAAAAGAAATATCATTAAAAACACCTTTTAACTCTATTGAAATGATTGATTTAATTAAAGAAGTTACAGGTGTTGATTTTAATAAAGTGAAAACATTAGAACAAGCACAAACTCTTGCTAAAAAACATAATATTGAATTAAAACCACATTACAACTCGATAGGTTATATTATTAATGAATTTTTTGAGGAAAAATGTGAAGAAACAATTCTTCAACCTACTTTTGTTACAGGTTACCCTGTTGAGGTTTCTCCACTTGCTAAAAGAAGAAGAGATAATCCTAATATCACAGATAGATTTGAATTATTTATTGATGGAAGAGAATATGCTAATGCTTTCTCAGAACTTAATGATGCAGATGATCAATACTCTAGATTTGAAGAGCAATTAAGAGAATCTAAACAAGGTAATGATGAAGCAACAGAAATGGATATTGATTATGTTGAAGCTCTTGAATATGGTCTTCCACCAACAGGTGGATTAGGGTTAGGTATTGATAGATTAGTTATGTTATTAACTGATTCAAAATCTATTAGAGATGTTATTTTATTTCCACATCAAAGAAAAAAAGAGAATAATTAAAATTACTTTTATTAATTTAATATTTAAAATAACTCAAGTATAATTGAGTTATTTTTTTATAATTAAATTATGAATATAATTGAAGGAAATTATTTATCAAAATTAAATTTAAGAGATACACAAAAAGCAATGCAAATAATTGAATCAATGTTGATTGAAAAAATAAATGAAAAAATAGATTTTTCAATTGTAAGAGCTCCCATTATTTCAAGTAAAAAAATTATAACTTCCTCTTCATCTTTTGAAATTGGAAGAAGTATAAATTTTGATAGTTCAAATGATAATGTAATTTATAATATTTTTAATAATTTTAGATATTGACTTGTTAATGCTTTGTATAAAATGGATATTAAAAATAATAATGGAATTGGAATAATATCTCATTTTATTAATCGTGATTCAGAAATAAAAAATACACAATCCTTAGAAAAAAGAGTTTTACTAATTGAATATAGATATGACAATAAGGATAATGCCTTTTCAAAAGCTTTGGATATTAAACAAAATTTAATTGCTGTAATAAGGGATATTGAAAAAAAATTAAAGCAAAATTTTCCAAAATTAAAAATTAAAATTCCATCAAAAATAATCACTAAGAAGAAGGAAAAAATTCATAATTTAAATAATATTGATCAAGTATTATCTGACATTGGCGCTAATGATGGTATTTTCATCTTTGAAAATAAAAAAAACTTGAAGAAAAATAAAAGTTTTAAAAATACTTTTGTCATTTCTCTTAACTCATATTCTAGAGAAATTGATGAAAGTTATGAAATATTTAGAATTCAAGATAGAAGATTGCCATCTGATTTTAAACTTTATGTTTCAGATTCTGATCTTGTTGCTAATGAATATAATTTTGCTAAAGAGCAATTAGGAGAAAATGAAATAAGAAGCATAAATATTGAGATAAATTTGGATACTTTAAGTATGTTTTTATTAGAAAAAGCTCATATTTTAGAAATACAATCTGGTTATATGGTACAAGAAATAGAAGACATAATTTCTAATGTAGATATTGAACATCTATAATTATTTATATAATAAAATATGTTAAAATTATATTGATTTAACATCCTTGCTATTATATTAAGATACATAGCAAAAACCAAGAGGAGGAAAAAATGAATATGAATAGAAAATATGAAGTTTTGCTTTTAATTAATGATAAATTAGAGGAAAATGACATTGAAAAAACTTTAAAAGATGTCGAAGCAAAACTATGTGGAAATATTATTAAAAAGGAAAAATGAGGCATTAAGGATTTAGCTTATGAGATTAACAAATCTAAAAAAGCATATTATGTTTTATATTATGTTGAAACAACTCCAGAAGCCATTTCTGATTTAAAAAAATTAATAGCTATTGATAAAAGAATTGTTAGACCTATGATTTTAGTTCATAATAAAAAATGACCATTTGAATATAAAACAGCTAAAGATTTAAAATTTCCTGAAAGAAAGAAAAAAGAATATACTTCAAGAAATTATAAAAATGTTAATAATTATTCAACAACAAAACAACCTATTGCTAAAAATTCAGAATCTGATAAATCAAAGGGAGAATAAGATAAGTTTAAATGATAAATAAAGTTATATTAACAGGTAGATTAACTAGTGATGTTGAATTAAGAAGAACAAATGATGGAACACCTTATGCATTCTTTACACTTGCAGTAAACAGAAGAAGCCAAGATCAAACTGATTTTGTTTCATGTATAGCATGAAGGGCAACTGCAAAATTAATGCATGATTATTTAAGTAAGGGTTCATTAATTGGTGTTGAAGGAAGATTAGAAGTTTTCTCACAACAAAAGGATGGCAGATATGACAAAAGAACCAATGTCAATATTGAAAATGTCACTTTTTTAGAACCAAAATCAAACAGAAATTCAAAAGGTTTTTCTAATGATAATGAAATGAATAATGGTCAACAACCAATGACTTTTTCTAATGAAGTAAATTTTGATCAAGAAGAAACTTCACCTATTAAAAAAGAAAAACAAGAAGAATTTGGTAAAGCAGAAGAAATTGATGCATCAAGTATTAATTTAGAAGAAATCGAATTTTAAGGAGAAAAAATGCCAAGAACAGCTAAAGGAAGAAAGACGCCTCCTAAAAAAGTTTTTAAAACTAATAGAAAGTGTCTTTTCACATATCAAAATATTGAATATATTGATTATAAAGATGTAGAAGTTCTTAAAAAGTTTATTTCACCAATCAATGGTAAAATAAAACCTAGAAGAATAACAGGAACTTCAGCTAAGTATCAAAGAAAATTATCTAAAGCTATCAAGCAAGCAAGAGAAGTAGGGTTTCTACCTTTTGTAGCTGATAATTAAAATAATTTTTCTTTAAATGAGGAGAGATAAATGAAAGGTAAAAAAAATACAATATTGCTTATTGTACTAGCTACAATATCAACTTTGTCAATAATATTGTTGTTAATTTTTAATGTATTAGCATCTATTGATAAGAATTATGATGATAACCAAGCATTTTTTATTGTATTTTATGCAATTCTTTTTGTTTTCTCTCTTTTTATTTATGGAATTCTTATTTACCATTTTTATATTAATAGAAATAAAAAAATTGTTGATTTGGTTAAATCGATAAATTCAATTGGTTCCACACAAGAGGAAATTTTTGAAGTTGGTTCTGTTTTTTATGATGATGAACAATATATAACTTTTATAACTCCTTGACTTCAAAAAGAGGGTTTAAATTCCTATTTAGGAAAAAAAGTATCTACTTTAAAAATAAATTTAAATAGTAACAAACCTCAAAAATTAAACATTGGTTATAATAAATGAGAAGTAACTTCAGCAAAAAGATCAAAAGCTATTTTATTTAAAGATGTAACTTTTGTTTCTTCATTAATACAAACTATTGAAAAAAAACAAAAAGCAGTAATTTCAATTCATACTTCTTTAACAAAGAAGATAAATTTTAATGATTCAATAAAAGCTGATGCCACTTTAAAAATAAATCAAGTTATTAGAAATTGAGTTACAAAACATGGTGGAATATTAAATTCTTCAATTAGTAATGAAGGTACAATATCTGGTATATTTGATTGAGTTAAAGGTCAAAGAGATGTTGAATCTGAAACTATTTTAGAATCAATAAAAAAAGCTAATCCAAGATTGGTGAAAGATATAACAATATCCATAGGTGTCGCTTATGGTGATGGTGATTATGCAGATTTATTAGAATCTTCTTTAAAATCTTTAGAAGTATCTAAAAGTAGAGGTGGAGATCAAACAATTATAATGAAACCAAATGGTTTTATGGAATATGTTGGTAATTCATCTACACAAGCAGTTTCAGATGGAAACATTATGAATATTAGGCAATTTTATACTGAATTCATAAGTGATATTAAACAAGCTAGAGAAGTGTTTATTAGTTCACATAAAATGGCAGATTTAGATGCATTAGGTTCTTCATTAGGTTTATTAGAATTAATCAAAGATTATTCTAATCATATTTATTTTATTATTGATGATTTTGACAAGACAACTTTAAAATTATTTAGAACTTTACCTAAAACTAAAAGAGATTTATTCATAACAGAAAGAGAAGCATTCAGAAACATTTCTAATAGATCTCATATGGTTATTACAGATACTTCTATTTTGGAATATACTCAAGCCTATAAATTATCAAAAAATTTAAAACCTAAAAATATTTCAATAATAGATCATCATCGTTTATCCAAAGGTACTGATAATTATGTTGAAAGTAAGATGTTAATTGATACAACATCATCTTCAACTTCTGAATTAATTGTAGAAATGCTTAAGTTAGATCATGGAACAGAAGTTCATTCAAGTATTGACCCTATGATATCTACTAGTTTACTTGCAGGTATTAAATTAGATACAAAACAATTATCAAAAAATATTCAAAGTTCAACATTTGATGCTGTTTCTTTTTTAATTAATAATGATGCAAATATTAATTTTGTTGATTCATTATTTAAACCACCCCAATCATTAATTCTTTTTGAAAAAGAAGCTTTAACAAATTTACAAAGATTTAATAATGGAATTGTATTTACTTTTATTAAAGAAACTACAAAGGTAAATGAAGAAGTAACCTCAATGATTGCTGATAAAATTTTAGAATATGAAGGGATTTCTGCAGCTTTTGTATTAGCAAAAATCAAAGGAAATAAATTTAAACTTTCAGCAAGATCACATAATAATTATAATGTTCAAAGTTTAGCTGAAAAATTAGGTGGTGGAGGTCACTTTAATTCTTCTGCATGTACTTGACCAGGTACAATTAATTATGATAATTTAAAGAAAAAGATAGTTTCAGAAATTACAAAATAAAAATGAAAAAAAAATTACATTCAGAAAAAGCTGAAAATTCATTATTGGGTCTTTTTATAGAAAGACTTGATTTATTTAAGAAAAATGTTGGTATTCTAGAACCTGAGGATTTTTTTATAAAGGAAAATCAAATAGTTTATTCTTCCCTTTTAAATATTGTTAGTAAAAATGATAAAATGGAAAAAATTGATTATGTTTTGCTTTTTGAAGAAATTTCTAAACTTTCAGATAAAGAACCTAATTTTTGACAAGATTATCTAACAACTCTTATTTATGAACAAGGTATAGAAGATAATATTCCAAAATATTTTACTTTAATAAAAGATAAAAAACATTCTAGGGATTTAAAAAATACCTTAATATCATCTGCTGATTTAGTTTCTAAAACAGATGATTCTATTGAATCATTGATTGGTCAAGTTGAATCTAGAATTTTTGAAATAACACAAAATAGAGAAATTAAAGATTTTATTGATTTAAAAAATATTTCAGAAGAATATAAAAAGAAAATAGAAAATTTAAAGAATGGTGTTACTACTGAAGGAATCTCTTTAAATTTTAAAAAATTAGATGAAAAATTGGGTGGATTAAAAGGTGGACAATTTATTATTATTGCAGCTAGACCATCAATTGGTAAAACAGCCTTTTCATTAGAAATAACAAAAAATGTTGCTATAAATGGAAATCGAGTTGCCTTTATTTCTTTAGAGATGCCATCTGATCAATTGTTTACAAGACTTATAACATCAGAATCAAAAACATCTTTTAAAAGCTTAATTTCTAAAGGTCAAAATGAAATAAGCAAATATAAATTAGATGAAGCAATTAAAAAAGTTTCTGCATTAAAAATTTGAATTGATGATTCACCAACAATGAAAATTAATGAATTAATTTGAAAAGTTCGTAAATTTAAAAGAATAAATGATATCAATATGGTGGTTATTGATTATTTACAATTGATACAAGATGATGAAAAATCAAATGAAAGTAGACAGCAAATGGTGTCTAATATATCAAGAAAATTAAAAGCATTAGCTAGAGAATTAGATATACCTATTATTGCTTTATCTCAATTATCAAGAAAAGTAGAAGATCGAAATGACAAAAGACCAATTATGTCAGATATTAGAGAATCAGGTGCGATAGAGCAAGATGCAGATATTATAATGTTTTTATATCGAGATGATTATTATGAAAATGATAGTGAAAATAAGGGTCCTCTTTCGAATCTAGAAGTGAATGTTGCTAAACATAGAAATGGATCAACAGGTAAAATCAATTTAGGGTTAAATTTAGAAACTGGTGCAATAACTAGTCAACTAATGAATTTTAATAAGAAAATATAGGTAGGTGATGAAAAAATGTCAGGTTTAGAATTAAGTTTAATTTTGATTTTAGCAATTATAGGAATAATTCTTATTATTTTAATAATTATTCAATCAGGTAGAGTTAAAAATTTAGGTTCATCAATAGTTGGAACAAAAGATGTTGATTTATTCCAACATAAGAAAAGAGGGTGAGAAAAAATTTTACATTGAATAACATTATCTTTAGTAATTCTTTTTGTTCTTGTGGCTTTTATTCTTATTTTTATATAAAAATTAAAAAGGAAAAAAATGAAAAATAAAATATTAAAAATATTAACAGATGAAGGTGGAAAATCTTTTAAAGAATTAAGGATTGCTTTGGGATTATCTTATAAAGATAACCGAAAATTGGATAAAGTATTAAGAGAATTATGAACAGAAAGAAAAATTTATTATAAAAAATCACAAGATAAATATAATGTTAAAAATGATGAGGAAGTTATAGGTACTTTTAAAGATACCAAAAATGATTATGGCTTTGTTGAAAATGATGAAATAACAGTTTTTATCCCTGGTAAATTTGTTTTAAATGCTTTAGAAGGTGATTCTGTTAAAGTTATTTTATTTCCTTTAAGAGAGGATGATGATCCTTCAAGAAGAGCTGGTAAGATAGTTAGAGTTATGCAACGTAATGGTTCATCAATTGTTGGACGTATTTTTATTGAAAAAGGAAAAAAGAAGTTTATTCCAGATGATATATTTCCTAAATATGAATATGTTATTGAGGATATGGACAAATATCAAGAAGGTGATATTTTATTAACTAAATTTATTGATTTCGAAAATAGAAAAATTACACTAAAGGTAATTAAAGAAATTGGAATGGCAAGTAATGCTAAGTTAGATCCAGAAATAATAGGTTATAAATTTAATTTAAATACAGAATTTCCTAAAAAGGTTTTAACTGAAGTCGAAAAATTAAATTATGATGAAAAAGAAAAAACAAATAGGCGAAAAGATATTTCTAATAGATTAGTTTACACAATCGATGGAATAGAATCTAAAGATTTAGATGATGCTATTGATGTCACTAAATTAAAAAATGGAAATTATAAATTGGGAGTTCATATTGCTGATGTTTCACATTTTGTAACAAAAAACTCTGAAATTGATATTGAAGCAGAAGAAAGAGGTACTTCAGTTTACCTTATTGATTCTGTTTTTCCAATGCTTCCTCAAAAATTATCTAATGATTTATGTTCTTTAAATCCTAATACCTTAAAATATACATTAACATGTGATATGGAAATAAATATTAAAGGAGAGGTTATTAAATCAGAAATATATGAATCTAAAATTATTTCTAAGCATAGATTATCTTATGAACAAGTTGACAAACTTTATAATGGTGAAGATAAATTAGTTAACAATGATGAGAAGTTAACTAAATCTTTACTAGATGCAAAAGAACTTTCAGAATTAATAAGAAAAATTAAAATTAAAAATGGAATGATTGATTTTGTTTTACCAGAAGCTAAATTAAAATTAGATGAAAATGGTGAAGTTATAGAAATAAAAAATAAATTTCAATCTCCTTCGGAAAAAGTAATTGAAGATTTAATGGTTGTAACTAATGAAACAGTTGCTAAAACTTTAACATGTAATGAATTACCTGGTATTTTTAGAGTTCATCCAAAGCCTAAATTAGAAAATTTAGAAAAATTTAATAATTTAGCAAAAATATTAGGGACATTTTTACCTAAATCAATTGAAAAAATAGAATCTAATGATTTAATGAATTTTTTACAAAAAGAAGAAAATAATGAAAATGGGGATATCTTAAAGAGATATATGATTCAATCAATGGAAAAAGCAATTTATGATTATGAAGATAAAGGTCATTATGCTTTAGGGTTAACTAACTATTTACATTTTACATCTCCAATAAGAAGGTATCCTGATTTAGTTGTTCATCGTTTACTTAAATTGTTTTTTTTAGATAAAGAATTTAAAAAGAATCAAGCTAATAAAAATGAATTTATTTTTTCTTTAAAAGAAATAGCTGATAATTGTTCAGAAAAAGAAAAAATTGCAGTTAGTTCTGAAAGAAAAATAGCTGATATTAAAAAATCAAGATTTATGAAATCAATGATTGGTTCTGAACTTATAGGAAAAATAATTTCAGTTGTTAAGTTTGGTTTTTTTGTTGAATTTGAAAATTTTACTCAAGGTTTGGTTCATATAGATACAATGAAAGATGATGAATATCTTTATGATGAAGTAAATTTTTTAATTTCAGGTGCTAAAAATAAAAAAGTTTATAAACTAGGTGAAAAAGTAAAAGTAAAAATAATAAATGTTGATATTATTAAGGGTTTAATTGATTTAGAGGTTAAGTAAATGAAAGTTTATTCTAAAAATAAAAGAGCAAAATTTGATTATGAATTAATGGATAAATACGTTGCTGGAATTTCATTATTAGGTACTGAAGTTAAGTCAATAAAATCAGGAAATTCAGATCTTACTGGTTCTTATATATTTATTGATTCTAATAATAATGCACAATGAATTAATGGATATATTAAAAAATACGAGTTTCAAACTCAAGGAACACATGAAGAAAAAAGAACTAGACAACTTCTTTTAAATAAAAAAGAAATAAAAAAACTAAAAGATGAAACTCAACTCAAAAGAAATACAATAGTGCCATATGCAATTTTAGGCGATAAAAAAGGTATAATTAAATTGGAGATTTTTGTTGCCAAAGGAAAGAACAAAGCAGATAAAAGAGAATCAATCAAGGAAAGAGATTCAAAAAGAGAATCTAAAAGATATTATGGTTATTAAATAATTATCTTTTATTTTTTGGGGAAGTCAAGGTTTTGACAGATATTGATTGATATATATGCAGTGGAGTTGTAGACCTAAATTACTAAAAAATTTTTTAATCGGAAACGAAGAAATAAGTGTTGATCCAGCAATGCTACAAACAGAAGTTGAAACTTCTACAATGGCATTAGCTTAATTTTTTAATATCAACCTGTGAACTAGGATTTTTAATGGTTAAACCTAGTAAGCAGTTTTTTAAAACCATTAAAAGCAGGCATGCATTATATGTAATTTAATTAAGTTTCAAGATCTTTAAAACTTGAATTAATATAAACTGTAGATTTATATATTTTATTATTATTTGGACACGGGTTCGATTCCCGTCTTCTCCACCATTATTGTTAGTTAAATTAAAACAGGTTATTATGTTTGATGATTCACAAATTTTTTTATTTTTTATACTTAATATAGTTACAATACTTATATTTGGTTTAGTTTATTTTTTAACAAAAGAATTTTTGAGAATTAAGGAAAATAAAATTAGTTTTTCAGGAAGCATGATTCTTGGATCAATAATTGGGTTTTTAATACTATTAGTTTATTTATTTGTATCAATGCAGTTTTCAATCATTACTGCTACACCAAGAGGACATTTAAATTTAAATTACAATAGCATTTATTTAACACCTTCATTAATGATTATTATAATTTTTTCAACAATGTTGAAAAATAAAATTTTATTTCCAATGCTTTTATTTCAAGTATTTGGATATTTGATTTCTATTAATTGAGAATTTGATTTTGATGAAGCATATGCTTGAAAAAGAATATTTTTTACATTAATCAATTATTTTCTAGTTTTAGTAGTATTTTATTTATTAAACATTAAAGATAATTTAATTAAGAATAATGGTGTTTTAAATTTAACAATTAATTTAATCACTTTCATTTCAATAACCTTTTTAATAAGGTTAATTTTCTTTTTTTCAATTGGTTATATTAACGAAGGAGATTCTTGAATTTTAATTTTTATTTCAACTTTTTATATATCTCTTTTTGCATTTTTTCAATCACTAATTATTTTTCTTGTTGAAAAAATTTATGATAATTTTTCAAAATTAGAAACCTTTTCCACAAGAGATGATATTTCTTATTATAAAATGTCATTGGCAAAAAATAAATTAAGAAATATAATTGATGAAAAAAAAATTAATAAAGGTATTTTAATTTTATTTAATATTAAAACTACTGATAATGATAAAAACAAAATTTCTAATGTTTTACAAAAAATAAAAATTTCAACAGAAAATGAATATGATAATCCATTCTTTTTCAAGGTAAATGTAAATCATTATGGTATATTTTTTGAATTAACTGATAATTTTGACTTAAGTAAGTCAATATTAAATAATAAAACTGAAAATAAAGATTCTAATGATGAGCTTTATTCATTAACTAAAATTATTGAAAGAATTATTAAAGAAGAAAAAGTTCAAATAATTGCTTCAGGATCTATTTATGGAATTCATAGTTATTCAATTTATGATTTAATTGAATATTGTATGTTTTTAATGTCTCCATTAATAGAAAGAGAAAAAACAAGTCCATTAATAATTTATGATTTTAAAAGAGTTAAAAAAAGACTAAATGAATCTTCAAAAGTTTCTAATTTACCTGTTGAATCAGAAAATTCAAATGTTTCATTCGTAAGAGGGATTTATGATAAAGATGATTTGTTTTACCCTTCAATAAATTTAAAATGAAGAAGTGAAAATTCAAATGTAAATATTGAAAAATTATTAGAAAATGAAATAATAAAAAAATATGAATTAGAGTTATTATTAAGGCATACTTCTTATCAAACAATTAGACAATTCAAAAATAAAAAAGGAACTTTATTAATATATTATTCAAGTTATTATTTATCATCTTCTTTTTTTAATATAAATGAATTTTATAAAAAAACAAAGAGATATATAAGTCCTGAAAAATTAGTTATAGGTTTAGTAATTAATAAAGATTTAAGAAATGATAATTTAAAGGAAAATATTAAAAAATTATCCTTATTGGGATTTAGATTTGCATTAATTAATCCATTTACAGCAACTCAAGCAGATCATAATTTTTTAAATCCTGATTTTATTTTGGATCCTAGTTTAGAGGAGAATCCTTTAAAAATAAAAAAAAGAAAATTAAATTTAAAAACAAATGCAGTTATTTTAAATAGTAATATAACTTAATTTTTATTTTATTTATTTAAAATAATATATAGTATATATAATTTTAAAAAGGAATAAAATTGTCAACTAATAATTTATTTATCTTATTACAAGATACTTTGCAAAAAGATTACACAGCAGATGAGCATACAATCATTATTTTATCTGCAACACTTTTAATTGTTGTTGTTTTTTTTTCGCCTGTAACTTACTTAGTTTTTAACAAAAGTTATAAATTTTTAAAGAAAGCATTTACAGTAAGAACAACTGAAGAAGAAAAAATTTCTATTATTCAAGAAATTCAAACTTCTGTAGATACTCTTTGTTCTTTGGAAAAAGGTGCAACAATTATTATTGATGTTCAAAATGAAACAAATGATTATGTAATCGATTCTGAATTGATAGACTCCAGAGTTACTTCAAATTTAATAACAAATATTTTTGAGGGATCTAAAACTCCTCTTCATGATGGAGCTATTATTATTAAGGATAATAGAATTGATCGGGCTTCTGCTTACATTACTAAATTATCTGAACAACCCGTACCTAAAAAATTTGGGACAAGACATAGATCTGCACTTGGATTGTCAGAGGTTACAAAAGCAATTATTATAGTTGTTTCTGAAGAAACAAGTAAAATAAGAATTTTCCATAATTCAAAATGAGAAGATGTTGCTCAAAGAGATGTATTTAATAGAATAGTTGATTTATGAATTTAAAATACAAAAAGGAGAAATTAATATGCCAACACCACATATTCAAGCAAAAAAGGGAGAAATAGCAAAAATAGTTTTAATGCCAGGGGATCCATTAAGAGCAAAACTTTTTGCTGAAACTTATTTAGAAAACTATAGATTAATAAATGAAGTTAGAGGTATGTTAGGTTATACTGGAACTTACAAAGGAAAAGAAGTTACTGTTATGGGTCATGGAATGGGATTAGATTCCATTGGTATATATGCATATGAACTATATACAGAATTTGAAGTCGAAAAAATAATTAGATTTGGTTCATGTGGAGCTTATAACTTAGATATTAATGTTTGAGATGTTATTATTTCAGAAAAAGCTTATAGTAAATCTAATTATGGAGAAGGTTTTGGATTTGAAGGTAAAGATACAATTTCAGCTTCTAAAAATTTAATTCAATTAGCAAAAGAAGCTTCTAAAGAAGTTGAAATTAATCACAATGTTTTAACAACAAAAATAAATTCTTCAATGTGATTTTACAAAACACATAATGTTGATGTTCCAGAACAATTTGTTAAAAAGGGTATTGATGTTGTGGAAATGGAAGGATATGCTTTATATGCCATAGCTAAATCATTAGGTAAAGAAGCATTAGTTTTATTAACTGTGTCTGATCATGTTGCTAAACATGAATATACAACTTCTGAAGAAAGAAGAATTGGTTTCACTGACATGTTTAAAATTCTACTTAAAATAGTTGAAAAATTATAATACTAAATATTTATGAAAGATAAGAAAATACTGTTACAAGGATTATTAAAATTTGTTGAAGAAAGAAATGTTAAAAAAGTTAGACATATATTTAATGAATTTCATCCTTCTGATCTTTATAAATCAATCAAGGATTGACCTACTGAAAAGGCAGTCCTTTTATTACGTTTATTAAAAGAAGAAGAATCATCAATATTATTTTCACAATTTAATCCTGAACAACAAGAAAGAGTTATTGAAGCATTAACTTCTGATGAAATTAAAGAGCTTTTTGAGGAGATGTATACAGATGAAGCTGTGGATATTTTAGATGAATTGCCAGCAAAAATAACAAGAAAAGTTTTAAAGGTAGCTGATAAAAAAACTAGAGAAAAATTAAATTCTGTTTTAAGATATGAAAAAAATCATGTTGGTTATCACATGGTTGTTGAATATATTGCCATTCCCTTAGGAATTACAATAAAGGAAGCCAAGAATTTAATTGCTAAACAAATAAATATTGAAGAATTGGAAATAGTTGGTAATATTTTTGTTTATGATAAAAAAACAGAATCTTATGTAGGATATATTACTCCTTCAGATATTATTTCTAATTCTAATGATGAATTAATTGATGGAAATGTAACAAAAATTAAAGCAATCAAAACTAGTGATTACATGTCATCTGCAGAAAAAGCAATTACTAATTATGATATTCCTGCAGTTCCTGTTGTCAATTCTAAAAATAAAATAGTCGGAGTTATTGAAGCAGATGATGTTATTGAATGATATGAAGAAGCTAGTGAAGCAGTTCTTGAACAAGCTGCTATTAAGGTTATTGATAAACCATATTTAGAAATTAATGTTTTGGATTTATTTAAATCAAGAGTTCCATGAATTATAGTTTTACTTGTTGTTGGTACTTTAACACAGATTATTATTTTAGGATTTCAATCTATTTGGGTACAAGCAGGAATTTTTGAAGCAGGTTCACAAAGTGGCGCAATTGAATTATCAGGAATTTGTGCTTTATCAATTGCCACAGCAGTATCACTTTCTTCTTCAATAAATGATGCTTCAGGTAACTCTGGATCACAAACTTCTTCAACTTTAGTTAGAGCTATAGCTTTGGGAGAAATAAGAAAAGGGAATTATTTAGAGGTTTTATTTAAAGAATTTAAAGTTTCTATTTTGATAGGTTTATCAGTTATGATTGCTGCTTTCATTAGAATAATCATAGTTTGATTATTCTTTGGTTATTTTGGAGGATTTGGTAATTCGTGAGTTGATGGAACAACTGCTGGGTGAATGATTTTAATAGCTTTTGTTGCATCTGTATCATTTTTACTAACTATTATAATAGGTAATTTTGTTGGAGCAGTTCTTCCTATTATTGCAGATAAATATAAAATAGATGGTGCTATTTTTTCAGGACCTGTTCAAACAACAGTTGTTGATATAATTACCATTTTAGTTTATTTCTCACTTACAACAGCAATCTTTGTTCCTTTAACAGAAATTTTAAATGTAAAATAAAGATTTTTATTTATTACAATTTGCATAATATTATATAATTATATTTGTAATTGTTTTATGGAGAGGTACTCAAGACGGAAAAGAGGCGTCCCTGCTAAGGATGTAGGTGCTTAGGCATGCGTGGGTTCGAGCCCCATCCTCTCCACCATTTTTTAATGAAATTAATTTAATTTTAGTTATGAATTATAAAAAATTTAAATTAGCATCAGGAAGCCTTATATTACTATTGGGGCTAATTCCAATAGTCTTTTTACCAATAACATTATTTTGTTTAGGTTATGTTTTTGAAGGTTTTTTTGTTATTTTAGTTTATTATATATTGGATTTTTGATTCTTGATGTTAGCTTATTATGATAAAAGAAGTGACATTCAGACAAAAATAACTTGAACTTTTATTCAATTTTTTGCACCAGGAGTTGGTGCTTATATTTACTTTCTTATTGGTAGAATACCTAAAAAATTTAAAAAAGTAATTCTACCTAAATTGATATCATTAGAAAATGAGTATTTAAATACTAATATTTCAAATTCAGATATTGAAATATTGGAAAACGGAAGAAACACATTTCCTAGAATATTTGAAGATTTAAAAAAGGCAAAAAAATATATTAATATTCAATATTTTATTCTTACTGAAGGAATAATGTATGATGAACTTTTTGAAATTTTGAGAATTAAAAAAGCAGAAGGTGTTAAAATTAGAATTCTTATTGATTATTTTGGTAGTCATAAATTAACAAATAGTACAGTTAGAAATTTACGTAATGAGGGATTTGAAATTTTTCAATTTCAAGTAATTAAATTTTGAAAAATTTCAGGAATAGATAACTGAAGAAGTCATAATAAAATAATAACTATTGATGGAGAAAAATGTTATTTTGGTGGAATGAATTTTGCTGATGAATATGCTAGTTTGGATCCTAAATATGGAGAATGATTAGATCTTCATTATCGTGGAAAAGGATTAATAGTTTATGCTTTAGATATGATTTTTTCACTTCAATGATATATCAATAGTAAAGAAGAAATATTTTCAGAATTTTCAAAGTATAAAAATATAAAATTTAAATCTTCTAACCAAGATCAAAATATTGAAATTATGTATGATGCTCCATATAAGAGAGAAACTACATTTTTTAGTAAAATAAAAAAGGAAATAATTTCAGCAAAGACAAATATTAAAATAATAACTCCATATATTTGCTTTCCGATTTCTTTAAAAGATTCAATTAGGCAAGCCATACTTAATGGAGTTAAAATAGAAATTATTACAATTGGTAAATATGATAAAAAATCAGTTTATTATCAAGGAACTTTTGATGTTGAAACTTTAACTGATTTAGGTGTTAAAATATATCGTGTTAAGGATACCTTTATTCATACTAAGTTATTTATTTTTGATGATGAAAAAACAATTTTTGGAACAACAAATTTAGATTATAGATCCTTATTTCATCATTATGAAATAAATGTTGTTGTTCAATCATCAATTAATGAACAATTATTAAAATATTTTGACAATATAAAAAATATTTCTAAATTAAATACTAAATCTAGAGAAAATTGAAAAATAAGTAGAAAAATAAATTACTTATTTGTAAGACTTTTTAAAGGAATTTTTTAAAAACAAATAATTTGAAAAAATTATTTGTTTTTTTCATTTTTTTTTATATAATATATATGTTCTTATTTTAGTAAGTTAAATTAATTTAGGTGCGAGTGTAGTATAATGGCTATTATGACTGGCTTCCAACCAGTGGATGAGGGTTCGATTCCCTTCACTCGCTCCATTTTTTTTTATATTTTTTTTGAATATTTATAAAAAAATGGATATTATTATTTCTTTTTATTTAAAGAGATGGTATTTATTTAAATATTCTAATATAATTATTATGTTTAATAAATAAAGAAAAGGAAAAAAAATGAATGAATTAAAAGGTATTGGTGCCTCTAATGGAATCTCTAAAGGTAAAGCATATATTTTAAAAGATAATATGCCTGAAATTAAAGAAAAAAAAATAAAAGATGCAAAAAAGGAAATTAAAAAGTTTGAAGATGCTTTAGAAATTTCTTCAAAACAAATTTCTTTATTGAAAGAAGGAGCAATAGAAAAATTAGGTCAAGAAAAAGCAATGGTTTTTGATGCTCATTTAGGAATTCTTTTAGATCCTGAAATGGATTCACAAGTAAAATCTAAAATTGAATCAGAAAAAGTAAATGCTTCATTTGCTGTTATGACTGTTGCAGAAACTTTTAAACAAATGTTTCTTTCAATGGAAGATGATTATATGAAGGAAAGAGCAGCTGATGTTTCCGATGTTACAACAAGAATAATTAAAAATATTGAAGGTATTGAAATAAAAGATTTAACATTAATTGATGAGGAAGTTATAATAATCGCACATGATTTGACTCCTTCTGAAACTTCACAATTAAATGCTAAATTTGTTAAAGGATTTGTTACTGAAATTGGTGGAAGAACTTCTCATTCAGCTATTATGGCAAGATCACTAGAAATTCCTGCAGTTGTTGGTACAGGTTCAGATATTTTTAATATTAAAGAAAATTCAAATTTACTTATTGATGGGTCAACAGGTGAAATTTTAATTAATCCTTCTGAAAAATTGATTACAAAATTTAATAAAAAAGCTATTGAATTAGAAGAAAAGAAAAAAATTGAAGCCACATTCAAAGATAAAGAATCAATTTCAAAAGATGGATGAAAAACAAAAGTTGCAGCAAACATTGGCTCACCAGCTGATATTGATGCAGTATTAAAAAATGGTTCAGATGGAGTTGGGTTGTTTAGAACTGAATTTTTATATATGGATGCAGAAAATTGACCTACTGAGGATGAGCAATTTGAAGCATATAAAAAAGTTTTAGAATCAGTTGATCATAAAATAGTTATTAGAACATTAGATATTGGTGGGGATAAAAAACTTAATTATTATAAATTCCCTTATGAAATGAATCCATTTTTAGGATATAGAGCTATTAGACTTCAATTAGATAAACTAGATATTTTTGATACTCAAATAAGAGCTTTATTAAGAGCATCAGTTTATGGTAAATTAGCAGTTAATATTCCAATGATTGCTACTATAGATGAATTTAAAGCAGTTAAAGAAAGATTTGCTAAAATTGCTAAGGAATTAAAATCAGAAAAAATTAAAATTGGTGAATATGAATTAGGAATTATGGTGGAAGTTCCTTCTGTTGTTGAAATGGCAGATAAATTTGCCAAACATGCTGATTTCTTTTCTGTAGGTACTAATGATTTAATTCAATATACTTTTGCTGCTGATAGAATGTCAGAATATGTTTCTTATTTATACCAACCATTTAACCCAGCAATTTTAAGAAAATTAAAAACAATAATTGATGCTTCTCACAAAGAAGGAAAATGAACAGCTATTTGTGGTGAAATGGCAGGAGATCCATTGTTAGCACCAGTTTTAGTTGGGATGGGATTAGATGAATTTTCAATGTCTGCAACTTCTATTCTTGAAATTAGAAGATTAATTTCTGAAATAAATAAAGAAGAAGCTCAAAAACTTGTTGATAAAGTTTTAGATGTTGAAACAGATACAGAAGTTAAAGCATTAATTCAAAAATTTCTTGATGATAATAAAATAACAATATAATAAAACAAAAAACAATGTTATTAACATTGTTTTTTATTTATACTTATAAATATGAAAGAAAATAAACTTGATAATTTTGCAAATTGAGTAATTAAATCTAAGGGATTCTTCTGTTTAGCAATAACCTTATTGGCTTTATCTTCAATAATTATTTCAATATTATTTTTTAAAAATATTATTGAAATAAATAATTACTATTTTGATGAAATAAAAGATATAGATGATAAATCTATATCTATGAACATATACTTTCGTTTGGTTCTTACTTCATTAGGTTCTATATTTGCTACACTTGGAATACTTTTAATAAATCGTAATAATTCTAATTTTTTTTATTTTGCATTAACAGCAACATTTTTATTAGCAGTGAATGGTTTTATTTCTAAATTATTTTTTGATGCCCTTAAATGATTGGCTGTTGGAACAATTTTGGGTACTCAAGCAATAATTTGAAATGTTCAAGATATTAAAACCAAAAAAATAAAAAAAATAAATTTATGATTTATTTTTGGATTAATTATATTTTTATTTATTTTTGGATTGTTGATTGGTCAATTTGGGATAAAAAAAATACCTGAAAGTTCACATTTTTATAATAAAAAACCTATTTTAGATCCACTTCAATTTTTGTTCACAATAACTGGAAATATTATGATTATTATGTTTATTTTGGATTCTAGAATTGTTTATATGATTGGTAATCTTTTAACTTCTATTATGTTTTTGTTAATAACTATACAAGGAGATATTTTATCTTTCACACAATTGATTCAAGGTATTTTATATTTTGTTATAAGCTTTTCTGGATATATAATTATGAGAGAAAGACTTAAAAATGAAAGATTACTTTAAAACTTTAATTGAAACATTCAAAACCTTAGAATACTACAAAAAGGATTTTGATTTAATAGCAGATTTATTAACTAAAAAAATTCATGATAGAAAAGGAAGAATAATTTTAATTTCTTCTGGACCTATGATTAATATGATTCAATATATGGTTAATAGTTTTGATTATTTATTTAAAATAGATAATAAAAAATTTTTAATAATTGAACCAGGTAAAAAATATATTAATTTTTATGAAAAAAATTGAAAGAAAATTGAAAATGATAAATCAATAGGTGCTTTTGATGCTAAAGAATTTTTAGTGAATAAAAATGATTTAGTTTTAGCATTTTCAGTAACTGGAAAAACAAATTACATTAATAATTTTTTAAAACAAGCACATCAATGTAATGCTAAAACAATAATGATTAAATCTTCTTCCTTTATTGATAATATTAATTTTGTTGATATAAAAATAAATATTGAATTAGCAAAAAAATCAATTGAAGGTTTGTATATTGGTAATCATACAACAATTTTAAAAATGGTTTTTGAATATATTATTTTTAAAATGTTTGAAAATTTAGGACAAATTTTTGAAGAAAAAATTTTAACTACAAAAATTTGAACTAAAAAAATGATGATAAATTCTTTAGAAGTTTTAAGATCTTTTAATCCTAATATGTCTGATAAGGAATTAGAAAATTTAATTGTTAAAGCTGAAAATGAATTATCAATTGCAATTGTTATGTCAAAATTAAATGTAAATATTGATAAGGCAAAAATTATACTCCAAAAGAATAAATATAATTTCAAAAATATACTATAAGTATATTTTTTATTTTTGAAATAATGTGAAAAGTATATTATTTTTTTGAATAAACTTTTATTTTTTTATTTATTTGTATAAATTAATTAATATTGTTTTATATTAAATCAATATTAATAAATATTTATAAAATATGAAAGGAAAAATAAAATGAAAAAAGACCCTAATATTTTGTCTAAATCTTTAATAAATTATATTGGAGAAGATAACATTTATTCTTATACACATTGCATGACTAGATTTAGAGTTCATGTTAAAGATTTAAACAAAATAGATTTAAATCAAATTAAAAAAATAGAAAATGTTTTAGGAGTTGTTCTTAATGGAAATGAATTGCAAATTATTTTAGGACCGGGTTTTGTTAGAAAGGTTTTTGAAGAAACTCAAAAGAATTTTCCTAATTTAAAATTTGGTGAATTGATAGAAGAAGATTTAGATTCTTCAAACTCAAAAGATTCAGAATTTGTTCCTTTAAGTTCTGTTGCTCAAAGTAATAAAGAAGCGATAAAACAAAAAAATAATTCTTCTATTCAACAATTTCTAGCTAAATTTTCTAATATATTTTCACCATTAATATTTGGATTTATTGGCGTTGGAATTTTAGCTGGAATTGGTGGAATATTACAATCCATTTATATAGATCCTTTAACAGGAGAAATAACTAATGAAATTGCATCATCATGATATTCATTTTTTAGTGTGATGCTTAATCTTTGAAAAGATGCATTCATTATTGTTGTTGGATGAAGAACTGCTGAAGTATTTGGTGGTGAAGGAGTTGTTGGTGCTATTGGAGCAACAATGTTTGTAAGTTCATTCGCTTCATTATATACTGCTCCATTTATTTCTCAAGGAGCAGATGGCTTTCAATTTTTAGGAATAAGCATTAAAGATCCAACTACTAATTGATTAACAATTGGTTTTAGACCAGATGAAATTATAAATGATGTTGGTGAAGTAACAGGATATACATTATCATATGCCTCAGGTGCTATATTTGGAGCAATGATGATGGCTTTCATATCAATTCCAATATGTAAATTTATAAGAAAACATACTCCAGATGTTATTGATATGGTTTTATCATCAACACTAACTTTCTTTGTTTTATTAGTGCTAGGATATACATTAATCATTCCTATTTCAGGAATAATATTCCAAATGGTTGCAATATTATTTGATAATTTATCAACAAATGCATTTGGAGCTGCTTTCTTAGCAGGTATCTTCTTATTGGCTGTTGTATTTGGAGTTCATCAAGGATTTGTGCCAGTTTATGCAGCACTTTTAGATAGTACAGGTGTTAATTCATTATTTGCTATTTTAGCAATGGGAGGCGCTGGACAAGTGGGAGTTGCAATTTCCTTATACTTTAAAGCTGATAGCACTTCTATTTTAAGAAAACAAATAAAGGGTGCTATTATTCCAGGATTTTTAGGTATTGGTGAACCACTTATTTATGGAGTTACTTTACCAAGACCTAAAACTTTTGTAGCAGCAATGTTAGGAGCTTCTATTGGTGGATTATTTTTAGGAGCATTATCTTCATGAGGTGGAATAACAGTTGGTCTTAATACAATGTTTGGGCCATCAGGATTACTTGCTGCACCAATGATGACTGCTAAAATAAATGATGTTATTGGTAATGTTGGAAAAGCAATACCTCTTTACTTAAGTGCTTTAATTATTTCATATATTTCAGGATATGGGTTCATGCAATTAATAGGAACAAAGGGAGTTGATTTATCATAGAAAAAAAAATGAATATTAAAAACATTTCTACTGAAAAAAGAAATTTAAATACTATGAAAATAGATAAAGCAAGTTCTTTAGAAATTGCAAAATTAATAAATAATGAAGACAAAACAATTCCATTGGCAATTGAAAAAGAATTGAAAAGTATTGCAGATGCTATTGACTTAGGTTATTTAGCTTTAAAAAATAATTCAAGAATATTTTACATTGGTGCAGGTACTTCTGGAAGATTGGGAGTTCTTGATGCTTCTGAAATGCCACCTACATTTAATGTTGATGCAAATATGATCATAGGAATAATTGCTGGTGGAGAAGAAGCCTTAAGAAAACCAATTGAAGGTGCTGAAGATTCTATAGAAAAACCTATAATTGATTTACAAAAATTTCAATTTAATAAGCATGATGTTTTAATTGGTATTACAGCTTCAGGAAGAACACCTTATGTTTTATCAGGACTTAAATATGCTAAAGAATTGGGTGCAAAAACAATTTCTATTTCAACTTCTAAAAATTCAGAAGTTGGTCAAATAGTAGATGTTAAAATAGAAGTGATTACAGGTTCTGAACCAATTACTGGTTCAACTAGAATGAAATCTGGAACAGCACAAAAAATGATTTTAAATATGATTTCCACAGGAGTGATGATCAAACTTGGCAAAGTTTATCAAAATTGAATGATTGATGTTAGAAGTTCTAATGAAAAATTATATGAAAGAGCAATTAATATGGTTATGGAAATAACAAATTGTAGTAGAGAAAAATCTATTGAAACTTTAAAAAAATGTGAATATTCTCCAAAACTTGCTGTAATAATGATTTTGAAAAATGTGTCATTAGAAAAATCTAAAAAAATGTTAATTAAAAATAATAATAAACTTTCGGAGGTGTTGTAAATTTGAAAGCTGAAATTAAAAAATGAAAAGTAAATATAAAAAAATATTTTAAAAATTTACATCAAAAATATAAGGAAACAAAAGAAAAAATTCCTATTAAAATAGGAAAAATATTTGAAAAATATTTAAAAATTTCTCTTATTATTATATCTTTTATTTTAATTCCAATTTTATTTACATTATTATCAACATTAGTTGGTTTAGGAACTATTACATTAAATTCTTATCACATTGTATTTTATTTAACAATTATAATTTTGATAATATTATTTGTTTTATGATGCTTTTTTAAAGAATTTAAGAAAAAATAATTTAAATATTAAAATTAATTTTAAATCATATTATATATTATAATTTAGTTATATTAAAAACAAAAGGAGAAATATATGGCAAAAGAAACAATTATTTATTCACCATTTAATGGTACAGCTAAAGAACTTTCTAAAGTTGATGATCCTGCTTTTGCAGAAGAGATGGTTGGAAAAGGTATTGCTGTTGTTCCTGATAGTGATGTAACAGAAGTTCTAACACCCATCAAAAAAGGAAAAGTAAAAATGGCTTTTAAAGGTGGACATGCTTATGGAATTGAAATTAAAAATGGAATTGAAATTTTAATACATATTGGTATTGACACAGTTACATTAAATGGAAAAGGTTTTACTCCAAAAGTAAAAGTTGATCAAAAAATTAAATTAGGAAATGTATTAGCAGGTATTGATTTAAAAATTTTAAGTGAAAAAGCCCCTTCAACAGATACAATGGTCTTAATTACAAACGAAACTTTAAAAGATAATAAAATAGAAATTATTGCTAAAGGAAAAGTAAAAGCAGGAGAACCTTTATTTAAATTAATAGGGTAATTAATGATAATTTTAAAAAACAACTATTAGTAATAGTTGTTTTTTTAATTTATTATATAATTTAAACATGAGCAAAACAAATAGTCGTTTTAGTGTATCTTCTAGATCAGTTATAGAAGAAGAATATGTATTGTATGTTGAAGAACTACATGTATCTTTTTTTTCTAATTCTAGAAAATATAAATTAAAAGAAAAAATACAACATAATAAAAGACTTATTAAGTCTTTAAATAAAAAGAATTTTAAAGAAAAAATAATTGATTTAAAAAAGGAAAATGAAATACTTTTATCTAAATTAAATTATGAAAAAGAAAATAAACGAATAGACGAATTAAATAAATTAATTAAAAAAACAAAAAATAAAGATGATTTAATTTTATTTAAAAATGAAATTAAAGAATTAAAAAAATCTATTAAAGAGAGTAAAGAAAAAATTAATCATGTTCTTAAAGGTGTTACTTTAGGTTTAAGAAGAGGAGAAACATTAGCTATTGTTGGTGCTAATGGAGCAGGTAAAACTGTTTTAATTGAAACAATTTTAGGTATTAATATTCCTGATTATTATGAAAAATTAATTTTGAATTTAGGTAAAAAGAAATTTGTTGATAACTTAAAAGAAGTTGGAATTCAATATCAACAATCTAAAATACAATCATCGGTGAAGGTTAAAGATTTAATTAATTCATATAGAAAATTATATGGAAAAAAAGTTGTTTCTTCTGAACTACAAAAAATGGTTGACTTATTTGGAATATATGATTTTATAAATTCAAAAGTAGAATCACTTTCAGGTGGGCAAAAACAAAGATTAAATCTTTTACTTGCAATTATGCATCAACCAAAATTAATGATTTTGGATGAATTTATTACTGGTTTAGATGTAAAAACAGTAAGAAATATTATTAGTTATGTTAATGAATTAAAAGTTAAAAATAATTCTTCTATGATAATTATTTCTCATCAACCAGAAGAAATAGAAGAACTTGCTGATAGAATAGTGGTTATGAAAAACGGAGTAGTAGTTGAAGAAACTAATGTTCCTAAAATTATTAAAGAATATGGAAGTATGGCACACTTTTTAGAGGAAAAAATATAATATGGCTGCAACAAAAAATACAACAATAAAAACAAGAAATGTTCCATTACCAAAAGATATAGAAGTTGATGTTAAAGATAAATATAATACTTCACCACAAGAACAAACATTTCCACATTTCTTGAGAAATTATAGATTATTTTCTTCTCAATTTATTAAAAATGTTTTTTCTAGTAAATTATTTTGAATATTATTAATTTTAATACCCTTATTAATTTCCTTTTTAGAATATGTTTTAGCAGCGGCAGTTGTTACTGATGGTTTTCAAAAAACACCTAATTTAAATAATTTAGATTCTACTATTGAAAGTTTTCTTTTAAAAATAACATTAGATTTAACTAATTACTTTATTTTTATGCCTGTTCTTTTAATGTCATTAATTATTTTTCCTACTTTTATTTCACAATCAAGAGAAAATAATTATTTAAAGAGATTAAGATTATCAGGTTCTTCAAGAAAGCAATTTTATTGATTTTACATGATATTTACAAATTTATTCTTAATTTTATTAATTGCTTTTTGATTTATATTATGATTACAAGTATTAAATATTGCTGTTGATTCAATATATAATTCTGTTAAAGATTCAACAGTCATAGAATCTTCTGTTTTTCCAACTAATTATTGAATTTTTAAATCTTTAAATAATACAGATTTTTTTGTATTATTATTAATTTTTGCACTTTCAATGAATTCTCTTGGTTATAAAAAATCAATGAAAACAAAATCTTCTAAAATATTATTAAGTTCAGGAATAGGTTTATGAATTTTCGCAACAATCGCATCAGGATTCACATTTTTATTAAGTAAAAATGTAATTGGAGTTGATCATAATATTCCAACTTTATGAAATGGATTTATAAATTTTATTATCTTTATTTTAAAATGAATGTTTCTTTTTTCATGACCTTCATTATTACTTGTTGCTTTAACCATTGCTTCAGGAACTTTCCCTGAACCAGGTCCATTAGATACTAATGTTTTTGAACATTGAGAAGAACTTTATATGGCTGTTAAAATACTTGCCTTAATTGCTGCTTCATGATTAATTTTAGAAGTTTTCTTTCGTAAAAAAACAATTGTTTCTTATGAATCTTCTAGATAGTATATTTTATTAAATTTTTAAATAAATATATTGTATATAATAAAAAAACATAAATTTAATATTTATATATATAATTTATATGTTAATTATTACATTATAAATATTTATGTTTTAATTATTACAAAAACAAAGGAGAAATCATGGAAATTAAATTAATAATTAAAGATCCAATTGGATTGCACGCAAGACCAGCTTCAATTATGGTTAAGGAAGCTAATAAATTTGATTCAGATATTCAAATTTCTATTGGTTCAAAATCAGGTAATTTAAAATCAATCATGTCTGTAATGGCACTTGGTGCAAAAACAGGTGATGAAGTTATTATTACTGCCAATGGATCAGATGCAGAAGCAGCATTAAAAGCTATTGAATCTGAAATGTTAAAAAGCAAAGTTATATAGTAAATGATAGCTTAATAAAATAAGAGAGGGCATTTGCTCTCTCTTATTTTATATATAATTAATATAAATGGCAATTGTTGGACTTATTTTTAATAACTTTATAATTGAATCGTTGTTATCAATATTTATCTTATTTTTAATTTTTTATATTATTGGAAGAATAGTACAAGAACAATATTCCTTTAAAAAATCAAATAATTTTTTATCAATACCAATAGGTTTTTGTGTTTACTTATTTATTAATCAAATTATTTATTCAATAATTATTTTTTTAAATATGGATTATCAATTAATGAAAATAATAGATCTTTTTAAAGAAATAATTTTATTAATATTTATAGTTTCATTTTATAAAATATGAATGCCAAAATGATCATCTTTTTTTAATAAAACATTTTTTAGAACAATTTTCTTATTTTTATTTTCTGCATTAATACCCTTTTCAATTTATTTATTATTATGACACTTACTAGAAAATTTTTCACCTATAAATGAAAATTTTATTTTTGCAATAAATAGAATTGAGCAAACAGGAATATTTCATGAAGGATTTGTACAACAAGATTCATTAATGTGAATTTTTGAAAAATATGAATCATTTTACTATTGAGTTTCTATAATATCAAATCTTTTATTTAATGATTTATATAGTTATGGTTCTTCATTTGAATATATTGAAAAAACAATTGAATATATAATAACACCTGTTATTTTAATTTCAATTTCTTTAATGATTACAGGTTTAATAATAGATCCTGAAAGAAGTATAATAACTGTTTTCATTTCTACATTCACATCTATTTCTTCTATTTTATTATTAGGTATCATTGGTCCATACAATAAATCTTTTTATTCATTGGCAATATCAATATTTTTAATAATGATGATGTATAATTATTTATCACAATCATTACCCTCTAATAGAACCATCATATTTTATTTCTTTATGCTATTTATATTTTTAGCAATTGATGAAAATGCATTAATATTAATGCTTATTTATGGAATGATAGCTGTAATTTCATCTTTTATAAAAAAGGGAGATTCAGTAAGAAATATTGTTAGATATTTTGGAATAATATTTGGAATTCTAACCTTAAGTGTTTTATTATTTTTAATTGAAAATATTGAATATATTTCTGAATCAATAATTTATTTAATATTATTACTTATATTGTTTGGATTTATTTATATACCATTCCGTTCCTTGGGACATAATCAAAGTAGAAGAAAAGAATTAGTTTCTTTTGAAGAAAAAACATCTAAAAATTTTACCTTAGTATCTTTTTCAATTTCTTTAGCAATTTTTTTATTTTCATTATTTTTATGTTTTGTTTATGAAATAAATTTAGTGAATTTATTAGAAAGTTATTTTATTCAAATAAACATGTTTAATGATGAATATTTAATTGGTTTGCTTATTTATTCTTTAATTGTTATTTTGCCAATGATTATTATTTTAATTTTACTTTGAGCAAAATATAATTTTAAATCTAGTTTATTTTTAACATTTTTTTACATTAATATGTTATTTAATCCAATAAACATAATTGTTATTTCAACTTTATTTAAATTTGATGTAGATTATTTAGTAACTTTTATGCCTTCTTTATTACTTTTATTTGTTGCACTTTTAAATTTATTAACAAGAAGCATACCCCAAAAATGAAGAATTTAAATTATGAAAAAAATAGAAAATAAAATAAATAATTTAGTTAAAATGCTTAATAAATGAAATTATGATTATTATGTTAATGATAATCCTATTGTTGATGACATAATTTATGATGAGAAGCTTTCAGAATTATTTCAATTAGAAAAACAATATCCTCATTTAATAAGAGAAGATTCACCTACACAAACAGTAGGCAAAATTGCATCTTCTTCATTCAAAAAAACAAAACATATGATTCCAATGCTTTCTTTAAAAAATGCTTTTAATGAAGGTGATTTAATGCATTTTAATAAACAAATAATTGAATTTGATTATAAAGGAGATTATTTTGTTGAACCCAAAATTGATGGTTTGTCACTTTCGTTAATTTATGAAAAAGGTCACTTAATAAAAGCAGTAACTAGAGGTGATGGAAATATTGGTGAAGATGTTACTAATAATGCTAAACAAATTTCTAACATTCCTTTAACAATTAATTATAAGAAAAACATAGAAATTAGAGGTGAAGTTTATATAGGTGTTGATCAATTTAAAAAAATAAATGAAGAAAGAAGAAATAATGATGAAAAACTTTTTGCAAATCCAAGAAATGCTGCTTCAGGAACAATGAGACAATTAGATGTTTTAAAAGTAAAACAAAGAGGATTAAAAATGATTGCTTATTGAGCAATGAATGATGAAAAAACTTTTTCATGAAAAACACAAGAAGAAACAATTATTAATTTAGAAAAATTAGGTTTTAAAACTTCTGAATTATCAGTTAAAATTCTTAACATTGAAGATGTTATTTCTATAATTAAAAAAATTGAGGAAAAAAGATATTCATTAGAATATGAAATAGATGGTGTTGTTATTAAAGTTAATGAATATTCTTTTTATGAAAAAATTGGTTATACTTCTAAATTTCCCAAATGAGCAATTGCTTATAAATTACCAGGAGAAATTAAAGTATCTACACTTTTAAATATATTTCAAACAATAGGAAGAACAGGTAGAGTCACTTATAATGCCCAATTGAGTGGAGTTCAACTAGCTGGTACTTGAGTTCAACGGGCAACTTTACATAATGCTGATTATATAAAAGATCTTGATTTAAGAATAGGAGCACAAGTCAAAGTTAAAAAGGCAGGAGATATAATTCCAAAAGTAATTTCCGCAATAAAAGATGATTCATTTTTTAAATTGAAAAAGTGAAAGGAAGATAAAAAATGTAAAATTTGTGGTAATAAATTATCAAGGACAGAAAATGAAGTTGATCAATATTGTATTAATGTTGATTGTCCAGCTAGAATGGAAGAATCTATTATTCATTTTGTTTCAAGAGAAGCAATGAATATAAAAGGTTTATCAACACAACAAATAAAAAAATTTATTGAATTAAAATTTATTTCTGAATTTTCAGATATTTATTATTTAAAAAATAAAAAAGAGGAAATTCTTAAATTGGATGGCTATCAAGAAAGATCTGTTAATTCATTATTAAATTCAATAGAGGAATCGAAAAAAGTTTCTTTAGATAAATTTATTTTTGCTTTAGGAATTAGACATATTGGAAAAAAAACTTCTAAAGACCTTGCTAAAATATTTGGTTCTATTGAAGCAATGTCAAAATTAAAAGTTGAAAATTTAATTGAGCAAGAAGATTTTGGTGAAGTTAAATCCAATTCTATAATTTCTTATTTTAAAGATGAAAATAATAAGAAAAAATTAAACAATCTTGTTTCGGCTGGCTTAAATCCTATTTTTATTTCTTCTAAAAAAGAAAATGATAGTATTTTATTTGGCAAAAAAATAGTTATTACAGGAAAAATAGAAAATATGAATAGAGAAGAAGCTAAAGAATATTTTGAAAATTTAGGAGCGATAGTTCTTTCAACAATTAGTAAAAATATTGATTATTTAGTGATTGGTGAAAAACCTTCTTTATTAAAAATGAGTAAGGTTTCAAAAGATAAAATAATAAATTTTAATGAAATTAAAAAAATAATAGTATAGTTTTATATATGGAAGAAAATAAAATCTCAAAAAAAGATTCAAAAGAAGAAAAAAGAAAAATTTCTACCAAATGTAAGGACTTTTGGACAAAACATTTTAGAAATTTATCATCTGTTAGGCAAATACTATTATGATATTTAATAATTTCACTAACTGGTGCACTATTGCTTTGATTACCTATTTCTCAACAAAATGAAGCTTTTAATGATAATCCGATTAAATTTATTGATGCTTTGTTTTTGTCTTCATCAGCCTTTTCAGATACAGGATTATCCACAATAACACTAAGTGAACAACTTAATTTTTTTGGACAATTAATTACACTTATTTTATTAAGCATTGGTGGAATTGGTTGATTTACAATGAAAATTTTTATTTTAACTTGAATATTAAAAAGAAAAACAAGTTATAACAGTTTTGCTGTGGGTGCTTCAGAAGTTGGTACTACAAATAAAAAGGAAACTCTAGGATTAATATTTTCAGCAATTATTATTTCTTTTTTTTGTTCATTAATTTTTGGTTTTATATTCTCATTTATTTTTTATGGAACTGGAGTTTTAGCTATAGATGGAGAAACTCTTAATTATGGAAAATCTTTATGAGCGGGATTATTTCATGCTGCTGCATCAATTAATAATTCAGGATTAGATATTTTTGCAGGCAATGATTCATTAGCCACTCTTTATGGTGATGAAGTAGCTATTAAAGTAGGTGCAGAAGTTTCCATTCAAATATTAACAATGATTTTGTTCATTATTGGTGGAATAGGATTTGGTGTTTTTTATGATGTTTACAAATGAGGTAAAAATATAAAAACAGGTGAAAAATTTACTTTTTCACTAATTACCAAATTATCTGTTAGTGTTTATATAGCTGTTGCTTTAATTGGTTTATTTTTAGTTTATCTTTCTGAAGGTATTGCTGTTTTAGGTAATAATAATGCTTTTTTATCTAAAGATTTTCATGATCCAATAGCTAATAATGCTATGGGATATGAAAATACTAATGTTGCTTTTCGTTGATGAGAATTAACTTTTAATACTTTTTCAACACGTAATGCAGGGTTTTCAACTATGAATTTATCACTTCTTCAAGTTCCTACATTATTAATTCATTCAACAATGATGTTTATTGGATCAGGTCCAGGTTCAACTGCTGGTGGATTAAGAACAACTACATTTGGTGTTCTTTTTGTATCAATTTGAGCAATGTTAAGAAACAATCCGAAGGCAACTGTTTTTAATAAAGCTATTTCAGAAGAAAGAATAAAAAAAGCCATTGTAATTTTATTTGCATCAATATTTTTAACTTTCTCTTGAATAATAGTAATTTCCATTATTGAAGAAGCAAGTTTTTCTAATGCTATAAATTCTCCAAAATTTATGGATAATTTCTTTGTTATTTTTTCTGCATTTGGAACAACTGGTTTATCAACTTTTGATCTTTCAAATTATCATTGATTATCAAAATTACTAATCATAATTTTAATGTTCATTGGACAAATGGGAATGTCAACTACACTTTCTCAAATTAAGCCTAAATCTACTTTCTTCAAAAGACAATATGTTGAAGAATATGTGAATTTAGGATAAATAATTTTATATACTATTTTATTACTAATTTTTATTAATAATATATCTCTTTTTTTATTTTAAAAATAGAGATATTTTTATTCACCATATTCTTATTTTTTTATTTCTCATAAGTGTTATCATTTTATTAATTCTTATTAATTAATTCTAGAATTGATAAGAAAACAATTAGGAAAAAAATGAGAAAGTCAAGATTAAAAATATTTTATGGACCTATGTTTAGTGGTAAATCAGCTTATTTAATAAAAGATATATTAAATAATATTGATAAATCTAAAATTGTATTTAAACCTAAAAATGATTTAAGATCAACAAAGGTTTATACAAGAGAAGGATTATTTTTTGATGCTATAAGCATAGAAAATTCTTATGAAATTAAAAAATATATAAAGGATTGAGTTCAAGTAGTTTATATAGATGAAATTAATTTTTTTGATGAAAATTTAGTTGAAATTGTAGATTGAATACTTGAACAAGGAATTAATGTTGTTTTATCAGGTTTGGATAAAGATTATAGAACTGAATATTTTCCAGTTTCTAAAAAATTAATTGATAAAGCAGATATAGCTATAAAATTAAAAGCTAGATGTTTTATTTGTGGTGAACAATCTTCATTAACTGCAAGATATTTAAATGGAAAACCAGATTCAAAAAATTCAAAAACAATAATTTCAGATTCTTCAAAAGATGAAATTGAATATAAAACAGTTTGTAAAAAACATCATCCATTTTTATAAAAATGAGGTTATTAATATGAGAGAGTATTTAAATTTAGCAAAAAATGTTTTAGATAACGGAATTGAAAAAAAAGATAGAACTAAGGTTGGTACAATTTCAATTTTTGGTACCCAAACAAGATATGATTTAGAAAAAGGATTTCCATTATTAACAACTAAAAAAGTGAATTTTAATGCTATATTACATGAACTTTTATGATTTTTAAAAGGTGATACAAATATTGAATATCTAGTTAAAAATAATGTAAATATTTGAAATGAATGACCTTATGAAAAATTTAAAAAAAGTAAGTATTATAATGGAGAATCTTTATTAGAATTTATTCAAAAAATAAAGGAAAATCCAGATTTTGCCAAGATGCATGGTGATTTAGGTCCTGTTTATGGAAAACAATGAAGAAATTTTTTAGGTGTTGATCAAATAAATAATGTTATTTCATCTATAAAAAATGATCCTAATTCAAGAAGACATATTGTTTCTGCGTGAAATCCTACAGAAGTTGATTCAATGCTTCTTCCTCCATGTCATTCTTTATTTCAATTTTATGTAATTAATAATAAATTATCATTACAACTTTATCAAAGGTCTGCAGATTTATTTTTGGGAGTTCCCTTTAATATTGCTTCATATTCTATTTTAAATATGCTAGTTGCTCATCATTTAGGAATGGAAAATGGTGAATTTATTCATACTACAGGTGACACACATATTTATTTAAATCACATTGATCAAATAAAAGAACAACTTTCTAGAACTCCGAGAAAATTACCTAAATTAATTATTAAAAATAAAAAGGAAAATATTTGAGATTACACTTTTGAAGATTTTGAACTTCAAGATTATAATCCTCACCCAATAATCAAAGGAAAAGTTGCTGTTTAAATTATGATTAAATTAATAGTTGCATATGATCAAAATAAATTAATTGGCAATAATGATCACTTGCCTTGAAATATTCCTGAAGATTTAAATCATTTTAAAAAAGAAACATTAAATAAAACAATATTATTTGGAGAAGTTACTTTTAATGGCATTGGTAGACCATTACCAAATAGAAAAACAATTGTTTTAACTTTAAATAAAGATTTTAAATTTCAACATCAAAATGTTGAAATTTGTAATGATTTCAATGAAATAGTGAAAACTTACAAAAATAATAAAAATCAAGATGTAATAATAGCCGGTGGAGCAACAATATATAAATTATTTTTGCCCTATGTTGATGAAATGATCATTTCAAAAATTAAAAAAACTTACAAAGGAAATGTTTATTTTCCTAATTGAAATGAAAATGAATTTAAATTAGTAAAATCAATTGATAAAAAAGATTTTATTATTAATTGATATACAAGAATTTAATTTTAAAGGAGTCAAATATGGAATTAGATATATATTATTTTTCAAGAACAGGTAATCTTGAAAAATTTGCTAATAAAATTAGAGCAAGAAATATTAAAAATATTTATAATATAACACCAAATTTAAAAGCAAAGAATAATTTTATATTAATTGTTTCAACGATTAATTTTGGTGAAGTACCAATAGAATATAAAATGTTTTTAAAAGAAAATTGAAAGAAATTAGTTGGAGTATCAGGTTCAGGAAATAGAAATTGAGGTAAAAATTTTGCAATTGCAGCAGATATTATTGCAAAAAAATTTGATATACCTTTATTAACTAAATTTGAATTATCAGGAAATGAACATGATATTGATAGATTTATTAATGAATTTAATTTAATAAAAAATAGTTAAAAAAAATTGTATGAATATTTATAATTAAAAATGGAAGAATTAAATAATAAAAGAGGTAATTAAAAATGAGCACTAAGCATATAGAATTAAATAATTTAGTTAAAAAACAAATTGATGGTTTTTGAAATGTCAATTCTGATTTAGAAGCTGCTAAATTATATTGAGATGAAGAATTTAAAATGAATTATTCTAATGAAGGATCTCAATTTATGAGAATTAGAAAATTGGTAAATGAAGGAATTTATAATCCTAAATTATTAGATTGATATAATGAAACTCAAATAAAAGAATTCCATGATTTTGCTAAGTCATTTAAATTTGAGTTTAAATCTTATATGGCAATTAAAAAGTTTTTTGAAAATTATGCAACAAAATCAAAAGATGGAAAAAGAATTTTAGAATCTTATATTGATAGAGTTATTGTTACTTCAATGTATTTAGGTAAGGGTAATGAAAAACAAGTTAAAGATTTAATTGAAGAAATATTAACAGGTAGATATCAACCAGCTACACCAACATTTCAAGATGCTGGAAAATGAAACTCTGGTGAAATGGTTTCTTGCTTTTTACTTGAAATGGATGATAATTTAAATTCTATTGCTTATAATTTGGGTACTTCAATGCATTTATCTAAATTTGGTGGTGGAGTTGCAATTAATGTTTCTAATATAAGATCTAGAGGTGAGTCTTTAAGAGGAGTTAAAGGTGTTACTGCAGGTGTGATGCCTATTTTAAAATTAATGGAAGATTCATTTGCTTTTGCTAACAAATTAGATCAAAGGAATGGAGCGGGTGCTGCTTATTTATCTATATTTCATTGAGATATTATTGAATTTTTAGATACTAAAAAAATAAATGCAGATGAAAAAAATAGACTTCAATTATTAGCTTTAGGTGTGACAATTCCTAATATCTTTTTTGATTTGGCCAAAAACAATGAAGAAGTTGCACTTTTTGCTCCATTAACTGTAAGAGAAGCTTATGGTCAACACATGTCTGATATGGATATGAATAAAATGTATAATAAATTAAAAAATAATACTAAGGTTGAAAAACAATTTGTTTCTGCTAGAAAATTATTGTTAAAATTAGCACAAACACAAATGGAATCAGGATATCCATACTTAGTTTTTTTAGATAATGCAAATGATGTTCATCCATTAAAAGATGTTGGAAAAATTAAAATGTCAAATTTATGTACTGAAATTTTTCAATTACAAGAAAAATCTATTATTAATCCTTATTTAATAAATGATGAAATTAAAAAGGATATTAATTGTAATTTAGGTTCTTTAAACATTACCAATGTAATGCAAAATAAAGATATTGAAAAAACTGTTTCAAGAGCAATGGATGCTTTAACTGCAGTAGTTGAATTAACAGATATTAAAGATGCTCCTGGAATAAGAAAAGCAAATCAAGAAATGAGATCTGTTGGTTTAGGAGCACTTGATTTACATGGTTTCCTTGCTAAAAATAGAATTATGTATGAATCAGAAATTGCTAGGGAATTTGCTTCTGTATTTTTTGCAGCAGTTAATTATTATTCAATTAAAAGATCCACTGAATTAGCAGTGGAGAAAAAATTTAGATTTTTAGGATTTGAAAAATCTGAATATGCAAAAGGAACTTATTTTCAAAATTATTTAGATAATGAATTTTTACCTACATCTGATAAAGTAAAAAAATTATTTGATGGTATAAAACTTCCAACCAAAAGAGATTGATTTAATTTAAAAAATCAAGTTATGGTTAATGGAATGTACCACGCTTATAGAATGGCCATTGCTCCAAATCAATCAACAGCATATATTGCAAATGCAACTCCTTCAGTTATGCCTATCACTTCGCAAATTGAATCAAGAACATATGGTAATTCTAGTACTTATTACCCAATGCCTCATATGAAAAGAGACAATGTTTTATTTTATAAATCAGCATATAACATGGATCAAAATAAAATAATTGATATGGTTGCAGCTATCCAACCACATGTTGATCAAGGTATTTCAACAATATTATTTGTTGATTCTGATACTTCAACAGCAGATTTAGCAAAATTATATTTAAAAGCTTTCAAATCTAACTTAAAATCTATTTACTACACTAGAACCAAAAATAAGAAAATCGAGGAATGTGAATCTTGTCATGCCTAATTTTACAAAAAATAAAAATGATATAAAAAAAGCAATCAATTGAAATAGATTAAGTGATGATTTTTCAAAAATGTTTTGAGATCAAAATGTGAGACAATTTTGAGTTGATGAGGAAATATCCCTTGTAGAAGATAAAAAAGTTTGATTAACTTTAACAAAAGAAGAAAGAAAAACTTATGAAAAAGTTTTAGCAGGACTTACATTGTTGGATACAGAACAAGGTGGTACAGGAATGCCTCTTATTATGCAACATGTAGATGAATTGCATGCTAAAGCAGTTCTTACATTTATGGCAGCAATGGAACAAATGCATGCTAAATCGTATTCAACAATTTTTTCTACTTTATCTACAATGGATCGTATAGATGAATTATTTGAATGAGTAGAAAATAACAAGACTTTACAAGCTAAAACTAAAATAATTGTTGATAATTATAAAAATATTACTGATGATAAATCTCTTTATATTGCAATGGCTTCTTCAGTTTTACTAGAAACTTATTTATTTTATTCAGGATTTTTTTATCCTTTATATTTATCAGGTCAAGGTAAACTAATAGGTTCAGGTGAAATAATTAATTTAATAATTAGAGATGAATCAGTGCATGGCTTGTTTATTGGTTTATTAGCACAAAATGTATTAAAGAAAATTTCTAAAGATGAACAAAAAGAATTGAATAAAAAAGTTTATTCAATTATGTTAGAACTTTTTGAACTAGAAAAAGAATATACAAAAGAATTATATGGACCAATAGGTCTTGAAGAAGAAGTTATTAAGTTTATAAAATATAATGCTGATAAAGCATTAATGAATTTAGGTTTAGATACTTATTTTAATATTGATGAAAGTGAAATTAACCCAATTGTATTGAATGGATTAGATACAGAAACAAAAACTCATGATTTTTTTTCTACTAAAGGAAATGGATATATTAAAACACTTAATCATGAAGAATTAAAAGATGATGATTTTAATTGATAGCAAAATATAATAAAGCAATTAAATTGCTTTATTTTTTATATAATTTTATTAATAAAATTATATAAAAAATGAAAAATGAAACAAGTAAAAAAATTTTGAATAAAATAAAAAATTCAATAGATATTCTTTTTGAAATTGAAAAAGAAATTTATGAACTTTCTTTAAAAATTGCTAAAAAATTAAAGAAGGGCGAAAAAGGAAGAGTTGTTTTTATTGGTGCAGGGATAGCTTCAGAATTAGCAAAAGTAATAATTGATGAATTATGATTTACTTTTCAAATTGATAGCAAAAAATTTGTTGCATTAACTGCAGCAAAAGATTATGAAAATGTAATTGAGCAAGGTGAATGAAAAAAATTTGAGGAAATAGCTTCAGCACCAATTCTTCAGCTAGATTCAATTAATCTTACTAAAGAAGATTTAGTTATTTGTTTATCTGCTTCTGGTAAAACTCAATATATAAAATATGCAATGAAATATGCTCATGAAATAGGTTGTTTGATAGCATTAATTACAGATTTTGAAGAAACTTTAATGAATAAATATGTTGATATTAAAATAAATACTCAATTTGGTCCTTCTATTTTAATTGGACTAAATGCCGCTGATGGAGGAACAATTCAAAAAATAGTTTTGGATTTATTAATATATAATTCAATGGAAATATTAGGACGTATTTGAAAAGGTCATTTAGTTTATATAAGACCTTCTTCTAAAAAAATTATGAATGATTGTATTAGAATTATTTGTGAAATTGTTTCTTGCTCTTTTGAGTATGCGTTAAAATTATTTCAAAAAAACAATAATGAATTAGAAACTGCAATTGTTTCTGAATTACTAAAATTAGATTATCAGAGTAGTCGAAAGGTTATAGAAAATAATGATTATGATTTTAATAGAATATTTAATACAAATACATAATATGTATATACACATTATTAAATGTCTTTTTTCATAAATTTTAAAACAAATAAAATATATAGTTCATTTTATTTTAAATATAATAATTATAAGGAGGTAAAATGAAAAATATAACAAATAGTAATTTAGTTTTTAAATTAAATGAAGAAATTAATGTTGATCAAGTTTTGGAAAAAATAACCAATAAATTAGTTGAATTTGGTTATGCTTCTAATAAAGAAGCAGTTTTAAATGGTTTTAAAGCTAGAGAATTAGAATCAACAACTGGACTTTCTGATGGTATCGCTATCCCTCATGTCTCTTCTTCATTTGTTTCAGAAACTAAAATTGTAGTTGTTAAATTAGAAAAAAAAGTTGATTGAAAAGCACTTGATGGTAAATTAACAGATTTTGTAATTGCAATAGCTGTACCTGATACAGGAAGAAATGAGCATTTTGAATTATTAACAAAAATTTCAAGTAAACTAGCAAATCCAACTTTTGTTTCTAAATTTAAAAAAAGTACAAATGAAGAAATTATTAACATACTAAATAATCTTGATTCTGAAATTAAAGAATCAAGCACTGAGCAAAACACAGAATCAATTCTGGGGGGGGCTAATTCTTCTTCTGAAAATTCTAAAAAATTAAAAGTTGTTGGAGTAACAACTTGTATAACAGGTATTGCTCATACTTTCATTGCAGCACAAGCACTTGAAGATGAAGGTAAAAGAAGAGGGTGAGATATTCATATTGAAAGACAAGGTCAAATGACTAGAGAAATTCTTACCCAAGAACAAATTGATGCTGCTGATTATGTAATATTTGGTATCTCTAAAGATATTGATGGTAAAGAAAGATTTGATGGTAAAAAAACATATACTGTTGAAGTTGCTGAGCCAGTTACTCAACCAGGAAAATGTTTAGATGAAATGATTGAACATGCAACTATCCAAAATCCACAAGGTGGAGGTAGTTCAACAGTTCAATCTACAGGATCAAAAAAAGGTGCTAAACCAACTATCATGTCTCATATGATGGCAGGAATTTCATTTATGATTCCTTATATTGCTATGGCAGGTATAACTTTAGGATTAACTACTGCTTTTGGATATAGGGTCTTTGAAGAAGGATCACCAAATTATGCAGGAGCAACAGGGTTTGCTCCAACTTCACCATTTGCTAATGCTTTAAACACATTAGCAGGTGTAGGATTTACACTATATATCCCTATATTAGGAATATTCATTGCAAATTCAATTGCAGGTAGAAAAGCAATGGCACCTGCAGGTATTTTAGCACTTGTGCTAAATACTGCTCCTGAAGCAATTGCTGATAATGTTGATACAATTACTAACGCAGATGGATTTGCTCCATTCTTTAACTATCAAACAGATGGTTTCTGAGGATGAGAACATTCACCAGCATTAGGATTCTTAGGGGCTATTGCAGCTGGATATATGGTTGGATATGGAGTAAAATATTTTACAAAATACACTGATAAAATAAATAGTGTTCCTTTCCAAGCTATTGTTCCATTATTAATTATTCCTTTAATATTCACAATTGTTCCATGATTCTTTATGGCATTTATTGGATATGTTCCATTATATGGAATTTCAATTGGTCTTAATAAATTAGTAACCATTCTTATTGATAATGATATTCTTTGAATTGCAGGTGGAATCATGGGAATGATGATTTGTTTTGACCTAGGTGGACCTGTAAATAAAATTGCTATGACAATTGGTGTATTAATGATTGGTCAAGCAATGGAAGATCCAACATTAGATGTTGGTGTTGTTAATGGAATTTGTGCTGTTGGAGTTTCAATTCCACCAGCTGTTCTATTCTTTTCATCAATCGGACATAGATTCACTCCATTAAAAATGGATAAAGAAGATATAGCAGCAGGTTATACTGCTTCATTAATGGGATTCTTTGGAATTACTGAAGGATCAATCCCATTTGCAGCAAAAGATCCTAAAAAATGAATGCCATCATTCATGTTTGCTGGATTAGTGGGAGGAATTCTTGCATCATTTGTTGGTGTTGTTGATTTCGTGCCTATGTGAGGTGGACCAATTATTTATATAGCAGGAGGATATGGATCAATTCTTTCTGATACATGACAACAATCTAATTGAACTTTAACTTTACTATACTTTATTCCATTAGTTGTTGCTGGTTTATCAGGATTCTTTATGGCATCATTATTAGAATGAATATATTCTTCAAAAGAAAGAAAAGTTTCAATGAAAGAACAAAATTCAAATGATGAAGAAGAAGCATCATTAGATGAAAACAAAAATTTAGTAGAATTTAGAAAAAATAATACTTTACAAGTAAATAAATTAAAATTTAATTATTATGTTCAAAATAGAACCTAAATTTTCTGAAAAAATTTGAGGTGGAAGTAAATTAAAACAATTTGGTTTTGATATTCCATCAGATAAAACAGGAGAAGCTTGAATAATATCAGCTTATAAAGATAATTCATCTATTTTAGATAACGGAATTGAATTAAGAGAATTTTATCAAAAGAATAAAAAATTATTTAATAATTATCCTTCTGAGGAATTTCCATTATTAGCTAAAATTCTTGATGCAAATGATAATTTATCCATTCAAGTTCATCCAAATGATGAGAATGCTCAAAAATTAGAGAATTATCCTTTTGGAAAAACAGAATGTTGATATGTACTCGATGCTCAAAAGGATACAAAAATAATTATTGGAACTAATGCTAAAAATAAAAAACAAGCATTAGAAATGATCCAAAACAAGGATTGAAATAATTTTTTAAAAACTACTTCAATAAAAAAAGATGATTTATTTGATATTAAAGCAGGCACTGTTCATGCAATCTTAAAAGATACAGTTGTTTATGAATTGCAGCAATCTTCTGATATTACTTATAGATTATATGATTTTGATAGAGTTGATGATAATGGAAATAAAAGAGAACTTCATATTGAAAAATCTCTTGATGTTATTGATTATAATTTAAATCCTAAAAAAATAAAAAGAACTTTAATTGAGGAAAGCGAAAATTTTGAAAGATATTCATTAATAAAAAATGAAATATTTACTCTTGAAAAATGAATTATCAATAATAAAAAAACTTTATCTTTTGAAAAAAATAAAAAGAACTTTTTACTAATTACAGTTATAAAAGGAAATGTAATTATAAATAATAAAAAATTAGAATCATATGAATCAGGAATAATAACTTCAAATGAATTAAAAAAAATTAATTTAATTGGTGATTGTGAACTTTTGGTTGGCAATCCTAAACAAAGATAAAAACCACTTTATGTGGTTTTTTTCAATTTAAAATTACTTTTTTATTCAAAATTATTATAATTTATATAAATTATAATTGGTTATATTTGGAGCGGTAGCCAAGTGGTAAGGCAGGTGACTGCAACTCTCCGATCGTCGGTTCGAATCCGATCCGCTCCTCCATTATTAAAATTTTTTCAATTTTAGTAATGGATTTTTATTAATAATTAAGGAGATGACAAGATGAATTGAAAAGATAATTATAAATATTGATTTGAAAATGCCCCTAAAAATATTGTGGAAATAATAGAGAATTATTCAGAGGAAGATAAAAAACTTTATTTTTCAAGTGATCTTAAATTTGGTACTGCTGGAATAAGAAGTAAAATGTTTTATGGAACAAATGTTTTAAATGAATTTATTGTTGCTAAATATGCTTTGGCATTTGGTCAAACAATTATAGCTAAATATGGAAAACAATCATTTAAAAATGGAATTGTTATTGCTCATGACAATAGAAGAAATAATATTTTATTTTCTCAAACGGCAGCCGAAGTAATTTCTGCATTGGGTATCCCAGTTTTTTTATTTAAAGATAATAGTTTACAACCAACACCATTATTATCTTTTACAATAGCAAAAGGTAATTATTTAGGAGGTATAAATATAACAGCATCTCACAATCCTTCTGAATATAATGGTATGAAAGTTTATAATCATACTGGAACACAAATGCTTCCAAGTGATACAAATTTTATAATTAAAAAATCTGAAAAAATAAAAGATATTTTTTCAATAAAAAAATCAACAAGGAATATTTATGAACTTTCTGAAAGTATAGAAAGTCAATATGTTCAAATGATTTTAAATATGATTCCTTTTAAAAAGTTTGATAGCCAAAAGAAAATAAAAGTAGTATTTACTTCACAACATGGAACAGCAGGAAAATTGGCATCAAAAATTCTTGATAAAATGAATGTGGAACATTATTTTGTTCAAGAACAATTAAACCCAGATTCTGAATTTCCAAACACTGAATCTCCAAATCCACAAGATCCAAGATCATTTATTTTAGCAAGAGAATATGGTGATAAATATGATGCTGATGTTTTATTTTGTACTGATCCAGATGCTGATAGATTTGGTATTGAAGTGAAGCATAATGGAAAATGAGTACATATTGATGGAAATGAATTACCTTTAATTCAAATCGAATATAAATTAAGGCATTTAAAAAAATTAGGATACATAAATTTAGGAGATTTTGTTGTTAAATCAGTTGTTACTTCAAGATCTTCAGAAGCATTAATCAATAGTTATGGCATTAAAATTTATGAAAATTTAATTGGATTTAAATGATTGATTTCAGAAGCATTTAAACATGAAATGAAAGGTAATGAATGTTTATTTGTTTGAGAAGAATCTTATGGTTCAACTGTTCGAAGTTTTACAAGAGATAAAGATTCTTTTCAAGCATTAGCACAAGTTATTGAAATTGTTGATGAATATAAATCTAAAGGACAAACACTAGTTGATGGTTTAGAAAATATTTATAAAAAATTTGGATATTGATATTCTCCACAAAAACAAATTAAATTTGATGAATTTAATGGCGTTGAAAAACTAAATAAAATATTAGAGGAATTTAGAAAAATTAAAAAAGGATGAAGTGTTGATGAATTAGTTTTAACAAATATTATTGATTTTAGTAAAGGTTATAAAAAATTTGATAAGGAAAACTTTATTATGTTTGAATTTAATGATATTCATAGAGTGACCTTAAGACCTTCAGGAACTGAACCTGTTTTAAGAATTTATTTTGATGTTTTTGGTAAATCTAATGCTGAAACTCATGATATACAAAATAAATTACAAACATTTTTTTTAAAAAATGTATAATATAGAAATATTATTATGAATACAGAAAAAGAAGTGGTTCAAACAAAAGAAAAATTTAATTTAGGTTCTAAGAATGTGCGGAAAACATTTCTTTCTATTTTGATACCTACATTAATAGCTCAAGTTATTGCCGGAACATTTATAGTTTTTGATACATTTTTTGTTTCTCATGGTTTTCAAGCTTCGTCAGTTTTTAATTTTTCAGATTACTCATTGATTGCAGAAAATTCTTCTTATGCAGCTTTAGGTCCTGCTGCAATATCCTATGCAATGCCATATACTTTTTTAATAATTGGTATTGGTCTTTCGATAGGTGGAGGTCTTTCAGCAATTATGACTAAGCAAATGGCCAATAATGATAAAATTGGTGAACAAAAAACTATGAATTCATACATGCCTTTATCAATTTATGGTGGATTATTAATAATGATTATTATATTGATTTTTGCTAAGGTTTTAGTTTGATTGGGTTCAGGTTTTCAAAAAGATTATTTAGATGCTTGATTTGCAAATCCATTAATGGATAGTAATTGATCAGTTGATGCAAATAATATTACATCTGCTACTTATAAATATGTTAATGGACATATTCTTTCTCAATCTGCTTGATATTTAAGAATTCAAGCACTTGGAGCAATACCATATATTTATATGTCTGCTGGTGTCATAATGTTAAGAGTTCAAGGTAAAGCACAATATGCAACATCATTTTCAGCTGTGGGATTAGTTACAAATATTTTTTTAGATTTTTTATTTATCATTGTTCTTAAAATGAATGTTGTTGGAGCTGCAATTGCAACAGTAGTTGGTCAATATGCAACAGCTGCTATTTATTGATGATACTTTCAATTTAGAGCAGATGTTAAAGCAAAAAAACTAGATTGATCACATTCTAATCATATTATGAAAGAAACATTTATTGGTGGAGTATCGATAATGATGTTACAAGTTATTACTGCTATTACATTATTATTATTCACTTTTTCAATCGGTATTACTAATTATGGTAATATGTATGATGTTACTAATTACACCTCTGTTTATCAAGGTTATAATTCTGTTTTTATATTTTGTAATTTAATTATTATTGCTGCTGCTCAATCAATGAAACCAATAGTTGAATATAACTATATTAAAGGTGATATGAATAATGTTAGAAAAGCAAGAAATTGAGGTTATGGATTTGCAATGTCATTTTCATTTATGGTTACTATTTTAATTGTTATTTTTAGAAATGAAGTTATTGGTGTTTTTTATAAAGTTGATGGTAGTGCTGTTGATTACATTACAACTGGATTCTTTATAAATGCTGGAAGATATTTAGATGGAGCACAAATATTTACTAATGGAATGGCTGTTGCTGGATTAATTACAGGAATCTTATTTATTTCATTTCCTATAGCTAGTGGAATTCAAATGTCTGGTGCTTATATTCAATCCTTAGGACAAAATCAAAAGACATCAATCATATTATTTGGTAAAATAATTTTACTTCTTCCAATCATATTGATCATGGGGTTTTTGGCTGCTGATTTAGTTCATAGTAATTGAGAATATAACATTATTAATGACAACATTACTTCCTTTGAAACTGAATCTGCTAATTTAGGAATGTTTTTAGCATTACCAATAACTGATTTATTAATAGGTTTATTAACTTTTGTATATTTTTATCAATCAGAAAAACTTATAAAAGTGAAAAATTCCTAAAAAAATTTTAAATTAAGAAGATTAAATAGAATTAATCTTCTTTTTGCTTATATTTATTTATAGTTTTTTTAAAAAGAATTTAGTATAATTTATTTATATATGCGAATATTTAAATCAATTTTTACTAACTGAAAAATAGCAAAAAGACTTTTAATAATGATTGCCTTTGTTCTTTTATTTAGGTTAGGGATTATGATAACAATTCCAGGAACTAGTATTAATTCTAGTGAGGCATTTGATTCAGTGTCCTTTATTGGAATAATGAACATACTTGGTGGTGGTGGACTAACTAAATTCTCAATATTTTCATTGGGAGTTTCTCCATATATTACAGCATCAATTATTATTCAATTACTTTCTTCTGATATTATTCCTTATTTATCAAGATTAAATAGACAAGGTGAAAAAGGAAGAATAAAGTCAGAAAAAATAACAAGATATTTAACTATATTTATTGCAACAATACAATCACTTGCAATAATTTCTGCATTGTCTGCTTCAGGTTATCTTGAAATTGAGCAATATAGTGGAGCTTCAGGTTATTTTATGTTAACTTTAATAATGGTTTCTGGATCAATGATTTCTTTATGAATTGCTGATCAAATTACTATTTCAGGAGTAGGTAATGGGACTTCAATTATTATTGTTGTTGGTATAGTTTCAAAAATTCCAACAATGCTTATAAATCAATTTAGCTTCTTTGTTGGTTCTTCAGAAGTTGCTGAACAAATATTATTTGGTGTAATGAACTTTATTTTTTATCTTTTATTTACATTTGGTTTAATTTGAATAATTGCATTTTTTGAAACTTCTGAAAGAAGATTACCTATTCAACAAACAGGACAAGGATTAAATTTAGTTAATGATAAACAAACATATTTACCAATTAAAGTTAATCCTGCTGGTGTAATCCCAGTTATATTTGCATCTGCAATAATGTCTTTACCAGGAACAATTGCCCAATTTTTTAGTGATACACAAGGAGCAACTTGAGTAATAGATAATTTTTCACTAACAGCACCATTTGGTATTTGTTTTTATGCAGCTTTGCTATTTTTATTTACAATGTTTTACTCTCATATAAATATTAATTCACTTGAAACTTCAGAAAATTTTCAAAAATCATCAACATTCATAATAGGTGTTAAACCTGGTCTTGAAACAGAAAAATATATTTCAAAAGTTGTAACTAGATTATCCATAATAGGAGCTATTGAATTAACGACTATAGCTATAATGCCTTATTTATTAACATTTATTGGTATCCCAAGTCAAATAGCTGTTGGTGGTACTTCGATGATTATTTTGATTTCTGTTGCTATTGATACATGAGAACAAATAAATGCAAGGATAATTGCAGCAGAATCAACAGTTCAACAAAAAACAAAAATTTATCAAAAAGAAACAAATAAAAAGGGAAATAGTGAGACAATTTTATTTGATTAAGAAAGGAAAAAAATGATACTAATATTTTTAGGTCCTCCTGGTTCAGGAAAAGGAACAATTTCAGAAAAAATGGTTCAAAATCATAATTTTAAACATATATCAACAGGTGATATTTTTAGAAAAACAATTTCTAATGGAACACCATTAGGGATAAAAGTAAAACAAATTATAAATTCAGGTAATTTAGTTGATGATAAAACAACATGAGAAGTTGCTAAAGATGCTTTAGAAAAATTTGATTTAAATAGTGAAAATATAATTTTAGATGGTTATCCAAGAAATATTGATCAATCATTTTTTCTTGAGAAATGATTAAAAGAGCAAAGCATAACTAATCTTAAAGAAATCTATTTTGAAATTTCAAAAGATGTAATAATAAAACGTTTGACTTCAAGAATGGTTTGTGATAAATGTGGGCGTACTTATAATAAATTAACTCTTAAACCAAAGATTGAATGAAAATGTGATGATGATAATTCAGAGCTTATCCAAAGAAAAGATGATAGAGAAGAAAATGTTAAAGTTAGATTGGAAACTTATGAAAAAGTTACTGCTCCTTTAATAAAATACTTTACCCAAAAAAATAATTTAATAGTTGTTAAAGGAGATGATGATGCTGAAAGTATTATTTCAAAAATACTTAAAAGCATTTAAAAAATAAAAATGGCTTTAGTTAAAACAAAACACCAAATATCAAAAATGAAAGAAGCAGGAAGAATAGTTGCTTTAGTTCATAAGGAATTAAAAAAAATAATACAACCCAATATTTCTTTAATAGAATTAAATGATTTAGCTGAAAAAATAATATTAGATGAAGGGGGAAAACCTGCTTTCAAAGGATATGATGGATTCCCTGCTGCTATATGTTCTTCAGTCAATGAAGTTATGGTTCATGGTATACCTTCTAATTACAGATTAAATTCTGGTGATATTATTTCCATTGATGTTGGTGTTGAGAAAAATGGATGATATGGTGATGCAGCATTTACAGTTGGTGTTGGCAAGGTTTCCTCTAAAGCACAAAAATTAATAGATGTAACTAAAAATGCTTTAAATTCAGCAATTAAATTTGCAAAACCTGGAATTACTTTAGGTGAACTAGGTAAACATATTGAATCATTTGCATTAAAAAATGGATATTCTTCTGCTCATGATTTTGTTGGTCATGGAATAGGCACAAAAATGCATGAAGAACCTTTTGTTCCAAATTATGAATTTAAAGGAGGAATGAAATTAAAAGAAGGAATGACAATTTGTATTGAGCCTATGTTTATAGATGGACCAGATGATTTATTTATTGATCCTATAGATAAATGAACTGTTAGAAGTAAAAATAAAGATTTAACAACTCATTATGAACATACAATATTAATAACTAAAGAAGGTGGTGAAATATTAACCAAATAAGGGAGGAAATAAGAAGAATGTCAGAAAATATGTTAATTACAGGAAATATTATTCAAGTAATACCTGGTGGAGATTTTAAAGTTAAATTAGATAATGGCCATATTTTACATTGCCATGTTTCAGGTAAGGTTAGAAAAAATTATATAAAAATAGTGATGGGTGATTTGGTAACTGTAGAAGTATCGCCTTATGATTTAACTAAGGGTAGAATTGTTTATAGAGGAAAAAGAAAATAGAATATTAAAAAAAACAAGTTCAAATTTGAACTTGTTTTTTTTATATTTAACAAATATTTTGTTATTTGTTGTAAAACTCTACTAGTAAAGCTTCGTTTATTTGTCCTGACAACTCTTCTCTTTCAGGTAATCTTTCATATTTACCTTTCATTTCTTTTGCATCAAAAGAAACAAATTCAACAGGCATACGTTTTAAAAGGTTATCCTTCATAAAGAAATTTTCTGAATGTTTTTCTTTAACTGAAATTACATCCCCAACTTTCACATTATATGAAGGTATATCTACTTTTTTATCATTAACTTTTATTAATCCATGATTAACAAATTGTCTTGACTGTCTTCTTGTATTTGCTAATCCTGCTCTATAAACAATATTATCTAATCTTGATTCTAAAAGTATTAATAAATTTGTACCTAAAACACCTTTCATTTTTGTTGCTTTTTCAAAAGTATTTTTTAATTGTTTTTCAGATAAACCATACATAAATCTTACTTTTTGTTTTTCATATAAATGTGATCCATAGTTTGAAAGTTTTTGGTTTTTAGCACCATGCTGTCCAGGAGAAACTGTTCTTTTTTTACCTTTAATAAATTCTTTATTATTTTCAAGTATAGAAAATTTAAGTCTTCTTGATTTTTTATTATTAGGTCCAGTATATCTTGACATATATTTACTCCTTTTATTTAATTCTGTATATTTATAAACATAAAATCTTGTCCCCTAAAAACAATGATTATGTTAATGCTTTCGATATTACAGCTTATCTAATAGCAACACACAATTGTCAATAATCATTAGTTAATAGTAACAAGTGCTGATTTCATGCCATATAATTATACCTTATTTATTTATTAATATAATAAGAGTGATAAAATTACATTATATGTTTTTTATTGCATTTGTGTTATTATTAATATTTATTTTATTAATAATTTTTAATTTTTTAATTTATAAATTAACTATTTTTTATGAAAGAAATAATAGGATTAATAAAATTCAAAAGAATTTAAATTTTTTCCCACCTCATAAATTAAAACTAAAAATAAATTCTTTACCTAAAAAAATAAAAAATAATTCAGAAATTAAAATAATCATTGAAAGAATAAATGAATTAGAGAATATTGATTATAAAAAAATTAAATTAAAGTTGAATTTAATGAAAAAAATTTCAAGTAAAACATCTCCAAAATCTTTTGCATTATTTAATTTAAGTTATAACAAAATAATTAAAATGATTATTGAATATGAAAAAAATTATTTGGAAATTAGATTTTCATCTATTGAAGCTACATCTGAAATACAAATTTATAAATCAATAGTAGTTTTATTAAAAGAAAAATTGGATTATTTTTATAATAAAATTTCAAGTTCTGAAGAAAAAATAATAAAAGATTCAGAAATTTTAAAAAATGATCTTTTTAAAATTAAAATAAATATAAAAAGTTTAGAAAAAATTATTTTTAACAGTGATGGAAAAATTTTTAATGATGAATTTGATTCATTAAAGGAAATACTCTTTAAAAATATAAAGAAATTTATAATAAATTTTAAATTTTTAGAAATATATTTAGCATATGTTAAAGATAAATTAATAATTGAAGAAGAAAAAATTATTAATTTCTTAAAAGATAATGAAAAAGAATTATCTAATATAAAAGATCAAATTGAGAAAACATTATTAGATATAAAAGAATATAAAATAAAATTAAAAAATGAATTAATTAATTTGAATATTGATAATTCAAAAATAATTTTAAAAAAAATGAATGAATTTTTAAATAAAATCAAAATTAAAACATATTTAAATTATGAATATACTAATTTTCTTAAAAAAGAATATAAGGATGTAAATTTATTTAAAAAATATGTTGAAGAGAATAATTCTTTATTTTTAGAAGAAATTAAAAAACAAAGATTTGCAAATCAAGAAGAAATTTTTAATGAAATGGATATATTAAAGGAAGAATTTAATAAAAAATACATTAAATTTAACAAAATGATTTCTATTGAAAAAAATGAATTTGATTGAATAAAATTACAAATTTTTTTATTAGAAACAATTATTTCTTTTAAAAAATATAAAGATTTTTTAAAAGAAAAACTTAAGGACATTTCTCAAATAAATTCAATTAATAATATGGTGAATAAAAAAATTCTTAATATGAATATTTTTTTATTAAAAATAGAATTTAATATTTCTAAATTGGATGGAATTCTTAAAGAAGAGTTAGAAAAAAAATATAAATTATTAGAGGGAAATTTTTATTTAATAAGAGAAAAATTTAAAAATAATAAAAGATTTTTAAATAAAAATGAAATATCACTAATAAATGAACTTTATTTTAATATTGAAGAATTATTATCAATTTCTATATCAAATTCTTTTGAAATATTTTTTATAGAGGAATGTATTATTTTTTTAAATAGATATAAGGGTAATAATTTTAAATTAGATGAAAAATTAGATTTAATATATTTAAAATTTAAAAATGAAAAATATAGTGAATCATTGAAAAAAATAAAGGAGGTAATTAATTTTTATGGAATTAAATAATAAATATATTGTTGTCAAATTTTCAGAACTTTCATTAAAAGGTGGAAATAAAAAAGAATTTGTAAAAATTTTAATTAGAAATATAAAAAATAAATTAAAAGATAAAAAAATAAAAGCAGAAGTTAAAAATGCTAAAGACAAAATTGAAATTTATTCAGATCATAATTTAGAAGAAGTTTTTGAAATAATGGACAAAATAGTTGGTATTTCATCTTACTCCTATTATTATAAATTTGAAGCAAATGAAAAGAATATTTTAAAAAATTTACAAGAAAAATTATCTAATTTTCAAAAAGGAACTAAATTTAGAATTAGTTTAAAAATTATCCAAAATGATGAATTTGATGATAAATCAAAATTAATTAATTTATTAGCTTGATATGCTATTGAAAAATTAGGTTTTATTGTTGATCTTTCGAATTATGATATAGATATAAATTTAAGAATAGAAAAAAATATTGCAATATTTTTTTTTGAAAAGAAAATTGGAATATATGGTTTACCAGCAGGTGTTAATGGTAAAGCTTTAACATTATTATCAGGAGGAATTGATTCACCTGTTGCAGCTTTTAAAACAGTAACCAGAGGAGTAAATGTATCATTTATAACTTTTTTAACTCCTAGAACATCAGAAGCAAATGTTATTAATAAAATAAAAGATTTAGCAATAAAAGTTGATGAATACAATGGTATTCATGGAAAAATAATTTTTGTAAATTTTGAAAAAGTTCAAGAAGAAATTTCTAAATTGAAAGATTCTTCTTATAGAATAACTTTATTAAGAAGATTTTTTGTTAAATTTGCACAAATTATTTCAAAGAAGTATGGTTATAAATTCTTGATAACTGGTGATTCTTTAGGTCAGGTTGCTTCACAAACACCAGAATCCATGACTCAAATAGATAATGCTACAGATCAATTAATTATCAGGCCCTTGGTATCCATGAGTAAAAATGAGATAATTAGAATAGCTGAAAAAATAGGAACTTATAAAATATCAATTCGCCCTGGTGATGATATGTGTTCATTATTTACTCCTAAAAAACCTATAATTTTTCCTAAAAAAGAAATGGTTCAAGACTTAGAAAGTAAATTAACAAATATGGATGATATATTGTTTAAAATTTTAAAAGAGGAAACTAGAATTATTGATATTAAGGAGATTTATGATGTTTAAATATGTATTAAAAAAAATTCAAAAATATGATAAAATCATTATTCATAGACATTCTAAACCAGATGGCGATGCATTAGGTTCACAATTAGGTTTAAAAGAAATTTTAAAAATTAATTTTCCAGAAAAACTTGTTTATGCAATTGGAGATTCAAGCGAATTTGAAGAAACACCTTTGAAAAACATATTTAAATCTTCTTTTGAAAAAGTTAATGAGAAAAAATATAATAATTCATTAGTTATTGTTTTAGATTCTGCTAATATTTCTAGAATTGAAGGTGAAGAATTTTTTAGAGGCAATGAAGTAATTAAAATAGATCATCATAAAACTAATGAAGAATATGGTGATTTAGAATGAGTTGAATCTGATGCTTCTTCAACTTGTGAATTAATTTCTAGATTTGCAAGAAAAAATAAATTAAAAGTAAATAAAAAATCTGCTGATTATCTTTTAACTGGGATTATCACGGATAGTGGTAGATTTTCATTTAGTTCTGTTAGTTATCGTACTTTTCAAGAAGCAAGTTTTTTATTAGAAAAAGGTGCAAAACCACAAAAAATTGTTAATGCATTAAATGATAGAGATATAAATTTTATAAGAATACAAGGTCACATTCTTTCTAATTTAGAATTTAAAAATAAAGTTTCTTGATATATGATGCCAAAAGGTCTTCATAAAAAATTTAATGTTAATTACGATACTGCTTCACAACTTATATTTTTATTAATGTCATTTAAAGAAGTTGAATATGCTGTTTATGCATCTTTTGATGAAAAAAATAGTGTGTGAAAAGCATCTTTAAGATCCAAAAAAAGAGCAATTAATAAATTAGCACAAGAATATGGTGGCGGCGGTCATGAAATGGCTTCTGGCTTTACTTTTAAAAATAAAAAGGAGTTTCCATTAATTGTTAAAAAGTTAATGGTGATGGCAAATGAAAAATCCTAATCTATTAACTAGGTCTTCATACACTTTTTTTAATTCATTGTTAAAAATTGAAGATATAATAAATTTTTCAATAAAAAATGGGTTTTCAAATGCCTTTTTAATTGATAAAAATATAATGTATGGAGCTTCTAAATTTTATGAATTATGCTTAAAAAATAATATAAAACCTATTATTGGTATTCAAATAGAATATGAAAATTTTAATGAAGTTATTATTGCCAAAAATTATAAAGGATATAAAGAATTAATTAGAATTTCTTCTTTCATTCAATTGAAAAAAGAACTTGTTATTGATTATTCAAATTTAATAAAACCAAAAAATTATTTTATTCCTGTTTTGTATAAAAAAATAAGCGATGTTGAATCCTTAAAAATATTTCATTCTGTAAGTAACAAAGAATTCTCAGAAGCTTCAAGTCATTTTTTAAATAGAGAAGAATTTGAATTAATTAATGGCACAGAATTATTAAAAGAGGTAGATTCAATAATAGATGAAGTTAATTTAGTTATTCCGGAAAAAATAAATGTCTTGCCTAGTTTTAAGGTTAAGGGTAAAAAAGTTGATTCTACTAAATATTTAGAAAAATTACTAAAGCAATCACTTTCAAAATATTTAAAAATTAATAAAAATTTAGATAGAAAAAAATATATAGAAAGAACTTCTTATGAATTTTCAATTATTAAAAAAATGAAATTTGAAAATTATTTTTTAATAGTTTCAGATATTGTTAATTGATCTAAAAATAAAGGAATATTTGTAGGCCCAGGAAGAGGTTCAGCACCTGGATCTATAATTTCATTTTTATTAAACATAACTATTGTAGATCCTATAGCAAATAATTTATTGTTTGAAAGATTTTTGAATCCTGAAAGAATATCAATGCCTGATATTGATATTGACTTTGAAGATACAAGAAGAGATGAGGTTATTAATTATATTGTAGAAAAATATGGGAAAGATAATGTTGCACAAATAATAACTTTTCAAACTTTAAAAGCTAAAATGTCTTTTAAAGATGTTGCTAGAATAAAAAAATTATCTGCTTTAGAAGCAAATAACATAACAAAACTCCTTTCTGATAAACAAACTTTAGAAGAAGCTTATGAAAACAAAAACGGAGCTTTTAGAAGAGCTATTTTAAAATCTGAATTATTAGAGGATATTTATAATACTGCAAAATTAATAGAAGGACTTCCAAGACAATATTCAACACATGCTGCAGGAATAGTAATTTCAGATGAGAAAATTTATAAATCAATTCCGATTCAAGAAGGCTATGGTGATATAATTCAGACACAATATCCTATGAATTATATGGAATATAATGGTTTATTAAAAATAGATATTTTAGGATTAAAAAATCTTTCTTTTATAAATGAAACAATTCATCAAATTGAACAAAATAATTCAATAAAAATCAATTTAAATAGAGATGTTGATTTTAATGATGAAAAAATTTATGAATATTTAGCCTCAGGTAAAACATCTGGGATTTTTCAATTAGAATCACCAGGTATGCGTTCTGTTTTAAAAAAAATAAATGTATCTAAATTTGAAGAGGTTGTTGCAAGTACTTCTTTATTTAGACCAGGACCTAGTAAAATGATTCCTGAATTTGTGGCAAGAAAAGCAAAAGTGGCAAATATCGAATATCTTGATGAAAAAGTAAAAAAAATTTTGGAATCCACCTATGGAATAATTGTTTATCAAGAACAAATAATTGAATTAGTACAAATTATTTCTAAATTTAGTTTGGCTAAAGCTGATATTTTAAGAAGAGCAATTGGTAAAAAGGATTTAAATGCAATTAAATCTTTAAAAGAAGAATTCTTTAATGGTGGCATTGAAAATAATTATAAAGAAGAAGATGTAAAAAAAATTTATGATTTAATTGTTGAATTTTCTAATTATGGATTTAATAGATCGCATGCTTTTTCTTATACAATTATTTCTTGTTGACTTACATGATTGAAAATAAATTATCCATTAGAATTTATGAATTCATTATTAAATTCAGTTATTGGCAATAATTCTAAAACTCCTGAATATATCTTGGAATGCGAAGATATGAATATTGAAGTTTGTGAACCATCTATATTTAATTCTTCATCTAACTATTCAATAATAAATAATAAAATATTTATGGGATTTAAATCTATAAAAAAAATAGGTGATTCTGTAATAAAAAATATAATAAATTTACAATCTAAAATAAACAAAGAAACAACAACCATTTATGATTTTTTTATTGAAGCAGCAAAAGCAGGAGTTTCATTTAATGTATTAATTATTTTAATAAAATCTAATGCTTTAAGAGAATTGAATTTCAATAAACAAACACTTTTAGGAAATCTTGAAACAATAGAGGAATGATTAAAACTAATTACAGTAAAGAATGATGATGAAACTTTAACTTATGATGATTCAATAATTCCAAAACCTAAAATTCAAATATATCATTCTCCTTATGAAAAAGAATATTTTAGTGAAGTTTTTGGATTTTCATTAAATTCTAATGATTTAATGAAAAGAATTAGAGAAGTAGAAAAAAATTTAAAAAATAAAAAAATTATAGACGATTTAGATGAATATGAACAAGATAAAGTTGTTGTTTTTATTGCTGAAATTATTTCTATAAAAGAAATAACTACTAAAAATGGAGAAAAAATGGCTTTTATAGATTTAAATAATGGTAAAAATAAAATTAATGCAACTTTTTGACCTAGAGTATATCAAAAATTCATTGATAAAATTGCAATTTCCAAAATTCTCTTATTTCAAGGAAAAATGGATTTAAAAAGAAAGCCTGGGATAATTATTAATAATATAAAGGAAATAGAAAATGAAAAATAAAAAGCAAGTTTTACTAATTGATGGAAATTCTTTATTGTATAAATCATTTTATGCATCATATTTTCTTTTAGAAAAACAATCAGGAAGGGATGATCGTGGAAATCCAATAAATGCATTAAGAACATTTTCCACAATGATAATAAATTTAATAGAAATATTTGAAAATGCCAATATATTTGTGGCTTTTGATAAGAAAGGTTTGGAAACATATAGAACAAGTTTTTCTTTTTATAAAGATAATCGTAAAAAAATGCCTGAAGAATTAATTATTCAAAAACCTTTAATTGTTGAATTTTTAAATATGATGGGAATAAAACATTTTTCTTCAATAAAACATGAAGCTGATGATATTATTGGTATTTTAGCCAAAAAATTTTCTAAACAAAACATAAAAGTTGAAATAATAACTTCAGATAAAGATCTTCTTCAATTAGTTGATGATAATATAAGTATTCATATATCAAAAACAGGAGTTTCAGAAATGATTAATTATAATAAATTTAATTTTAATGAATTGTATTATGGCTTAAATCCTAATCAAGTCATAGAATTAAAAGGCATAATGGGTGATTCTTCTGATAATTTAAAAGGAATAAAAGGAATAGGTGAAAAAGGTGCAGTTTCATTGCTTAAAAAATATGGAACATTAGAAAACATTTATGAGAATAAAAATGAATTATCTAATTCTTTAAAAAGTAAATTGGAAGAAGGAATTGAAATGGGAAGATTATGTAAAAAAATTGCAACAATAATGACAAATGATGATATTAATATAAATTTTGAATCTTTATCTTTTGAAATACCTTCTAAAGATGAATTAATAAATTTTTTAAGATATTATTCAATACATTCTTTGGCAAATAAATTGGAGAGAAAATGATTTTAGTATTAGTAGGATCACCACTTTCTGGAAAAACAACAATATTAAAAAAATTAAATGAAAAAAATATAAAAGTATTTAGTGCAGATGTATTTGTTAATAATATTTATAAAAAAGGTGAGTTGGGTTATGAAATTATTAGAAAAGAATTAGGAAATGATTTTGTTGGAGAATCTAAAGTTAACAAAAGAAAATTAGCAGAATGATGTTCAGAAAATTCTGATAATATAAATAAATTGAATTCATTAATTCATCCATTAATTTATAATTACCTTGAAGATAAAGATAATTATGTAGCAGAATTACCAATTGTTTCAAATTCTCATATTAAATTTAAATATGATAAATTAGTTTATGTTAAAGCTTCAGATGAAGTGATTAGAAATAGATTTATATCTAAAAAAATAGAAAATCCAATATTTATTAATAAAATTATTAATGATTGAAAAAAAATAGATATTAAATTTGATTTAGTAATAGATACAACTGAAAATATAACAAATAATGATATTGACAAAATATTAAGTTTATTAAATAATGAATAAAAATTTTAGTTTGAATTCTAAATACCAATCCAAAATGTCATTCGAAGAATATTCATCAATGAATGACATTTTGGTTTTATATTACTTGCCTTTAATTAGAGTTAATGCATTTTCTTTATATTTATTTTTGATTTCTGAATCTAAAAATAAATTAGTAAAAGAAGAATTTATTCCAATAGATAGAATCACTTCGATTATGAATTTATCAATTTCTAAAATAGAAGCTGCAATAAAAAATTTAGAAATAATTAATTTACTAGAAGTTTATTTTTTTCAAGATCATTTTATTTTTAATCTTAAAAAACCCTTAACTTCTAAGGAATTTAATTCTTCTAAACAAATGATAAATATGCTTTCTAATAAAATAAGTAATGATGATTTAATGATTAATAATTCAAAATTTTCTTTAACAAGTAATTTTGAATTTGAAAAATTTGAAAAAATAACAAGCAAAATTGAATTAACAGTAAGTAGAGATTCTGAATTACTAAATAATTATTTTAATGTTTCTTATGATTTTGATTTAGTAAAAAAAATATTAAAATCAAGAGATGTTGACTTAAGTAAATTTTGAACTATTGATTTGGAAAAAAAATTGTTAGATTTTGTTTCTATTAATTATATAAATTCTTTTGATTTGGTTATTGAAATAATAAAGGAAAATCAAAACAAAAATTTTAATATAAATAATTTAATAAATAATTTAGAAAAAAATTATAAGAATAAAGTAAATTTAATAGATTTATTTGATTCAAATATTAGAACTAAATTGGATTTTTTAAAAAAAGTAACACCTAAAAATTTTATTTTATATAAAAAAAATAGAAATTTATTAAATAGTGAAATTGAAATGATTTTAAAATTGAAAACAAAATATAACTTGGATGATTTTAAAATTAATATTTTAATAGATTATTCCATGATAATAAATGATGGAATTATAAATAATAAATATATTTATAAAATAGCTGAAACAATAGTTAAAGAAAATTTAGATTCTTCAGAAAAAATTGTTCAACATTTAAAAACTTCTTATAAATTGAAAAATAATAAAAATAGTAAAAATAATTCTAATATAAAAATTGAGAGGTTTGAATAATATGGAAATAATTAAATTAAGAAAAATAATAGATAAAAATAAAGAAATAAGTAATGTTTTAAAAGATTGCAGCGATGAATTTCTATTGAAAAATTTACCATTAATTTTATCTGCTTTAGATCCTGAAAATATTAATAATGATTATAAAATTGAATTAAAATTAATTAACAATGAACTAACTTGAAATTATGTTCCTAACACTAAAGAAACAAAGGAAATGTATAAAATAGAAACTATTAAACAAAATTATATTTATAAATTACCTAAGGATTTGGAAAAACAATATTTAATAGATTTAAATGATGTTAAATGAACCAATAACAAAAAGTTTTTATATCCAGAAATAAAAAGAGTTTTTGATGCTTTTTCAAATAATAAGAGGCCTGATAATGTTAAAGGATTTTGAATTAGTGGTTCTTTTCAAACAGGAAAATCATTTGTTTCCATTGCACTTCTTAATATGTTGGCATTTAAAGGAATAAAAGTATCATTTATTAATTTACCGGAATTTATAATTAAAACACAAGAAGAATTTTCTAAAGTGGAAAACAAAATAAATTTACTAGAGCAAGCAAAAAGTCCAGAAATTTTGGTTATTGATGATGTTGGTTCTGAAAGGCCAACTATTTGATTTAAAGAAAATATATTTTTACCATTAATTGATCATCGATTAAAATCTAAAAAAACAACAATATTCACTTCTTCATTATCAATCAATAAATATTTATATAGAATAACAGATAGAACTAAAAATCCAGAAACAGATAAATATACAAATAAAAGAATATTATCAATAATAAATTCTTTAATAGAAAAAGAGGTGAATATTTAAATTGGAAACCTACTTACTTATTTTATTTTTAATTATATTATTACTTTTAGTTTTTCTTTCTGCACTTTTTTCATTTTCTGAAATGGCAATATCATCAATTAATAAAACTAGATTAATGGTAATAGCAAATGATGAAAAATATAGTTCAAAATCACACAAACAAGCTAATAGAGTCCTTCATTTTATTGAAAACTACAATGAACATATAACTGCAATTGTTATATTTAATAACATTGTAAATATTTTATTCACAACTTTAGCAACAGTGTTTTTTATTGCAATAGCAAATAAATTTTTTGATCCTGAAAATGCAGAATCTATTGGTCCAATTATGTCATTTTCAATTATGACTCCATTTGTTATTATTTTTGGTGAAATAATTCCTAAGCAATTAGCTAAAAAATTTCCTGAATCAGGAACAATGAAATTATCATGAACACTTTATATTGTTAATTTGATCATGAAACCAATAACTGCTTTTCTTGGGAAAATTATTAAAGAAGAAGATAATTCTGCATTTAATTCTGATGAGGAAATAAATTTAGCCATTTCCCAAGCAACTGAAGCTGGGATAACTTCTTCATTTGAACAAAATATAATAAAAAAATTATTAGAAATTGATGAAATGAAAATTAGCAAAATAATGATCCCTGCAAATAAAGTTTCTACATTGTCTGATAAGGACAACAAAACAAAAGTTAATTTAGTTTTAAGAAAAGAAAATTATACTAGGTTTCCTATTCTAAATGATGATAATAAAGTTGTTTCCTTATTTTCTGCTAGAAAATACTTAATTGATAAATTAAAAGATCAAACTAAAGATTTGATTGAATATCAATTTGATTTTTCAAAATTTGATGTAGATGAAAATCCCTTTCATGTTTTCGAAACATTGAGAAATAGAAGAGAAAGAATGGGTATTATAATCGATTCTAAAAATGAATTTCTTGGTATTGTTACAATAGAGGATATTATAGAATTAATGTTAGGAGAAATTTATGATGAGGATGATGTTAAAAAAGATGGTGTTTATACAATTAATAATTCATCTTACATAATTAATTCAAATGTTAATGTAGGTTATTGATTGAAAAATTATGAACCCAAAATAAATTTCCCCATTAAGTATAAAGAAATGAATATTGAACAATGATTTAAAACTATTTCAGGCATTCAAAATGTAGAGCCTGGACAAAATTACACTTATAAAAATTTAATAATTTGAACAAAAATTGATAAATATGAAAATGATTCAATAATTTTTGAAATTGATATAGTTTAAAGTAAAAAATCTTTTAGTTTATTTTTTTATTTTGGTGTAATATTAAAATATAATTATTAATGTAAATTAATTATGGTTAATAGAAAGATAAAATTATTACAACCTTCAAAAATAAAAATCAGCAAAAGTAAAACAATTGCTATTTTAACATCATCTGCAATAATTTCTGCTTTTGCAATTTATTATTTTATTGTTGCTGCTCAATTATATGTACCTGGTTTAGCAGGGTTATCTAATGGTATTTCATATACAATAAATGATATTGCTGGTAATTGAGTAAATGGTGGTGGAGATTGAGGGAGTGATAACTTTAGCAGAGCTACTGCTGATACAATAATTTATTGAATTATTTATATATTATTCAATATTCCAGTTATTATTTTTACTATAAGATGATATTCAAGAAGGTTTTTTTTCTTATCAATTTATTACTTTTTTATAAATTTTATTGCTTCAATGTTTTTTTCTAATGTCCCAGGATTTAATTCTTCAATAATAGATATTTCTAATGACATTACAGATGCAGCAGAATCCCTTATTGTCTTAATGTATGCATTAATTGGTGGCCTTATATATGGTATAGCTATTGGTATGGCTTTTAAAGTTGGTGCTTGTACAATGGGGTTAGATCCTGTTGCTAAATTTATTGCTCGTGAAAAAAATATGAATATAGCTCCTATATTATTTGTTTTTACAATTATCAATACTACTGTTTGAATAGTAATAAGATATTGAACAATTCCTATTCATAATTCTAATGTTGAAGTTGTTGATTCTTTTGATAATTTTATTCAAAACACATTTTTATCTGCTAATTATGTTGGTTCTTGATTATTTGTTGGTGTTTATTCAAGTGTCACTGGTGCTATTTATGCTTCAAATAAAAAAGTTCAGGTTTTTGTAACAACACAAAAAACAGAAAAAATATCAGATTATTTTAATTCAATAAGTTACCATAGAGGACACACAATATTTAATGTTCAAGGTGGTTATTCTAAAGAGAGTAAAAAATCTTTACAAATGATTGTTAATATTGAAGAAATGTATGATGTAGTTGAAAAAATTGCTGCAATAGATAATAAAGCTTTTATAACTATTCAAGAATTAAAAAAAGTTTATGATGTTCGAGATTGAAGAACAATGACCGAAGAAGATAAGGCTAAAGAATTACAAAGAATAAAAAACGAAGAAAAACGAAGAAAAAGAAGAGAAACAAAATCTAAGGTTTTTGATGACAAAAAGAAAGAAAAAAAATAAGCATTTAAATGCTTATTTTTTTATTTCTTTTACTTTTTTATTGACACCTAAATGTTTAATTGCTTCTTCAGTTTTCTTTTTGAAATTAGGCATATGTTTATTAAAACCAGTATTTAATTTATCAACACCTTCTGACACATTATTATAGAAATCAATCATATGTTTTGTTGCTGTTTCAAATAAAATTCTTATATTTTCCATATTTTTTATTGAATCAAATTTTTGATTTAAACTATATAATGTTGAAACGAAACTTATCAAATTATTTGGAGAAGTTATATGGATATTTATTTTTTCCATTTTCTTTAAAATTTCTTGATTTTCATTGAATAATGTATTAAAAATATTTTCACTTGGTAAAACCATTATTCCTCATGATAAAGTGTTTTCTTTATCTAAATATTTATTTGCTATTTTTTTACCTTGTTCTTTTACTTTAGAAATGTATTTTTTATCAATTATAAATTTTCCATCATCATCAATTTCATTTGGTATTAATGATTTAGAATCGACAGGCAATCATTTTATTGAATCAAAATTTGTTCCAGGTTCTAAATTTAATCCAAATTCAACTCTTCCCTCTCCAACAGGTAAATTTTTAACTCATTGAACACCTGGATTTCCAAAATAATTTTGTAATATATTTTCTAGATGTATTTCTGAAAATTTACCTTGTTTTCCTGAACTTCTAAAAACCTTATTTAATTCATTAGTATGTTCTAAAATCATATTGGTTTTGCTTTCAATATCTTTTTTTAGATCATTTTTATCTTTAGTCATTAAACTTAATTCATTTTTTTTCTGTTCTAATTCATCTTTTGATCTTTGGAAATCTTCTTGAATTTTTTGTTTTTCAATGTCGTGATTTTTTCTTAATTCTTCAATAGTATTTTTAAGTTCTTGATTTTCTTTTTCTTTTCCTTCACTAGATTTAGTTTTTAAATCTAATTCAGTTTCAATTTGAATTTTCTCATTAGTTATTTTTTGTATTTCTAAATTTTTATTACTAATTTCTTCTTTAATTATTTCAATTTCTCTTTTTAATGAATTATTAATATTTTTTTCATCATTATTTTTTTCAATTAATAAATTATATTTAGTTTCAATTTCTTTTTTTTCAATATTTAATAAATTCAAATTAGTATTTAATTTTTCAATTTCTCTTTTTAAATTATTATCATTTAATTGAAATTCATCATTTCTTTTTTTTAAAAATCCTATTTCTATTTTTAATTCAGTTTCTCTTTCTGGATTAATTAAATTGAATTCCTTTTCATTAATGATTAATTCATTTAGAATAGAAGATTCAATATTGTTTAAAATATCATTTCAAGCAAAAACTCTTCTAAGTAAACCAGTTTTTCTATATTTTGATATTATTGTTTCAATTTCATCTTTATTAATCATATTTTTCTGGATTTTCAATTTTCATTTTTTCTATGAATTTATCCTTATCCATTTTTCCATATTTATTAAATAATTCTAAACTTTTATTGTATTCAGAAATTGCATATTCTTTGCCTTCGAAACCTTCAATTCTACATTTTTTATTTTGTAAATTTTTATAATTTTCAAAAAAATCTTTCATTTCTTTGAACATATGTTCAGGAATATCACCCATATTTTTAATGTGATTATATCTAGGATCTACATCAATGACTCCAATTATTTTTGTGTCTGTTTCCCCTCCATCTATCATCTTCATTGCACCAATAACTCTAATTGGAACAATTGAGCTTGGTAAAAAAGATTGATCAGCTAATATTAAAACATCTAATGGATCACCATCTCAATCTAATGTATTTTCAAAAAATCCATAATTTAATGGATATCTCATAGAACCAAATAAGATTCTATCTATTTTTAATTTTCCATCTTCGATTTCATATTTAATGTTTGAATTTTTTGGAATTTCAATTATTGCATTTATTTTCATAATCCTCCACACATGTTATTATTATAATATATATAATATAAATATCGTGAATAAAAAAATTAAGAATTTAGCAAAAACTTCAATGTTTCTATCAATTGCATCATTGTTGGCTATTCTTGAAATTCCTCTTTTTAATGATGTGATTAATATGGAATTTTCATTAATAGCTGTTTTCATTTCTAGAAGATATATAGGTTTATTAAATTCTGTAATAATTTGTTTTGTTTATCCTTGATTTTCAATTTTTGGTCCAAATGGTAATCCTGTTGGCGCATTATTTTTACTTTTACAATCAATTTTTGTTCTTTTTATTGATTATATATTCAATAAAAATAATTATTCTTTTTTAGGAATTATTCTAGTTATAATATTAGGCACAATATGATCAATGATTATAAATGGTTTAGTAATTGCTCCTATTTTTACTGGTGGTTTTGATGAATCTCTTACTTGAATGATTATTGCTTTAATTTTTAATCCATTTAAATTTTTAATTATTTATTTATTAACCTTACCTTTATATAAGGGTTTAGAAAAAACTATTAATTCAAATAATAATGAAGAAGGAAATCTTAATTAAATGAAAATATTAATATTATCTGATATACATGGTGATCTTAAAACAATGAATAAAATAATTCAACAAAATCTAGATGTTGATTTAAAAATATTTTTAGGAGATTTTCAGGTTTCTATAAAACAACAAAAGAAATTAACCAATTTATTTGATTATGTTGTTATGGGAAATTCTGATTATCCAAATATATCACCACTTAAAAAAATTTTGGAAATAGATGGAATAAGAATACTATTACATCATGGACATTATTACACTAGTTTTAAGGCATATGTTGATAAAAAAATGGCAGTTAAAGATGCAATTAAAAATAATGCTTCGATAGTTATTCATGGACATAATCATATTGGCGAAAAATCTTTAATTGATAATATTATTATTTTTAATCCAGGTTCACCTTCATTCCCTAGAGGTGGAACAAAACCTTCTTATGGATTTATGGAAATAGAAAATGGTGAATTAAAAAAATTAGAGAATATTTATCAATTTTAAATATAAAAATGTTATTATTTATTTGGTATATATTAAGCCCACGTAGCTCAGTAGGATAGAGCACGTGCCTTCTAAGCATGGGGTCGGAGGTTCGAATCCTTTCGTGGGCGCCATTTTTTTTATCTAAATTTTACTTATTTTAAGTAAAATTTATAATATGAAGGGTGAATTTTATAAAGATAAAAAGAATACAATATCTAAATTAATTAGTGAATTAAAATATGATGAAGCAATGGAAATAATTAATGAGGAATTAAAAATGCCTTATATTCCAATTGAATTTGAAAGTTTTTTGAAAGAAGCAATTAATCAAATTCCTTTAATGAATTCAGAAAAATTATTTTCACTTTCTTTAGAAAAAATAATTGATTTATTAATAAAATTTGATCAAGATAGTTTTTCAATAAATTTAATTCAAAATCTTTCCAAATTTAATTTAGAAAATTATAAAGATGAAATAATATATTTATTTGAAAATTCAAAAAATAAAAGAAATAAAGCAATGGTTTATGAATTATTAATTAATAATAAAATAAATATAGAATTACCATTTGGAAATCCTAAAAATTCTTCTTCTTTTAAAAAAAATGAACATTACAAACTAGATATTAATAATTTATCTAAAAAATTAATTAATTTTCCAGCATTAAGTGAAATTAGTATTGATATATTAAATGATATATATTTAACTAAACATTTAGGATTTGAAATAAAAAATGAATATTGTGATGTTGTTTTATTTGTAATTTCAAGAATTTTCAAAGAAAATAAAATTCTGGAATTAATTGATGATATTTCAATAGTTCAAAAAAAACTTAATTCATTGAAAACATTTGATAATATCTAATTTAGAGTATAATTTATAAGGTATTTTAATTAAATAAAATATAATAAAATAAAGAAAGAGAAAACAATGGCAAATTTAAAATTAAATAAAAAAGAAACAAAAATTGAAGTTCAAATAATTGAAGATGGCGAAAAATGAGCTTCTTTAATAGAAAAAGCTAAAAAATCATTAATTGAAAATTTAGAAATTAAAGGTTTTAGAAAAGGACATGTTCCTTCACAAATTGCAGAAAAATATATTTCTGAATCTCAAGTTTGAAATAAAGCTGCTGATTTATTAATTGAATCAGAATATTCAAATGCAATAGAATTATTAACTAAAGAGCAAATTGCAACTAGACCTAAGTTTGTTATAAATTCAATTTCAAATGAATCAATTGACGCTTCATTATTTTCTTTTGTTGTTCCAAAAATAAAAATTGGTGATATAAACAAAATAGAAAAAATTGAATATAAAGTAGAAGAAATTTCAGAAGATGAACTTGAAAAAGAATTAAAAAATCTTGATGATTTATTAAAAACTTTAAAAGAAACTGATAATAAAATAGCTAAAGATGGTGATACTGTAAATATTGATTTTTTAGGTAAAATAAATGGTGAAGCTTTTGAAGGTGGAGAATCAAAAGATTATGATTTAAAATTAGGTTCTAATCAATTTATTAATGGATTTGAACCACAAATTGTAGGCATGGAAAAAGGACAAACAAAAGAAATTGTTGTTACTTTCCCACAAACTTATCCTGAAGCAAAATTATCAAATAAAGAAGCTGTATTTACTGTAACTTTAAATTCAATTAAAAATATGGTTGAATTAGAAGGTGAAGAATTAAAAGAAAAATTAAATTCTTTAGGTTTTTCTTCAAAAGAAGAAGTAATTAATAAAATTAAAGAAGTAATTAAAAATAGAAAAGAAGAAGAAGCTGATGAAAAATTCTTTAGAAAATATATTAATGAAATTTTAAAATTACCTGAAACAGAAGTATTGATTTCTGATGAAGTTTTAAAAGATCAAATAGAAGAAGAATTCAAGAGAGTTGAAGCACAAATTGTTCAACAAAATATGAAAATGAATGATTATTTAAAAATGGTTGGACAAACAATTGAAGAATTTAAAGAAAAAAATTTAAAGGAATCTTCTAGAAAAAGAATTACAGATGGACTAATTTATTCAAAATTAATTGAAAAATTAAATATTAAAGTTTTTGATGAAGAAATAGAAAAAGAATTTGAAAAACTTGCCAATAATGCAAAAAGCACTATTGAAGAAGTGAAAAAACAAATAAAAAAAGAATCAATAGAAGGAAATTTAATTTTTAAAAAACTTATTGAAGCTTTAAAATAACCTAATATTGTTTTAAAATAGGAGAAAAAATTGAAAACACAAGAATTACCTATATTACATTTAAGAAGAAAAATAGTTTTACCAGGAAATATAAAAGAAATTGAAATTCAAAATCCAAGATCAATTTCTTTAATTAAAGAATCTATTGAAAAATATGATAAAAAAATAATAATATCAACAAATGATTTATCTTTTTTACAAAAAGATTCTAATAAAAAATTATTTGGTATTAGAACAAAGATTTTAAAATTTAATGATGAAGATGGTAAATTAACAATTTGATTTGAAGGAATTGATAGAGTTTTATTAAATAAAATTTCAAAATTAGAAAATAAAATTTGAATTGCTGAATATTCAAATTTTGAAATAGAAAATGGTGATGAAAAATTAATTTCTAAAGTAAGAAAAATTTTAACATCCCAAATTCAACATGTTGAAGAATTGCCTTTTGAAATTGATAACGATACTGTTAATGAACTAAAAACATTAAGTGATTCACTTTTTATTGATAGATTTGCATCTTTATTACCTTTATCAAATAAAGATTTATCACCATTAATAAGTGATATTACTATTTCAGAAAGATTTCTTCATGTTATTAAAAAATTAACTGAAATAACAGAAAATTCATTAGAACCAGAAGTAAAAGAAGCTAAAGGCGATGTTCAAAAAAGAGTTAATAATAAAATTCATAAACAACAAAAGGAATTTTATCTTAGAGAACAAATTAAAGCTGCACAAGCAGAATTAGATGAATTAACTGGTGAAGGTGATGAAATAGAATCTTTAAGAAAAAAAGTTAATACAAATAAATATCCAGAACATATTAAGAAAAAAGCTTTAAGTGAAATTAGAAGATTGGAACAAACTCCTTCTCAAGCTCAAGAAGCAAATATCACTAGACAATATATAGAAACTTTATTAGATATTCCTTATTGACAAAAAGATGAAGAGAAAGTTAATATTAGTAAAGCTGAAAAAATATTAAATAAAGATCATTATGGTCTTGAAAAACCTAAATCAAAAATTATTGAGTATTTAGCTGTTAAACAACAAAATCCAGATGCTAAAGGTTCAATTTTAGCATTAGTAGGTCCTCCAGGAACTGGTAAAACTACAATGGCTAAATCAATTGCTGATTCTTTAGGAAGAAAATTAATAAAAATTTCTCTTGGTGGTGTTAAAGATGAAGCTGAAATAAGAGGACATAGAAGAACATATATAGCTTCTCAACCAGGAAAAATAATCCAAGGAATGAAAAAAGCTGGAGTGATTAATCCTATTATTTTATTAGATGAAATTGATAAAATGTCAGCCGATTTTAAAGGTGACCCTACTTCTGCAATGCTTGAAGTTTTAGATTATGAGCAAAATGATAAATTTCAAGATCATTATTTAGAAGAAGATTATGATTTATCAAATGTTACTTTTATAGCTACAGCTAATTATTATAATGATATTCCTGAACCTTTATTAGATAGATTGGATATTGTTGAAATAAATTCATATACTGAATTAGAAAAAATTCAAATTTTTAAAAAACATTTACTTAAAAGAGTTTTAAATGAAACAAAAATACCTAAATCATTATTTAGATGAAAAACTTCTGCAATAAAAGAACTTATTAGACATTATACTATTGAAGCCGGGGTTAGACAATTATATAGGGAAACAAATTCAGTTGCTAAAAAAATAATTGTTAAAAAATTAAAAGGTGAATTGAAAGAAAATGATCTTTTAATTACTCCTAAATTAATTAATGAACTTTTAGGTTCTCAAAAATTTGATTATACAAAAATTGATAAAGCACCGCAAAGAGGCGCAGTTACAGGTTTAGCTTGAACTCAATATGGTGGTGATATTTTACCAATTGAAGTTGATTTATATCCTGGAAAAGGTGAAATAATCTTAACTGGTCAATTAAAAGATGTGATGAAAGAATCAGCAACAATTGCTTTATCATATATTAGAGCAAATTATCAAAAATTTAATCTTTCAAATTTAGATACATTAAATGATATGAATATTCATATTCATTCTCCAGATGGAGCAACTCCTAAAGATGGTCCATCAGCTGGTGTTACATTTACAACAGCACTTATTTCTGCTTTAACTGGTATCAAAGTTTCTCAATATATTGGAATGACTGGTGAAATCTCTCTTAGAGGACATGTTTTACCAATTGGTGGATTAAAAGAAAAATCAATTTCTGCTTACAGATCTGGATTAAAAACAATTTTTATTCCTAAAAAAAATATAAAAGATTTAGTTGATATTCCTGAAGAAGTTAAGAAAAATTTAGAAATTATTCCTGTTGAAACATATATGGAAATATTTGAAAGAATCTTTAAAAATGAAGAAAAATAAGCATTTAATATGCTTATTTTTTTTATAGTATAATTAAAATATTATGGAAAATAATAAATACAATCCATCAATTTTCGAGAAGGAAATTCAAAAATTTTGAAAAGAAAATAATTATTTTAAAGCAAAAAATAAAGGTAAAAAATCATTTTCAATTATAATGCCTCCACCAAATGTAACTGGTAAATTACATTTGGGTCATGCTTGGGATTCATATTATCCTGATATGTTAATTAGATATAAACAACTAAATGATTTTGATTCTGTTTGATATCCAGGTATGGATCATGCAGGCATTGCAACACAAGCAAAAGTTGAGCAAAAAATATTTTTTGAAGAAGGCAAAAATAGATTTGATTTAGGTAGAGAAGAATTTATAAAAAAAGTTTTTTCTTGAAAAGATTTTTATTCTGAAAATATTCAAAAGCAATGAAATAAATTAGGTATTGCAGCAGATTTTGATAAAATGAAATTTACCTTGGATAAAGATGTTAATGACAAAGTTCTTGATGTTTTTATTGAACTTTATAATAAAAAATTAATTTATAAAGGAAAAAGATTAATTAATTGAGATTGCAAATTAATGACTGCAATTTCAAATATCGAAATTAAACATGAAATAAAAGAATCTAAAATTTATAATATTAAATACTTTTTTGAAAATTCTGATGATTTTGTTATTGTTTCAACAACTAGACCAGAAACAATGTTTGCTGATGTTGCACTATTTGTTAATCCCAATGATCCTAGATATCAAAATAAAATAGGAAAAATAGTGATAAATCCAGCTAATAATGAAAAGCTTAAAATAATGGCAGACAAATATGTTGATATTGAATTTGGAACTGGTGTTTTAAAAGTTACTCCTGGTCATGATTTTAATGATTATAATTTATCTAAAAAATATAATTTAAAAATAATTAATATTTTAAATAAAAATGGAACATTAAATGAATTGTGTGGAAAGTTTTCTGGAATGGAAATTTTAGAAGCGAGAAAAAAATTTGTTTCTTTTTTAAATAATAAAAATTTTATTGAATCAATTAATGATCATAAAAAATCCATTGGTATTTCAGAAAGATCTGGAGCAATAATTGAACCTATGATTTCAGAACAGTGATTTTTAAATTCTTCAAATTTAGCAAAAAAATCAAAAAATGAACAAAATAACCAAACTAAAAAAGTTGATTTTTATCCTAAAAGATTTGAAAATATATACTTATCATGATTGGAAACAATGGAGGATTGATGTATTTCGAGACAACTTTGATGAGGTCATCGAATTCCTGCATGATATAAAAATGGAAAAATTTTAGTTCAAAAAAATTCCCCAGGAAAAGATTGAAAGCAAGATGAAGATGTATTAGACACTTGATTTTCTTCAGCTCTTTGACCTTGAATATTAAAAGATGAAAAACTTATAAAAAAATCTGAAAATCCAAATTACTTGTCTGATTTATTATTTACAGGTTATGACATAATATTATTTTGAGTATCAAGAATGATTTATCAATCATTGGAAATAGATGGAAGACCACCTTTTAAAAAGGCTATAATTCATGGATTAATAAGAGATAAAAAAGGGCAAAAAATGTCTAAATCATTAAATAATGGTATAGATCCTATGGAGGTTATTTCTAAATGGGGTTCAGATTCTCTTAGATCCTTTTTATTAGGTAATTCAACACCTGGCCAAGATATAAAATACAATGAAAGCAAAATTGAATCTGCTTGAAATTTAAATAATAAATTGTATAATTCAAAAAATTTATTATTAAAGTTATCAAAAAATATAAAGTTAAAAAGATTAGATTTGAATAAAATGAAATTATCAAAAATTGATGAATATATTTTATTTAGAATAGAAAATTTTAAAAAAATACTCCAAAAGAACATTGAAATTTATAATTTAACTATTATTTTTAATGAAATGAATAAATTAATTTTTGATGATTTTGCAAATAATTATTTAGAATTTGTTAAACAAGAAAAAAATAATAATGCACAAATTGAAAATTCTATAAATATATTTTTAAATCTTTTAATTATTATTCATCCTTTAATACCTTTTGTAACTGAAAAAATTTATCAAGAGTTAAGTAAAAGAATAAAAACAAAAAAATCTATTTTATTAGAAAGATATAAAAAAATTGATATAGAAGAAAAAGAAGATTCTTTATTTTTATTATCAGTGTTGAAAGTAGCAAGAAAAATTAATTCTCAACCCAATTTTGTAAAAAATGATTATTGTGAAATTTTTATTGAAACAGAAAAAAATTATGATGTTAAATGATTAAATAAATATCTTTTTTATTTAAATGCTGGTGTTAATAAAACAAAATTAAAAGAATATTTTGAAATAGATATTTTTCCAGGTGTTGGAATAATATATTCTACATATAATAATGCTAAAAATAAATCAATTGATTTGTTAAAACAAAATATTTCTAAAAAAATTAATTTTGAATTAAAAAGAGCTAATAGCATTTTACAAAATAAGAAATTTGTTGAAAATGCAAATCCTGAATTAATACAAAAAGAAAAAGAAAAATTAATATTTTATAATGAATCATTAAATTTAATTAAATAACTAGAACTATCTAGTTATTTTTTATAATTATATTATGAAATTTAAATTTAATTCAGAAGATAAAATGAGATTGGATAAGTTTATATCAATGGAAACAAATTTAATTTCAAGAGAAAAAATTAAAAAATATATAATTGCTGGTAAAGTAAAAATAAATGATTTGATAGTTGTTAAACCAAAAACATTTTTAAAAAATGGTGATTTGATAAAAATAAATATTCAAGAAAGTTCTAATCAAGATTTAAAAAAATGAGAAAATCAAAATCTTCCTAAAATAATTTTTGAATGTAAAGATTATTTAATAATTGATAAACCTTCAGGATTAGTTGTACATCCAGGAATAGGTAATCAAGATAAAACATTAGTTAATATTTTAATTGCTCATGAAAATTTGGAATTATCTATGAAAAATACTAATAGACCTGGAATTGTTCATCGTTTAGATAAAAATACTTCAGGATTAATGATAATTGCTAAAAATGATAAATTTCATAATTATATATCTAATGAATTTGCCAAAGGCAATGTATCAAAAGTATATGACCTAATAACTAATGGTAAATATAAATCGAAAAAAGGTTTAATTGATGCCCCAATAGGTAGAAATCCTAATAATAGAAAATTAATGAAAGTTACTTTAGAAAATTCAAAACCTGCAAAGTCCATTTTTAAAGTAAAAGAATCATTTAAAAATAATGAATATGTTGAATTTAAAATTTTAACTGGAAGAACACATCAAATTAGAGTTCATTCAAAATTTATTGGCGCTCCAGTTTTAAATGATCCTGAATATGCAAATAATTTTCATAATAAAGAATTTGGTCAATATTTGCATTGTAGGGAATTATCTTTTTTTGATATGAAAGGTAAAAAAGTAATTTATAATATTCCTTTAAATGATGAAATGATTGAAAAGCTTAAAGAATTAAGGGGTCTAAAATAGTATAATTCTTATGATATGGCAAAAATAAATATCCTAGCTCTAGGTGGGTTAGATGAAAAACAAAGAAGATTATATGTCCTTGAAATTGATTCTAAAATTTTTATTTTTGATTCAGGAGTATATGAACCATTAAATAATAATTTTGGAATACAACATTTTGTTCCAAATATTGATTATTTAAGTTTAAACAAAGATAAAATAAAAGCTGTTTTTTTATCATCTGCAAACAGAATGAATATTGGATCTTTAAAACAATTAGTTAATCTTAAGAAAAATCTTAAAATTTATGGTTCTAAATCAACTTTAGATTCATTAAAAATTTTTTTTGGTGAAGAATCAAATTATTGAAATAAAAATGAAATTCAAAAAAATCAAAAAATAAAAATAAGTGAGTTTAATGTTGAAGCAATAGCTCTTCCATCAATAATTCCCGGAACTTTTGGTTATAAAATAGAAACAAATAATGGAAATATTTTGTATTTTTCTGATTATATATTTGATTCAATAAAGGAATATAGAATATCCCCAATAGATCAATTAATTTCTTTAACAAAAGAAAAAAATTTATTATTATTATCAGATTCTTCATTAGCAACAGAAAAAAATCCCTTATCTTCACAATTTAGAATAAGAGATATTGTTAGTAAATATTTTAAAAAACAAAAAAGGTTAATTTTAACTATTTATGAAGATGAAATATTAAATATTGTTGAATTAATAAAACTTTGCAAGGAAAATAAAAGAAAATTATTTTTTAAATCTAGAACATTATTTAATTTAATTAATATATTTATGCAAAATGGTGAAATTGAAAAATTTCCTATAAAATTTTATGAACCAAATTTTGAAGAGGAACATGATGCAGTTATAGTTCTTTCAGGTACAAGAACAAAGCTTTATAGAACAGTGGAACTTTTAATTGAGGCTAATAATAAAAAGGATTTTGCTTTTGAAAGTGATGATAATGTTTGCTTTTTAGCTCTACCTCAACCAGGTAATGAACATGTTTTTACAGATGTAACTAATAAAATTTCTAGAGTTAATCTTAATTTTGAAAAAATTAGCACTGAAGAAAAAAAATTATTTGGAACAACAGAATTTGATATAAGAAATATGGTAGATTTGATTAAGCCTAAATATTTTATGCCTATATCTTCTTATTACACTCAATTAGAAGCAGCTAAGAAAATAGCAATCGAAAATAGAGTTGATGAAAAAAATATCTTTATAGGTGACAATGGTGAGGTTTTTACAATAAAAAATGAAATTAATGAAGGCTTAACTTATAGAGTGAAAGAAATTGAAGCAAAAGTTGTGGAGGAAAATGGTGAAGAAATAATTAATCATGATTTAATAGAAGAAAGAAAATTAATTGGAAAAGATGGTGTTTTAACAATATCATTTATATATAATGAAAAAAATTTATTAATTTCTTCTGATATTGATATTCAAATGAAGGGTGTTGTAATTTCAAAAGGTCAAGAAGAAATAATTAATAAAATAAAGGAATTAATAATTGATTATTCTGATAAATCTTTTGAAAAGAAACAATCAATTAAAAAAGTAATTCCTTCATTAAAAAAAGAAATACATAAAATTTGTAGAAGTAATTTTAAAAAAGTTCCACAATTGTTATTTAATATCATGGAAATGTAAATTATTTTGAAAGGAAAAATTATGAAGAATTATGAAGAATTATCTTCAAAAATTGCAAAAGAAAAAAATAAATTAATTGAATTAAGAAAAAAAATTATTGAAAAAATTAAAAAAGAGAATGAGGAAAATAAAAATAAAACTCAAATTTCTTCTAAGGAAAAAGAGGAAATTATAAAAAATTTAGGTAAGAATTCATATATTTCGACAAAAATATTTCCTAATGATCAAATAAAAAAAGAAGATGTGGAATTTAGCAAAAACTTAATAAAAGAAGGTTTTGAAACAATAGATAATGCATATGATATCTTAAAATCTAATTTATCTGATGAATTTATTGAAGATATTGCTGAAGAAATGTTAAGAAGTCATAATTCATTAGAAAAAGAAGAAAAAATTCAAAATTATTATGAAGAAACTTTTTCAAATGAAAATAAATTTATCGAGGAAGTTAAAGATTCTTTGGTAAAGGAAACTGATAATATTATTAATAATGAAATAAAATCAGAAATTGTTATAGATTCTTTAAAACAAGAAGTTACTGTTGAAGAACATATAAATTTACCCAATTTAAAAAAAGAAAAGGAATAAAATTTAAAATGAAAAAAATAAATTTAAAAGAATTAAATGATCTAATTAGTTCAGGAGACAAAATTTTTATTAAATTTGGTGCAGAATGATGTGGCCAATGCAAAATGTCAGGACTTTTAATTGATAAATTAGAACCATTATACACTGATATTAAATTTTTTGAAATTGATGTTGATGATAACAACTTATGGGATGATAAAAAACTAAATATAACTGAAGTTCCAACTTTTTTAGGTTTTGATAATAAAAAATTAAAATTTAATTCTCCTGGTTATAAAATAGAAGATGAACTAGTAAAATTAATCAATCAATTAAAATAATTTTGTAAAATATGGATAAAAATACAAGTAATAAAATTTTAAATTTAAAAATGCCAAAAGAAAATAAAAAATTAATTTTAAAAATATCTAAAAAAATTAATTTTTTATCTGCCAAAATTGATGATTTTTTTGATCAAGATATGAATATAAATCCAAAAACCATTAATCAAGCTTTTGTTGTAGATAAAGATTTTATTACTATTTTATATAAATATGATGACACTATTAAAAAAATTGAAAATTATTGTAATGAAATAATAAATAAAAATAATATAAATGAAATTTATAATTTTCAAATAGATTCTTCTGATGAGTTAAATGAATTAAAAATAATTGAAAAATCAATTATAGATAATGAAAAAGTTATTTCTTCTTATCAAAAACAAATGGCCTTAAATAAAAAAATAAATTATTTAAAATTAAAAACTAAAATAAGAAAAAAACAAATGAAGAATTCATTCAATGAAATGGAAAAGAAAATATTAGATAGTAAATTTGTTGATATTGAAGAAAATAAGGAGGATATGAAATTAATAGAAAATTTTATTGATAAAAAATATATTAGTAAATCAAAATACTTATATTTAATTTCATTTTCTTTAATAACAATTTCTATTTATATATTTGGAGTATTAATATGAGTATTGATAAATGTAAATTAAGAATAGCTGTTGATGGTGGCGCAGCAACAGGTAAGTCAACAATTTCTAGATTAGTTGCTAAAAAATTAGGAATTAAATATATTAATACTGGGCAAATGTATCGTTTATTTGCTTTTGTATCAATAAAAAATAATTCATTAAATGATGAGAAAACTCTTTTTAATTTTTTAAAAAAACAAAATATAACTTTTGATGAAAAAGGAAATATCCATTCTGAAAAAATAAAATTTAATCTTAAGGACTTAGAACAAGAAGCAATTTCTAAAAAATCTTCTATTATTGCTTCAATGCCTTTAATAAGAAGCTTGGCAACAGAAATCCAAATTAAAATTGGTAAAGAAAAGGGAGTATTATTGGAAGGTAGAGACATAGGTACTGTGATAATGCCTGATGCTGATTTTAAATTTTTTATAAAAGTTAAACCTGAAATCGCTGCTAAAAGAAGATTTGATCAATTAAAAAATATTAAAGATGTTTCTTATGAATCAATTTTAGAAGAAATAAAAAAAAGAAATTTAAGAGATGAAAATAGAAAAATAGCTCCATTAAAACCTTTAAAAGATTCAATTATCATTGATTCTTCATATCAAAGTATTGATGAAATAGTTGATTTCTTTATAAAGGAGATAGAAAGTGCAAAATAAATTACCAAGTGTTGCAATAGTTGGCCGTCCTAATGTTGGTAAATCAACTTTATTTAATAGATTAATTCAAAAAAGAGTTTCTATAATGCATGATTCTGCAGGCGTAACAAGAGATAGAGTTTTTCATACTTGCGAATGACTTTCAAGAAGATTTAATATTATTGATTCTGGTGGGTTTTCACATAATCTTAATTTATCTTTTCAAAAAGAAATTAATACTCAAGTAAAAATTGCTATGGAAGAAGCAGATATTATTATTTTTTTAGTTTCTGTGATTGATGGAATAACAAAAGAGGATATTGTTGTTGCTTCAATGTTGAAAAAATTAACAAATAAAAAAATAATTGTAGCTGTTAATAAATCTGATAATTTAGAATTGTCTATTTCTGCTTCAAATTTTTATTCTATAGGTTTAGGTGAACCAATAGGTGTTTCTTCAATTCATGGTATTGGTATTTCAGAATTATTAGATAAAATAATTTCCTTAATATCAAATCCTAAGGAAATTGAAATAAAAAATTCTTTAAGAGTAGGCATCATTGGTAAACCAAATGTTGGTAAATCAACATTACTTAATTGTTTATTAAAAGATGAAAGAACAATTGTTTCGAATGTTGCAGGAACAACAAGAGATTCTATAGATACAATATTAAAAATTGATAATAAGGAAATAGTTCTTACAGATACAGCAGGTCTTAAAAAAAATAAGCAATCTTTAGATGAAATTGAATGGTATGCTGAATTAAGAACACAATTAACAATAATAAATTCAGATGTTTCGATTTTATTAATTGATAAAAATCAATCTATTACCCAAATAGATGAAAAAATTTTAGGAATTTTAAAGGATGAGTTTAAACCTGTTGTAATTGCTATTAATAAAATTGATGAATTAAGTAATGAAGAAAGAAAAGAAGTTGAATTAGAAATAAGAAATAAATTTAAATTTGCACCATGAGTTCCTATAATATTTATTTCCGCAAAAGAAGGAAAAAATGTAAATAAACTTATGAAAAAAGTTATTGAATTAGGTGATATTAGAAAAATTAATTTAAGTAAATCAATATTAAATCAATTTTTATCAGATATACAAATGATAAAAAAACCACCAAGACACAATGGTGTTAATATAAAATTAAATTACATTACATTCTCAAATACTAGGTTTCCACATTTTATAATATTTTCAAATCATCCACAATGAGTTCATTTTTCATATATTCGATTTATTGAAAATCAAATAAGAAATGTGTTTGATCTTGAAGGAATTCCAATAAAAATAAGTATTAGAGGGAAAGGAAATTAAAAAATGGAAAATATAATAGATACAGATTCGAAAAAAATTGTTGTTGTTGGTTCTGGTGCTTTTGGAACTGCGATTGCTGAATCATTAGTTAGAAATGAAGATAGTAATAATGAAATAATTTTATTTGGAATTAATCAAAAAGAAATAAATGATATAAATAAAAATAGAAAGAATTCTAAATATTATTCTCTTAAATTATCTCCTAAATTAAAGGGGACTTATAAACCAGAAGAAGCATTTATTGATGCTGATATAATTTTGTTAGTTGTTCCTTCAGCAGCACTTTCTGTTTGCATAAATGAGTCAATAATTCCTTATTTAACAAAACCTGCACATTTTGTTAATTTATCAAAGGGATTTGATTATTTAAACCAAAATACATTATCTAAAGCAATTAAATCAATAATTCCTCCACAAATGTGTGAAGGAGTTTATAAATTGGCAGGTGCTTCATTTGCTTCTGAAGTAATTGAAAAACAACCCACTTATTTTGTTCTTGCTTCAGATGATATTGAAAAATCAAAATTAATAGCAAAAGAACTTTCTAATAAAACAATGAAAATAACTCCTTACAATTCTATTGAAGCAATAGAATGATTGTCAATTATTAAAAATCCTTTGGCTTTATTACAAGGTGTTATTGCTGGTTTAGGGTACAAGGTTAATACTAGAGCTTTATTTTTTACAAAAGCACTTAATGAAATGAAAATAATATTTGAGTTTTTAGGATATGATGATAATATTATTTTTTCACCAGCAGGTATTGGTGATTTATATTTAACAGGTACATCAAGAAAATCAAGAAATTATAAAACAGGTTATACAATTGGTAAAAATAATAAAGTTACTAAAAAAATTCTTGAAAGATTTTCTACTGTTGAAGGTATAAGATCAATAGAAGTTTTATTAAGAATTGCTGCAAAAAATGATTTAAAATTAAATTTAATTGAATTATTGTATAATATTACATATAAAAAAGAAAAACCTTCTAAAATCATTAGTGAATTTTTAGATGGATTATAAAAAGGAGAAATTTTGAATAAACAAGAAATAATAGATGAAATAGCAAAATCATATGATCTTACTAAAATTCAAGCAAAAGCCATTTTTGAGCAAATTTTTGATGATATAGTTAATGCTGTTATGTCTAATAAAACAGATAATAAAATTCAAATACCTGGATTTGGAATATTTGAAATGAAAAAAAGAAAAGCCAGAGAAGCAAGAAATCCAAGAACTGGTGAAAAAGTAAAAGTTCCAGCAAAAAAAGTTTTTAAATTTAAACCTTCAGAAACTTTAAAAAACAAAATAAATTAATTAAAACATAAATTTAAAATTTATGTTTTTTTTATAATTTTTTTACTTTTTATTTATTCAATATATAATTATTATATTATGATAAATACATTAATACAACCAATGGCTGTAGCTAACAAAGCTGCCAATTATGGGGATAGTGAAGGTTTAGTATGAGCGCTTTGAATATTGTTTTTTGCAATAATTGCGATTTCTGTTGTTACTGTAACTATTCACAAGAAGTTCAATGAAAAGAATCAAAAGTATTCTTTAAAACAATCTTCTTCTCAAAAGACTGGGCAACAAATAGCTAGAGAAATTTTACAAAAAAATGGGATTCAAAATGTCAAAGTGATTTTAGGTAAAGAAGGTCAAGATCATTTTAATCCTCAATCAGGAGTAATTTCATTATCTCCTTCAGTTTATAATTCATCTTCTATTTCTGCAATGGCAATTGCAGCTCATGAAGTAGGTCATGCAATTCAATGACATAAAAAATCTGTAATGTTAAGAGTTAGAGGTGCATTGACTAAACCTGTTCAAATAGCAACAGCATTTGGGCAAGCAATATTTTCACTAGGTTTATTTTTTATGATTTTCTTTTTTAGTACTTGATTATTATGAACAGCAATAGCAGGTATTGTTATGTATGCTGCAATGGGTATTTTTCAATTAGTAACTTTACCTGTTGAATTCGATGCTTCAAGAAGAGCTAAGAAAAATTTAAAGGAAATGGGAATAGTTTCTACACCTGAAGAAAAAGAAGGTGTTAAAGTTGTTCTTAACGCAGCAGCGATGACTTATGTTATTGCATTCTTAAGTTCAATGATTTCATTAGCATTCTTTATTATTAGATTTTTATTATTAACAAGAAGAAATTAAAATGTTATTAGAGTCTTTACTTAAAGATAATTTAATAAATAAATCTGAATTAATTTTAAAAAAATATAAAAATTTAAATATTGTATATGCAGAAGCTAAATTTTTATCAAAAATGTTTGTTGATAAAAATCAAAATTTTTCTAATTTAACAATTGAAAAAATATGTGAATTATTGGATGTTTCAAACAAAACAGCGGAAAAAATAGTTCATTGTTTGTTAAAGAAGAATTTTATTAAATATAGACAAATTAACAATACTTCATATTTTGATTTTGAATTTTTAATAGAGAAATTGCTTAATAGTTATTTACCTCCTGAAGAAAATTCTAAGATTAGTCAAAAAATTACTTGAATAGATAGTGAATTAGATATTGAATTAACAAAAGAAAATAAAATGGAACTTCAAAAAATTATTTCTAATAATGATAATTGAAAACAAATAGTTAAAATAATAAATAAAATTTCAGAAATTAAAGATAAAGATTGATCAATGGTTTCTGCAGCAATAAGTTCTTTTAATTCTAATTTTGAATTCAATTCTGATAAATATAAGGAAATTTTAGATAGTAATTGATTGGAATAAAATAGCAATTAATGCTATTTTTTTATTTAGTTTTATTATCTATATATTCTTCTATTTTTTCTATAGAAATTTTAGTGCCTATTTCTTTTAAGGTTTCTACATCTATACTCTTTCTTTCTGTTTGAGATTTAAAAACTAAATAATCATCAATTTCTAAAATTACAATAATATTTTCAATGATTAACCCAAACATTATAAATGAAAAACCTCCATGTCTTTTTATTGTGGATAATTGTTTTTCTTGATGTTCCTTCAATCTATTAAATTCAAATCTTTTTCCAGAAATATTTTTGGCTTCAATTAAAATGAATTTAGTATTATAAATACCAACAAAATCACATAAAGCTTTATTTGCATATATAGGTACTATCATATTATCCTTTTTTATCATTTTTATTGGTGTTGATGATTTAATAAAAAATCCTCTACCTGATTTATTTATTTTTAATAATTTATTAGAAATATTATTTTCTAGATTTCTTCCAATTCTTTTTTTCATATTATATTATTAATAAATTAACCATTTTAATAAATATAATTTAAAAATTAATTTATAGTATAATATTTATGCTTATATATTGACCAATTACTGTTACTTTTAGTAATAGAGGAAAGTCCATGCTAGCACAAGCTGAGATGTTTGTAGTGATCGAGATTGAGGAAAAAATAACTCTTTGGATACATTTTATATGTATTACGGCAAATGAAACCTAAGGTTTACTATGGTGGAATTTAAAGTGCAACAGTGACGAATCGATTAGAAATGATCGGGTGAAACGGGTAAACCCCTCGAGCTAGAAATCCAAATTAAGGAAATTATTCCTATGGTAGGAGAGTTTGGATTGGAGAAATGAATCTAAATCCAAAATGTAATTATTTGATTACATAGATAAATTATTGGCAAAACAAAACATGGCTTACGGATATAAAGCATTAAAAGAACACTTTTTAGTGTTCTTTTTAATGTTTATCTTATATATTTATAATATAATTTATAAGTATGTATTTAAAAACAAGGAAAAAAACAAATTATGATTGAATTTTTTAACGAAAGCACTCCAGAACCTTATAGTAGTGATGGTGGTAGTATGGGTGCTTTAATTTTTTTAGTTATATTTTTTGGAATAATAATTGTTTTAATTATTGTAGCAATTATAGGTTCTAAAAAAGATAAGAATGAAAAACTTTTAGAAAATGACAAAAGAAAAAAAGCTAGAACTCAAGCTGAAAATTCTAGAATGGTAATTTTTGGTTCTTTAATGGAATCAATAAAAAGATTAGAAAAAGATTTAGAAGAATTTAAACCTTCAGTAGGTATTAAATCTTTAGGTGATATAAATAGAGAATTTTCAAATATAATAAAAAATATTAAATCATCTGAAGAAATAAATTCAGTTTATAAATCTGAAGATTTCAAAACTGAACTTAAACAAATAATTGATGAATTAGATAATTCCAAACCTTCAAATTGAAGTAAAGAAGCTTCCTTCTCCATTGGGTTAATAAAAGCTAAAGTAGATGCTTTTTATAAAAATGAAGAAAATAAAAAAGGATTAGAGGAAGGAAAAAATAAAAAGTGAAATTAAATTTTCCAAATTTCCTTGTTTTATTTAGATTGTTTTTAGTACCCATAATAGTTTGTTTACTACTTCTTAATATTCTTATAGAAGAAGAAGTAATATATTGGGGAGTATATTGAACTGACTTATTTGCTGGAATTTTATTTATTATTGCATCATTTACAGATTGATTAGATGGTTGATGAGCAAGAAAATATAATTTAATTTCTAATTTTGGTAAATTATTTGATCCATTAGCTGACAAAATTTTGGTAAATTCTGTGTTAATAATTTTTGCTTCAAGAGGCTTCATTCCCATTATATTTGTAATTATTTTTATTTGTAGAGATATTTTAGTTGATGGGATAAGGATGATGCTTGCTAATAATAATATAGTTTTATCAGCAGACAAATTAGGTAAACTCAAAACCTTATTTCAAATGTTGGGATTAACATTAATATTTTTTGTACATTTTGAAAATGAATTATTTTTTGATTTTTTTAATTGAAATGATTGAAAAAATATAGTAATAATCATTCCTATTAGTATTGGGATGTTATTTTCAATTTGATCTGGTGTAAATTATTATGTTAAAGGTTTTCCAAAAATAAATAAAATGGAAATTGAAAAATAAATTATCATTTAATCTAAAATGATAATTTATTTTTTATTAATTTATAATTTAGTTGTTATGAATGATATCAATAAAAAAGAAATTATACAAATTTTAAGTAAAAATAATCTTACTTTTTGCTCTGCAGAATCAATAACTGGCGGAGCTTTTGCTAGTTCTTTTGTAAAAATAAAAGGTATATCCAATTTTTTTGATGGTTCTTTTATTTGTTATTCAAATAAATATAAATATAATATTTTAAAAGTGAATAAGAATATTGAAATAGTTTCTTCTGAGATGGCAAATGAACTTTCAATTAATTCAAGAAAAATATTGGGATCTAATATTTCAATTTCTTTTACTGGTAATGCTTCATCAAATGGAATAGAATCTAAATTAAAAGGACTTAGTTATATTTCTATAACAAATGGTTCTTTTATTGAGAGTACAAAGTATATTTCAAAATTAAATGATAGAACAGAAATTATAAATGACACTGTTGAATTTGGTATTGAATTTTTTAAAAAATTTCTTTTAAAATATTATTAATTTTAGTTAAATTAACTATATAAGGATAAGATATGAAAGAAAAAGATTTTAAAAGTTTATTAAAAAATATTGAAAAAGAATATGGGAAAGGTTCTATTATGTCATTTTCTAATAATCAAATAGTTGATGATGTGGAAGTTATATCTACAGGTTCTATTTTATTAGATGATGCAACAGGAATTGGTGGCTATCCAAAAGGTCGAATAATAGAAGTTTATGGTCCTGAATCTTCTGGCAAAACAACAATGGCATTACTTGCTATTGCTGAAGCTCAAAAACAAAAAAATTCTGGTTTAGCTGCTTTTATTGATGCTGAACATGCAATTGATATAAAACATGCTGAAAGAATGGGTGTTAATCTTGAAAAAATATTAATTTCTCAACCTGATTCAGGTGAACAAGCTTTACAATTAGTTGATCACTTAGTTTCAACAGGTGAATTTTCAATAATTGTAGTTGATTCTGTTGCTGCTTTAACTCCCATTGTAGAATTAGAAGGTAACATGGAAGATCAAACCATTGGTGCTCAAGCTAGGTTGTTATCTAAATCAATGAGAAAATTATCTGGAATTATTAATAAAACTAATACAATAGTTATTTTTATTAATCAAATAAGGGAAAAAGTTGGAATTATATTTGGAAATCCAGAAGTTACGCCTGGTGGTAAAGCATTGAAATTTGCTTCATCATTACGTATTGATATAAGAATAAAAGAAAGAATTAAAGAAAAAGAAGTTTTTATTGGTCAAAGAATAAAAATAAAAGTAGTTAAAAATAAAATGGCTAGTCCCTATCGTGAAGTTGAAACTATTTTTTATTATAAAAATGGAATTAATAAATCTGAAGAAATATTAGAATTAGCCATAAAAAAAGGAATTGTTAAACAATCTGGTAGTTGATATTATTTTAATGATAAAAAGTTAGGTCAAGGAAAAACAGCTACATCGAAATTAATTTCAGGTACCAAAGTAGAAAATGAAATTTATGAAAAAATATTTAGTAAATAATAATTTTTTTCATCTTCTTATATTTTTAATGAATGTGTATAATTAATTTATGAAAATTTTAATACTAGGAGATATATATGGTGAAGATGGAAAAAATGCTGTGGCATCTTATTTACCATTTATGAAAAAACAATTAAATCCTAATTTTGTTATAGCAAATGCAGAAAATGTTTCTCAAGGTGGTAAAGGATTAACAAAAAAAGATTATGACTATTTATTAAATTCTGGTATAGATTATTTTACAATGGGAAATCATACATTTAGAAATAAAGATATTTATAATTACATAGATAAAGTTGATAATTTGATTCGTCCAGCAAATTTAGAAGATGAAGATAAAGGAAAGGGTTTTATTATTTTTAAACATCTAAATAAGAGAATTTTATTATTTAATTTATTGGGGGAAGTATATATATCTAATAAAGTTAAAAATCCTTTTAAAATAGCTGATAAAATTTTAGAAGAAAATAAAGATAAATATGATCTTGCTATACTTGATATACATGCAGAAGCAACAGCCGAAAAAATTGTTTTAGCTAATTATTTATCCAAAAAAAATGTTGGAATTGTTTTTGGAACTCATACTCATATTCAAACAGCCGATGAAAGAATTTTAAATAACAAAACTGCTTATATTACTGATGTAGGTATGTGTGGAGTTTTTGATTCAGCAATAGGTGCTAATTTTGATGAAGTTGAGTTAAAAATGTCTAATAATAATAAAAAATTAAAATTCATTGAAGCAAAAGGTAATGTTAGAATCAATGCTATTTTAGTTACTCTTTATGATAATTCATTAAAACCAATGAGTATAGAAAGAATAGTAATTAATCCATAATTTTTTTAAAAAAAATATTAAAAATCTTTTCTTTTTCTTTTTTTTAATATATAATTAATTAGGTGCTTTGGAAAGCATATAAAATAAAAGAAGATTAAAGCAAAAGAAATTTTGCTTCATATTTTTTTAACCTATATCCAACAAGGCACCAGCTTAATAGCTCTTTGAAAACTAAATAGAACCATCAATTCTTAATTGAGTTTAAGAATGAACATTTTTTACATTTTAACCAAGTAAAAAATAAATACAATATTATTTTGAGCAATAACAAATACTCATAAATAATTTAATTATTATTTTTAATGAGAGTTTGATCCTGGCTCAGGATTAACGCTGGCGGCATGCCTAATACATGCAAGTCGAACGAGAATATTTATATTCTAGTGGCGAACGGGTGAGTAATGTATTCCTAACCTACCCTAGTGAGGGGAATAACTATTGGAAACGATAGCTAATACCGCATAAGATTTTTGGAGGCATCTTCAGAAGTTTAAAGGTGCGTTTGCACCACTCTAGGATGGGGGAATATCACATTAGCTAGTTGGTAAGGTAAAGGCTTACCAAGGCAATGATGTGTAGCCGAGCTGAGAGGTTGATCGGCCACAATGGGACTGAGACACGGCCCATACTCCTACGGGAGGCAGCAGTAGGGAATTTTCCACAATGGACGAAAGTCTGATGGAGCAATGCCGCGTGAGGGATGAAGGTTTTCGAATCGTAAACCTCTGTTGTAAGGGAAGAATATCTTAGATAAGAAATGATCTAAGTTTGACGGTACCTTACCAGAAAGTCACGGCTAACTATGTGCCAGCAGCCGCGGTAATACATAGGTGGCAAGCGTTATCCGGATTTATTGGGCGTAAAGAGTGCACAGGTGGTTTATCAAGTCAGTTGTTAAATACCGAGGCTCAACCTCGGTTCGCAATTGAAACTGATAGACTAGAATATCGGTGGGGGTAGTAGAATTCCATGTGTAGTGGTGGAATACATAAATATATGGAGGAATACCAGTGGCGAAGGCGGCTACCTGAACGATTATTGACACTTAAGCACGAAAGCGTGGGGAGCAAATAGGATTAGATACCCTAGTAGTCCACGCCGTAAACGATCTAGACTAGACGTTGGGATAACCCAGTGTCACAGCTAACGCATTAAGTCTAGCGCCTGGGTAGTATGCACGCAAGTGTGAAACTCAAAGGAATTGACGGGGACCAGCACAAGTGGTGGAGCATGTGGTTTAATTCGAAGATACGCGAAGAACCTTACCTACACTTGAAATGCTTGGCAATGCTATAGAGATATAGCGGAGGTCAACCAATGCACAGGTGGTGCATGGTTGTCGTCAGCTCGTGTCGTGAGATGTTCGGTTAAGTCCGGCAACGAGCGCAACCCCTATCTTATGTTACTAACATTTAGTTGAGGACTCATGAGAGACTGCCTGGGTAACCAGGAGGAAGGTGGGGATGACGTCAAATCATCATGCCCCTTATGTGTAGGGCTACACACGTGCTACAATGGTCGGTACAAAGGGTTGCGAAACTGTGAAGTGGAGCTAATCCCATAAAGCCGATCTCAGTTCGGATCGAAGTCTGCAACTCGACTTCGTGAAGTTGGAATCACTAGTAATCGTAGGTCAGCAATACTACGGTGAATACGTTCTCTGGTCTTGTACACACCGCCCGTCAAACCACGAAAGTCGGTAATGCCTAAAACCAGTGTCCTAACCTTATTTATAAGGAGGGAGCTGTCTAGGGTAGGATTGATGATTGGGGTTAAGTCGTAACAAGGTACCCCTACCGGAAGGTGGGGGTGGATCACCTCCTTTCTATGGAAGGTCACTTATGTGACAATAAACGATTTTTCTGCATAAGCGCAGTATAGGTTCTATTTAGCTTTGAGAGAATTATTTCTCTCACACACCTGTTAAGGTGTGAGATAGCTCTTTGAAAACTAGATACATCCTTAAAAAATATATTATAAATCTAAGATAATTAGGATATTTTTTAAATTGATATTGTTCATTTTATCAATGAACAATACTCAAGTTTATTATTTGCGTTGTACTTTAATCTAAAGTACAATTCGATACACACGTAACTTATTTAAGTTAATAAGGGCATACGGTGGATGACTTGGGAGTGAGAGACGATGAAGGACGTGATTACCTGCGATAAGCCTTGGTGAGCTGGAAATAAGCTTTGACCCAGGGATTTCCGAATGGGGAAACCCAATCCGATAAGGATTATTCATAAACTGAATTCATAGGTTTTTGAAAGTTAACGAAGGGAACTGAAACATCTAAGTACCTTTAGGAAGAGAAAGAAAATTCGATTCCGTTAGTAGCGGCGAGCGAACGCGGAAGAGCCCAAACCAAAATTTATTTTGGGGTTGTAGGACTACCTTTACGAAGTAAGAAAATTTTTGCATAGAAGAACACAGCTGGGAAGCTGGGCCAAAGAGGGTGATAGCCCCGTATTTGAAATGTGAAAAACTTCTGGTAGGATCCTGAGTAGGGCGGGGCACGAGAAACCCTGTCTGAATCTACCTGGACCATCAGGTAAGGCTAAATACTACTCACTCACCGATAGTGCACTAGTACCGTGAGGGAAAGTTGAAAAGAACCCCGGGAGGGGAGTGAAACAGATCCTGAAACCGTATTGCCTACAAAAAGTCAGAGCCCGTTAATGGGTGATGGCGTGCCTTTTGCAGAATGAGCCGGCGAGTTACGATGACATGCAAGGTTAAAGAAATGGAGCCGTAGGGAAACCGAGTCTTAATAGGGCGAATTAGTATGTTGTTGTAGACCCGAAACCAGGTGATCTATCCATGAGCAGGGTGAAGTCAAGGTAACACTTGATGGAGGCCCGAACCAGTAAACGTTGTAAAGTTTTTGGATGACTTGTGGATAGCGGTGAAATTCCAAACGAACCTGGATATAGCTGGTTCTCCCCGAAATAGCTTTAGGGCTAGCGTCTTGATTGAGCGCAACGAGGGTAGAGCACTGATTATACGATGGCCCCATCTAGGGGTACTGATTATAGCCAAACTCCGAATATCGTTGTTGCATGCAAGGCAGTCAGTATATGGGTGATAACGTCCATATGCGCGAGGGAAACAACCCAGACCGTCAGCTAAGGTCCCAAAATATATGTTAAGTGGGAAAGGATGTGGAGTTCCAGAGACAGCTTGGATGTTGGCTTAGAAGCAGCCATCGTTTAACGAGTGCGTAACAGCTCACAAGTCAAGGGATTCTGTGCCGAAAATTTAACGGGGCTAAAACATATTACCGAAGCTACGGATTTTTACAATTTATTGTATTAGTGGTAGGGGAGCGTTCCATACTGGGATGAAGCTAGATCGTGAGGACTAGTGGACTGTATGGAAGTGAGAATGCCGGCGTGAGTATCGATTGAAGGTGAGAATCCTTCACGCCGATTGAGCAAGGTTTCCTGGGGAAGGTTCGTCCTCCTAGGGTTAGTCGGGACCTAAGGCGAGGCCGAAAGGCGTAGTCGATGGACAACGGGTTGATATTCCCGTACCGACATATAGAGGGATGGAATGACGGAGAAGGCTAAGCAAAGCATGCGATCGGAAGTGCATGTTCAAGCAGATGAGGTGGTCGTGTAGGTAAATCCGCACGATTTAACATTGAGCCGTGATGAGGAGCGAACCCCTTAGGGGAAGTAGTGAAGTTGCTGATGTCAGGCTTCCAAGAAAAGTTTCTACTGTTAATCTATATGTTGCCCGTACCCATAACCAACACTGGTGCTCAAGGAGAATATCCTAAGGCGAGCGAGATAATTGTAGCTAAGGAACTCGGCAAAATAACCCCGTAAGTTAGCGATAAGGGGTGCTAGTTTTATTGCTAGCCGCAGAAAAGAGGTCCAGCCAACTGTTTATCAAAAACACAGCTCTCTGCTAAAGTGCAAACTGAAGTATAGGGGGTGACGCCTGCCCGGTGCCTGAAGGTTAAGAGAATTTGTTAGCATCCGCGAAGCAATGCATTGAAGCCCAGGTGAACGGCGGCTGTAACTATAACGGTCCTAAGGTAGCGAAATTCATTGTCAGGTAAGTTCTGACCCGCACGAATGGTGTAATGATCTGGACGCTGTCTCGGCTACAAGCTCGGTGAAATCTTAGTACCTGTGAAAATGCAGGTTAGACGCAGTAAGACAATAAGACCCCGTGAAGCTTTACTATAACTTCATATTGGGTTTTGGTACAACATGTACAGGATAAGTAGGAGACTTTGAAGTCTAGACGCCAGTTTAGATAGAGTCATCGTTGGGATACTACTCTTGTTGTATTGGAACTCTAACTCGCAACCATGATCTGGTTGGAGGACAGTGTGTGGTGGGTAGTTTGACTGGGGCGGTCGCCTCCTAAAAAGTAACGGAGGCGTGCAAAGTTACACTCAACATGGTCGGAAATCATGTGTAGAGCGCAAAAGTAAAAGTGTGATTGACTGTGAGACTTACAAGTCGAGCAGGGACGAAAGTCGGTTTTAGTGATCCGCCGGTTCTGTATGGAAAGGCCGGCGCTCAACGGATAAAAGTTACTCCGGGGATAACGGGCTTATCTCCCCCAAGAGTTCACATCGACGGGGAGGTTTGGCACCTCGATGTCGGCTCGTCGCATCCTGGAGCTGTAGTTGGTTCCAAGGGTTGGGCTGTTCGCCCATTAAAGCGGTACGCGAGCTGGGTTCAGAACGTCGTGAGACAGTTTGGTCCATATCTACTGTGTCCGTAGGAATTTTGAGGAGAGCTGCCCTAGTACGAGAGGACCGGGGTGGACATACCACTGGTATTCCGGTTGTCCTGCCAAGGGCACGGCCGGTTAGCTATGTATGGAATCGATAAGAACTGAAAGCATCTAAGTTCGAAGCGAACTCCAAGACGAGAATTCCCACTCTTTATGAGGTAAGTTCCCTTATAGACTATGAGGTTGATAGGGTGGAAGTGTAAGTATGGCGACATATTGAGCTAACCACTACTAATAGAACGAGGACTTAATTAAGTGTAGTCCTAATTAACTTAGATTGGATTGGATGTATTTAGTTTTCAAAGTGTTATCTGAAAACAATATAACAAATATAAAAAAAGTACCGACAAATATATTCTTCAATATATTTGTCGGTGGCGATACGTGTAGGGGTTCACCTGATCCCATCCCGAACTCAGAAGTTAAGACTTACACGGCCGAAGGTAGTAGCAATGCGAGAATAGGTGACCGCCGACTTTTTTTTTTTTTTTTAATTTTAAAAGATGTTTTTTTATTTTTATAAAAGCAAATTTTAAAATAATTTATATGTATAATTAATTAGTTATTTAATGATCAATTTTATTTAATTCGAAATATAAAATTCATATTAATAAATGAATTGACAATAAATAATTTTTTAAAAATAATACTAAAAAAATATTTTATTTTTTTAAAAAATGTATTATAATTAATTAGGTGCTTTGGAAAGCATATAAAATAAAAGAGGATTAAAGCAAAAGAAATTTTGCTTCATATTTTTTTAACCTATATCCAACAAGGCACCAGCTTAATAGCTCTTTGAAAACTAAATAGAACCATCAATTCTTAATTGAGTTTAAGAATGAACATTTTTTACATTTTAACCAAGTAAAAAATAAATACAATATTATTTTGAGCAATAACAAATACTCATAAATAATTTAATTATTATTTTTAATGAGAGTTTGATCCTGGCTCAGGATTAACGCTGGCGGCATGCCTAATACATGCAAGTCGAACGAGAATATTTATATTCTAAGTGGCGAACGGGTGAGTAATGTATTCCTAACCTACCCTAGTGAGGGGAATAACTATTGGAAACGATAGCTAATACCGCATAAGATTTTTGGAGGCATCTTCAGAAGTTTAAAGGTGCGTTTGCACCACTCTAGGATGGGGGAATATCACATTAGCTAGTTGGTAAGGTAAAGGCTTACCAAGGCAATGATGTGTAGCCGAGCTGAGAGGTTGATCGGCCACAATGGGACTGAGACACGGCCCATACTCCTATGGGAGGCAGCAGTAGGGAATTTTCCACAATGGACGAAAGTCTGATGGAGCAATGCCGCGTGAGGGATGAAGGTTTTCGAATCGTAAACCTCTGTTGTAAGGGAAGAATATCTTAGATAAGAAATGATCTAAGTTTGACGGTACCTTACCAGAAAGTCACGGCTAACTATGTGCCAGCAGCCGCGGTAATACATAGGTGGCAAGCGTTATCCGGATTTATTGGGCGTAAAGAGTGCACAGGTGGTTTATCAAGTCAGTTGTTAAATACCGAGGCTCAACCTCGGTTCGCAATTGAAACTGATAGACTAGAATATCGGTGGGGGTAGTAGAATTCCATGTGTAGTGGTGGAATACATAAATATATGGAGGAATACCAGTGGCGAAGGCGGCTACCTGAACGATTATTGACACTTAAGCACGAAAGCGTGGGGAGCAAATAGGATTAGATACCCTAGTAGTCCACGCCGTAAACGATCTAGACTAGACGTTGGGATAACCCAGTGTCACAGCTAACGCATTAAGTCTAGCGCACGGGTAGTATGCACGCAAGTGTGAAACTCAAAGGAATTGACGGGGACCAGCACAAGTGGTGGAGCATGTGGTTTAATTCGAAGATACGCGAAGAACCTTACCTACACTTGAAATGCTTGGCAATGCTATAGAGATATAGCGGAGGTCAACCAATGCACAGGTGGTGCATGGTTGTCGTCAGCTCGTGTCGTGAGATGTTCGGTTAAGTCCGGCAACGAGCGCAACCCCTATCTTATGTTACTAACATTTAGTTGAGGACTCATGAGAGACTGCACTGGGTAACCAGGAGGAAGGTGGGGATGACGTCAAATCATCATGCCCCTTATGTGTAGGGCTACACACGTGCTACAATGGTCGGTACAAAGGGTTGCGAAACTGTGAAGTGGAGCTAATCCCATAAAGCCGATCTCAGTTCGGATCGAAGTCTGCAACTCGACTTCGTGAAGTTGGAATCACTAGTAATCGTAGGTCAGCAATACTACGGTGAATACGTTCTCTGGTCTTGTACACACCGCCCGTCAAACCACGAAAGTCGGTAATGCCTAAAACCGGTGTCCTAACCTTATTTATAAGGAGGGAGCTGTCTAGGGTAGGATTGATGATTGGGGTTAAGTCGTAACAAGGTACCCCTACCGGAAGGTGGGGGTGGATCACCTCCTTTCTATGGAAGGTCACTTATGTGACAATAAACGATTTTTCTGCATAAGCGCAGATAGGTTCTATTTAGCTTTGAGAGAATTATTTCTCTCACACACCTGTTAAGGTGTGAGATAGCTCTTTGAAAACTAGATACATCCTTAAAAAATATATTATAAATCTAAGATAATTAGGATATTTTTTAAATTGATATTGTTCATTTTATCAATGAACAATACTCAAGTTTATTATTTGCGTTGTACTTTAATCTAAAGTACAATTCGATACACACGTAACTTATTTAAGTTAATAAGGGCATACGGTGGATGACTTGGGAGTGAGAGACGATGAAGGACGTGATTACCTGCGATAAGCCTTGGTGAGCTGGAAATAAGCTTTGACCCAGGGATTTCCGAATGGGGAAACCCAATCCGATAAGGATTATTCATAAACTGAATTCATAGGTTTTTGAAAGTTAACGAAGGGAACTGAAACATCTAAGTACCTTTAGGAAGAGAAAGAAAATTCGATTCCGTTAGTAGCGGCGAGCGAACGCGGAAGAGCCCAAACCAAAATTTATTTTGGGGTTGTAGGACTACCTTTACGAAGTAAGAAAATTTTTGCATAGAAGAACACAGCTGGGAAGCTGGGCCAAAGAGGGTGATAGCCCCGTATTTGAAATGTGAAAAACTTCTGGTAGGATCCTGAGTAGGGCGGGGCACGAGAAACCCTGTCTGAATCTACCCGGACCATCAGGTAAGGCTAAATACTACTCACTCACCGATAGTGCACTAGTACCGTGAGGGAAAGTTGAAAAGAACCCCGGGAGGGGAGTGAAACAGATCCTGAAACCGTATTGCCTACAAAAAGTCAGAGCCCGTTAATGGGTGATGGCGTGCCTTTTGCAGAATGAGCCGGCGAGTTACGATGACATGCAAGGTTAAAGAAATGGAGCCGTAGGGAAACCGAGTCTTAATAGGGCGAATTAGTATGTTGTTGTAGACCCGAAACCAGGTGATCTATCCATGAGCAGGGTGAAGTCAAGGTAACACTTGATGGAGGCCCGAACCAGTAAACGTTGTAAAGTTTTTGGATGACTTGTGGATAGCGGTGAAATTCCAAACGAACCTGGATATAGCTGGTTCTCCCCGAAATAGCTTTAGGGCTAGCGTCTTGATTGAGCGCAACGAGGGTAGAGCACTGATTATACGATGGCCCCATCTAGGGGTACTGATTATAGCCAAACTCCGAATATCGTTGTTGCATGCAAGGCAGTCAGTATATGGGTGATAACGTCCATATGCGCGAGGGAAACAACCCAGACCGTCAGCTAAGGTCCCAAAATATATGTTAAGTGGGAAAGGATGTGGAGTTCCAGAGACAGCTTGGATGTTGGCTTAGAAGCAGCCATCGTTTAACGAGTGCGTAACAGCTCACAAGTCAAGGGATTCTGTGCCGAAAATTTAACGGGGCTAAAACATATTACCGAAGCTACGGATTTTTACAATTTATTGTATTAGTGGTAGGGGAGCGTTCCATACTGGGATGAAGCTAGATCGTGAGGACTAGTGGACTGTATGGAAGTGAGAATGCCGGCGTGAGTATCGATTGAAGGTGAGAATCCTTCACGCCGATTGAGCAAGGTTTCCTGGGGAAGGTTCGTCCTCCTAGGGTTAGTCGGGACCTAAGGCGAGGCCGAAAGGCGTAGTCGATGGACAACAGGTTGATATTCCTGTACCGACATATAGAGGGATGGAATGACGGAGAAGGCTAAGCAAAGCATGCGATCGGAAGTGCATGTTCAAGCAGATGAGGTGGTCGTGTAGGTAAATCCGCACGATTTAACATTGAGCTGTGATGAGGAGCGAACCCCTTAGGGGAAGTAGTGAAGTTGCTGATGTCAGGCTTCCAAGAAAAGTTTCTACTGTTAATCTATATGTTGCCCGTACCCATAACCAACACTGGTGCTCAAGGAGAATATCCTAAGGCGAGCGAGATAATTGTAGCTAAGGAACTCGGCAAAATAACCCCGTAAGTTAGCGATAAGGGGTGCTAGCTTTATTGCTAGCCGCAGAAAAGAGGTCCAGCCAACTGTTTATCAAAAACACAGCTCTCTGCTAAAGTGCAAACTGAAGTATAGGGGGTGACGCCTGCCCGGTGCCTGAAGGTTAAGAGAATTTGTTAGCATCCGCGAAGCAATGCATTGAAGCCCAGGTGAACGGCGGCTGTAACTATAACGGTCCTAAGGTAGCGAAATTCATTGTCAGGTAAGTTCTGACCCGCACGAATGGTGTAATGATCTGGACGCTGTCTCGGCTACAAGCTCGGTGAAATCTTAGTACCTGTGAAAATGCAGGTTAGACGCAGTAAGACAATAAGACCCCGTGAAGCTTTACTATAACTTCATATTGGGTTTTGGTACAACATGTACAGGATAAGTAGGAGACTTTGAAGTCTAGACGCCAGTTTAGATAGAGTCATCGTTGGGATACTACTCTTGTTGTATTGGAACTCTAACTCGCAACCATGATCTGGTTGGAGGACAGTGTGTGGTGGGTAGTTTGACTGGGGCGGTCGCCTCCTAAAAAGTAACGGAGGCGTGCAAAGTTACACTCAACATGGTCGGAAATCATGTGTAGAGCGCAAAAGTAAAAGTGTGATTGACTGTGAGACTTACAAGTCGAGCAGGGACGAAAGTCGGTTTTAGTGATCCGCCGGTTCTGTATGGAAAGGCCGGCGCTCAACGGATAAAAGTTACTCCGGGGATAACAGGCTTATCTCCCCCAAGAGTTCACATCGACGGGGAGGTTTGGCACCTCGATGTCGGCTCGTCGCATCCTGGAGCTGTAGTTGGTTCCAAGGGTTGGGCTGTTCGCCCATTAAAGCGGTACGCGAGCTGGGTTCAGAACGTCGTGAGACAGTTTGGTCCATATCTACTGTGTCCGTAGGAATTTTGAGGAGAGCTGCCCCTAGTACGAGAGGACCGGGGTGGACATACCACTGGTATTCCGGTTGTCCTGCCAAGGGCACGGCCGGTTAGCTATGTATGGAATCGATAAGAACTGAAAGCATCTAAGTTCGAAGCGAACTCCAAGACGAGAATTCCCACTCTTTATGAGGTAAGTTCCCTTATAGACTATGAGGTTGATAGGGTGGAAGTGTAAGTATGGTGACATATTGAGCTAACCACTACTAATAGAACGAGGACTTAATTAAGTGTAGTCCTAATTAACTTAGATTGGATTGGATGTATTTAGTTTTCAAAGTGTTATCTGAAAACAATATAACAAATATAAAAAAAGTACCGACAAATATATTCTTCAATATATTTGTCGGTGGCGATACGTGTAGGGGTTCACCTGATTCCATCCCGAACTCAGAAGTTAAGACTTACACGGCCGAAGGTAGTAGCAATGCGAGAATAGGTGACCGCCGACTTTTTTTTTTTTTTTAATTTTAAAATTCTAAAAGGTGTAAAGTAAAAATACTTTACACCTTTTTTTGATTTTGTTATATAATTAAACCATATTGATAAATATAAGGAGGAAAAAATGGCCGTAAGTCTAAGACTAACAAGAATGGGTTCTAAAAAAAGACCTTTTTACAGAATAGTTGTAATGGATTCTAGAACAAAAAGAGATGGAAAATATATTGAACTATTAGGAACTTATAATCCACTTACAGGTGAAAGAAAAATTGATTCAGAAATTGCGTTAAAGTGATTAAATGAAGGAGCTAAACCATCTGATACAGTAAGAGATCTTCTTTCAAAAGAAGGAGTTATGAAAACTTTCCATGAATCAAAATCAAAAAGAAAATAAACTTCTTTGAATAGGAACTGTTGTTAATACACATGGAATAAAAGGTGAAGTTAGAGTTTTATCTGATGTTGAAGAACCTTTAGAAAGATTTAAGATTGGAAATATTTTAATGTATGAGGATTTTAATTCTTTTAAAGAATTAAAAATAAGAACAATGAGATTTCATAAAAATTTTATTTTGTTAACATTTAATGACATTGAAAACATTAATGATATTAAATGATTAAAAACTAAAAAATTATATTGTGAGAAAGATGAATTAAATAGTGATGAATATTATTTATCTGATCTTATTGATAAACCAGTATTTGATCAAACTAAAGAAAAAATAGGTATTGCTAAAAAAATATTAGATCAAGGTCCTTATGAAAATTTAATAGTTGAATTAAATAATGGTAAGGAAATCAATATTCCAATAGTCGATGAATTTGAAATTGAATATGATAAACAATTAGAAAAAATAACAGTTAAAATACCAAAAGAATTTAAAGAATAAAAAATTATAAAAAAGAAAGGTAAAATACTATTTTAAAAAATTACTATAAATAATATGAATAAATTTAAACAAAATTTAAAAATAATAGATAAGGATACTAATAAAAAAGTTTGGAGATTGCCAATAATTTTATTATGTGAATTTATCGGTACTTTTTTAATGGTTTTTGAAATAATTGCTCCTTCAGCGCTTGGTTTGGATCAATTTAATTGATATAACAATATTTTTGGTACTTTTATCATGAAATCTTTTTGAGTTACATTCTTTATTTTAATTTTAATTTATGTATTCAGAAATATTTCTGTTAATTTAAATCCTGCAGTTACTTTAGGTGAAGTAGCAGTTGGTAATACACCTTGAAAAAATGCAGGTCCAATGATTGCTATACAATTTATTGGTGCTATCATAGCTGCTTATTTTGCTTATTGAATGGGTAGTTCATGATCTGTTTTTAATAGTGCATGAGAAAGTGGTACAGAAACACTTGATGCAGTTTACCCAGTGATAAAGGTTTCATCAACCGAACAAGTAATGTTTGGTTGAGATAATGCAGTTTATCTTGATCAATTAAATGGAATAAATTTATGAGAAGGAATAGATGGTGTTAATTCAACATTTGTATTTTCACATACTTCATGAATTGCATTTGATCTTGTTCCATTTTTCATTGAAGCAACATTTACATTTATTTTAATTTCAACAATTGTGTACTTTCCTAAAGTTAGACATGGTGTAAGACCTTATTTTATATTCTTTCCATTGTTAATAATGGTTGCATTAGGAATACACACAAATAATATTGCTTTAAATCCTGCAAGATTAATTGCCCCTGCATTTGTTTCACAAACAATGGGTGAAGCAGCTACATTACAATTTACTTGAATATTTCTTTTAGGAGAATTATTTGCTGTTTTATTAGTATTTAAAATTGAATCTGTTAAAAATACAAAAAGAAAAACAAGTAAAATTGAAATTTCTAAAAAATTATCAACTTTAGAAAAAAATTATAAGATTTTAGAAACTAAATATGATTGAATGCTTAAAGGTAAAAAGAATATTGAAAATATGACTAAAAGAGAATTAATTTATTCAATTAAAAAACTTAATTTTCAAGATGTAATTAGTTCAAAATTAGAAAGAGATGAAATTCAAGAAAAACTTCTTGAACAATTAATTTTAAAAAACAAAATAGAAAATAATAAATTAGAATTATCCAAAGATGAATATGTTAGTGATGATTCTTTAAAAATTGAAATTGATTAATTAAAAATAACATTATGAAAATAACATTTATATCATTATTTCCTGAATATTACAAAGGATTTATTAAGCATTCAATTATTAAGAATGCTATTTCTAAAAAAATAATTGAAATTGAAATTATTAATCCTAGAAAATTTAGTCAAAATAATAAAGTTGATGATGCTTTATATGGTGGTGGAAGTGGTATGTTATTAATGATTGAACCTATTGTGAAAGCAATAAGATCAGTTAAAAATAGTGATTCATATATTGTTTTAGTAGGTCCAAGAGGTTCAAAATTAAAGCAAGACAAAGTTAAATCAATAGCAAAAAATGTAAAACATTTAATATTAATATGTGGTCACTATGAAGGAATAGATTCTAGAATAAAATATTATATTGATGAGGAAATATCTATTGGCGATTATATTATTACTGGTGGGGAAACAGCATCAATGGTTATTACTGAAGCTATTGTGAGATTAATACCAAATGTAATAAAAAATGATTCTCATATGGATGAATCATTTGAAAATAATGGTTTATTAGAATATGATCAATTTACAAAACCAGTTGAATTTGAAGGTCATCATGTACCACAAGTTTTATTATCTGGTAATCATTATGATATAAAAAAATTTAGAAGACAAAATTCAATAGATAAAACTATTGAAGTATTATTAAGAAAGGAAAGAAATAATGGGAACTAATCAAGAATTAATATCAAAAGTTTCTGCTTCTCAAAAAAGAAATAATTTACCTGAATTTAGAACAGGTGATACTATTAAGGTTCATGTAAAAATTAAAGAAGGAGAAAAAGAAAGAATTCAAATGTTTGAGGGGTTTGTATTAAAAAGATCAGGTACAAATTCTAATGATGCTACTTTCACAGTTAGAAAACAATCCTTTGGTGTTGGTGTTGAAAAAACTTTTTTTGTAAATTCACCAATTGTTGCTGCAATTGAAGTTATCAAACCAGGTTCTGTAAGACAATCTAAAATTTTCTATATGAGAAATAGAAAAGGTAAGTCTGCAAGAATTAAACCAAGAGAAATAAAAAAGTAATTTAAAATTACTAAGAAAAACAGCAACGGCTGTTTTTTTATATATTATATATATAAACTATTTTTTAAATTTTGAATGAATAAGGAAAATATTAATAAAACAAATAAGATACAAAGACATGATCTAATTTTATTTAGATTATTATTTTTAAATTTAAAAAATATTTATTCTACATTATTTTCAAAATTAATAATATTTTTATCTCCTGTACTTGTAGCTATAGCTTTGGGAGTTATGATGCCAATTTATTATTCAGTTGCTGCTGGGCAAATTTTTGTTGTTAGTACTTCAGCAGGTACCATATTTGGAATTACTTATTATTGTCTTAGAAATTCTACAGTTTATAAAAATATGTTAATGACAAGAATTACATTATTTAAAATGTACATTTCTATACTTATTTGTATGTTACTAATTACCTTTTTTTCTGAAATAATTTATTGATTAACAACCATTATGATGAATGAATTATTTGATAAATTAGGAATAACTACAATCATTGCAAAATTAATAGAAATTAAAAATGATACTACTTTAGATATGAATTGATTAATGGTTGATTGAATCACAATTATTTATAGTTGGTTTTTAGGTATATTATTAGTTTTTTTATCATCTTTTTTATTAAAATTTTTTGTAAAAAATAGCAAAACATATTTTATGATTTTATTTTCATATATCATTTTTTTAGCAGTGTTTGGAGGTATGTTTGAACCAAATTTTGTGAATACAGAAAATGGAATAAATTATTATGGTAATTTTAACATTTTTCAAAAATTTTATTTTTTAATACCTAAAACCCATTTGAATAGAATGTGTTTTGCGGCTATTTTAGCAGGTACAATTTGCGAACCTTTTGAAAAACTTAATACTTTACATAATTTTAATCATTTGGCTTCTTTTAAATGATCTAATGATTGAAGATGAAATATAAGCATTTGATATCCATTGTTAATTTTATTTAATCTTTCTTTTGCTTCCATTTTTATGATTGAAATTTATGAATAAAATATTGTATAATTAAAAATATGCCTAATAGTTCAAGAGTATCAACAAAAGTAAAAGAACTAAACAATAATTTTTTTAATTACTTAAGAAGCAATTCTATTGATAAATTTTGATTTAGAATGCTTTGAGAATTTATTTCATCATTCTCTTTAATATTTAGTATAAATTTTGTTTTATCACTTGGTGAAATGAAAATACCTAATAAATTACCTATTTCAACAGCTATTTTTAATGTTAATTTTTTGACAGCTATTTGAATAAGTACATTTTCATTTTTAGCATTTTTATGAACTGATAAAACAACATTATCAGCTAATTTTGTAAACTTAGTTATCACTTATAAAAGAAAAAAAATAAATAAAAAAGAATTTTCTTCATCTATTTTATTTCAATTTTTAGGAGGGTTATTAGCAGCATTTATTATTTTCATTTTATCTCAAATAATTATTTATGGAGATAAAGACCCACTAGTTATGGGTGGTACAATACCAAGAATTAAAGGTTTATTTCTTAATGATCCTTCTGTTTATGACAATATTCAATTTACATTTTATGATCCTGTAGATGCAAGAGAATGAGATCATCGTTCTTTAACTTATTTATTTGTTGCACTTCAAGGAACAATCAATGGTATTTTCATTTTATTTTCTTTTTCTTTAAATAATAGAATTGTTGATAAATATGATAATGGTGCAAAAGCAAAACTATTCAGATATATAATTTTAGTAGTTGGAATTTCAATAACAACTATTCTTTATGCAAATACAACTAATTGAATAAGATTAATATGTCCAGCTATTTTTGGTGAAATATTTGGTATTATAAATAATCAACAAGGCACAGAAATACTTTTAACAACAAGTTTTTACATAATGTTTCAATTACCTTGATTATTATTAGTTTACTCTTCATCAGTTTTAGTTTGAAGAAGAAATAAAAAAATTAAAAAATTAAAAGAAAAAGGAGTTTAAAATGGCATTCAATTTTTTACAAAATAAAATGGCAAAAGCTGTCAAAAAGGCTTCCACAAAAGGAATGTTATCAAAGGAAAATATTTCTGAAGTTTTATCAGAAATAAGATTAATATTATTAGATTCTGATGTTAATTTAAAAGTTGTTAATGATTTTATTAAAAAAGTATCAGATAAAGCGATTGGACAAGTAGTTTCTGTTGATCGAACTGCTTCACAAACAATTCTTAAAATAATAAATCAAGAATTAACTAATTTATTAGGTGGTGAAGTCAAAGAATGACACAACCAATCATTATCAAAAGTAATGTTTGTTGGTTTACAAGGTTCAGGAAAAACAACTTCTGTTGCTAAATTAACTTCTCATTTGGTTAATAAAAAGAAATTTTATAAAAAACCTTTATTAGTAGCTTTAGATGTTTATAGACCTGCAGCTATTGATCAATTAGAAAAATTATCTAAAACTTTAATGGTTGATTTTTATTGTGAAAGAGATAATAAAAATGTTGAAAAAATAGCTAAACATGCAATGAAATATGCAACAAAAAATGGACATGATTTAATCATGTTTGATACTGCCGGTCGTTTACAAACAGATGAAAATTTAATGGATGAACTTACAAAAGTTAAATCAATAGTAAAACCATCAGAAATTATATTTGTTGCTGATGCAATGTCTGGACAAGAAGTTTTAAATGTTGCTAAAACTTTTGATGATAGATTAAAATTAACTTCTGCTATTATAACTAAATTAGATTCAGATGCAAAAGGTGGAGCAGCTCTTTCTTTATCTTCAGCAATTGGTCTAAAAATAATGTATATTGGTACTGGTGAAAAAATTTCTAATCTTGAAATTTTTTATCCAGATAGACAAGCAGGAAGAATTTTAGGTTTAGGTGATATTAAAACACTAACTGAAAAAGCTCAAGAAATTTCTAATGAATCAGATCAAGAAAAAATGATGAGAAAAATCATGGCTGGTCAATTTGATTTAGAAGATCTTTTAGAGTCTATAAGTCAAATGGCTAAAATGGGTAATATTAGTGGTGTTGCTAAATTACTTCCAGGTATGAAAATATCTGAAACACAAATAAATTCTGCTGAAAATAAATTGAATTCTTATACTATTTTAATTAATTCAATGACACAAAAAGAAAAGAAAAATCCTAAAATATTAAAACATCCTTCTAGAAAGAAAAGAGTTTTATCTGGTTCAGGAAGAACAATTCAAGAATTCAATAACTTATTACGTGATTTCGATAAATCACAAAAGCAAATGAAAGAAATGGCTAAATATATTAAAATGGGGAAAATGCCAAATATGTCTGGTAAATTTAACAACTTTAGATAAAGAACAAAATATAGATTTTAATCTATATTTTTTATTAATGTTATAATTTTTACTATATGAAAGCAATTTTTCCTGGATCCTTTAATCCTATTCATAATGGGCATATTAGAATTATTAAACAAGCAGCAAAAGATTTCGAACACTTATATGTTTTGGTTGCAAATAATGAAGCAAAAAAATATAACAGATCAATTTATTTTAGAAAAAAATTAGCTGAAAAAGCTGTTTATAGTCTTAAATTAAAAAATGTTACAGTTTTATCACAAATTCCTGGAACATTAACTCCTGATATAGCTAAAAATCTAAATGCAGAGGTTATTGTTAGAGGTAGTTTACAACGTAATATTTCTGATTACGAAAAAAAATTAGCTGATTCTTATCAAAAATTAAATGAAGATTTATCATTTCGCTATTATATTTTTATTAACTCTAACAAGGTTAATGATGAATTTATTTCTTCAACAAGAATCAATTCACTTTTACTTAAAGATGAATCTATAAAAGGACTTGTTCCTAATAATATTTTAAGAGATTTAAAATATGGTAAAATCAATCAATCAAAAAATAGAAAAGGTAAATTAGTCATTTACTGTGGACCATCAGGTGTTGGGAAAGGAACAGTTGCTAGCAAATTTATTAATGAAAGTGAATTTAAATTTAAATTTTCAGTTTCTGCAACAACTAGAAAAAAAAGGGAAAATGAAAAAGATGGAGTAAATTATCATTTTCTAAGTAAAGAAACATTTGAAAAATGAATCGAAGAAGATAAATTCATTGAATATGCAAAATTTGCTGATAATTATTATGGAACTCCTATTGAACCACTTAATAATTGAATTAATGAAGGTTTTAATGTTTTTATTGAAATAGAAATTGCCGGTGTAATTCAAATTGTAAAAAAAGTTCCTGAAGCAATAACATTATTTTTAGCTCCGCCTTCAATTGATGAACTTGAGAAACGATTACGAAATAGGGATACAGAAACAGAAGTTGAAATTAAAAAAAGAATGCAAACTGCTATTAATGAATTAGAATTATCGGAAAATAAATTTTTATTCAAATATAGATTTATTAATGATAATGTTGATCGTGTTTCTGAAGAAATAAAAAGAGTTTTAAGATTGGAGTTATAAATGTATCAATTTGAATACTATGGAAGAACATTTACAGGTAGAAGAGAAATTAATGAAGATAATTTTATTATTTTTAAAAATGAATTTGGATTTCTCATATCTGCAATTGCAGATGGTATGGGAGGACATCAAGGAGGAGAGTTTGCTTCTAAATTAATTATTAAATTAGTAAAAAGTAAATTTAACAAAATTGATTTTTCAAAATTAAGTGATGCAGAAATTAAAAAGAAATCACTTTTAATAATTGAAAAAATTAAACATGATTTAGAATATGCAGGTATGAAATTTCCTAGATATTTAGATATGGGTTCAACACTTAATCTAAATATTTTTGTAAGAAATAATTTTTTTACAATTAATATTGGGGATTCACGAACTCAATTATTTTTAAAAAAAGAAATTGAAAATATTTCTATTGATCATAATTTAGCAACATTAGCAAAAAGTGATGATAATTACAAAGAATATGCTGGACAAACAAATATTTTAACTTCATCTTTGGGTCCAAACAAACAAACAACAGTTGATTTTTTTAAAACTGAATTGACTTCAAATTCTGGTTATGTTTTAATGTCTTCAGATGGTGTACATAATTTTATAACAAATAAGGAATTAATCAAAATAATAAAAAATAAAAATAAATCCAATTTTCAAAAAATAACAGAAGTAATACAAAAATCTTTTAAAAATAATTCAAATGATAATATGACATTTGTTTTAATTCATTTTTCTTTAAAGAAAAGAAATATTAAATAAAATAGGAATCAAAATGCTTAATTGAAATAATCTTGAAGGTAAAATAATAAAAGATCATGGAAATGGTGAAGAAAGATATTTTATAAAAAATTCTATAGGTTCAGGTGGATCAGGTAGAGTTTATTTAGCATACGATAAATTACAAAATAAAGATGTTGCTATCAAAACTTATAATCCCAATCAAGCAATGTCTAATGTTAACAAAAGATTTCAAATGGAGGCCAAAGTACTTTCTAAAATAAATCATCCCAATATTGTTTCATTTATAGATTATTTTCAACAAGATACTTTAGATATGATTGTCATGGAATATGTTGAGGGAATTCCATTATCTAAAAAATTAGAAAGAGATAAGATAATTTTTCCAAATGTTGTTTTAAAATATACAAAAAAAATATTATTAGCCTTGGAAGAAATTCATAAAGAAAAAGTTTATCATCGTGATATAAAACCAGAAAATATTCTTATAACAGTAGATGATAATTTAAAATTGTTAGATTTTGGTATTGTTCAAGAAAAACAAAATCAAAATTTAACTAGTCAAGGTGCAGTGATTGGAACAATATCATATCTTGCCCCAGAAATAATTTTAGATAGTAATAAAAAAGCAAATGCTAGAACTGATTTATATTCTGTTGGTATTGTAATGTATCAATTATTAACAGGTTATAAACCATTTAAAGCAGAAGAGGGTCTTGAAGGTATTAATATTAACAACTCTCTTGCTATGAATATAATTAAAGAAAAACCACTCCCACCATCAACTATTGATGCAAATATAAATGATGATCTTTCATATTTTGTTATGAAATTAATTGAAAAAGATCCATTTGATAGATATCAAAATACAACAGAAGCACTTAAAGATCTTGATAAATTAATAAATAACAAATCTCTTAATTTATCCAAGGAATTAAAAAAGAATGATTTGGAATTGGAAAATAATTTTTATTTAAAAAAACTTATTTTAACAATTCTAGCAACTTTTTCTTTGTTTGTTATTTTGATAATATTAACTCTTCTTTTTTATTTTAAAATGTAAATTTAAAAAGGCAAGCATCAATTTTATAATTGATGTTTTTCTTTTATAATTAAAATGCTATGATAAATTTAAAGAATGTTAATTATAAAAATATATTAAAAAATATAAATTTGAAAATTGAAAAAGGTGAATATATTTCTCTTATTGGTAGCAATGGTTCAGGCAAAACTACTTTAGCTAATTTATTATCAGGGCTTTTAGAAGAACAAATAGAAGGAATGAAAATAGATAAAAAAATAGCATTAGTTTTTGAAAATCCAGACAATCAACTTATTGGAACAACAGTTGAAGATGATATTTCATTTGGGTTGAGGAATATGCAATTATCTAGAGAAGTAATGCAAAGAAAAATAACCCAAATTTTGGATGAATTAGATATTTTTGAACTTAAAAAAAGAGAAATAAGTTCTTTGTCTGGTGGCCAAAAACAAAAAGTTGCATTTGCCTCTCTTTTAGTTTTAGATTTTGAAGTTTATATACTAGATGAAGTTACAACTATGTTGGATCCAGAATCAAAAGAATTAGTACTTGAATTAATTTCTAAACTTAATAAAGAAGGAAAAACAATTATTCAAATAACACATTTTTTAGAAGAAGTAAAATTATCAAAAAGAACAATAGTTATGAAAAATGCTCAAATAGTTTATGATGGAGATACTGAAAAACTATTAGAAAACGAAAATTTATTAATTGAAAATAGACTAATATAAAATGATTGAAATAAATAAACTAACAAAAATTTATAATTATAAAAGTCCAAATGAAATTACAGGTTTAAGTAATGTTAGTTTTTCTATTGCAAAAGGGGAAAAAATTAATATAATTGGTAGAACTGGTTCTGGGAAAAGTACTATTTGTAATTTACTTTTAGGAATAATAAAACCTACTTCTGGTAATTTTTTAATAAATGGAAAAGAATATGATAGTAAATCTAGAAGAAAAAAATTAAGATTAATTACAAATGATTTATTATCTTCTTTACAATATCCAGATCACCAACTTTTTACAAAGAGTGTTAAAGAAGAAATATTATTTAATTCAAAGAATATTGATGAAGATAAAAAATATATGTATGAACTTTTGGAATATATGGATTTAAATAAAAATATTTTAAATCAATCTCCCTTTAACTTATCTTCAGGTCAAAAAAGAAAAATAATTTTAATTTCAATTTTAATAAAAAAACCTGAAATATTAATTTTTGATGAAGCGACAGCTTTTTTAGATCCTCAATCTAGAAATGAATTTATTGATTTAGTTAAAAAAATAAACTTTGAATTAAAAACAACAATGATTTTTGTTTCGCATAATATTAAAGATGTTAGTAGATTTTCTAAGCGTACTATTTTACTAAAAGATGGAAGAATGTATATGGATTCAAACACTGAGGATGTTGTTAAATATTATCTAGAAGGGGGATATTAAATGGAAAAAAGCGGTTATTCAAGATATAGACAAATAAATTCTATAATTCATAAAATTGATCCAATAACAAAACTTTTATGTTTTATTTTGATAACTTCAGCTTTATTTATTTCACAAAGTGAAAAAACTTTATTGATTGTTTTTGCATTTGTTTTTTTAATTTCTATTTTATCAAAAATAAAAATTAAATCTTATTTAGTTACTTTCTTATTTATTTTTCCTTTTTTTATTTTAATGTTCTTATTATATCTAATAATTATGAGTCCTTTAGATTCATTGACTGCAGTTTCGTCAATGTCAATTAGATTGTATATATTATTATTAATATCCATAATATATACTTCTACTACTAAAGAGGTTGATATAACAGATTCTATTGAATGATTTATTTCACCATTAAAATATATTAAAGTTCCAACTTATGAAATTTCAATGATGATTACTTTAGCTATAAGATTCATTCCATTAATGATTGAAGATATTAAAATAATATTTATTGCTCAAACTTCTAGAGGTATAAATGTTGTTAATGGAAATTTATTAACAAGAATAAAAGGTATATTTAATTCTCTTTTACCAATGTTTGTTATTTCATTTAGAAGAGCAGATGATATATCTAAAGCAATGATAATAAGAGGTTATAAAATTGGACAAAAAAGAAGTAAATATAGAAAAAATAAGTTTTTTATTTTAGAATTTATTTCATTATTGATTTGCTTATTTTTAGTTATTATTGTTTCATTAATGATTAATGGAGTTATATAAAATGAATCAATATTTGTTAAAAATATCATATGATGGAAGTAATTATTATGGTTGAGCAAAACAACCTGGAAGCATACCCACAATTCAAGGAACAATTGAAAAAGTTTGCCAAGAAATATTTGATAAAAAAATTAATGTTTTTGCTTCAGGAAGAACGGATAGATATGTTCATGCTATATCTTTACCAGTTTTATTAAGAGGTGATGATTCTTTGTCAACTAAAAAAGTTATTAAAAAATTAAATAAGAAATTACCAAATGATATTCGAGTTCATGAAATTCAATTAGTTGATAAAAAATTTCAGGTTCGTTTTGATACAAAAGGTAAAAAATATAAATACATAATAAAATTAAATTCAAATGAAAAATCTCATTATTGAATGCCTTATAATTATGAATTTGATTTTGAAAAATTTATAAATTCAACTAAAAAATTTATTGGAGAAAAGAATTTTGCATCATTTACAGGTAAAGAAAAATATCATTCTTATGTAAGAAAAATTAATGATATTCAGGTTTATATCAATGGTGATTTTTTGATTGTTGATATAATAGGTGAAGGGTTTATGAGATATATGGTTAGAAATATTATTGGAACATTATTAACTTATAATAGAAATAAAATAACCAATCAAGAATTTGATGATTTATTTAAAAATCCTTTAAAGGGGAAATCCCATTACAAAGCACCTGGATCTGGTTTATATTTAGTTGAAGTTTATTATTAATTTTTTATAGATAATATTATTATGGTAAAATATACTTATCCCACGTATGGAAGGGTTAACCATAAACTAAAAAATAACTCACTCATTATTTAAGAGGAATAAAACTATGAAACAAACAAAAATAGCTAATGGAAAAAATATTGTTAGAAAGTGATATTTAGTGGATGCTACAGACCTTGTATTGGGAAGGATGTCTACTGAAGTTGCAAGATTACTAACAGGTAAACACAAAACAAATTACACACCTCATGAAGACAATGGAGATTTTGTCATTATAATAAATGCTGATAAAATTAGATTAACAGGTAATAAATTAGATCAGAATAAAGGTAAAATGTATTATAATCATTCAGGTTACATTGGTGGATTAAGAACTAGATCTGCTAAAACAATGTTGGAAAATTATTCAGATGAAATGGTTAAAAAAGCAATTTGAGGAATGATTCCACATAATAGATTGGGAAGACAACAAATTAAGAAATTATTTGTTTATTCAGGAGAAGAACACAAACATTCTGCTCAACAACCTGAAGTGTTTGAAATAAAAGGCACAAAAGCAGAATTAAGAAAATAAGGAGTTGGATATGTATAAAGGACTAGGAAGAAGAAAATCATCAGTTGCTAGAGTTACACTAACTCCAGGAACAGGTATTATGACAATTAATGGAAAAGATATTAAAGATTATTTTCCATATGAAACATTAATTCAAGATGCATTACAAGGATTTGTAATTACTAAAACAGAAGGACAATTTGATGTTAAAGCAAATATTAATGGTGGTGGTTTCACTGGCCAAGCAGGAGCATTAAGACATGGAATTGTTAGAGCTTTAATAGAAGCTTCAGATAGCTACAAACCTATTCTAAAAAAAGCAGGACTTGTAACTAGAGATGCAAGAGTTAAAGAAAGAAAAAAATATGGATTAAAAGGTGCCAGAAGAGCACCACAATTCTCTAAACGTTAAAAAAAATTTTATGATATACTTGTATGGATATGATGATATTCATACAAGAATTTGGGACTGTAGCTCAGCTGGTTAGAGCACACCGCTGATAACGGTGAGGTCGGTGGTTCGAGTCCACTCAGTCCCACCATTTGATAATGATCTATGATCATTTTTTTATATAATTTTTACATTTTTTTATATAAAAATAATTTTATTTTTCTTTTTAAAAGAATAAAATTCAAAAATATTTTTTTGTTAAACATTTTTTATTATAATTAAGATATGTTAAAAGTAAAAAAACAATTTAAACACAAAAATAAAGAGATGGTATTGATTACTAGCTTAATGGAAAAAGTAAAGGAACTTGAAGCTAAAGTTAAAGCTCTTGAAGGAAAATCAGGAAAATCAACTTCAACAACAGCTAAAAAAACAACTAGCTCAACAACAGCTAAAAAAACAACTAGTTCAACAGCTGCTAAAAAACCAGCTACTAAATCAACTTCATCTACAAAAAAATAAAAAATTATTATAAATAATTTTATAAATCAAGCGCTTAGTTTAAGAGCGCTTTTTTAATTCAATTTATTCATTGTATAATTTTAATATTATGTCAAAACAAATTCAATGATTTCCTGGTCATATGTCAAAAACTTTAAAGGAATTTAAAGAAATAAAAGCAGATATTTATTTTGTTTTATTGGATGCTAGAGCACCAGAATCTTCTTTTGTTGATTCATTTAATGAAATAATAAAAAATAAAAAGGTCATTATTTTTTTAACAAAATCAGATTTAGTTGATTCTAAAGAATTGAAATATTGAATAGATTATTATAATAAAAAATATGATTTTGTTAAAGCAATAAATTTTAAAAAAAGTAAATTTGTTAAAAATGAAATAATAAAAATTTTAGAGCAACAAAAAATTAAATCCCTAATACCTAAAATAATTGTTTTAGGTGCCCCTAATGTTGGTAAATCTACTTTATTGAATATTGTTATTGGTTCTAAAAAAACCAAAACAGAAAATAGACCAGGAGTAACAAAAAAGAATGATTGATATCAATTTAATAAAAAATATTGAATTTTGGATACACCAGGAGTTTTACAGCCTAAATTTATTACTGAAAAACAAGGTATTAATTTAGCTTCTATAGGATCTATTAATTTAAAGGTTTTGCCATTGGAAGAAGTTGCAATTGGTTTATTAAAAAGATTATCAGAATTAGAAAAAATTCAATTGGATAATCCTGAACAATATTTAAAAAAACTAATTGAAAGTAAGAAAAAAAGACCTAATGATATTTATGAGGAAATAATTCGTAATTATCAAAATTCAAAATATGGAAAAATAATTTTGGATTAAAACAAAAGGAAAAAAATGTTAAAAAATGTGAAATACATCATGACTACTCATGATATTAATTTAATGCCTAATGATGATGTTCCAGAATATGTTATTGTTGGTAAGTCAAATGTTGGTAAATCAACTTTTATAAATACAATTACAAACCATAAAGGTTTAGCACACACTTCCTCTAAACCTGGAAAAACTAGAGCAATTTCTTTTTTTGATGTTCAAAATGGAAAATTTAGATTAGTAGATATCCCTGGATATGGCTATGCAAAAGTTTCTAAAGATCAAAAACTAATGTTTGCTCAAATGATAGATGAATATTTATCAGTTAGAAAAAATATTGTTAAGGCAATATTGTTAGTAGATTGTAGAAGAGGAATATCAAAAGATGATGAAGAAATGATTGCTTATTTTATTCATAATAAAATTCCTTTTACGATTATAGGAACCAAAGAAGATAAAGTTAATCAATCTAACAAATCTAAGTTTATAAAAAACATTAAACAAAAATTAAATACAACACCTTTAATGTATTCTTCTATTACTAAAAAAAATCTTGATAAAATTATTAATGTTTTTGTTGAATAAAAAAACAACTTATTTTAATAAGTTGTTTTTTTATAGCATTCCTTTCCTTTTCATAGTTCTGATTGTTGAAGAAGACAATCTAACTTTTTTAGGTTTACCATCCACCATAATAGTTATAGTTTGAAGGTTAACATTTCATTTTCTTTTTGTTGCATTTAAAGCTTTAGATCTATTGTTACCAAATTGTGGACCTTTTCCTGTAATTTCATCTTTCCTTGACATATTAATATAATTTTACCAAATTTAAGTTCTTAATTATTCTTTATTTTTAATAAAAAATTAATAAATGTTGTTTTTTTTTTTTTTTTATATGTAAAATTTTATTAAACACAAATATAAAATTAAAAAAATATTTTATGAAAAATTATTCTCAAGTAAAAAATGAAAATTTCTTATCAAATTCTCAAACATTTTTAGATTCACTTTCAAATGTTTATTTTTTACTTTTAAAAAATCATTTTAAAAGTTCTTCTTTTTATTTAGGAAATTTATTAATTCCTATAATTATAGTTCTATCATTGTCTGTGATGCTTCCAATTACTTATGGTTTTACATGAATTATTTTTATAACAATGACTTTTTCAGCATTTGCTGGATATGGAACTTTATTTTTCACAATTAGAAAATCAACAATGATAAAAAATGTCGATATGACAGTTAATCAATCAAGTTCTTTATATATTGGAACTTTAATTGTTATGTTGACAATCACTCTTATTACTTTCCTTGTTGTATTCTTTTCAATAATTTTCTTTGACTTAACAAATATTTTATTACATCAATTTGTTTATGAAGTTGATGATCCAACAACTTATAGATATATAAAATGACTAAAAATCGATTGATCAATGATCACATATTATTGATTTACACAAACAATTTTAGTTTTTGCTATATCTTTTTTTATTGAAAAAATTTTTTCCACACAAAAAAATTACTTCATTTTTGCTTTAATTTATCTTTTAGGTGGCATATTTTTTTCAGGGATTTTTTCAAGTACTCTTTATATAAATGAAAACAATGATCTAATGGCTTTAGATTATGATACATTTGATAATTTAAACAATTTTGAAAGGCAAGGATATGTAAGTGTTTATTTATGAGGTCAACCTCTTTGATGGGCTTCTCAATTATGACCACATTATGGATTAAATCAATTAATTTCACATTCTATAGATGCAGCAAGTTATACAATTGATTCTTCAAACACTATTATTCATTCTAAATGATGAGAATATAATATTTTTCAAAATTTAAGTAAAAATTCATTATATTATCTTATAATTCCATGAATATGAATTTTTATCTTCTTATTCATCTCTTCTATATTGGAAAGATACAAAAAAAATTAAATTGAAAGGGTATAATAAAATTATGTCTAATAATGTAAAAAATTCAGAATTAATAAATGATAAAAAGACACAAAAAGCTATTCAAAAAGAAAATTTAGGAAAATCTTTAAGTTCAAAAGAAAAAGAAAGATTAAGACTTTTAAAAACTAAATTAGTATATAAAAAAAAGAGTGATTATGCTTTGATTCTTAAAAATGTTAAAAAATCTTTTAATGGTAAAAAGGTATTACGTGGAGTAAGTTTTGAAATTAAAAAAGGTGAAAAAGTTGCTTTAATTGGTAAAAATGGTGCTGGAAAATCAACTTTAATTAATGTTCTTTCTCAACAATTAAAAATGTCAGAAGGTGAAATTAGATATGGTTATGCTTCTAATAGACTAGAATCTTTAGAATTAATGGGTATTCAATTCCAAACTTTAAATTATCCTGAAGGATTTGTTGTTAAAGATGTTATTCATTTTTTTAATGTTTCTGTTGAAAAAACAATAAGAATGGACAAACAAGAGCTATCTGATATGATCTCAATTTTTGGAATAGATAAATTTTTAAATCAAAAAATTGATAGATTATCTGGTGGACAACAACAAAGAATAAATATTCTTTTGGCTTTAATTAAAAAACCTAAGTTATTAATTTTAGATGAAATATCTACTGGATTGGATGTTGAATCTTCAGAAGTCATTAAAACATATATTAAAAAATATTTAAAAGAAAATGTCAAGACATCATTATTATTAATTTCTCATTTAGATGAAGAAATAAGAGAAATGACTGATAGAGTTATTATTTTGGATTCTGGAAAAATTAGTGAAAATTTCCCTTCAAGTGAATTAGATAATGAAAGATTTTTAGAAATTACTTCTAGAGAACCTAAATTATCTACAAAAGAAAAAATTAAACAGGATAAAGAATCTGAAGAATTTTTAAAAAAATTTGAAAAAAAATACAATATTAAAGAAGCAGGGAAATTAAGAAATTATTTTTCATCATTAAAAAGAAAAGTTTCTTTATCAATTGCAAGAATTGATAATTCTAATATAAATACAAGAAATTTAATTGAAATAAATAATTTATCAAAAACATATGATAAAAAGGTTGGCGCTGTTAGAGAGTTAAACCTAAATATAGTTGATGGTGAAAGAGTTGCAATTACTGGGCCTAATGGATCAGGTAAATCAACTGTAGTTGAATTAATTGCTCAAGTTAAAAAACCGGATAGAAAAAAAGATAGATTTAAAAATAAATTAAATCTTGCTAAATATGATTTAAAACGTGAACTTAAAAAAATTCATGAAGATATAAATATTAAACTTAGAAATTTTGAAATAGATTTTAAAATAGAAATATCTAAATTTAAAAATGAAATTAAAGAATTACTTTCATCTAAAAACAATAAAATAAAGGAAATTAAGAAAAATTTTAATAAAAGTGAATCTAAAAAGAAAATATTAGAATTAGAAAATTTTATTGAAAATAGAATTAAAGAATTAAATGAAAAAATTAATTTCTTGCAAAAAAATCATGATAAAGAATATCTTGAATTAAAAAATAAATTACATGAAACAATTCATAATAAAGAAAGTTTAAAAGAATCTAAATATTATGAAGAAATTGAAAAAATTAAATTAGAAATGAATAATTACAAAAATTTTAAATTATTTAAAAAGAAAAATAATTTAGAAGAAAGTTTTTTTCAAAAAAATATTGGTGTAAATTCTAATCAAAATCTAATTAAAAAACCTTTAATTTCTTATAAATTTACAAATATTTCAAGAGATGTTAAAGATTTAACTGGTGTTCAATTTCAATATGCTTCATTTCCTACAGATATGACTGTTTTTGATGTTATTATGTTTTTTTCAAGAACAAATGAAAGATTTTTATCGAAAGAGGAAATGATTGAGGCCATTAAAGTTTTTAAATTAGAAAAACTTTTAAAAGCGAAAGCATATACTTTATCTGGTGGTGAAAGACAAAGACTAAATGTTTTATTAGCCATTATGAAAAAACCTAAATTATTAATATTAGATGAAATATCTACTGGTTTAGATGTTGATTCTATTATGAAAATTGATAAATTTATTAAAGATTATCTTGATAAATCAAAAGCAACTTTAATTTTAATATCACATAATTATCACGAAGTCCATTCATTAACAAGCAAGATTGTTGTTATGAAATATGGTAAATTATCAGAAATAGTGACAACTAGAAGATGATCATTAGAAGATACAAAAAGCAAAATGAGAGATATTTATAAAGGAGGTGGTATTTAAATGAAGGGATTATTAATACAAGAGTTTAAAACATTATTTAGATCACCTTCTTCAATCTCCATTTTAGCAATTCCTCTTGTTCTGATTATTGGATTAGGATATTTATTACCTTCAGGTTGAATTGTTCCTTCTTCAATTACAATTGGTATTGTTGCTGCAGTTCTTCTTTATTTTGGGGGTTCAATAGAGGAAATAAAAAGAACTTCATTTATGAAATCTATTTCTTTAACAAGATTAAATAAGTTCTCCTTTTTATCGACAAAAATATTGTTTTCAATCTTTATTTCAATGATTGCAGTATTATGAGTTTTATTTTTCTCTTGATTCTTCACTGATGTTGTTGATTTTTTAGCAGATGATTTTAATAATATTACTGAAGGAACAGATATTGAATATGTTGGTAAAATACCAATGAAAATTAATTGAGGTAATGTTCAGTGAATAAAGATGCTATATGCAGGAGCAATTACAATTATTATTTCAATTTCAATAGCATTTATTTTTGTTACATTTTCTAAATCTTCATTATCATTTTATTTAATGTCATTTGGATATTTATTAGCAATGATTTTATTTGGGGGTGTTGTTATGCCTTCCTTCCTAGTAACAAATGATTGATTTAGTTATTTCTATTATTTAATACCTAATTTTTATACAAATAATATTATGGCTGAAGCTTTTGGTGGATCCTTAGGTGTTACAGCCAATAATTTAGCCAATAACTTAGAAACTTTATTGGCTAATCCCTTCCTTCAAGATGCTTCTTCAGGAACAATAAGTAGTGTTTCTACATTCTTATCAGGATGAGATTGAACTCAATCTTCATTAGATAGTATTTATGGCTCTATTGATTTTAATAATTTAAGTGATGCTGATGGTGCTTATGTTAAACATACTTATGATTGATTAAGTCAATTATCTGATGGTCAATATTTAGAAGTATTTTCATCTATTGATAATTCTCTTCAATCATTAATTCCTCTATTATCAAATCCAATAGCAGGTCAATTATCTAATTTAGATTATGATACATGATTTAGTATATTAAGAAATTTAGGTGTTGGAGTGATTAATGCCGGTACAGTAGCTGGAATTTTAAGTGCAATACCTCAAGAGCAATTCAATTCAATTCTTTCACCAATTTTAGAATCTTTTAGTCCAACTATTTCTGATTTTGCAATTAAGCAATTAATTATTATTGGTCAAACTAATAGTTCATTATCAAATTGAATTATTCAACTTGGTAATACAGTTAATGATATGTTTAATACATCAAGTGCAATTGATTATATAATTCCATGAGTTGAAGTAGTTATATTTTTAGGAATATCTACAATATTCTTTAAATGATCATAATAAAATAAAAACTAAAACACTTTTAATTAGGTGTTTTTCTTCTATTATTAAAATAATATTAGTAATATATTTAATAAATATAGAGTGGTATAATTAAAAAGAGTTTAAAAAGGAGGCTTTTATGCCAAATAAAAAAAGAGAGATGATAATGTCTGTTTTAGAGTCTATCGTTGCATCTATACAAAACAATAAAGAAAAAATTAATGATCTTAATGTATTTCCTGTTCCAGATGGAGATACAGGATCAAATATGTTAGCAACATTAATGTCTGCTTGAAATAATATTTCAGATGCTTCAACAACAGATATTGAGGTTTTAAAAGATTTTTCAAGAGGAGCTTTATTAGGTGCAAGAGGTAATTCAGGTGTAATTACTTCTCAAATTATTAAAGGATTTTCTGAAGGTGTTAAAAAAATCGGAGGATTATCTTCAGATATTAATGATTTAAGAGTTATCTTAAGATCAACAAAGGAATTTGCTTATAAAGCAGTCTCAAATCCAGTTGAAGGAACAATTTTATCAGTTGTTAAAGCACTAGATGAAAAATATGAAAGAGAATCAACAGATTTAATTTCTGCATTTGAACATATGGCTGTAATTGCGCACACTGCAACAGATTTCACTCCTGAACAACTTCCAGTTTTAAAAGAAGCAGGTGTTGTTGATTCTGGAGCATATGGACTTGCATTAATAATTGATGGAGTAATTTTAGCTTTAAAAGGTGAAGCATTAAAAATAAATGAAATTTCTACAAACACTACAAATGAAGAAGAATTTAGAAAAGCTGATGCATTTAAAAATATTGGGTATTGTACTGAATTTATAATGACTTTAAAAAATCCAGAAGCATTTGATGTTGAGGATTTTAAAAAACATTTAGTTGATGAATTAAAAGGTGATTCTTTAGTAATTATTAAAGAAGAAGATATTTTAAAAGTTCATATTCATGCTAAAAAACCTGGAACAATATTTAATTTTGCTCAAGAGCATGGTGAATTTTCAAAAATAAAATCAGAAAATATGGCTACACAAGCAGAAGATGCCGGACATTGAGTTGAAGGTGAGAAATTTACCACTTCTAAAAAACTTCATCATCATGAACTAGCGATTGTTGCTGTTTCTAATGGTAATGGTTTAGATGAAGAATTCAGAAAAGCTGGTGTAAACCATATTGTTTCAGGTGGTCAATCAATGAATCCTTCAGTTGAAGAATTTGTTAAATTAATAAATGATTTACATTATAAAAACATTGTTTTATTACCTAATAATTCAAATATTATTTTAACTGCTGAAACAGCAAAAGAAATGATTGAAGATAAAAATGTTTTTGTTTTACCTACAAAAACTCTTCAACAAGGTTTAGTTGCTGTGTATAACATTAATAAAGAAATGTATGATTTTCATGAATATCAAGATACTGTTAAAGAAGCATTTGAAAATGTTATTGAAGGACAAATTACAATTGCAGTAAGAGATACTGAAATGAATGACATTGAAGTTAAAAAAGGAGAATTTATTTCAATTAAAGGTAAAGAAATAATTTCTTCAACAAAAACAATTGAAGAATCAGCTAAAATTTTAATTTCTAAAATAATTGAAAATGAAAATTGTGAAGTTTTAACAATTATTTATAATGATGATGTTAAAACAGAACAAATTGATGCATTAGTTGAATATGCAAAAAATAAAAATTCAGATATTGAAATTGAAGTTATTTATGGTGGACAAGCAGTTTATCATTTATTAATTTTTGGAGAAGAGTAAATTGAACAAAATAATATCATTTGATTTATCATCTGGTGACAAAGGATCAATAGAAGCATTAGCTGCTGCTATTGATTTTTGTGTATTAAACAAAGATTGAAAAATCAAGGGATTTGTTAAGGAAAAAATTGAAATTCCTAATAAACCTAATAATTTAGAAATAATTCAATGTAATGAATTAATTGAACAAAATGATGGACCATTACAAGTAAGAAGAAAAAAAGATTCAACTTTAGTTAGAGCAATGGAATCTGTTAATAATAATGAAGCGGCGGTTGCTTTATCAGCAGCAGCTTCAGGACCATTAGTTACAGCAGGTTACTTAATTTTTAAATCTATAGAAGGTATTAAACCTGCCTTTGCTCCGATTTTTTTTAATAAAGATGGGAAACCAAGAATAATGTTAGATGTTGGTGCGAATTTGGATGTTGATGCTTTAACTTTAAATCAATTTGCAGTAATGGGTTCTTTATTTTCTAAATCAATGGGATTTTCACAAAATCCAATTGTAATGCAATTAAATATTGGAACTGAAGATAAAAAGGGAAGAACAATTCAACAAGAAGCTTTTAACTTAATGAAAAATAATCATCAAATTAATTTTAAAGGGAATATTGAAGCAAATAATGCTTTGATTGAAAATGAAGTAAATGTAATTGTTACTGAAGCTTATTCTGGAAATATTTTATTAAAATCTTATGAAGGTGCATTTAAAATTTTTAAATCAATAATGAAGGAATCTGCTAATAATTCCTTTTTAGATAAAATTGGGTTTACTTTTGCTAAAAATTTTAGATCAAAAATTAAAGTTGCAACTAATTCTGATGCAGGTGCAGTTCCAGTTCTTGGATTAAACAAACTTCTTTTAAAAGCACATGGAAATTCTTCTAAGGCTGCTTTCTTTAATTCTTTAAATGATGCTAAAAAATTAATTGAAAAAGATTTAGTTAACCAAATAAAGGAAAAAATAAACAATTTATAATATGGTAAAAGATAAAAAAATAAAAAATTATTTGAAAAATTTGGATATTAAGTTTGATGAAAATAAAATGGATTATTATTCTAAAGCTTTTTTACGTTCTTCATTTACAAATGAAACTCCTGAGGATGATGAGTCCAATGAAAGATTAGAATTTTTAGGAGATTCAATTCTTGGATTTATAGTTTCTGATTATTTGTTTAGAAATCACAAAAATTTTAATCAAGGTAGAATGACACAAATGAAGCATCATGTTGTTAATAAGGACTTTTTATCTAAAATAGGTAGAGAATTAAAATTTGAAGAAATTTTATCTTTGAGTAAAGGTGAGGATAGAGAAAATTTATCTGACAAAATTTATGAAGATACATTTGAAGCATTTGTTGCAGCTATTTATCTTGATTCAAATTATGATGAAGTTAAAAAATTTATTGATAAACATATTACTTCAAAAATTAAAAATATAGATATACAGGAATTAAAGGATCCTAAAACTAGATTACAAGAATTAGTACAAACAGAAAATCGAAATCTTTTAAAATATGAAACTAGTGATCATATTAATAAATTAACAGGAAAATTTGAATCCAAGGTTAAATTTGATGGAGTTTACATTGGCGTGGGCGAAGGTAAAAGTAAACAAGATGCAGAAAAAGATGCAGCTAAAAAAGCATTAAAAAATGAAGCAATAGAACAATTAAAGAAGAATATAATTACTAATTAAATATGTTTTTAAAAAAAATGGAAGTAAATGGTTTTAAATCATTTGCTAAGCCAACAACAATTAAATTTACAGATGGATTAATTGTTGTTGTTGGACCTAATGGTTCAGGTAAATCAAATATAAATGATGCATTTAAATGAGTTCTTGGCGAAACTTCTAAAAAAAGCTTAAGAGCTAAAAATTCTATTGATATGATTTTTTCAGGTTCTGATGATAAAAAACCCTCTTCCTTTGCAGAGGTATCACTGTTTTTTGATAATAAAAAAAGAATTTTAAATATTGATAAAAACGAAGTAATAATTTCTAGGAAATCTTTTAGAAATGGCTCTCCAAGTCAATATTTTATTAATAAAGTATTATCAAAAAGAAAAGATATTAAAAAATTATTTTTAGGAACAGGATTAGGAAATATTGATCTATCAATTATCTCCCAAGGTTCTGTAACAAAAATTACTGAATCTAAACCTTCTGATTTAAAACAATTATTAAATGAAGCAACTGGTGTTTCTAAATATGAAGTTCAAAAAAATGAATCTCTTAGAAAATTAGAAAAATTAGATCAAACATTAGAATTATTTTCTGTTAAATTTAGAGAAATGGAAAGAAGAATAACTCCATTAAAAAAGAAAAAAGAAATTGCAGAAAAATATTTAAGCATTAGAGAAGAATTATTAAAAATAGAATTGCCCATTATTAATCAAAATATATTTAAAAATATTGAATTAGAAAAAAAATATAACAAAGAAATTGAAAATTCTATTTCTATTAAAGAATTTGCTAATGAACATATTTCTAAAATACAATCTCAAATAAAAAAATTCCAAGAAGAAATTATGTCCTTAGATGATGAGCTTCTTGATTTACAACAAAAACAAAGTGAATTTCAATCACAAGCAATGGCTGGTGAGTTTGATCAAGAAAATTTTAAAAAAAATATTGAACAATTATTAGTCTCAATTAAAGAAGTTCAAAATATTGAAAAAAGAGCAACAGAAAAAAAGAATTCATTAAGTAATTCATTAAAACAATTAAACTCAGATCAATTTTATTTATCTAATGAAAAAAATAACATTTCAAAAAAAATTAATCAAGCTGAATATGAAATTCAAAAAAATTCTAAATCTAGAGGTGGCTATGTTTCTAGAGGTGTTCGATCAATTATTGATAATAAAAAAATGTTTAATGAAGTTTATGGAATTATCAATGATTTAATTAGATTTAATAAAAAATATGAAACAGCTATTTTAAATTCTATTGGTAGTAAATTAAATAATATTGTTGTTTCTGATGAAAATGTTATTAAAGAAGCTATTTCTTTTTTAAAATCAAATAGACTAGGAACTGCAACTTTTGTTCCTGCTAGTAAAGTTAAACCTAGAAAAATTCCTATTGATTATGAAAAAGCAATTGATAATTTTGAAGGTTATATAGGAACAATAGCATCTTTAATTAAAACTGAAACTAGATTTAGAAATGTTGTTAAATCAATTGGAGGAACAACTTTAGTTTTTGATAATATTGAAAATGCTTTAAAGGGCGCTAAACTATTAGGTTATCGTTATGAAATTGTAACTATTGAAGGTGATCAAATTTATCCTGGATTTACTGTTAAAGGTGGTTCCAATATTCAAGGTGGAAAATTAAACGAACTTAAAAAGCAACATAAAAATTTACAACTTATTTATGAAACAACTAATGCTAAATTAAATAATAAATTAGAAGAAATTGAAACTGTTAGAAAACTTCTTTCAATTACTTCTACAGAATTGATTAGAGCCCATGAAAGAATTCAATATTTAAATTTAAATTTAGACAAAATGTTAGTTCAATATAAAAATATGACTGGCAAGAAATTTAATATTAAAAATTTTGAAGATAATTATATCTATGATGAATCAACAATTTCTATTGAAGAAATAAATAATAGATTAAAAATAATTCAATCACAAAAACAAGAACTTCATAAAGAGGTAATCTTAAAACAAGAAGAAGAACATGATTTAAGAAATAAATGAGATGAATCAACAACTATTCAATCTAAAACAACAAGATTACTCAATGAAATTAAAACTGAAATTATTAAGGATAAAGAAATTTTAAATGTTGATTATAAAATGACTTTAGATAATTTAAAAGCTGCTGAAATTCCAAAATTAGAAATGAATTTTAAAGAAGCTAGTGATTTAAGAATAAAATTAAGAAAAGAAATAAACAAATTGGGTTATATTGATTTTGAAGCTGTTCAATCATATGATGAGTTATATGAAGAATATGAAACTTTAAGATTAGAAGTTGAGGATTTAAGAAATTCTAAACAAAAATTATCATCAACTATTGAGTTAATGGATAATCAAATGATTATTCAATTTAAGGAAATTTTTGATAAAGTAAATGAAAGGTTTAATTCTGTATTTTCTTCTTTATTTAGAGGTGGATCAGCAGAAATAAATTACACCAATCCTGATAATATTTTAGAAACAGGCATAGTTATTAATGCTAAAATGCCCAACAAAACCATAAAATCAATTTCATTATATTCTGGTGGAGAAAAATCATTAATTTCATTAGCATTAATATTTGCAATTAATGAAGTTAGAAATCTTCCTATTTTAATGCTTGATGAAGTTGAGGCTGCCCTTGATGAAGCAAATGTTGAAAGATTTGCTAAATTTGCTAAATTATTAAATGAAAAAACACAAATCATAATTACTTCACATCGTCTTGGAACAATGGAACAAGCTGATGTTCTTTATGGTGTTACAATGCAAACAAAAGGAATCACAGATATTGTTTCTGTTAGATTAAAGGATGCAATAACAATGGTAGACTAATTATAATTAGTCTATTTTTTTATAATGTATAATTTGTTTGTTATGGGGATTTTTAAAAAGAAAAATACTGATGAAGTTGTTTCGGCTATAAAAAAAGCAAAACTTTCAAAATCAGAAAAATATAATAAGGGTTTAAAAACTTCTAGAGAAAATTTTACTAGAAGATTTTTAAAACTTGCAACAAAATATCGTAAGGTTAATTCAGAATATTTTGTTGAACTTGAGGAATTATTAATAATGGCAGATGTTGGTGTTCAATTTACAATGTCATTAATTAATTCTCTTAAAGAAGAAGCTAAATTAAAGAATATTCAAGACCCAATAAAAATGAATGAATTAATTTTTAATTTTCTATTTAAGCAATATTCTAATAAAAAAAATGAATCTGTTGAACTTAATTTAATTGACAATGAATTAAATGTTATTTTAGTTATGGGTGTTAATGGAGTTGGTAAAACAACAACAATTGGTAAATTAACAAAAAGATTAAAAGATGAAGGAAAAAATGTTGTTTTAGCAGCTGCCGATACTTTTAGGGCAGGTGCAGTTGCCCAATTGAAAATTTGAGCAGAAAGAACAAATTGTGAAATTGTTACACCTTCTAAAGATGGTCAAGATCCTGCTTCTGTAGTTTATCAAGGATTAGAAAAATCAAAAGATATTAATGCTGATGTTTTAATAGTTGATACTGCTGGAAGATTACAAAATAAGGAAGGTTTAATGAGAGAACTTTCTAAAATTAGTCAAATAATTGAAAGATCTACAGGCAAACCACCTATTGAATCTTTACTTGTTTTAGATGCAACAACTGGTCAAAATGGTGTTATTCAAGCTGAGTCATTCAATGATATAGCTAATTTAACAGGTATCATTTTAACAAAAATGGATTCGTCAGCAAAAGGTGGAATTATTTTATCAATTAAACATACATTTAATATTCCTGTTAAATTTATTGGATTAGGAGAATCATTGGATGATTTAGAAGTTTTTGATATCAAAGAATATTTAAGAGGTTTAACTATGGGAATGATTGAGAATGTAAATGAGTAAATTAGAAAAAATAAAAGAATTATCAATATTGTTTGATTTATACCAAAACATTCTTACTGATATACAAAAAAACATTTTTATTATGTATTTTTTAGAAGATAAATCTTTATCTGAAATTGCTGATTATCAAAATACATCAAGAACTTCAATTTCTGATTCTTTAAAAAAATCAGAACAAAAATTACTTTCTATTGAACAAAAATTGGGATTTGCTAAAATTAGACAAAAACTTGATAGATTAATTTTATCTTTAGAACAAAAAGGTGAAAGAAAAATATCTAGTCAATTAAATTCAATTTTAAACAAATAACTATTAAATTTAATAATGTTATAATTAGGACATTATGAGTTACAATCATTTAAAAATAGAAAAAAAATGACAAAAAATTTGAAGGAATAATAAAACTTTCAAAACAAATATTGATTCAAATAAACCTAAATTTTATGCCTTAGATATGTTTCCTTATCCTTCAGGAGCAGGCTTACATGTTGGACATCCAGAAGGGTATACTGCCACAGATATTATTTCAAGAATGAAAAAAATGCAAGGTTATGAAGTATTACATCCAATGGGTTGAGATGCTTTTGGATTACCTGCAGAACAATATGCAATTCAAACAGGTAATTCACCTGCAGAATTTACTAATAAAAATATTGAGGTTTTTAGAAAACAATTAAATTCCTTAGGTTTTTCTTTTGATTGGGAACGTGAAGTTAAAACAACTGATCCTGAGTATTTTAAAAATACTCAATGAATTTTTGCTCAGTTATTTAAGCATAATTTAGCTGAAATTATGGAAGTTGAAGTTAATTGATCTCCTTCTTTAAATACTGTTTTAGCCAATGAAGAGGTATTAAATGATGAAAATGGTAATTTAGTTGCTGAAAGAGATGGTCTTCCAGTTCAAAAAAAACTTATGAAACAATGAGTTTTAAAAATTACTAAATATGCTCAAAAATTATTTGATGGATTACAAGATTTGGATTGACCTGAGTCTGTTAAAAAATTACAAAAAAATTGATTTTTTGAACAAGATGATAATGGAGAACACACTGATAAACTTCACATTAGAGATTGAATTTTCGCAAGACAAAGATATTGAGGAGAACCTTTTCCAATTATTCATTTAGAAAATGGAGAAATATATTTAATTCCAGAAACAGAATATCCTGTGGAATTACCTAAATTACAAAATTATGAATTTACTCAAGATGGAGAACCTGCCTTAGGTAAGGCTAAAAATTGAGTTGAGGTTATTGTTAAGGGTCAAAAGGGGAAAAGAGATTTAAATACAATGCCACAATGAGCAGGTTCTAATTGATATTATATTGGTTATGTTCTTAAAGAGGGTAAAAAGTATTTGAGTTTGGATGATCCAAAAGCTAAAGAAAGATTAGATAAATGATTACCTGTGGATTTATATATAGGTGGTCAAGAACATGCTGTTCTTCATTTAATTTATGCTAGATTTTGACATATGTTTTTAAATGAAATTGGAATTACTAATGTTAAGGAACCATTTCAAAAATTATTTAATCAAGGAATGATTTTAGGTCCAGATGGTTCTAAAATGTCCAAATCAAAAGGTAATGTAATTAATCCTAATGAAATAATCGAAAAACATGGTGCTGATACTCTTAGATTGTATGAAATGTTTATGGGTGCTTTAGATGATGATAAACCATGATCTGAAGAAGGATTGCAAGCTTCAAGAAATTGATTAAATAGAGTTTATAGATTTTATACTGAATTTATTAAATTTGGTACACCTTCAAATAATGTTAAAAATCAATTTAACAAAGTTTTAAAAGAAGTCACTGCTTTATATGAAAATTTAAAATTTAATGTTGCTATTTCAAAAATGATGGTTTTCATTAATGAAATTTATAAAGATACAACTTTAAGTAAAGAAATAGCTATTGGATTCTTACAATTATTATCATGTATTTGCCCACATATTGCTGAAGAATTACATTCACAAATAGTTAATAAAAATGAATCATTTTTTGATTTAAAATGACCTATTGAAATTGAAGCAGAAAATATTCAAGAAGATTGAATTATTGTTATTCAAACAAATGGTAAATTAAGAGCAGAAATTAAAAATCCCAATTTATCATCAAATCCTTCTGAAGAAGAATTAAAGAAATTTGTTATTAAAAATATACCAAATCATATTGATAAAATAAAAAAAATAAAAAAAATAATTTTTATAAAAAATAAAATTATTAATGTTGTAATTTAGTTTTATGGAATTAAAAAGATTTCAATTTATAGAAGTGAAAGAACATGAAACATATTTAAGTTATAATGGTTCAGAATTAAAAAATTCTAGACCTTATTTGGTTATTAATCCATCGATTTCTTCTAAATATTTTTTATGTTGTCCTGTCACTGATATAGAAAATTCAAAAAAACAAAATAAAAAAACAGAAAGTTATTGATTAAAATATAATTTTAGAAAACCTTCTTATATCAAAATGAATATTTTAGTTACTCTTCCTAAGGAAATGATTCATAGAGAAAATCCTTCAATAAAACCAATTAATATGTTTCTTAATCCTTCAAAAAGAAAAATAGCAATAAAACTTTTAATTGCTTCTATAGAAGATAGTCAAAAAATAATAAAAAAAGACATGATTTAATCATGTCTTTTTTAAATTAAATAAATAACTATCTAAAAAATTCAATACAAATAAAATACATTAAAAATAGGATAAAACTTTGATAATTAGGTTCTTTTTTTGGGAGATGAAGAAACTCTTTTAAGGAATTATTAGTTTTGAATTAAATTATATTTATTATATACATTATAAGATAAGGGATAAAAAATTAATAAGGATTCATATTAATTTAATAAATAGCCATTCTAAGATAAATTTATAATTAATACTTAATAATAAGCGGATCTCCAATTAAGTGATCATAGTAGTGTTAAAAATAATTCTTAACACATAAACTTATTATATCACTAATTTTTTAAAAAATAACTTTAAATAAAAAGGAATTAGTTTTTATTTATTTTTTCTATAGAAGTGAATTTACCAATTATAAAACTAGCTAATATTCAAGGATAAGGTTGTAATAAAACAGCACTTCATTTTCATCCTTCTTCACTAAAATTGAAATCATAAAAAATATTTCAAGAAATATTTGGATTACAAAGACCTCATGGTTCTAGATTTGTACCTATTTCTGAAAAATCATTGACTACATAAATTTCAAATCCTGGTTTTCAATATAAATATGCATCAGCAAATCTACTTCCTGCTGAAGTTGCAAATTGACCTAATCCATAAAATGGATAAAATAGAGAAGGGATAAACATGGATGTTGGCATTAAACCTCTACTAAAATAATTGTAATCTATGTAATATTGATATGTAGTATCTAATCATTCATCTTTAAGAACATAAATAGTTTGATTATCATAATCCACAACACTATTAACACCTTCGTCACCATATTGAAAATATGATCCAAATGGTAATTGGAAAAAATTATTTAAAACACCACCAAATATAACACCAAAAATATATATTATTATTACTAAAACATAATAAGTATTTTGTTTTTTAATAATTGAATGAAACATAAAATAAATAGAAAATACCAATATGAAATTTAATTGTGTAATGTATATTCAATTTATTCAAGCTCCATAATTAAATATATTAACAGCTTCTCTAGAACCACTAGAAAATCCTCAATCATGAAGTAACACAGAATTCATTCCCAAAAATCATAAAAAACTTAAAAAAACTACACTCATTATATTTGCCATTATAAATAATGTTATTAATTGAGAAATATAAAATGTGTTTTTATGCACTCCTTGAATTTCCATGTTTTTATAAGTGGTTGTTTTTCTCAAAACATAACCGGTTCAACCCACAAATAAAAATAAAGGTAGTGTTTCAAAAGTCAGTAACAAAACCCCCCCTGACATTTGGTATGGAACAAATATTGTTACTAAAATAATTGCAAAAAATGCAAATAAAATCATTATTAATCATGTTTCTTTCTTTCTTAATAATGAGTTTAAATTGAATTTGACAATATTATTAGCATCTAATATTATATTTTTTTTGATCTTTATTTCTTGCTCATCATCTATTTCATTAATTTTTTTGTTTGTTATTTTATTAAAATACATAATTTAATTATAAATGGTAATTTTAATTAAAATTTAAAATATCAATATTTAAAATTTTAATTTTTGGAGTTTGCATTAATGTTTATTTATTAAATAAATATATATTAAATACAAACAAAATATTTTATTTTAGGTAATAATATATAATTAATTCAATATTTAAATGGAAGGCTAATTAAAATGAGTGATAAAAAAGAAGTTAAAAGATATTGTTTTGAAACAGAATATATCCCCAATACTTATTTAAAAGTTTATTATCATGGAAAAAATATAATTTTATATGAAATAGAATATGATAATTTAAGAAGTGCTAGAATGCAATTTAATGAAGAAAAAATAAACATAACAAATGGTATTTATTTTTTATTCATAGATGATATAGAGAATTTTGAAAATAATAATTTTTATGTTGGCCAAACAACAAAAGGATTTGATAGATTTAATAATCATCAATTTATTGAAGGAATAGATGAAAATGAAAGAAGTAAAATAAAAATTTTATTTTTTGATTTTTCTGAATTTTTAGAATCTCCTAGTAGAAATATATTGGATTATATTGAAAAAGAATTTATTAATATAGTTAATCAAGATTCTTTTTATAAAATAGCTAATGCTACAAATATTAATTCAAATGAAAACAATTATTTTTTACAAAATAGAGAAATTCAATATGCTGAAGAAGTTTTAAAAAATATAAATGAATTACTTCCTATATTTAAAATTAATTTTTCTAAAAAAGAAGATAATAATTCTATTGATTCACATTTAAATGAAAGTGAAGAAAATATTTTTTATATTCAAGATAAAAAAAATAATAGATATAATGCCACAATAATTAAAGATGGAGATTTCTGAATTTTAAAAAAGGATTCTAAAGTTAATTGCTTAAATTTTCTTGAAAAATTAAATGATTTAAGTGAAAATGAATTTAAAAATAATATTTCAAATATTAATTGATTTAAAAACAATAAAAATAAAATAAATATTGAAAATAATAAATTAATTGAAGATATAAAATGAAATTCACCTTCTATTATTACTTGTTTTGTAAAAGGAATGAAAGCTAGTAATGGTTGAACAAATATGAAAAACAAATATGGTAAAACACCAAATGATATTTATAGAACATAAAATTAAAATAGGAGAAAAATAATGATGAAAGAAAAAGAAGAAGAATTAAATTGTTTTGAGGTTAGTCATTTTGCAAATGCATATTTAAAATTTAGTTATGGTGGTAAAAACTTAATAGCTTATGAAATAGAATATGAAAATTTTAGTAATGCAAAAAAACAATTATCTTTAGAAAATATAGGAAATGGAATTTATTTTATTCTATCTAAAAATAATGAAGATTTAAGTAAAAATAATATGATGTATGTTGGTCAAACAACACAAGGTTTAAAGCGTTTCGAATCTAAAAAACATAAATTCATTAATAAAATGAAAGAAGATAGCAATAGTGAAATTAAAATAATATTTTTTGATTTTTCACATCTTATAAAACAACCAAGCAAAAATATATTGGATTATATTGAAAATTACTTTATTAAAAAAGTTGATGAAAGCTCTCTTTATGAAAAATCAAATGATAATAATGGAAATACAAGTGGTAATAAAAACATTTTAGATAATCCTTTAGAAATACAATTTTTAGGTGAAATATTATGTAATATTAATAAATTATTATCTATTTTGAAATTGAATTTTTCTAAAGAAAATGAAGAGATTAATGATAAAAACATTTTCTTTTTAAAAAATGAAAAAGGCAAAAAATATGATGCTACAATAGTTAAATCTGGAAATTTATGAACATTAAAAAAAGGATCTTTAGTTAATGTTGTTAATTTCTTCAAAGATTTTGGTATTGTTAATTTAGATTCAAATGATAAATTAAGTATTGAAAAAATAAAAGATAAATTTAAATGAAATCATTCTGTTATTGCTTGAATGTATAAAAATTTAAAAAAAGTAAATAAAGAAAATATATTAAATGAAGATATATCATGAGAATCACCTTCAAATCTTGTTTCCTTTACAAAGGGACAATATTCTTCTAATGGTTGAAAAGACATAAAGAATAAAGATGGCCAAACACCAGATGAGATTTATAGATCTTAATAAATAAAACATTCCTAGGAATGTTTTATTTTTTTATTTATAATTTATATTACTATGAAAATAAATTTTGGTAATTATAAAAGAAAGAAATTAATAGTAGGTGACAATAATAAAATGAAACCTACACAAGCAATGGCTAAATCAATAATTTTTAATAAATTGAATATTAATGAAAATGATAAAGTGGTTGATTTATTTGCTGGCACAGGAGCATTAGGATTTGAAGCTGTATCTTTAGGTGCAAAAATTGTTTACTGATCAGATGTGAACAAGCATTCTTATAATGCCATTCAAAAAAACATTGAACTTTTAAAATTAGATTCATCTAAATTTAAAGTTTTTAAATCAGATTTTAGAATGGTTTTAAAAAAATTGCCTTTTAAACCAACTATTATTTTTTTAGATCCACCTTTTATTGCAACTAAGTATTATAATGAAGCTTTACAAATTATTTTGGATAATGATCTTCTTGATGAAGATGGATTAATTGTTATGGAAAAACCATTTAAATTAAAAATTGAATTACTAAATGAAAATAATTTTAGTCAAATTGAAGTAAGAAAATTTGGTGATAAAGATATAGTTTTTGCAAAAAAATAAATTTAATTTATATCAATTTATAAGTTTTGTAAATTGGTTATAATATAACTATGAATACAAAAAAAGATAAATGAATCATAGGTGTTGACCTAGATGGAACAGTATTAATGAGTTGAGATGGAAAAATAGATGAAAATGGATCAAGAATAGATCGAATTCATCCATTAACAGAAAGGGTTATTAAAGAATTAACTAATCAAGGACATGTCATTGTTATTGACACAGGAAGAAATTGATATGAATCAAAAAGAATATATAAGCAATTGGGATTAAATTCTTATATTATAAATAGTGCTGGGGCACATATTCATAATCCTAGTGATAAAAATGCTAAGCAATTTATCATTGGAGTACCTAATAAGCTTATTAAAGAAATAATTAATGATGAAATATGAAGAGATCATATTGAGCAAGTATTTGTTGATGATTTAAATCAAACATATATGCAAATTTTTAAAAGAACAAAATTTGTTGATTTATCAAGTAGATTTTGAGATGTTAAAGAACACGATGGAAATTTTGATTTTGATTCACAATGTATAGTAGCTACATTAAATCTTAATCGTGAACAAATTCAACCCATTTTAAATTACTTAAGAGATAAATATGGTGAAACAATCAATTTTGCAAATTGAACAGGAACTGATGAACATATTGGCATTGAATTTAATCCTTCAAATTCTAATAAAGGAACAGCCCTATTACAAGTTGCTGATGAATTAGGGATACCTAGAGATAACACAATGGGTATTGGTGATGCTGAAAATGATTTAGATTTATTAAAATTAGTCAAACATGGTGTTGTAATGAAAAATGGTTTGGATTATGTTAGACAACATGCACAATATGAAACTAAAAAAGATAACGATGAAGGTGGAGTAGGAGACTTTTTACAATCATTTTTCTTAGAAGGCGAGGAAGAGTAAAATTATTTGATGAATGTGAATAATAATAGTACTTGCTATTATTGGGTCTTTTGCAATTATTCACTTACTTTTTAAAGGATCTGTTTTTAAATCCCTAATAAAATTTATTTGAAACATAATAATTTTATTTATTCTTTTTGCAATTATTATTTTAATTGCTGATCTTGGATTTGATGCAGGGTGATGAGAAACCATCACTAATTGATTTCAAAGTATAGGTAGATAAATTGTATTAAATTTAAAATATAAAAAACAACTGATATTAATTATCAGTTGTTTTTTTGAAGAAATATTCAATATTTCTATCATTGTTAAATATGAATATAAAAGAGTGTTGATTATTGGTTTTAAATTTTTATTTTTAATATTATTAGAATGAGTAATTGAATAATTGTGTCTAAATTGAAATGTAGTTTTGCTTTTTATAAATTTTCTTATTTTTTTCTAATAAACAATTCAAATGAATAATTAATTTTTTGTATTCTTTTTATCTCTTTGCTTTAGCATCTAATTCATAAAATATTTCAGGATCAATATTTTCAAACTGATTATAAAATTCTAATGCTTTTCTATCTATTATTATATGTTTGGAGGCATCAAAACCATCCAATAATAATCCTTTTTTAGATTTAACTCTAGATATAGCCACATAAAATTGAGCTTTTTCAAATATTCCATCACAATCAATAACTGCTTTTTCAATGGTCATTCCTTGTGATTTATGAATTGTTATTGCATAAGCTAATTTTAATGGTATTTGTTCAAATTTTGCTTGTTCTTCACCAAAAGCATCATATGCTTTTCAAGTGAAACTTCTTATATTATGTTCAGTTCCATTATTTAATCTAATTCTTGCAAAATCATTTCCTAATTTAATAACTATACCTATTGATCCATTAACATAATTTTTATCTTCATCATTATTAAGAATCATAACTTGAGCACCAACTTTTAGTTTTAACTCTTTAGAAGTTAAAACTCTTTTTATTAATTCCTTTTCAATTTTAGGATCTTTACCACTAACTTGAGCATAATATGTTTTAGAAGGTCCATTTATTCTTTCAAGTCTTTCATTATTGTAATTATCAACATTAATATTTCGAGCATACAGTTTAACATATGAATCATAATTTTTTGGTAATTCAAAAGGTTTTAATTGTACATCATCAAAATATCTTTCTATTTCTTCAGAATAATCTCCATGTCTAATTCTTGAAAGAATTTTAATAAAATCATTGTCATCTTGCCGATGAACTTTAGTTAAGTTATAAACTTTTATTTTTCCTTTTTTTCATGCTTTAGACATAAAGGCAGGTTTTTGTTCTGTTTTTGTTTTACCAACAGGTGGCAATTGTAAAAAATCACCAACAAATATAACTTTTATTCCACCAAAAGGTAAATCAGATTGTGTGGCTATTTTTAAAATAAAATCCATCATATCAATAAAGCTAGCATTTAGCATTGATACTTCATCAACTATTAAAACATCAATGTCATTAATATCAGTAAATACTTGTTTTAATTTTGCCTTATTAAATTTAGTTTTTTTATATTCTTCTATTGATCCTGCAATTCTAGAACCTAAAAAAGAATGAATAGTTGTTCCGCCAATATGTAATGCAGCAACTCCTGTTGAAGCAGTTAATGCAACAACCTTATTATTCTCTCTTGCTCATTGTAAATATCTTTTAATGGTTGTTGTTTTTCCTGTTCCTGCTTTACCAGTAAGAAATATATTTTCATTAGTTTTCATTAATTTAATTATATTATGTAATTGTGAACAATAAAAACTAATATTTATTATAATTTAAATTAGTTAAAAGGAATAAAATGACAAAAAAAGAAAATTTAATTAAAAAAATAAAAGAATTTGATAATATGTATTTTAATGATGATCAAAAAGAAATAGCTATCAAAATTTTAGAAAAAGCCCCTGAAGAGGAAGCGCAACAATATTATGATTTTATTGTTATGAAAAAAAGAACTGGTTTTGTTTTTGATTATTCTCCAGAAATAGCAAAAGGAAGAATAATAACTTTAAAAGAAGATAAAGAAAAAAGAATTAATGTGGGAGATGAAATCAAAGATGATGAAAATAAATTATTAATAGGAGAAAATTATAATGCTTTAAAAGCATTAAAAATTACTCATAAAAATAAAATAGATTTGATTTATATTGATCCTCCATATAATACAGAAAGTGCAAAAGAAGATGGAAATCAATCATCTAAGGAAGGCATTTCTTCTAAATTTATGTATAAAGATAAATTTGGGAGAGGTGGATGATTAAATATGATGAAAGATAGATTAACTTTAGCTAAAGATTTACTTACTGAAGAAGGTGTTATTTTTGTTTCTATAGATGATTCTGAACAAGCTTATTTAAAAGTTTTAATGGATGATATATTTGGTGAAGAGAATTTTATTTCAACATTAATTTGAAAAAGTTTTCATTCCGTAAAAAATGATTCTATAAATTTATCTCAAAATACAGAATATATAATAACTTTTTCTAAAAATAAAAAAGAAAATATTAATGAAATAACTGATAAAACAATTTTGGATCAAGTTAAAGAAAATTATCAAAAAGATGATAATGGAAATCTTTATATTTTAAAACCTGTTTGAGCTAAATCAGGAAATAAAAATAAAAAACAGGAATTGTACACTTTTAATAATAAAAGGAAATGAAAACCTGAAAAAGGAACTTTTTGAAGATTTAGTTTTTTAAAACTAAAAGAGTTTGATGATAATAATCTTATTGTTTTTAATGGAAAAAATCCTATGGTTAAAATTTATTTTGATTCAAACAAAGGCAAAAAACCTTCTTCATTATTATATGAAGAAATTGTTAAATATACTATGACTGGTGATAAACAAATAAAATCAATTTTTAATGAGAAAAAATTTCCAAATCCAAAACCAATCAATTTAATAAAATTTTTAATAAAAATAACAAAAATAAAATCTAAAAAACCTATTATACTTGATTTTTTTGCAGGTTCTGGAACAACAGGTCATGCAGTAATGGATTTAAATAAAGAAGATAATGGAAATAGAAGATTTATACTAGTTACAAATAATGAAAATAATATTGCAGAAAATATAACTTATGAAAGATTGTATAGAATTATCAAAAAAGAAGGAACAAATGGTGAAAAAGATTTTACTTGATTACAAAAAGAAAAAAATAAAATTTCATATTTAAATGAAAAAGTTAGAGTTATAAAAATTGATGATTCTCAAAAAATATCTTTAGATCAAGAATTTTCTGATGAGTTAATTGAAAATTTTAAAGAAGGAATAAAATTATTGGATGGTAGTTATAATAAAAATAATTTAAATTTATATTATGATTTATCAGCATTAAACCCACATAAAAATCTTGAGGAAGAAAATGATTCTAACTAATTCACAAAATAAAGCTGTAAATAAATTATTTAATTTTTACTTAAATGAAAATAATAATAATAATAATAATAATAATAATAATAATAATAATAATAGATGTTATTTTAAAGCTCCTACTGGTTCAGGTAAAACTTTTATGGCATCTGAATTTATTTCAAAAGTATTTGCTCATGAAATGAATTTTGAATCAAAAACTATAGTTGTAGTTGCTACTGTATCAAATGCCGAACTTCCTAAACAATTTGCTAAAAAATTAAATGAATATAAAAATTTTCATCAATTTAATGATTATAAAATAGAATTTATTGAGTCACCTTCTAAATCAAATAATTTAGAAAACTTAAAAGAATTTAATTTAGAAAATAATAAAATTTTTGTTTTTGGAACTTCTTCTTTTGGAAAAAAAACACTATTTTATCAAAATAAAACATTAGATACTTTTTTACAAGATGCCAAATTAAATAATTATAAAATTATTTTTATAAGAGATGAAGCTCATATAGGTTCTAAAGAAAAAATAAGCAAAAATGATTTAGAAACTTTTGATCATAAACTTAAAGAAAATGCTTACTTTACAATTGAAATGACGGCGACTCCTAAAAAAGGGAATATAAATTTAATTGAATTAACTAGAGAAGATTTAAATTATGATGGACAATATTTATTAAAGGATAATGAGATAAAACCTAATGATCTTGATGAAAATATAACTAATGAAGAATTAATTAATCATGCATTAAAGAAATTTATTGAAAGTAAAAAAGATTATCAAAAATTAAATTTTAATGGTGAAGTAATAAATCCTGCCTTGCTAATACAAGTTAAAAATGAAGCAGATGAAAAAAAAAATAAAAAAGCTTATGATGATTTTCATGAAAGTTTAAATTTATTAGAAAAAAAATTAACAAAATTTAATTTAAAATATTTAAAATACATAAATAATACACCTAAAGTTTTTAATACTAAAGTTCCTAATACATTAGAATATGCTTCTCAAAATAATTCAGAAATAGATGCAATAATTTTTAAAGTTGGTCCAGCAACTGGTTGAGATATACCTAGAGCTAATATGTTATTGCAATTAAGAAATGTTTCTTCTGAATCATTAAATATACAAACATTAGGAAGAATAATGCGTAATCCTCATCCTAATTTAGAAAAAAATGAAATTACAAATAAATATTTTCTTTATTCTAGTTATCAACAACCAAGTCGTAATCTTGCTTATTATTATTTAGAAAAAAAATTTTTAAATACAAATCTTTTTCAAGGTAATATTGATAGAGAAAATTCAGAAATAAAAAATAATGAGAAATCTTATATAGAGCAAGTTAAAAAATATTTAAATTCTCATCACTTTATAAATAAAATAAAAGATTTATTAGATGATGAAATAATATATAATTATGAATTTTATGGAAATTCTAAAATTTCTAATAAAATTGAAAATTATATTAATTTAAAAATATTTAATATAAAAAAGGAAAAAGAATTAAAAAAATCCCGTTTATTTTTTGATAATTTTTTTTCAAATTTAAATAAAATATCAATTGAATTAAATGTGAATATTGAAAAAATAAAATATATATTATTTACAAATTCTGATAAATTGATTAAAATTAAAAATAAAAATACAAGTTGACACACTTTAGATTCTTCATATGTTTTGGAGAGAAATGCTAAATTTATGAGAAACTATTCTTTATGAAAGGATAATGAAAATTCTAAAAGAGTAAATACTCAAAAATTTAAAAATTATGTTTATAAGCAAATAGGAAAAAAACCTTATGAGCAGTTTTTGGATTCGGAACCTGAAAAAATTTTTTTTGATAAACTTATTAATGTTATTTCTAGTGAGCAAATTGAAAAAATAAATTTTTTTACTAAAATGCCAACATTAGGATCAGAAGTTTATTTTGAATATTTTTCTCAAAAACAAGCTAAAATATCAAAATCATTTATGGATTTTGCTATTGAATATGAAAATAAAATAATAATGATAGAAGTTAAATCTAAGGATAATGATTATGATTATGAGAAAACTAAGGAATTAGTTGAAGCATATAAAATTTATATGAAAAAAATTAAAAATAAAAATTTAAATTTTGTTTTATATCAATATGATAGAAAAGAAGATACAAATTATGTTTCTTTATTAATGAATAATAAGTGAGAAGAAGAAGTTTCATTTAGAGATGCCTTTGATTATTTACTAAAAAAAGAAGAGAATTAATTCTCTTCTTTTTATTTCTTTTTAAATATCTTTTTTTCAAAAAATTTTTTTGTATATTCTTTTAAATTTTTCAAATCATTGAATAATTCATTTTTTTGTTTAGTTGAAAAATTTTTATAATCTAAATCACTATTATTGTATTTTTCTCATTTAATTAAAAATGGTCTCATTTTATTATTTAAAAATTCTTCTCTTATTAAAATTGCTTTTCTTTTATCATAAAATCCATATTCTAAAAGAAATTCTTCAATAAATTTAAAATGATTATAAAAACTTTTTATCAATTTTCTTTCATCCCCATTTATTTCTCTATTTTTAAGTTCTTCTTCTGTAAAATCAGTTCAAAGAAAAGTTGATTTTATTTTTAATTCTAATTTAAATAAAATATGTTTTTTTCTATTTACATATTTTATTATTAAATAACTAGGAATAAAACTACTTATTGAAGTAATAATTATTGTTGTTATAATATAAACTACAAATTTTATTAATGGCTCCATTTAATAATTAGTTTTCTTTATTTCTTCTCATAAATGGAATTGAAGTATCTCATTTTTGTTCATCTTTATGTATTGAAGTTCATTTTATTGCTTCTCTTAATATATTTGTGTTTGAAATAATATCATTTCATTGCAAAATACAAATTTCAATTTCATTATTTTTAATATTTCTTAATATTCTTTCTGGTAAAAAAGGATGCTCATTAAAAATATTTTTTTTATTTCAATTTACTCAATTAGTTTCTCTTGTTTTATTTATTTCTTTTTTAACATTTATTGAAGGAGAAATAGTAGAAATTTTATTAGTTCAATGTAATTCTGGTAAATAAATAACTATTATTCCTGATTTCTTATTTTTTGGGCCATCAATAACTGATGAACCTATTTCTCAATCAACATGTTTTCTATTTTTTGTTTCTCTACCCACTAAAACAATAGTAATAGATGAATTTCTTAAGTATCTATCTCTTATTTTAACTCTTATTTGTTCATCAGTTAAATTATCTTCATCTTTTATATCATAGGGATCTACTGATTTATCAATAAATATATTATATTCTTCATTAATTTCTAAAAGTTTATCTTTATATCATATATCTTTATTATAAAAACTTATAAAAACTTTATTCATAATTTATTTTAAACTTTCTTTCTGATTATTAATTACATCTTTATAAAAAGATAGTAATTCTTTTTTTTGCTTTTCATTTAAAGATATTACCTTTTTTAAATTCTTTTTGTCATTTTTAATATCTTTTTTTTCAACACGTGTTCAACCAAACATTCTATCTTTTCGCAAATAACAACCATCTCTTCATTTTAAATATTCTTTATGTTGAAATGTATTTTTTTTACCAGAATGAATTGTTGTGGTTGACAAAACCCCAAATACTCATTCATTATTTATTCCAGTCAATATATAAATTGGTCGCTTTCCTTTTATTCCATCATTCATATCTCCTAATTTTATAGGATCAATATAATAAGTTTTACCTATTAAATAAATTTTTTCTTTTTCTTTTTTTATATTATTCACCTCCTTTCGATGCCAATGTTTTTTTAATTCTCTCTGATAATACATAAATATTTGTATTATCCATTTTGTCTTTTGCTAATAAATCATTTTCAACCATTTTATTTAATATTTGTTTAATTCTTTGTTCTGTTAATTCTTTAGCACCCACAATATGTTTTTTAATATGTTTTCATGATAAAGGCATTTGTTGAATTAAAAAGAAACATAAAATAGTTGGTTGGAGACCATTAATAGATCTTTTCTTTTCTAATAATCTTTCATTTTCTTCACTTATTATTTGTTCTGTTAAAAAACTAGATTTATAAACATAATCCATAAAAACTAAAAAGAAAGTTAAATCATTTGTTTTTCTTGATAATTGAATAGATTTATTATAAGCAGGTTGTAATCATAATATTATTTTATTGATATGTTTAGCTCAATGACCTCCAGAATCTTCTTTATTAGCTATTGCTTTTATTAATAATCTTGCCATTCTTCCATTCCCATCATAATAAGGATGGATTTCGATAAAAAGAAAGTGAATAATAGATGCAAAAGTTCAATTACTATATTTTCTTATTTTTTCATCTTTGAATAAATTTAATAATTTATCCATTTGTTTTTTAACATCTTTTCCAGGAATACCTTCATCAATTTTCATTAATCCATTAGTGATGCTTACTTCACCTTTTCTATATAATGATCTTTTTTCTAATTGTTCTTTTTCTTCTAAAGCATTACCAAAAACTATTAATAATTGATAAGTGTAATTCAACATGAGTTCATCAGATAAATTAAAATTACTTCCAATTGAATTGATAAAATTAAGTGCTAGATTTATGCCTGTATTTCTATAAAAAATTATTTTTGGAGGTTTGTTTTTTTTGTCCATTAAATCATATCTATTATTTATTAATTTAATAATTTGCATATTAAAATCATTATTATTAAATGTTGAATAATTAATTAATCCATCTTCAACTATTTCTTCTGAAGCTTTTTGAGCTTTACTTGAAATAGCTTTTGATGTTACTATTCCTTCAATTTCCAAACTAGACATATTTTCATATAAATCATTATCATCAATATAATCAAATAATTGAATATCAAAAGAATCCATTATTTTTGTTTCATCTAAAAAATATTTATTATTTAAAAAATTAACTGCTTTGGAATTTGGCAATTTTTTAAAAACATTATTATAATTTATTTCTTTCATTTGAATTTTATATTTTCTTAATATTGTTTCTAATTTCATTTCAAATTAATTATATTTTATTTTTATATTATTTTCAAAACATTTTCAAAAAATTATATAATAAATAAAAAACCACTATTAAAGTAGTTTTGTAATAATTCTTATATTTTTACTATTTCTTTTTTTATTCCCATATATGAATAAATTACATATTCATATTCATCTTCTTTTTTTGTAGTATAATAAATGTCTATTGATTTAAATAATCAAGTAAAATCTTCGAAAATATTTGTATTTATATTTTTAGATTTAAAATTTAAATATTCTTCTTTAATGTTCTTATATTTAATATCTGAATAATTAGGATATTTATTTATTTTTTTTTTAAAAACTCTTATATATGATTCATTTCCTCATGTTAAAATTTCATTTTTTTTCTTACAAATAAATTCAAAAATTTTTAATTTATTTTCATACTTGCTATCTAAAATATTAATTTGACTACTTATATTTAAATTTTCAAAATTTATCAAAATTTTTAAATTATTTTCTCTTTCTTTTTCATTAAGAAAAGAAATAAAATAATACCTAAAATACATAAAATTAAGATTCTCTTTTTTTAATAAATTTATTATTAATTTATTATCATCTTGTATTTTTTTAATATTTAAGATTTTTTTATTAAAATCAATTAATTCTTCTTTTATATATTTATTATTTTTTCTTTTTTTTCCTAAAATTCTAGATAATTCTTCTTCTTTTATTTTTAAATTATTTTTAGAATCTTCAAAAAATAATTTCATAAATTCATTTAAATTATTAACAATTTCATTTCTTTTATTTTTTGTGAATTTGGAAAATTTTTTATCTTTTCAAGCAAATGAAACTATATTGAGATCATTTTTATTTAATAGTATTTTATTTTTTAATAATTTATATTCTTTATTTGAATTTAATGAATTTTGAAAAGATACTTTGAATATAATTTTTTTCTTTTTGGGATTTGCAAATATTATAGAAATATATTTATTATTTTTAATGTTCTCTTTTTTAAGTATTGATTTTAATATATAATCTTTATTATTAAATCTTATTTCATATCATTTATTTTTTCTATTCATTATAAAACAAAATAAATATTTTTTTCTTTTTATGAAAAATATTTTAATTTTTTTAAAAAGATAAAATATTCTTTTAAAAAAATAAATGCTTTCCTTTTCTTTTATTAAATTTGTTGATATTCTAGGATTTCCTGATGAAAGATAATCTAATATTTCATTTAATAATTCTAATTCTAATTCAAAATTATTTTTCATTTCTGTTAACTTTTGTTTGTTATCACTATTCCATAAAAAATTATTTTTATTAATTTCAATTTTTTCATTTAATTCTTTAATTCTTTTAATTACATATTCTCTTTTATTTTTAATAGATTCAAATTCTGATCCTTGTAGCATTCATTCTAATCTTTCCTCATTTGAATTTACTTCTCTTCAATGGAAATTGATTGTAAAAGCTAAAATACCTATAATTAATGATATTGTTAAAGATAATAAAGATCATTCTGAATTTATATTCAATTCTTTTTTAATGATTTTTATATTTATAAAAATTAAAATAATTACAATAATAAAGGAAATTATATTTAATCATCATCTTAAATTTTTTCTTTTACTTATCTTTTCTTTTTTCATTATTAAAAATATTATATTGTATTTTTTAATATAAAATTAACTTACTATGATAGAAAAAGTAAAATTAAATGTTAATGTCAAATATTCATTAATTGATATTGAAAAAAATTATAAAGAAAAAATATTTAGAATACCTAAATATCAAAGAGGATATGTTTGAAAAGAAGAGCAAGTGTCTAAATTAGTAGATTCATTATTAAGAGGTTATCCATTAGGAAGTATAATAATTTGAGTTGGTGAAGATAATAAAAAATATATCCTAGATGGTCAGCAAAGAACTAGAAGTTTATTAGAAATAAGAAAATATCCTTTTAAATTTCTTTCAGAAGAAACTTTTGAGGAGCTTTTTGATGATAAATTCTTTATAAATAATAATAAGATAGCATTAAATTCTATTCATAATTATTTGAAAGACAAAACAATTGATGAATTATATATAATTGAAAACTCATCTAATAAAATGAATCATATTGATCGATCATTAAAAACAATTGAAACTAATGCTTATACCAATGAAATAAATTTAATTAAAATTAAAGAAAAAATAAATGAATACATTGATAAATTATATAGAGGTGATGAAAAAGATTTTTTCTTACATTCAATAGAAATTTTAAATTCAAGTGAAAAAGATGCGATTGAAATATTTAATAGATTAAATTCACAAGGTGTTAATTTAACTAGGATAGAAGAACTTTCAGCATGATGATCTAATAACAATGTAGTTATAAATAATAAAGATTTACTAGAAATTATAAAAAATATTTATATAATTGATGGTTCTGAAGATATAAGAGATATACAAAAAAATACACCTATAGAAATAGTTTGATGTTTTTTGCTTAAATCATTTGAAAACACAAAATTTTTTAGTATTTTATTTACTGAAAAAATAAAAAATAAAGAATCATTAAAAATAAATCAAATGGATAAGCTTCTTTGAATTATTAGAGCTTTAGTTTATAAATACAAAAATAAAGAAAATAAAAATAATAAAAATATTAATTTATCAGATGAATTTAATAAAGATGTTGAATTAGGTAGTGTTTTATCTAAGATATTAAAAGAAGATGAACCATGATTTTTAAATGCTATAAAATTAATGAATAAATCTTGATTAATGCTTGAAGAAAAAATGCCAATTTTATTTAAAAAATTTAATAATGAATATATTTTTAATGATAAAGATGTTTCTAAAAATTTATTTATTTCAATAGCAACTCAATTATTTATGAAATTATTAGATGATGATAATTATGAACTATCTAATAAAATTCAATATATATTTTTAAATGAAATTTTTAATAATGAATATTCATCTGTAGGAACAACTAGAAAAACAATAGAATCATTAGCATATATAAATAAATTAAAGAAGAATGATGATGAATTAAAGCAGTTACATATTTCATTAAAAAAAATAGATGATAGACAAATAAAAGAAGTTAATGCACAAAAAGGTTTTATTTTAACAACTAAAATAGTGATTATTTTTGTATATAATGAATTGGATTATGATGAAGAAGAAAAAATTAAATTAATAAAATTATTTAATAAAAAATTATTAAAAAAAAAATCATTACAAAGAGGGCAAAATTCCATTGGTAATCATATTATGAGTAATAAAAAAGCAAATTCTTTTTTTGGTTCAGAAGAACTTATCAATAATGATAAAATTATATATTTTCAAAATTTTAACTTTACTGAATATAAAAATTTAATTAAACAATTTGAAAATAATATGCTTATGTCTACTTTCGAAAAAATATTAAAATTAAGATCAGAGGCAATATTAAATGAATTTATAAGAAGAATTCAAAACAATTAAAAATAATTTTGTTTTATTTAATATAGATAAAAATTTACAAAATTGTTTGGCAATCATATTATTTTTTAATTCTAAAAATAATAAATAATTAATATTTATTTATACATTAAAATCATTTAACCATATTCTAAATAACTTTTAATTGATAAATCTATTTTTCAAATATAATTTGTTATTAATATATTCTTAATTTATAAATAAAATTTAATTATCATAAAATCCATTTAATCTTTCAGATTCTAAAGATTCTAAAAATTTATATTTTTTTATTTCTATTATATGAGTTAATTAATTTACTATTTTTTTTGAAATTAATATGGTAATTCCTAGTTTATTCTTATATTATCATATCTTGATATTTTTCATTTATAATATTTTTTTCTATATACTTTTTATATAAAGGAATATTATAATAAACATGCAAATAGAAAATTTTAAAGCAAAAGAATTTTCAGTTTTTGAAATATTTGTTGATAAAAATGTACCATTTTTTGTACCTTTTTATCAACGTAAATACAATTGAACATATGAAGAAGAAGTATTAGAATTAATAAATGATTTAGAAGAATTTTATTTAGAAATAAAAAATGGGAATCAAAAATCATATTATTTAGGAAATATAATAGTTAAACCTATTAAAAGTAAATTATCTAATACAATTAAACAATATATTCTGATAGATGGTCAACAAAGATTAACAACATTAATTTTAATTTTTAATTATTTAAAAAAAATTTTAAAAAAATTAAAAAATTCTTTTACAAGTGAAGAATATGAATTATATATTTTTGAGTTAGATAAAATTTTATATTCTAATATGATTAATAAAAGAATTTTATCTTTATCAAATCCATCTAGTGATGATGTATTAATGAGGATATTTGATTCTAATGATTTTGATAATTTAAATTCTGAAATAAAGAAAACTATATATTTTCAAAATTATGAAAATATATCAAAAAAATTAAATATACAATCAAAAGAAGAATTGGAAAAATGATTTAAAATTTTAAAAAATATTAAATTAGCTCAAATTTCATTAGGTGAAAATGATAATGAAATATCTGTTTTTGAATCAATCAATTCAAAAGGATTGCCATTAAATTCTTTAGATCTTATTAAAAATTATTTATTTTTAATTTCATCTTCTAATGAATGAAGAAATGATGATATTGATAAAAGAATTGAAAATATTATGTCCAATAAATTGGAAAAAATTTTTATTCAAAAAAATGGCAAAAAGGATGAAGGAGCTATGAATCATTTCTTTTCATCTCTTATTGAAAAAGAAAAATTTATTGAACCTATAAAGAATAAAAAAGAAATTTATAAAGAGTTTAAAAAAATAGAATATATAAAAAATAAAAATATATCTAAAGAGCAATTTGAAATATTTTTATTTAAATTAGAAAATACAATTGATGATTATCAAAATTTATTAAAATATAAAAAAGAATTTCATATTTCTAGAAATATTAAAAATTATTCATTTTCATATTTATTAAATTCAAAATTTGACTTGTATTTAACATTATTTTTTATTATTTCTGAAAAATTAAGAAATAAAGAAATAAATCAAGAAGAAGCTAATAAAATATATGAATTATTAGATATGCATAATATGTCAATGTCAATTAAAGGAAGTGTTAATAAAGATAGTAGATTTATATCTAAATATATTAAATTAGTTAATGGTAATATAAATTATGTTAATTTACTTGATTATTTAACTAATAATTTTAAAAATAAATCTAGATTAACAACTATAGAAGAATTTACTAATGGTTTTAAAAATACTGATTTATATTTATCAGATAAAAAAATGTCTAAATATATTCTTTATAGAATAGAAAATTATCTTAATTATCGTTCTGGAGAAAAAATACCTTTTAATTATACTTTGGAACATATATTCCCCATTAATGATCGTAATTGAAAAAATAATTTTGATTCATTGGAATATAAAGAAAGTTTTATTCATACAATTGGTAATTTAACCTTATTAACAAATAATGTTAATTCTTCTTTATCAAATGATGGTTGAGAAACAAAAAAAGAAAAAATGAAAGAATATTCTTATTTAATAAAATTAAATAAAGAATTAATAGAATCTAATTCTGAATGAAATATTAAGGAAAATAATAATTCAGTACTAAAACGCTCAGAGATATTATTAAAATATATTAAAAAAATATGACCTATTGAATTAATGAAAAATGTCAAAAAACCTTTTCATATTAAAGATAAATTAATAATTCAAAAACAAAAATTAACAATAGCCGATGCTATTGAAATTGTTTTATTTGAAAATTATGGTTTGGCATTAACTCCAAAACAAATTGAAAAAGAAATTAAAAATTTAATTGTATATATTGAAAATAATGATTTTAATATAGAAATAACTTTTAGTAAGGATAAAATATCATCTGGTGGATGAATGATAGAAAGATTACATTCAAATTGTTATGAATGTAACTCAAAAAGAAATGAAAAAAACTTATTTAAAAAAAATGATAAAAAATGAACTTTAATAGAAGAAAATTATTTAAAAATAAAAAATAAATTAAAAAACCACTTTTAAAAGTGGTTTTTTAATAAGATGGTATTTTTTTATATAGTATATAATAAGGATACAATGAAAAAATACTATATATTTGAAACTTTTTCTGGCATAGGTGCACAACATGCTGCATTATCTAATTTAAAAAATGAAAAAAAACTTGATTTTGAAATAATTGGAACTTCTGATTGAGATGTTTTTGCAGTTCAATCTTATTCATCAATTCATTATAAAAAAATAAAGAATAAAAATTTTTCAGATCAAGAAATTAATAATTTTTTCAAAGAGAATACTTTAAGTTTAGATGGTAAAAAACCTTATTTAAATTTTTTAAATAGATTTAGCAAAGAAACTTTAAATAATATATATTATTCTTTTTTAATATCTAACAATATAGGATCTATTGTTGATTCATTTGAAAAAATAAAAAATCAAATAATTGAAAAAAAAGGAAAAATAGACATTCTTACTTATTCTTTTCCTTGTCAAGATCTCTCTTCTGCAGGTAATTTTCATGGTTTTAATGAAGGAATTAAATCACATACAAGATCAGGATTAATTTATGAAATTGAAAAAATTTTGAATCAATTAAAATTTTATAAATTATTTAATAATAAGGTTATTCAATTAAATCAAAAAGAAAAAAAATTAATTATTGAAAATGAAAATATAAGACTAATTAATAATAGAAAAAAAAATCCAACTCCAAAAAACCTTCTTCCTAAATTTCTCCTTCTTGAAAATGTAATAAATCTAGTTCAAAAACAACATAAAAATGATTTTGATAAATGATTAAAAGAACTTAATAAAATTGGATATAAAACAATTTGAGGAATTGTTAATTCTAATGATTTTGGACTTCTTCAAAATAGAAAAAGAATTTTTGCTTTGTCAATTTATGATCCAGATAATAAATATGATGAGTTAAAAAATATTGATCCAAATTTATCCAAATACTTAAAAGAGATCTTTAATAAAGAATATAAACCAAAAGAAATTCAAAAAATTAAAGATGTTTTTGATTTTGAAAATAAATATATAAAAGAATCAAAATTATCCCAAATTAAGAAAACTCCTTCTAGAGAAAAAATTGTCAAATTGGGATTAAAAATAAATTATAAGCATAAAGGAAAAATATCTACAGTTACAACCAAACAAGATCGTTGACCAAATGTAGGATGAATTGAATTTAAAAACGATAGAAAAGATTCTAAAGGAATTGAATATCTTAATAAAAGATTTGTAACTCCTCGTGAAAGTTATAAACTTATGGGATTTAATAATGATCAATATGAATTAGCACAAAAAGAAATGAATAAATTTTGTGTGAGTGAAATTAATGCAAGAGAAAAATTAAATAAACAAGCTGGTAATTCAATAACTGTAAATTCATTAGAAATGATATTTTATTTATTAGATAAAATTGAAAAAAGGAAATTTAAAAATGGAAATTAATTATAAATTATTAAGTAATTTAAGAAAAGAAACAAGAAGATTAGCTACAAAAGTAGATTCTTATTTAGAAGAATTTGAAAAAATAATTTTTTTAGATAAAGTAGAATTGAAAACTATAAATGATTTTTTCAATAATTCAAAAAGATTTTTAAATAAAAGTAGCATAACAAAAAAGCAGGTAAAAGAAGTTTTTTATGTTTTTAATATGATTGATGAAAATGAAAAATTTATTTTAGATGAATTTAATTCTCATTTAGAATTTATCAATTTATTAACAAATAAAATGAAAAAAACATTAATTAATGATAGAGAAATTAAAAATATATTTGGTCAAAATACATATAAATTATTAAATAATTTTGTTTATATTAATTTTGTTTCATGAGTAGAAAAAGAAAATAAAAATTCTAAGGAATTTTTTAATAAAGAATTAGAAATAAAAACTCAAGATTTAAAAACAAAATTTATCAAATTTGATGATGAATTATATGATTTAATTTCTCAAAAAGGTAAATTATTTTTAGAAAGAAATGGATTTAATATAAAGGATGAAACTTTATCTAAGAAAATAGTTAATATTGTTGATGAAATAAAAATTTCTAATCATGAAGATGAAAAGAAGAAAATAAAAACTGATGTTGTTAGTGCAATAGAATTAATAAAAAAAATTGACACAAATTTAATGACAATTCCTTTTTATCAAAGAGAATATGTTTGAACAGAAGAATTACTAATTAATTTTTTAAACCAAATTTCAGATAATAAAAATAAATCTTTGAATATTGGTAATATTTTAATTTCCTTAAAACCAATTGGTGTTTTTAATTCAAAAATGATAATTGTTGATGGTCAACAAAGAATAACAACTTTAATAATGATTTTGAATTGTCTTGCAAAAAAAATATTATTTAATCAAAGTTTAATTAAATCTTATAGTTTATTAAAAGAATTACAATATTTTGAAAATGAAAATTTTATAAGAAAATTAGAAAATAAAAGTAATAAAAAATACATTGAAGAATTAAATGAAGTTCTTAATATTGATTTAAAAAATCAATCATCTTTAAATGGAATGGTAAGAAAGAGAAGTTTTATTTTTAAAAATTATGTTTTAATAAATAATTTTTTAGATAAATTTGATCATGAATCAAAAATAAATTTATTCAATAAATTTAATTTAGTTTTTTTAACAACTACTTCTGACAAAGCATCTGATGAAATAGAATTATTTATAAATACAAATTCTTCTAGAAAACCATTAACAAATTATGATTTAATAAGATCATTTTTAGTTTCGAAAATAAGAGAAGAAAGAGATCAAGAAAATGCAATTAAATTAATTGAAGAATTAGATAATTTAATTAAATTTGATGTTAAAAATAGCAACAAATCTAAAGACATATTTTTTAAGATTTATTTAAATTATTCTGATATATTAACAAATCAAGACACTTCATTTATTAAGGATTTATTTAAAAGATTTATAATTTTAAAAGGTAATAAAATTCAATCAAATGATGATTTAATAATTTTATTAAAAGAAATAATAAGAATTTTAAAATCTTATAAAGTTTTCAAAATGGTAGCTAATCATCCAAATGTAAAAATAGATGATTTTATCATTCCTTTAGGCTCAGGATTAAATTCTACTTCTATATATGATAACTTTTTATTATTTATAACTGATTCTTTAATTAGTCATAAAAATGATAATAATTTAATATTATTAAACCAATTTAGAAAAATATTGCTTACCTTAGAAAAATTTGATATAAAGTGAAAATTATTTAATTTCAAAGGAGACTCTTTAACAACTTCAATGAACAGTTTATTTAAAGAATTTTATGATCAAACACAAAGTAATTTTGAAGAAGAATTTTATTATGATATTTACAATAAATTTATTAATATTATTAATAAACGTGATGGTTTTATAGAAAAAATAATTAAAAATAAAGAAAAAGAAAATCTTGAGGAAATAATTATTAACTCTAAGGAAAACCTATCTAGTTCAAAAATAGCATTAAAAATATTAAATAGAGTTTCATTTAGTTTATTTAATAATGGAATATATTATGATGAAAATATAAATTCATATTATTCAAATATTGCACCAACAATAGAACATATTTTTCCTCAAAATAATACAAAATGAAAAGAAGAAAAACCAGAAAATGTTAAAGAATTGGAAGAATATTTAGAAAATATAGGAAATAAATTTATTTTTAATAAATCAAAAAATAGCTCCGCAGGGAATAAAACATTTTCTCAAAAAAAATTACATTATAAAAATAATAATGATTTAAAATTAGATGAAACATTAAATTTTGAATTTAAAAATAAAAAATTAAATTTATTTGAACAAGAAAATTGAAGTAAAGAAGATATTATATTAAGAGAAGAATTTATAATAACTTCTTTAATAAATATTTGAAAAAAATATGAATAAACACAAAATTAATAATTATCTATTATGTATTTTTAAAAAAAGAAAATATTATTATTTATTTTTAAATATAATTTAGATAAAATGAATAAAAAAATATTAACAAATAATAACACTTTATATAAATATTCTTATGAATTAAAATCTGAATATGATGATTTAAATTTTGAAAAATTAAATAAAATTTTTATTGAATATATTGATAAATCTTATGATTTATTTACTAAAAATTTAGAAAAAGAAAAAATTAAGATAAATGAAAATAAAATTTTATTAAATAGTTTTACACCTGAAAAATTAAGCAGAAAATCTCCTATAACATTAATTGATGCTCCATGGGGGAGTGGAAAAACATATTTCATTGAAAATTTTTCAATGAAATTTATAGAAGGAAAAATAAAATCATCTTTTTTTAAAAAAGTAATAATTATAGATACATGAAAATTTTCTAATTCTTCTGATATACCTAATGAAATAATGTCAGAAATTTTTTATAAACTTATAAAAATATCAGATACAAAAGAATTGAAAAATAAAAGTATAAAAGATAATTTAAAAAAAGTAGCAAGTAGAATGTTTGATACAACTTTAAGATCTTGAGCTAATAATGGTTTATTTTTAGATATTAAAGAAATTTCTCAAGAAAAAAGTAAAGAAGAATTAATTGAAAGTGCTTCAGAATATCTTGAACCAACAATTATATTTTTAGACAATATAGAACGTATTGGTAATGATAGTTGAGAAATTATAAAAGCTATTATGAAATTATCACAAATAAAATCATTTTTTATTATTCTACCAATGAATATGAATCAATTAAAAAATTTTGATTCAAATTTATTAAATAATTCTAATGAAAATTATATTCAGAAAATAATAGATGTTCCTTATTTTAGGTTTCGTCAAGAGTATCATGGAATGTTATCTAAAAAGAATTTTAATCAAGAAGAAATTGAGATATTCAATAATTTATTAAAATCTAATATAGATGGCTTTAATTTATCCATTAGACAAGCAGAAGATCTTTTGGAAAAAACCGATTTTAATAAAACTCAAAATATTTTTGAGAAAATTAATTTTTTTTATAAAAATATTTGAGGTCCTGCTGAGGAAATTGTAGATGTGATTATAAATTTAATTAAAAAAATGAATTTTTTTGAATTTATAAGTAAGCAAAAAAATATATTTGATGAATTAAAAGAAAAATTAAATGAAAATTCTATTTTTAAAAAAAATGAAAAAATAAATAAAACTTTTTATAAATATCTATTTTTAATTTCATATGAATATGAAGGAGAATTAAAATACATTAAGCAATTTATTAAAGAATTATTAGAGGAAAATATAAGGAAAATAGATAATAATAAAAGTTTATTAGTTGATTTTGATAAAAAAATAAATAAATGAAAAAATGATTTAAAAAAATATGAATCAAAAATTGATGAATTAAAAAATTTTAATGATGAAGAAATTGGAAAAATAGAAAATTCAGATGAAGAAGTTGATAATGAAAAAATTTCTAATAATTTAATTAAAATAAATGTTAATAAAGATTTATCAAAAAAAACTTCAACATACATTTTAAATAAAGAAAAAGAAATACCTAATTTAGAAAAAGAAATAGATAAACTTATATCTTCTAAAAATTATTTAGAAGATATAATCATAAATATTGATGCTTTTTTAAAATATGAAAATATAAAATTTGAAAATGAAAATTTTGTTTTTTTATCAAAAAAAATAATGGAATTTGATAAAGAAAATAATTTTATTTTTTTTGATCTTCTTGAAAATAACAAATTAAAAGATTATTATCAAGAATTAGTTAAAAAAGTATTAGATTAACATATTTTTTAGATTGTTAATTACATATTGACTAAAAATAACAATTGTAAAATTGTTATTTTTTATTTAAAATATGTGACAATAAAATTATATGAATATAGAAAATAACATAGCCTTAAATAATATACCTTTAAGTAGAAATGATAATAAAGCAAAGGCAAAAGCAAAATTAAATGTTGCAATAAATATTGAAAAATTAGTTGAAAGAGTGATGAAATTGGTGAGTACAATAAAAGATTAGTTTTACCTGAATATCAAAGAGATTATTTATGAAATGAGAAGAATGATATTCCTTTTTTTATTTAATATATTAATTTTAATTTCTTATGTTTTTATGAACAAGAAAATTGAAGTAAAGAAGATATTATATTAAGAGAAGAATTTATAATAACTTCTTTAATAAATATCTGAAAAAATATGAATAGAAAATATTTTATATATTATATAATTATTCTAATTATTAAATTTAGAAGGAATTAAAATGTTAACAAAGAATTTTAAAAATTTTATAAAAGAACTTAAAGGTTTTTATAAAGAAACATATGAGGATATAGTTAATTCAATAGAAAGAATTGAATCAGTTATACAAAAAAATGAAAAAAATGAAATAAAACATTTATCAAGAAGTTTTAGAGAAATATTGGAAATAACATTAAATAAATTTAATGAATATTTTAATCTTAATTTATTTAATGATGAAAAAATTTCTTCAAGTAAAAAAATAAATTTAATAAATGAAAAATATGATTTGGGAATAAATGTAAAAAATAGCTTATACAATATAAAAAATTATTCTAATTCACTTTCACATTTTGAAAATAGAAAAAATATTGATGTTAAATATTCATATACTGAAGATATACATTCTTTAATTACTGTAACAAGAGATATTTGAATTTTTTTAGATTATATATTTTCAAAAATAAATACTAAAAATCATAATAATAAAAAATATGAATTTGATATTAATGTTTATAAAAAAAGGTGATGAAGAAGATATAAGTAAAATATTATTTTTATAATAGAAAATTTTAATTTAGTAAAATTTATGAAAATAAATTAATTAAATTAGAAATCAAAAATTATAATATTAAAAATATAATGAAAAGATATTTATCAAAATAACAATTAAAATTGTTATTTTTTTATTTAAAATATGCGACAATAACATTATATGAATATAGAAAATAACATAGCCTTAAATAATATACCTTTAAGTGGAAATGATAATAAAGCAAAGGCAAAGGCAAAATTAAATGTTGCAATAAATATTGAAAAATTAGTTGAAAGAGTGATGGGAATTGGCGAATACAATAAAACATTAGTTTTACCTGAATATCAAAGAGATTATTTATGAAATGAGAAAAATGATATTCCTTCTTTATTAACTTCTTTATATAAAGGTTTTCCTATTGGATTTATAACTATTTGGGATGATTACTTTAATGATAGACATTATTTAATAGATGGACTTCAAAGACATTTTTCACTTCTTAAAATATATCAAAAAAAATATTCATATTTACATTTTGATATATTTGAATATTGATTAATGAAAAATGAGAAAATAGAAAATTGAGAGGAAGAAAGAAGTGAATGAAAGGAAAATTTTAGACATTTTAGATCTTTTTTACATCATAAAAGAAATGATTATAAAGCAAAAACAAAGGAACAAATTTTAGATTGAATAAAGTCAACTTCTAGATTTTCAGAAAAAGAATCAGAAAAAGAATTATATATAGATTTTATTAATCATTATGATAATTGATTTGAAAAAGAATTTAAAAACATAATAATACCTCATATTATATTAAAGGAATTTAATGTTGATGAAGTAACTAAAATATTTGAAATAACAAATACTAAAGGAAAAACACTAAATAAATTTGAAATTGTTAGTGCTAATTGATATAAAAATAAAATAATTTTAAATGAAAAAATAGATTTTATAGAAAATTTTCAATTAACAAGAAAACAAAAATATAAAAATTCATTTTTAGATTTAGAAGAGAACGAAAGAATATCTGATAATTTTATCAAATATGATGATAAAGAGATAATTCCTTCTAATTTTATTTATGCAATATTTTATGAAACAATAAAAAACAAACAAGAAGTTTATAATTCATTTTATAAAGATAATGCAGTATTAAGACCAAATGCTATAGAAGCTATTTCTGAAGTAGTTAAGGAAGCATTAATTAAAGAATATCATTTAGAAGATGAAGAAATAGATATTGAAAGTTTAGGGTATTGACTTTCTAAAAAAATCAAAACTAAAAATGATGTAGATAATATTCTATCAATCATATCTAAAGCTGTTGATTATATTATTCAAGAAATAAAATTATTATCTTTTTCAAAAGGAAATGGAAAAGCCAATAAAAATTTATCTCATTCTTCATGAATAATATCAACATTTATAATTCATGTAATTAGAGATGTTAAAAATAATCCTAAAGGTAATTTTTCAAAATGATTTATTTATGATTCGCTAATAAAAGAAGAATATAAATCATCAACAGGTAATAATGCTAGAAAATTTATTCAAGAAAATAAATATGGAAAAAATTTCAATGATGAAACAGGTAAAACTGATGATCAATTATGTGAAGAAATGATATATTTATTGAATAATCAAAAAGTGAATTCTAAAAGAGATTCTATTTCTTATGGAATAAAATTAATTTTAGCCATTGCACAATCAAATAATTATACTCCTTCTACTTCTTATGATTTGGATCATTTACTTCCTTATTCTTTTGGTAATAAAATTAATAAAGAAGATGTAAATATAAATTCTATATATAATTTACAATACTTACCTTCTTATCAAAATAATGAAAAATCTAATAAAATAGAAGAAAATCAAATAAAATGAGATGTTTTCAAAAGAGATATTGAAAATTCAGAAATGTTTCTAGATTATGATAATTCTTGAAAAAGAATTGTAAATAATATTAAATTAAAAGAATATATTGAATTCAATGATTTTGAATCAATGACTAATATTAGAAAGAAAATAATTGAAAATAATATTCTTTCAAAAGAATGAATAAAATAAATTTATTCATTATTTTTTTAAAATAATAATTATTACTTTTATAAAGTATTATTTATATTTTGATTTAACATGTAGTTATAATTTTAATAATTAAATGAATAATAATAATAATAATAATAGAATATTCATAATGCATTTTCAAAATTATTCAGGAAATGTGATTTCCAGAATGAGTAATTTGGGTTTTTTTATAAAAACATTTTCATTTACATATTTGTCCATTTTAGTAGTCTTTTTAAGTATTTTTTATAATCCTGATAATGATATTGATAAAATAATTAAATTTTTATGTTTATTTATTAATTCTTTAATTATTTTATTTTTTTCAATAATTAATAATTATTTCTTAAGATTAGAGAGGTGATTTAGAAATTATCAAGAATGAAAAATAAAAAATTATAAAGATTTTGATTTTGAAAAGATTATTATTTTTAAACCAAATAAAAAATTAAAACCTAAATGAAAAAATAGTTATTTTTCAATAACTATTTTTGGATTTTATCTTTTTATTTTTATAATTTCAAATATTTTTTTAATATTCTTTTTATTTTAAATGTAAATTATTACAAATAGAATAACGATTATATTTTATTTGATCATCTCTTTTTGTATATGCTAAATCAATTATTTTTTTTGGATTATTGAAAAAACTATCTTCATCAATAATTATTATATAACTATCATTAAGTTTTTCAGAACCTCAATTTGTTTTTCTTTCATTAAACATATTTTTATAAATTATTTCAGGAATCGTTCCACTATATGATGTATTACTATATCTTGTATTGATATTAATAGCATTATTATGTGAAATACTTAATTTAACTTGTGATACATATCTATTAGGAACCAAATATATTATTCCATTTATTCTATTTTCATTTGAATCTCTTAATGAAGCAACAATTTCTTTATATATTCATCCAGATTTATGAAATCTTTCAGATTTATCATAGTAAATTGAATTATATTCTCCTTTTCTTTTTCAATTAGTTAAAGAAGGATCATGAATAACAATTGTTATTTAAGAACCTTTTATTCTTTTAAATAAATTATTTCAAATATATTCATCAGTTGTATCACTTCTATCTTCTTTTTCTGAAAAATCAACAGCAATTGAATTACCTATTTTTTCTAGTATTTTTTCTTTTAAGTCTTTTTGTTCATCATATGGAAAACTTATAAATACTTTTCTTTTTGTATCATTAATCATAATTTAATTATTATATTTAATTATTCTTTTTTATTAATATTTTTAATAAAAAATATAAAAAAATTAAAAATTATAAAATAATTTTATTTTTATGATAGTTATTTATATAAATTTTTAATCTCAATTAAAAAGAAATATCATTTAATTAAATGAATAAATTTAATTTAACTTATTATTAAAAAATGTTAAACGTTTATTTTTTTATGATAATGGAAACACTTGAAGAATTATTAAGGGAAATTAATTAATTTTAAAAAATTTAAATTTAGTATAAAAAATGAATTGCTTTTGCAATTCATTTTTTATAGATTAATTTTAAGAGTAAAATCAGGATTATACATTTCAAAAATTCTATTTTTTAAAGTATTAATTAAAAATAATACTTTTTCAAAATTATTTAAAAATTTCACATAATCATTATTATAAATATCAATTCTATATTTTTCTATATTTTCATAAATATCTTCTAAATTCTTATTTTCATTAAATCATTTTTCTGGAATTTCAAAAATATATTTTTTTATTAAAGGATCATTTTCATTTAATTCATTTAAATTATTTATTTTTTTATATAGATTTTTAAAATTTATATTTGCTTCGTTTCTAAACAAGAAATGGCCATTTCTATTAGGGTCAAATCTTAAATCTAGCATTCTTGATAAATTATTTTTTCATTCATTTTCTATATTTTTTCATTCATTTTCATCAAAAATATTAAAATTTTCATCAATATTAAATTTAATATTTTCTGGTGTGTATCATGATACATTTTTCTCTTTTTTTAATGGTTTAAATGAAAATGATTTTAAATGCTTAAAAACTTCTATTCTTACACAAGAACAAAAATCATTTTTTCCATTTTTTCCATGTATTGATTGTTCTATTGATCAAAAGAATTTTTTATCTAATTCTTTTCAAATAATAATTAAATTATTATGTAAAACCTCTTGCATTTTAAATCAAGTTTTATTTAAAGATTTTAATTTATCAAAAAATATCAACTCTTCATTAAATTTTTCAAATATTATAAGATATTTTTCTTTTATTTCCTTTAATTTATTTATGTATGAAATTCATTCTTTATTTAAATAATTTTCTATTTCTAAACCAAAATTAAAATTATATTCTATTTTTTCAAAATTAAAATATTCTATTTTTTCAAAATTACTATTTAAAAATCTTAAAAAAATAGAATCATAAATAAAGAAAATCCTTATTAATTTTAATTTATCTTTATTTTTCATTTTTTTTGATAAAAAATAAAATTCACCTTTATTAAGAAAATATTCAAAAATACTAAAAAAATCATTATTCATTTCTTGATTACTAAAATGTTTTAAATAATTAAAATAAGCAAAATTTCAAATATTTATAATTTTTATTATTTTTGAATAAAAAATATCATCATAATATCCAGAGTCATAATTAATATTTAAATTACATAAATTATATTCTCACTTATAATCATTTAAAATAATTAAGTCAAAAACATTTTTATTTTCATTTTTGATAAATTTATTTAAAATTTCTATATTTTCTTCTAATTTTATATCATTTTTTAAATCATAATCATAAAATGAATTTATCTTTTTAAATTCATTTAATGTATCTTCTTGTCTATTTTCTATTTCTTCAAATGATTGAAATGTTCATCATAAATCACAAAATATAAATTTATAAGAAATTTTATTTTTTTTAAAAAATAAAATATTATTGAATTCATTTTCATATTTTCTAAAAAGATTCATATATTCTATTTTTTGAATGTGTTCATTTTCTTTATTGTTTTGAATTTGATTTATTTTTTGTATAAAAATATTGTTTTCTCAATGTGATATTCTTTGTGTTAAATACATTAATTCTTCATTATTAAAGAATTCTTTTTTATAAAGAGAATTTATTATTTGATTGTTGACCAATTTATTTTCTATTTCTTTATTATTTTTTATTTTTTGAATAACATCTTCATTTATTATATTTTTTAATAAAAAGAATAAAATTTCATTATTTGTTTTTGTTTTAATTTTTTTATTCAAATTATCAATTGTTTCATTTATTGTTTCATTTATTGTAAATTTAATTTCTTCTTTATGTTCTTCTGATTTTAAAGAAGATTTTTTATTTAAATTTAAACTAATTAAAAATACATATATGCCAAAAAATAAAGATGATAAAGAGATTAACAAAGAGGATATTTCTTTTTTATTAAAAAATATAAATCCCAAAATAAATAGAATAATTGGTATAAAAAATAATAAAATGTATCATCAATTTTTTAAAAATATTTTTATTTTATTTTTCATATTTATTATATTTTACATAAAATTTTAAGATTTATAAATCTTAAAATTTTTATTCATTATAATAACTTATAATATCGCGATAAAATTAAAATATGAAATTTAAGGTAATAGAGTTATTTGCAGGTATTGGCTCACAATCAAAATCATTGAAAAATATTGGCATTGATTATGAAATAGTTGCTACATCTGATTGAGATATATTTGCAAATATATCATATACATCTGTTCATTATTATAATAAATTAATTAGTAAATTAAATCAATGAGATAAAGAGTTTAAATCAATAGGAGAGAGAGAGAGAGAGAGAGAGAGAGAGAGAGTTGAAAATGTTCTTTCAAAATTCACTCTTTCTAGAGATGGCAAATATCCAATCAAAAATTTTAATAATTTTAATTTAAGAACACTTTATGCATTAGAACAATCCTTAAAAATAAGTAATAATTTTTCTGATATTAAAAATATCAAAGGAAAAGAATTACCAGAACATAATATAATAACTTATTCTTTTCCTTGTCAAGATTTATCATTGCAAGGATCACAAAAAGGATTAAATGAAGGTAAAGCTTCTTCTATGCTTTGAGAAGTGGAAAGAATTCTTAGGGAATTAAAAGAAGAAAATAGATTACCTAAATATTTATTAATGGAAAATGTTAAATCCTTATTTTCTAATAAATATCAAGAAGGATTTAATAAATGAGTTAAAACACTTGAAGAATTTGGATATACAAATCATAAATTTGTGTTAAATGCCAAGTATTTTGATATTCCTCAAAATAGAGAACGAGCATTTATGTTCTCTGAACTTCATCAAAATAAATTCCAAATTCCTTCAAATAATAAAATAACTAATAAAACAATTGGTGATATTTTAGAAAAAGATTATGTTTCATGACAACAAACTAAAGGAGAAGTTATTGATTGAAATCCAATTAAAAATAAGAATGGTCTAGCTAAAACAAAAATAGAGGGATACACTACTTTTCAATCTGAGACAGCTGTATTTTCTAAAGAATCAATTGCTCCTACTATAACTGCTACTGGTGCACTAAATAGAATTAAAGTTATTGAAAAAGAAGGAACACTAAGAATGTTAACTTCTAAAGAACAATGACAATTAATGGGATTTGAAAAATCAGATTGGGAAAAAGTTAATTCATTAAATATTGTTCCAGAGTCTAATTTAAAGAAACAAGCTGGTAATTCAATAGTTGTTTCTGTTTTAGAGGCTATTTTTAAGGAGATTAAATAACTATGATCTCTAATTATCAAAAAATAATTATTCCATTTAAAAATAAAAAAGGTGGAAAATATAAATATTTTGGAAAAGCATATATCATAATTGAAAAAGAAACTAAAAATATTGTTTTAAATTTTGCTCAATTAGATGAAAACCAAATTGTTTATGGAGCAACTAATGGCCAAGATGGAAAAGGCTATGGAATTAAAAAAATTCCTGAATTATATCAATTAAGATTGAAATCTTTTGAATTTAATTATCCACCAAAACCTAAAAGAAGTACAAAGTTAAAAACTTCAATAAAGGAAATTAATGAGCAAGTTTTAAAACATAAGTTAACTATTAAATCATTGGATGCTTTTATTTCAGGTTCTAATTCATCTGGCGGATTAAAAAAACCAGATGCTGATCCAATAAGATGAATTATTGAAAAAGATTCATTTATATTTCAAAAATATGAAAACAATCTTGTTAATAAAAATGATTTTGAATGAAAAATATTTTCTTTACTTTCTAATTTAGAGGGAGTACAAAGAAATAATAAATTTCCAGATGAATTATCTATTGAATATATAAACCAAATAGAAGAATTAGATATTAAAGAAATATTTAATTTAAATTGAATGCATATTCCATATAAAGAAGCTAATTATGAAGATTTATGAATTCCCTTTGATGAGGCTTTTGCATCCCAAAATTATGAAAAATTCATTAATCCTGTGGTTGCAAATGCTGGTGTAACTTTACAATCAGATAATGAATGAACAGGATTAAATAAAATAGATTATATTTTTAAATGTATTGAAAGAGGAAATGGTAAATTTTTATCTAAAGAATTAAGAGCAGTTTGAAGAAAAACAGTAGATGAAGATATGAAAAAAAGATCTTATGAAAAAGATTTTATTAAAGGATTATCTAAATTTCAAAGAGCACATATAATTGAAAACAAAGATGCATCTAAATTTTTATTGAAAGAAAATATTGATTGAGATAAAAAAGAAAATTATATAAAAGATTTATTTAATGAAAATAATTATATTTTGTTAACTAGTGAAGTTCATAGTTATTGAGACTCAGGAAATATTTATATTGATTATAATGGTGAAATAAGAAATATAAATTTACCAGATGATGAATTTAAAATATTAGTTTCCAATGGAAACAACATATCCAAAATTTATAATAATACACTAAATTCAGAAAGAATATATTTATTAGAAAAATGAGGTAAACACAATTAATATTTGTGTTTATTTTTTAAAATCAAATTTTGAGAATATAATTAAAATATGAAGTCAAATTTTGATACATTTAAAAAATGAATTGATTCATTAAATAATAATGAATTATCTATTAGTAATGTTAATAAATTAAATAGATATTTAAGAGATTTAGAGTTTTTATTTCGAGAAACAGAGAAAAAAATATACGCTAGAGAATTATTAAGTTCTTGCTATAATTTGAGAATAACTTCAGATTTATCAAAAAAATTTATTTATTTCTTAATTACAAAATCAAATGATGATGTTTTTCTTAAGTGAAATAAAAGAATAAAAAGAAGACTTAAAAGAGTTAGAGAATTTAATGATAAATATAACTATGATTATAGTTTTCAAGATCCTAGTATTAAAAAAATGCTTAATTTATATCCTAATCATGCAGTTAAATCTTTTGAAGAAGTTGGTAATTTTGATTACATAATTTCTGTGTATGATGATATGAATAAATGAATGCATTATAAAATAGATTACAATTTTCTTGAAGAAAATAATGCTCATAATAAAAATGATAAATCTACTTTTTATTTTCATAGAAGTCAAGTTCGTTTTTCTAAACCAAGTCTTGATGAAGTAATAAATTATCTAAAAACAATTTGATTATTAACTAGAAAAATATTAAAGGATTCTAAAATTTTTTCCAATATTGATGAATTAGAAGAGGAATTTGATGAGAAAATTTATTATGATCTTAAACCTGCTTTAACAAAATTATTGAATATCAAGCAAATAGATGATTTAATAAAAAGTGAGAATTGTCCTATTTGTAATGAAGGTAAATTTGATATTCCTAATATTGAGTTATTAATGAAACAAAATAATAAATTTGAATATGGTGCATTTATAGAATGTAATAATCCTAATTGTAAAGCTTTTGTTGATAAAACATTAAAAATAAAACACAATATTGAACTTAGTGATAAGGAAAATGCTACTTGCCACTCTTGTAAAGAATCATCACTTCAAAAAAGAATAAATCTTTTAGAAGAAGGAAAGAATATTTATATAGCTTGTAAAAAGTGTTCTTGAAATAATAAATCTTCAATAAATAATACTCTTTTAATTAATGAAATGTTAGAAGAAGGTAGGTTAGATAATAATAATTTTGAATGATTGTATGATGAAGAAGATTATAATTAATAAAAATTTGTAAAGGATTTAATAATGATAAATAATTTAGTTTATAGTATACATAAAAGATTAAATGATATTAAAGGTGTTGAAAGAAAAATAATTTTATTTAATGGAAAAGATTTAAAAATTGAAATTAGTGAATCTAGAGAAGATATTTTTTTAATTGAAAAGCATTTATCTTTTCAATGGATATATAAAAAAGTTTTTAATATTAGTAATTTTGATCATTTAATAAAATTTTCTTCTTTTAAACCTTATGGAACAACATCAGCTCAAAAAGAAAGAACTGCTATTTTTAAATCTTTATTACAAGATTCAATTAATGAAAATGAATATCTTTATCTTGCTTATTATATTGGTGGAAAAGATAATGAAATAATAGCTTCAGAAATTGGAAAAATAAGTAAGGAAGATTATCAAAATCAAATTAAAATAATGAATAAATTTGAATCAAATTAATATATAATTTAAAAGTAAATAGATGAAAGAGAATTAGACTTCTCACCTGAGTAAGTACCATAGGTACCTGGGTAATAAACCATTAAAATAAATTAGTGTTTAAAATATATTAATTTTTAATTAATATATAATATATTTTAAAATCAATGTGTTTTATTACAAGTGATGTCTTTCTCTAATATAAAGGACATCACTTTTATTTATTTACATTGTTACTACAAATATTAAATAAAAGATAATTTTATTTAAAAATATTATACGGAGGCTGATTAATATAGCTATCAAAATTAGAAAAAAATATCAAGGAAGACAAAGAGAAACTCATCGTGATTTTATCAATGAACAAATTAGAGGATATGAATTTTTAGTTATTTCACCTGAAGGTCAAAAATTAGGTGTTTTATCTAAAAAAGATGCTTTGGAAAAAGCTGCTGAATATGAATTGGATCTTGTTCTTATTAATCAAGGTAAAGATGGTAGACCATCTGTTGCTAAAATAATTGATTATGGTAAATTCAAATATGAAAGAAAGAAAAAAGAATCAGAATCAAAGAAAAATCAAAAAAATGTTGAAACTAAAGAAATTAGATTAAGACCAAATATTGATACTCATGATATTGATACTAAAATAAAACATGCAAGAGCCTTTCTTGAAAAAGGAAATAGAGTTAAAGTTTCCCTTGCCTTTAGAGGTCGGGAATTAGCTAATAAAGACATTGGTCGTGAAACTTTAAATAAATTTGTTCAAGCTTTAGCAGATATAGGAAAACCAGACAAAAATCCTAAATTAATTAATGGAAGATTTTTGGATGTTCTTATTATGCCAATTGCTAAAAAATAATAAAATATTTTTATAAAAAGGAGTCAATTATGCCAAAAATGAAGACAAAAAGTTCTGTTTCAAAAAGAATGAAAAGAACTAAATCAGGAAAAATTAAAAGAAATTCATCAAAAACTTCTCACTTATTTGCAAATAAAACTACAAAGAACAAAAGACAAGCTAGAAAAGCTTCATATTTATCTAAAGGTGATGCTGATAGATACAAAGACATTGTCTAGTGTTTATGAAGAAAGGAATTTAGAAAATGGCAAGAGTAAAATCAGGTGTTACAAAAAGAAGAAGACACAAAAAGATCTTAAAACTAGCTAAGGGTTACTATGGACATAAACATATTGGTTATAGAACTGCTAAAGAACAAGTAAGACAATCTAGAGAATATGCCTTTAGAGATAGAAAACAAGTAAAAAGAGATATGAGAAAACTGTGAATTAAAAGAATTAACGCAGGGACAAGAATATATGATATGTCTTATTCTCAATTTATGAATGGACTTAAAAAAGCTAATATTGAAATGAACAGAAAAATGTTAGCTGATATTGCTGTTAATGATATTGAACAATTTGGATTATTAGTTCAAGAAGCAAAAAAATCATTAAGCAAATAATAAAATGTAGCAATTTTAACAAAAATAATAGTTTGTTAAAATTGTTTTTTTAATTTAATATTTTCTTTTTTTATAAAAAAGTATAATTATTTATGAGGAGATTTATAATAAAATGTCAAAAATAAATGAAGAATTAATAAAAAATAGTATTAAATACTCTAATTTAGATGGTATTTCTTCTAGAGAAGAAGAAATAGTTAATGCTATTAAAGAAGATTTACAAAATATTGATGGTCTTAAATTTGAAAGAGATAACTTGGGATCATTAGCTGTAATCAAAAAATCAAAAGTTGAAAATGCACCTACAATAGCAATTTATACACATATGGATGAAGTTGGATTTATGATTAATCATATTACACCAGAAGGATTCATTAAATTTTCACCTATTGGTGGATGATGAGGGCATGTTGTTTTAGCTCAAAAATTAAAAATAACAACCTCTGAAGGTAAAGAATTTATTGGGGTTGTTGGGTCAACACCTCCCCACTTAATGAATAGAGAAGCAATGCAAAAAGTTCTATCTATTGACTCAATGTTTATCGATTTAGGTTTAGATAAAAAAGAAGAGGTTGAAGCATTAGGGATTCAAGTTGGGGATATGATTACACCATATCAAGAAACAGCTTTTAAATCTGTTAATGAAAATAGAGTGATTGGTAAAGCACATGATAATAGAATCTCAGTTGTTGCAGGAATTAATATTATGAAGCAACTTGCTGAATTGGAATTAGATACAAACTTTATTTTTGTTGGAACAACACAAGAAGAAGTGGGGTTAAGAGGAGCTAGAACTTCTGCATTTAAGTGAACACCTGATGTTGCATTTGCCATTGATGTTACATTTTGTTATGCAACACCAGGAATGAAACAATCATCTACTAAATTAGGAAGTGGTCCTGCATTATCATTATTTGATTCTTACACAATTGCTAATAAAAAATTAATGAATTTAGTTGAAAAGGTTGCTAAAGAGGCAGAAGTTAAATACACTTATGATTCAATGACTGGAGGAGGAACTGATGCTGGAGCTGTTCAATTAGCAAAAGACGGAGTTAAAGCAATGACTATTTCAATTCCTTCAAGATATATGCATTCACATAACTCAATGATTGATGTTCACGATGTAAAAGAAGTTTCAAAATTAGTGGTTGAATTTGCTAAAAAATTTAATAAAGAAACTTTAAAAGGAATTAGTTTTCACTAAACAAAATGACTTTTAAATTAAAAAAAGATACTAAATATATTTTTGCAACTGATTTAGATGGAACTTTTTTAACATCATTTGTTCATTCTTTACATATAGATTCTTATGAAATGATTGAAAAAATAAAGGAAAATGGACATCATTTTGTAATTGCAACAGGTAGATCATGATGATGAACAAAAACAATTTATGAACAAATAGGTTCAATTGATGCATCAATTCATTTTTCAGGGGCAATTGTTCATCATCCTAGATTAGATAATTTTAATGAATTTAGATCTTCTATTTCTCAAATAATTATTAAAAATATGTTGAAAAAAATAGATGTTTGATCATTTGCAACTAGAACTCAAGCTGTTGGTCGTAAATTTCATGCAACTTGAAGCAAAGGTGATGATGTTAATAAATTATTTTTTAATTGTTATGAATATATCATTGAATATGAAAAATCAAAAAATTCAGAACCTGAACTTCTTGCCAAAATTGCCAGGGAAATGGGTGAAGGTTATGTATATAGAGTTTGAAATTTATTTGGTGAATCTGAAAGAAAATGCATTATTATCTCTCCTAAAGGCACTTCAAAATCTGAAGGATTAAAAAAAGTTGCTGAATACTATGAAATACCAAAGGAAAATGTGGTTTATTTTGGTGATAATATTAATGATTTAGATGCCCTTGAATGAGCAGGTTATTCTTTTGCTCCATCTAATGCTCTAGAAGTTGCTAAAGAAACAGCTGATGAGGTTTTAAAACTTTCATGTGAAGAAGGAGCTGTTCCTAAAAAAATAATTGAACTTATTAATGAACAAAATGGACAAACAAAATGAAAGAAATTCACTCACCACAAAACAAATACATAAAAAAATTAGCAAAGTTAAATACTAAAAATGATATTTTACAAAAAGGCATCTTTTTAGTTGAAGGTAAAAATTTAGTTTATGAAGCAATAAAAGAAGGAATTGTTAATAATTTATTAACTACTGATCTATCTGTTTATGAAGATGAAAAAAACCTTCACAAAACATTAGTTAATCCTAGAGTCATTTCTAAATTATCTAAAAACAAAACCAATAGAGGTATTATTGCTGTTTGTAATTACAAACCAACACCTATTGAATTAGAAAACTTTGATAAAATAATTGTTTTAGAAAATATTAATAATCCTGGTAACTTAGGAACAATAATTAGAACAGCACTTGCATTTGGATTTGAGGCAATTGTGACATTAGGTGATTCTGTATTTGCTTTTAATGATAAAGTTATAAAAGCATCACAAGGAGCAGTTTTTAAAATGCCAATTCTTCAATTACATAATTTTGAATTATTAAATCAATTTACACCTTATCGTTTCACTCTTTCTAGTGAATCTCATAATATTGATAAATTAGAAATAAAAGAAAAAAAATTTGCTTTAGTTTTTGGAAATGAAGCAAATGGATTAACAAGAGAACTGCTTTCTAGTTGAGAAGGTAAAGATGTTAAAATATTAATTAATGAAAAAGTAGAATCTTTAAATTTAGCAATAGCTGCTTCAATAGCTATTAATAAATTTAAAAATATAAAATAGAAAATAAAAGGAAAAAAATTATGGCTCAAAAAGTAAATATAAATGAAGCAACTGAATTAATTAATTCAGGAGAAAAGGTGATTATTGATTTTTTTGCAACTTGATGTGGCCCTTGTCAAATGTTATTACCAATATATGATGAAATTTCTATAGAATTACATGATGTCAAAATGGTTAAAATTGATATTGATGAAGAACCAGATTTTGCATCAAATAATGGTATTACAAGTGTTCCAACAATTGTTGCTTTTAAAAATGGAAAAGAAGTTTCTAGAGTTTCTGGTTTTAGAAATAAAGAAGATTTAATTAGTTTTATTAAAGGAATATAAAATGTTAAATGAAATCAATCAAAAGATTGAGGATTTAAAAAATGAAATTCAAAAAGTTAATGATTTAGAAGAATTAAAGCAAATAAAAGCTAAATATCTATCTAAATCTTCTTTTTATAATAAATTAAAGAACTCAATCAAAATAGCAGAAAACAAAAAGGAAATAGGACAATGAATTCAAACCTATACATTAGGAATCAATTCAATATTAAATAATAAAAAGGAAGAATTGGAAAATTCCTTTTTCCTAGTAAGTAGAGATAATCCTCTTTTTAAATCCAAAAAGCGGATAAACATTGAAAAAAAGAAGGGTATTATTCATCCTTTAACTTTAGTTTCAATTCAAGTAATGGAATTTTTTGATAAATTAAACTATCATTATGCACATAGTATTGAACTTGAAGAAGAAAAATATAATTTTGATATTTTAAATTTGGGTGTTGATCATCCAGCACGGGAAATGCAAGATACATTTTATTTAAGTGATGGTAAATTATTAAGAACACATGCAACAAATATGTCTGCAAGAGAACTTGTTAATTCTAAAGATGATAAATATAGATCATATTCAATTGGTCCAGTTTTTAGAAATGATGATAATGATGCTACACATTCATTTCAATTTTCACAAATTGATATTTTTAATAATGGAAATAATATGAATGTTTCTAATTTAAAATGAACTTTAAATGAATTAATGAAATTTATTTTTGAAAAAAATTTAGATACAAGATATAGACCATCTTACTTTCCATTCACAGAACCTTCTTATGAAGTTGATGTTCAATGTCCACATTGTCAAGGAAATAAGTGTAGAATTTGTTCACACACAGGATGAATTGAAGTTTTGGGTTCAGGAATGTTTTCCCCAATTGTATTTAAAAATGCTGGGAAAAATCCTGATCAATCACAAGGATGAGCAGCTGGAATAGGTGTTGAAAGAATAGCAATGATGAAATGACCAATTACAGATATTCGTGATTTTTATAATAATGATATTAATTTCCTAAGAAACTTCAAAGGAGAAGAAAATTAATTATGAAATTTTTACTTAATGAATTAAATAAATATGTTAATATTAAAAACAAAACAAAGGAAGAAATCATTGATATTTTTACCAAACTTGCCTTTGAAGTTGAAGATATTTATCCTGCTGCTCAAATAAAAGGAGCAATTTTAACAAAAGTAGAAAATTGTAAAAAACATCCTAATGCAGATACATTATCATATTTAAATACAAAAATAAAAGGTGAAGAATTAGAAGTTGTTTGTGGTGGAGCGAATATTAAAAATGGTCAAATTGTTGCTCATGCTATTCCTGGATCAATTGTTGGCAAAATTAAAATGGCACCAAAATCATTAAGGGGTATTGTTTCTAATGGAATGATTCTTTCTATAGGGGAAATAGCAGGATTAGATAAGAAAGTAATTGAAGATGATGCTAAAGAAGATATTTTTGTTTTCCCTGAAAATACTAAATTAGATTCAAACATTATTGAATTACTAGAATTAACAGGTGATGTTGTTGATTTATCAATCTTACCTGATAGACAATATGCTGCTTCTTATTTTACAATGGCACGAGAAATAGCAGGTCATCTTAATCAAGAATTATCTTTTCAAATAAAAGATATTGAAAGAGAATCAGAAACTCAAACTAACTTAGTTTTAGGTAAAGATGCTCATTCATTACATGTGACCAATGTTTTATTAAATAGAGATATTAAAACACCATATTGAATTAAAAGAATTTTGTATCATGCTGGAATGAAACCTTCTAATGATATTGAAGATATTGTTAGATATTCAATGTTAATGACAGGAGCAATAACATACATTGTAGATCGTCAAGAGGAATTTAAATTAGATGATCGTAAATTAAATGAAATCGATATTTTTAATTCTCAAGCATTATTGACAGAAAATAAAAAGGTTTCTTTTGTAACTATAGGTTCTAATAAAAGAAGTAATTTTGTTAATGAAAAAAATTTAAATAAAGATTTTGGAATGAGAGCTATAAAAGGAACAACAACTGAAGCTGCTTTATTAACTTCAAAATTTATTTTAGAAGTTGCTGCAGAAGCTGGTTTTATTAAATCTGCTTCAACAACAGTGTCTAAGATTATTGAAAACAATAAAACTTTTGAAATTGAAGATTCTTATATTTTTAACTATTTAGGTGTTGAATTTGATTTAAAACCAGTTATTGATAAATTAAATAAAATTGGAATTACAAAAGAGGGAAATACATATAAAATACCTTCTTATAGAAAAGATATTGAATTTAAAGCTGATGTAGTTGAAGAAATTGCAAGATTTTATGGTGTTGAAAATATTGAACCTAAAAATTACAAAATAACTAATGACAAAGTGAAACCAGAAATACATAAAAATGCAATGGTTAATATAACTAATGAACTAGTTAAATATGGTTTTCTTGAAGCAAAAACTTACCAATTAATTACTGAGGAATTAGCTAAAAAATACAATATCTGAAATATGAATGAATTTGTCAAATTAAGAGAAGATTATTCAGTTGATTATAATACTTTACAAACTTCACTATTTAATGGATTATTGGAAACATTTAAATTAAATCATCGTAATTTTCATAAAGATTTAAGATTTTTTGAAATTGGAAATGTTTATCATAATAAACAACCAGTTTATACATTAGGCCTAATGCATAATGAATTTATTTATGAACAAGAACCAATTTTAGCAACTAAGGAATTAGTTTTAAAAGCAATTGAAGCAATTAAAGGTAATATATCAAAATTAACTTTTGAAGAAACAAATGTTAAAATTTTTAACAAATATGTTTCTGCTAAAATAAATTATGATGGAAAATTAATTGGATTAATTGGAGAAATTCATCCATCAATTTTAAGAGAAAATAAATTTATTAGATTAGATAAAATTAAAACAAAAATTTATTATGCCGAACTCCAAATAGAAAGTTTATTACGTGAATAATACAAAAGAAATTAATATAAATCAAAATACAATTCAACAAAATATTGAAGAAGATAGAGGGACTCATAAATTTGATGAAGGAAAAGTCCTTTCAATATTATTAAAAACAGCTTTACCAATTGTTATATTAATGTTATTTAATTCAGCATATGCATTTGTGGATTCGTTAATGTCTTCAACATATGTTAATTATGGAACAATTACAGATTCATCAGGACATGATGTTATTTTAAATGGTGGAACATCTATTGGACTTATATTTCCATTAATGAATATTTTAGTAGCATTTGAAATTATTTCTGCTGTTGGTATTGGTTTAGCTTATACTCAATCTATATCTCAAAAAAAATATGCAGAAGCAAGACAAAGACATAATGAATCAATGACAATGACAATTTTCATTGGGTTAATTATTCTTCTTGTTATCATCATAATTGGTATTCCTTATTTACTAACTGTCTCTGGAAATTGACAAGAAAAACATTGAGCAGACAAAACCCATGAAATGATTTGAGATGGTTATTTCTATATGGTTATTCTTGGTATTTCTTTTATTCCGATGCAATTACAACAAACTTATGTAAGAGTCTTAAGAGCAGAAGGTAAAGGAGATATTGCAGCAATAATTCCAATTTTTACTCTTCCTATAAATATTCTTTTTGATTGAATATTTATGCATCATTTTCAATGAGGATTAAAAGGAGCAGGATTAGCAACATTAATTGCTTCAACATCTGGATTGGTAATGATGTGAGCTTATGTAATTTATAAGGGTAAATCTGATGCATTGGTCATTAAATTTGAATTACCTAAAATGAGATTACATCGTGAAATTGCTTTAGTTATTTTTATTTTTGCAACAGGTTCATTTTTTAGAAGAATATTTGATAGTATTACATTAATCACTTTAACATCATATATAGGTAATTTAAATGTTCATGATGATCTTAGTCAAGTTGCTAATTGAACTGGTTCCTGAACTGTCATCACCAGATGTATTAATATGGGTATAATGTTAGCATTAGGAGTTGCTCAAGCAATGTCTATGCTTATATCTTACTATGTATCATCTAATCAAAATGAAAAATTAAGTGACACACTTAAATATGGAATTATATCTATGGCATTTTGTTCTTTATTTACATTTATTCTTTTATTTAGTTTACAAGACGTTTTATTTAGTGCTTATTCTGATATTAAATATGGATTTGCATGATTTAATGAAATAAGTATTGCATTCATTTTATCATTAATTTATTCAATTCCATTATCTTTACAACCTGCTGCTGTAATGTTTTATGCTGGTATGAAAAAACCAAAATTAACACTTCTACATTCATTATTATTTAATGGTTTATTATTATTATTTGCTTCATTAGGATTAGTTATTAATTTACAAACAGGAGCACCATTGGCATTATTTGGTTCATTAACAATTGGTTCAATAATTGCTTTCATTATTGTTATGTCTATTTTTAGAAATAGGTATGTAAATTTAGTAAAAATAAAATTATAAAAATAATATATAATTTATAAGTATTAACTAAGAAAAAAGTTATTAAAAAGGAGAAATAGTATGCCAATTCCATTTAGAAGAACTTCTAAAACTAGAAAAGCCAAAAGAAGAACTCATCAAAAAGCTGAAATGCCTACTACACAAATGTGTGAAAACTGTGGTGCAAATATTAAACCACATACTGTTTGCAAAAATTGTGGATATTACAAGGGTAAACAAGTTATAAAAGCTAAAGATGAATAATAATGAAAAGGGTCCCCTTCAAAATAGAAAAGAAAGAATTTTCTTTTTTTATAAATTTTATTTACAAGGTGCTGATCTTAATAAAAAAGAAGAATTATTATTAGAATTAAAAGAAAATTTAGAAAAAAACCAAATTCAATTTATTGTAAAATGCTTAGAACATTTTGATGAAATAGAAACAGAATTAAAAAAACATTTACCAAATAATTGAGAATGAAGCCGATTTAATATTGTTGAAAAAGCTATTATTTTCAATGCAACATCTGAAATATTAATTGCTCATAATAAAAAAGCAATTATTATTAATGAATCAATTGAATTTGCTAAAAAGTATTGTGGTAAAAAATCACAATCATTGATAAACGGAATAATAGATAAAATAGAAGTAAATTAGTATACTTCTATTTTTTTATTTTAAAACATTATATTTAACATATTAGTATATACATTATTTTTTTTACTAAATAAAAAATATACATATATTTTATAAGCATAAGTAATATTTAATATCAAAATATAATTTAATTATATTAAAATGAAAGGAGAAATATTAAATGGATACAAAAGCCAAGAAAAAAACAAATGTTAAATTTACAAAAGAAAAAAGAAACTTTTCTTTTCTATCTTTAATGCAAAACATTGGTAAATCATTAGTATATCCAATTGCCACTCTTCCAGCGGCAGCCTTACTTTTAAGAATTGGTGCATTTGTCAATTCTTATGGAGTTATGGATGGTAGCGGTTGAGAACAGTTCTTATATTGATTAGGATTTATTTTACAAACACCAGGTTCAGCTGTGTTTGATAATTTACCAATTATATTTGGAATAGGAGTTGCATTTGGATTTGCCAAGGAAAATAGGGGTGAGGTTGCCCTAGTTGGTGCAATTGCATACTTTGCCTTAATAGGATTAGCACAAAATGAGGGATCACTTTCTTCATTATTTTATGAAAATGTGGACTTAGGTAATGCTTATCGTGATCCAGTAACAAATCAAGTTATTAATTCAGATTTACTTTATCTTAATGTGTTTGTTAATGAAAGCTTAGCATCATCAACATGATTAATGAATTTTGGAGTATTTGGAGGGATATTAACAGGATTAACAACAGCTGCCATCTATAACAAATGACATTCAATTAGATTACATCCAGCATTAGGATTCTTCTCAGGAAGAAGATTTGTGCCAATAATCACATTATTTATTATGATTTTAGTTTCATTTATAATGGCGATTATTTGACCATGAATCAACATTGCTTTAGTTCAAATTTCAATTGGAATTTCTAAAGTTCCAACTCTTGGAGCTGGTCTATATGCTTTTGCAAATAGATTATTAATTCCCTTTGGATTACACCAAGTTTTAAATACATATTTCTGATTCCAAGCACCAATTGTTGCTTCATTAAATAATTCTACAGAACAATTATTATACTGAAATGGAACAGAATTTACACCATTATTAGGTGATATTAATGCATTCTCATATGTAATTGATGGAACTATTTTCCAAGTTGCTGGAAATAATTACATGTTACATGTTGAAAACCTAGGACAAGGTTCTTGATTAGAAACAGGTGCTATGGTTGATGGAATTTGAAATGGAACAGGTCAATCAGCAGCTCAAGGAATTGATGTTTTAAGATCAGCTAATATTGGAATGTATCAAGCAGGATTTTATCCAACAATGATGTTTGGTCTTCCAGCAGTTGCTGTAGCAATTTCTATGAGAGCAGAAAATGAATATAGAAATAAAGTTTGAGCATTTATGTTAGCAGGGGCAGCAGTTGCCTTTTTAACAGGAATTACAGAACCATTAGAATTTTCATTTATGTTCATTTCACCAATAATCTATGTTGTTTACTCAATGATCGCAGGGATATTTGCTTCAATTACAATTGCGTTAGGTATTTCTGTAGGATTTGGATTCTCAGCAGGATTTATTGATTGAATGTTATCACTATTATCAGGAGGAATTGGAACATTATCATCAACAGGTAATTGAGCATCATTAGAATTAATTGCTGTTGGTGTAGTTGCAGCAATAGTTAATTTCTCAGTTGTTTATTGATTAATTGGAAGATTCAACATTTCAACACCAGGTAGAAATGGTAATGTCACTGGATTAAGTGGAAATGAAGATGATGAAAATAATAATCCAAATTCACCAACTGAAACAACTAATGATAAATTATCTAGAATAGCTAAAAAAACAATTGACTTTGTTGGAAAAGAAAATATTGAAAATGTTGATAATTGTATTACTAGATTAAGATTAATAGTTAAAGATAATTCAGTCTATAAAGATGAAGATGCAATTGCAATTGGTTATACAGGAGTTGTTAAAGTTGGTAAAAAAGCTTATCAATTAATTCTTGGACCAGATTGTGAAGTAGTTGCAAATGAAATTAAAAGACTACTTGCATCAGGTTATGGATCTAAACCAAAAGAAAAAGTTAAAAATTAATTTTTCAAATTTAAATACTAAATAAAAAAGCATTTATAAAATATTATATTTTTACAATTAAATTAAAATTATTATTATAATTTTAATTTTTTTGTTAGATAATTTTTTATATAATGATATTATTTATTAAAATAAATATAGTGTAAGGAAAACATAATGATATTAAAAGGATTAAACAGAAATAATGAATTAATAGAAATTGAAATAAAAGGAAATATTATTTCAAGAGTCACTTGATTACCTAAAGAAGAAATAACTGGTAAAGAACATTATATAATTCCAGGATTTATTGATATACATACTCATGGTGGTTATGGCACTGATTTTGTGGATAAAAGTGAAAAATCAATTCGTAAATATTTAAGAAATTTACCACAAGAAGGAACGACTTCAATAGTTCAAGCAACAATTACAACTGATAAAGAAACATTAGAATCTTGTTTAAAAATTGCTAAACATGTTCAGGATAATCAAAATAAAAATGAATCAAGATATTTAGGTGTCAATATTGAAGGTAATTATTTAAATCCTTTTAAAAAGGGTGCTCATAAAAAGGAATATTTAACTCCATTGACAACTAGTCAAGTTGATTTTTTAACACAATTTAATAATGTTAGAATAATTTCTCATGCAATTGAATTATCAACTTTAAAAACAACACAATATATGGTTAATAAAGGTGTTATTCCTTCAATTGCCCACACAGTTGCTACAGGAGATATTGTTTTAAAACACATTAAAAATGGTCTTAAAGGTGTTACTCACACTTTTAATGCTATGACACAATTCAATCATCGTGAAGATAATGCAATCAATAGAGCATTAACTGAAAACAAATTATATACAGAAATAATTGTTGATGGACTTCATGTTCACCCAGCAAATGTTAAACTTCTTTATAAAATAAAACCTTTAGATAAAATAATGATAATAACTGATTCAGCTCCACCAAAAGGAATGCCTGATGGAGATTATAAATTTGGTGAATTAGATATTTATAAAGAAGGCAACACAATCAAAACAAAATTGGATGATGTTTTTGCTGGATCAATAGCCACAATGCACCAATGTTTTAAAAATATGATTAAATTTACTGGTTGTTCACTAAAAAGTGCTTCAATTATGTCATCAACAAATCAAGCTGAATATTTAGGAATTAAAAATCTTGGTGATATTAAAAAAGGATATCTAGCAGATATATTAATTCTTGATAAGAAATTAGAAATTGTTAAAACAATTGTTAATGGAAAAACATTATATAGTAGGGGGTTAAAATGAACAAAATAGAGGTTATTGGATGAACAGTTGAAGATGCAATCAACATTGAAAAAGGTAATGGTGATCGAATTGAACTTTTAGTTGAATTAGAACATGGTGGATTAACACCTCCAGTTCAATTAGTGAAAGATGTTTTAGCAGCTGTCAATATTCCTGTGAGAGTTATGGTTCGTGATATTTATGAAAGTTTTGTTTATGATAATGAAGTTCATCAATCTCACTTAAATTTTATTAATGAAATTAAAAAATTTAAACCAGAAGGAATAGTTTATGGTTCTTTAACAGCACAAAATGAAATTAATTATTCACAATTAAAGGATGTAATTGAAGCTAAAGGTGAAATGAAATTAACATTTAATCGTGCTTTTGATGAACTAGATGAAAATAGTTCTTTACAAGCATTAGAAAAATTAAAAGAATATGAAATTGATACTATTTTAACTTCTGGAAATTCCAAATCAGCACTTGAAGGAAAAGAAAACATTAGAAAATATATTTTAAATTCAGAAAATATACAAATTCTTCCTGGATCAAAAATAGATTTAAGTAATTGTTTAGAGATTAAAAACTATACAAAAGCAAATTGATTACACATTGGTATGGCTGTTCGTGATAAGAATGGCAATATTGATATGGAAAAAATTAAAAAAATGAAAGAGGTTATAAACAATGGTTAAATTTGAAACCGGCGATAAAAAATTATTGGAAAAATTTGTTGCAAATAGAATGGCAGCAATAGTAAAAGAAAAAGACAATCCTTTATTTATTTTGGCTACAGGAAATTCACCTGTTGGAGTTTATAAAAACTTAATTGAAAAACATAGAAATGGCCTTTCATTTAAAAATTTAGAATCATATAATTTAGATGAATATTTAAATATTGAAAAATTTCCAAATGATTCTTTTAGAAAATTTATGAATGATAATTTATTTGATTATATTGATATAGATAAAAAAAATACACATTTTCCTAAAAATGTAGATGAATATAATTATAAATTAGATAAAATAAAGGAATTTGATTTTACAATCTTGGGAGTTGGAACCAATGGTCATATTGCCTTTAATGAACCAGGAATTTCATTTAACACTAGAACTAATGAAGTTGAATTAACTGAATCTACAATTAAAGCTAATTTTTCAGGGCGTAGTGAATTTCCGACTTCAGCAATTACAATGGGTCTTTATGATATCTATCATAAATCAAAGGAAATAATCCTTCTTGCTTGGGGAGAAAGCAAAAGAGATGCATTAGTAAAATTAAAAACTGGAGTAAAAAGAGATGATTGCCCAATAACACATTTTTATAATCATCCTAATTTTACGGTTGTTACAGATTTAAAAGATATATAAAAATAAGCAATTTTATTGCTTATTTTTTTATTATGATTTTAAAAAAAGTATAATTATAGTATTGGTTGGAAAATAATGAAAATTATTATCCTTAGTGTTTTTTATGATTAGTATTTATACAAGAAAATTGGATTCCAAATTTAGATTAACAATACCATTTAAATTTTATGAAAAATTTAAATATATTGGTATTGATTCTTTGGAGTTTGATTACAGTTTAGAATTAAGAGACAAAAAATTAAAAAAAGAAAATTGGAATAAAAAAACTGGAAAATTACAAAGAGTTATTTTAAATAATTTTTTTAAAGCAAAAATAAATGCTTTAGGGAAAATATTTCTTTCAAAGCAATTGCTTGATTTGGTAAAAATAAAAAATGAAATAATTTTAATAGATATAGGAGATAAAGTTGAAATTCATGATTCTAAAAAATGCAATTTAATTAATTCAAATTTAGAAATCATTGAAAAATTAACTTTTTAGATAGATAATGAAACATTACTCTGTTTTATCAAATGAAGTGATTAAAAAATTAAATATAAAAAAAGATGGAATTTATATTGATTGTACTTTGGGATTGGGAGGACATACATCTTTAATTGCTAAAAAAGCAAACAAAGGAAAAGTTGTTGCTTTTGATCAAGATCCTAATGCAATGAGTAAAGCAAAAGAAAATTTATCTAAATACAAAAATATTTTATATGTAGAAGATAATTTTAAGAATATTAAAATTAATTTAGAAAAATTAGGAATTAAAAAAGTTGATGGAATATTATATGATTTAGGGACTTCTTATTATCAATTGACAGATGAAAAAAGAGGATTTACATATCATGGTGAATCAACTTTAGATATGAGAATGAATCCCAATCAAAATATTTCAGCAATTAATATTTTAAATGAATATTCAAAAGATGAATTAGCAGAAATATTTTTTAAATATGGTAATGAAAAAAAATCTCATAAACTTGCTCAAGCAATAGTTGATTATCGAAAAAATAATAAAATAACTTTAAATACTCAACTTAATGAAATTATTAAATCAGTTAAAGGTTTTATAAAAGATAAACATCCTTCTAAAAATATATTTCAAGCTATTAGAATTGAAGTCAATGATGAAATGAACGTCATTAAAAAATCTCTTAATGATTCAATTGAATTATTAAAAAAAAATGGAGTTATAACAGTTATAACTTTTCATTCTTTAGAAGATAGAATTGTTAAAAAATTATTTTGAGAAAAAAAGGAAGATATTGATATAACTAATATGGGTAATATTCATAAATTTAAAACAAATAAAGTTATTTATCCAACAAAGAAAGAAATAGAAATAAATAAAGCTTCTAGATCTGCAAAATTGAGAACCTTAGTTAAATTGGAGGAATAAATTTGAAAAATATATTATTAGTTGAAATTAAAGATATAAAAACAATTGTTACTTTGGTTAGATTTATAAATGAAAATAATTATGTTTTGCTTTTTCATAAAAAATTTAAGTCTACTTCTAATTCAAATGAATATAATTATTTAACAATATTAAAAATTAAAAAAGTTTTAGAAAATGAAAAACTTTTCAATTTGATTGATAAAACTTATATAACTTTTCACTCAAAAATTAATTTAATACAAATAGAAAAAAATCAATCTAAAGAAAAATTAGAAAGAAATAATTATGATTGCAAAATAACAAAATTTACTTCTTATATTAAAAATGGTGAATTTTTATATGAATCAATAAATAAAAAATATCTAAATGAAATATTTCAATATTTTGAATTTTATGAATTTAAAAATATTGAATTTATATCATCTTTAGATGCAATTCAAAATTCAATTAGAAAACATGCTCTTGAAGATAATCAAATTTATTTATCAATTTCATTGGAAGAAAAATTCACTCAATTAACAATGATTGAAAATGGAAAAATTTTTAATGTAGTAAGATTGGAATTTGGATTAAATAAAATATATGAATATATTTCTGAAAAAATGAATATTCCTATTGAAAATTCTAAAAATTTATTTAAAACATTTGGAATAGTATCCTTTCAAGATATGATAGATAATAAAGTTTTACATTTAGTTAAAGATGAATTTGGCTTTAACAAAATTTTTACAAAAGGTGATTTATCAATTTATATAAAGGAAAAATTAAATAATTTATTTTTAAATATCAATAAAAAAATCAATGATTATAAATTAGATAAAAATAGATTAACATTAATATTCAATGGGGAGATTAAAGCATTAATAGGTTTTCAAAAATATACACTAAAGTTTTTCAATGAATTAAATATTAATGAATTTGATTCAAAATTAATTGGACTAAAGGCAGATACTGAATTTATTACAATGGGATTAATATTAGAAATTCAAAAAAATATTCATAATATTCAAATAAAAACCAAAAGCAATCTTTCCTATACATTAAAAATTAATATTTTTAATAAATTATTTAGAATGTATAATTAAGTAATAAGGGAGAATAAAGTACAAAATGTTTCAAAAATTAGAAAATGATAATAATTTAAATCCAAGTGAACAAAAGAAAATTGGTGCAAGAATTAAAGTTATTGGTGTTGGTGGCGGTGGATCTAATGCTGTTAATCAAATATACACATCTAATGAAGCTTCAAATGCTACATTTTATGTATTTAATACAGATTATCAAGCATTAGAAGCTTCACCAGTTCCTAATAAATTAAATTTAGGTCCGAATATAACTAAGGGTCTAGGTGCTGGTGCTATACCTGAAGTTGCAAGACAAGCTGCAGAAGAATCAGAAAATGAAATCAAGGAAATTGTTAAAGATACAGATTTAGTTTTCATAACTGCTGGAATGGGTGGAGGAACTGGTTCAGGAGCATCTCCATTAGTTGCGAGAGTAGCTAAAGAAGAAGGAGCATTAGTTGTTGCCATTGTTACAACACCTTTTAATTTTGAAGGGCCCAAAAGAACAGAAACAGCTAGAGAAGCAATGAAAAGTCTTAAAAAAGAAGTGGATTCAATTATTGTTGTTTCTAATGATAGATTAGCTGCTGAATTAGGTGGAGTTGCTTTCTCAAAAGCATTTGAATATGCAGATCTTATTTTAAAACAAGCTGTTATTACCATTGCAGATATTATTTCAACAACTTCAGTTATTAATTTAGATTTTGCTGATGTTAAAACAGTTTTAGAAAAACAAGGACTAGCATTGATTGGTACTTCAGATGCTGAAGGGGAAACAGCTTCAATTGATGCTGCTTTAAAGGCTATTAATTCACCTATTTTAGAATCTTCTATTGAAGGTGCTAAAAAAGCAATTGTTATGGTTATGGGATCTGAAAGATCATTAACAATTGAAAAAGCTCATGAATCAATTAGAACTATTCAAGCTGCTGCAAATTCAGAAATTGAAATAATTTTTGGTGTTAGAATTGATGAATCTTTAGGAAATAAAGTTTTAGTTTCTGTTATTGCAACAGGTCTTGAAAAGGTGAAAAAGAACAAAAATAATACAATTTCTATTTTAGAAGATGAGCCAAAAAATTCTTCAAAATTAGTTTCAGATGCTGATATAGAATCATTTAAAAACAAAGAAGAAAGAAAAAATGAAAAGGATACACAAGAACAAGTTTTTGAATCTCTTTCATTATTAGATGATGACGATGACGATGATGATATATCATCAATTTTAAATTAATAAAAGGAGTAAAATAATAGATATATGTATAAAAAAAGTAAAAATAAACTAACTATAATAATTAATACTTCACAATCTTCATTAATAAATGTGACACCTAAAAAGTTTTCTGATTCAAGATTAATTGGTAAAGAATTATTAAAAGGTAATGCCATTGTTGTTGATATCAATGAAATGCCTAGTGTGGAATCTATTAGATTTATTGATTTTGTTACAGGTTTATTATTTGTGACAAATGGATCATTTAAAAAAGTAGCTAAAAAAATATATTTATTAGCGCCAACTTCTGAAATTTTGGATAAATTTTCAAATCAATTTCAATAGTTTTTAAAATCTTATTAAATTAAGATTTTTTTATTCTCACTTTTATTTATTATTTTTTTATTATTCATATATTAATAATTATTTTATAATTGAATTATGAAAAAACAAAACAATATAACACCATTTAGTAAAGATATTGCTAAATGATATTCAGATTTAGTTTTACAATCTGATTTAATTTCTTATGCACCTGTTAAAGGTACAATGTTTTTTAAACCACATGGTTTTTCTTTATGAAATAATCTATCTAAATTATTAAATGAAGAATTTATAAAATTAGAAGTAGAACAAGTACAGTTTCCTCTATTATTTCCAGAAGAACTTTTAAACAAAGAAAAGAAACACGTTGAAGGATTTTCTCCTGAAGTTTTAACAGTAACAAGAGTTGGACAAAAAAAATTAAAAGAACCACTTGTTATTAGACCAACCTCTGAAGTTCTTTTTGGAACTTTTTTTAGGGAAAATTTAAATTCTTATTCTCAATTACCAATGAAATTAAATCAATGAGTTAATATTATGAGATGGGAAAATAATACAAGACCTTTTTTAAGAAATTCTGAGTTTTTTTGACAAGAGGGGCATACAATTCATTCTACTCCTGAAGAAGCAAAAGAATTTTCAAAAAAAATTCATGATCTTTATCATGAATTTGCTAATAAAATATTACTATTACCAACAATAAAAGGTGAAAAAACAGTTATTGAAAGATTTGCTGGTGCTGATAATACATATACAATAGAAACAATTTTAAAAGATGGACAAGCATTACAAACTGGTACTTCACATTTTTTAGGAGATTCATTTGGTAAAGCTTTTAATATTAAAGTTCAAGGAAAGGATAATAAAAAATTCTATCCTTTTCAAACTTCATGAGGAGTTTCAACTAGAATGCTTGGTGCAATAATAATGACTCATTCAGATGACAAAGGATTAATTTTGCCTTCTAAAATTGCCCCAATACAAATTGTTATAATGACTCTTTTTGCTGAAAAAAATTCAAAAATTTTAGAAATTGCTAATCAATTTAAAAATAAGTTAGGTGATGTTTATAAAATTAAAATTGACTCTACAAATAAAGGTATTGGTTTTAAATATCAAGAATGAGAAGTCAAAGGCGTTCCAATTAGAATTGAAATTGGTCCTAAAGATATAAGTAAATCAAAAATAACTTTTTCAATTAGAAATTATGAGTTTAAAAAAGAAATAAACATAGATGAATTTAATGAAGAATTTGTTGCTTCCTTATTAAAAGAACATGATAATAAAATTTATAATAATGCAATTAAAATTAGAGATGATAAAAAAATTTTATTTCAAAATATTTCAGAAATTAATAAAATTGTTGAATCTGGTAAATATGGAATTGCTTATTGAAGTGAAAATTCTGAAGTAGAAAAGAAAATTAAAAAAGAAACAGGTGCTACTATAAGATGTCTTATTGAATCAGATATTGAAGGCAAATGTATTCATTCAAATGAAAAAACATTTAAAATGGCACTATTTGCAAGAGCTTATTAAAAAACATAATAATATGTTTTTTTTTTTTTTTTAATTTATTATTTAAAGTTAATTTAATATTATGATTATCGAAAATAGAAAAGTTGATGAAATTTATTTTGAAGGTAATTTACCTGATGATTTTATTTATGCACCAAACAAAAATTTATCATATGATTTTAATGTTTTAGATTCTTTAGGTAATGAAATTTTTTCTAATTATGATTTTCATGGTTATTCTATAGAATATGAAGGAGAATTTTATTGAGTTAATTATATAGAAGATGAAAATGGAAATATTTATCCTGATATTTTCTTAATTAATCCTATTTATAATTTAGCAAGATGAAATTTAAATATAAAATCCATAACTAGAGATTTAAAAAATGACAAAATGATTATTGAATACAATATTCAACCCTTACGACATTTTTTTCTTGTTGGTGGAAATGAAAATGATTTGAAAATTTATGATGCAATTCCATACTACTTGGATAGTATTAATATTTATTGAAATTCAAAAAGAATTTTTTATTGATATTTTAATATATATTACAACCAAGCAAAACCTGATGGATATAGTAGAAGTTATGAAGTAACTGGAGAAGATGTTTATAAAGATAACACTTTAACTTTAGTTGCTAAATCTGATTTTAATTTTAATATTAATGGAAATAAAAATTATGTTAAAGATTACACACAAACAATTTTTATAGATTCAGGAATTAATATGTATTATGATATTGAATTTATTGATGATGAATCTGTTATTATTGAAAATCCTTATTTATATAATGAAGAAACTAAAACTGAAAAAATAACTTTTACAAAGCTTTTTAATAATACTTATGAATATCCACAAACAACGGTTGATCTCCTTAAACTTGAATATTCAGATGATGATTTATCAATATTACCAATATTAAATTCCAGTTTTTATGAAGCTAAAATTAATATAAATGGTTATGAAAATAATGATATAAAAATTAAAGTTAGAGAAGAAAATAATTCATATATATTTTATGTTGATGATCAAATGTATTATGATCAATCGGAATGCATAGTGAAAGATGGTGTAACAGATAAATATATTAATGAAAATGGAATTGTTTTACCTTGAGATGAATCTTCTTCAGGAAAAATAACTTTTACATTTGATTTATATGCTCATCAACCTTATGAATTTAATATAAATTTAAATATTGGTTCTAATAATTCTTTAAGAGGAGAAAATGGTAAATATTACTTTATTGAAGAATAATGAAAAATAAAAAAAATAGGTTAATTAAAATACTTGTTCTAATGCTTTTTATATTTTCGATATTACTTTCAGCAAATTTATTTTTTCTTCAATTTAATAGAAATAATGATGAAAATGATTCTTTGGATTTAATTGATCTTTTGCCAAATAATGAAAAAATTTATATGAATTGACCATACATATCTGAAAATAAATTATCAAAATCTATAATAGATTATGAAGGAAATATTGATTTTTATTTATTTCAAACTATATTTGAAGAAGAATTATATAGTAAATTTGAATATAATACAAAATGATTAACAATAGAATATGAAAAGGAATTAAATGTCATTTATGTATATGTAAAATATGGATTAAAAATATATGATGGTAAAATTATTCTAAATAACACTCATATATATAAATTTACATTAATAAATAATAATGTATAATTAGACTATGGAAAATATTGAAGAAAAAGTATTTGAAGAATTAAAAAAATTAATTAATAAAAAATACAATAAAAATGTAGAATTAAATACTGTTTTAAATGAAACTGGAATAGATTCTTTAGATTTATTAGATTTAGTTGTTGAAGCAGAACAAGAAAATGGTGTGACAATAACTGATGATGAATTAGTTTCAATGAAAACAATAGAAGATGTTGTAAAAGCTATTTCAACAAAATTAAAATAAATAATTTTATATATTTTTTATTTTTTTTATTATAATTAAAATGTTCAAAAGAACAAATTAGGAGTGTAGCTCAATTAGGCAGAGCAGTGGTCTTCAAAACCATCGGTTACGGGTTCGATTCCTGTCACTCCTGCCATTTGCAAATGGAATTAAAAAATAACTCTATTCTATTAGAGTTATTTTTTTATTTAAAAGGTATAATATTTTTAATATGGTAGAAAAACCAAAACCAAAAAAAGAGAATAATAAAACTCCAAAAAAAACCACAACTAAAAAACCACAATCAAAAAGCAATTCTAATATAAATAGTTCTTCTAATGTTAATAAAACAAATATTAAGCCAGAAGGTAAAATAGTTGAAAAAAAACTTTATTTATATAAACCTAATTTTTTATTAAAGCTTGGAGTTACTTTTAATATAATATTTGCATCTTTATTTTCTCTTTTGATTTTAACACTTCCTATAACAATTGTAGCAATTACTTTAAATGCTATGATTCTTGTTCCTAGGGTTAATACAAAAAGATATTGAGCAACTTGAAGAATAATTCCAATACTTCTTTCATTTTTACTTGCCTTTTTAGTTCTTGTTGGTGCTTGATTTTCATGATCATTTGTTTCTGGTATGGTTGACTCCTTTTTTGATTTTCTAAGTATGTTATCCTTTTGAAAAAAGGAACCAATAAATGTTGCAGCATTTGATAAAATGTCAGAAACAATTCAAACAGTTATAGGTACTGGTTTTATTTTTATTGCTTCTATAGGTAATGTTCTTATATTGTTTGGATGATATAAAGGTAAAGAAATTGCTATTGTTAAAACTAGAGAAAAAGAAGAAATAAAATCAGAACGTTGATATAGAAAAATATTAGGTGATAAAAAAATTGATACTTTAGATGAAATAGATGATGAAGATATCAAATATGTAAAATAATTTATTTATTAAATACTATGTATAATTAATACATTATGAAGCAAATATCTTTTATTGATCAAGCAATTATAAAAATTAAAGCAGGCGATGGAGGCTCAGGTAAAATGGGTTTTCACAAAGAAAAATATGTTGAACATGGTGGACCATCTGGTGGAAATGGTGGAAATGGTGGATCAATTTTTTTCATTGCTACTAGTAATGAAAATACACTTATGAAGTATAAAGGAAAAACAATTTATAAAGGAAATAATGGATCTGATGGTGGTTTAAAAAATATGACCGGTGCTAGAGGTGAAAATATTTTTTTAGAAGTTCCTATTGGAACAGAAATTTTTGAAAATGGAAAAAAACAAGTTGATTTACAATTTGATGGACAAATATGATTAGCTTCGCAAGGTGGTAAAGGAGGAAGAGGAAATAAATCCTTTAAGTCATCTAAAAATACTGCTCCTACATTATTTGAATATGGTGAAAAAGTTGATTGAAAAGAATTAACACTTAATCTAAAAGTTCTTGCAGATGTTGGTTTATTAGGTTTTCCTAATGCAGGAAAATCAACTTTAGTTTCTTCTGTTACTAATGCAAAACCCAAAATAGCAAATTATGAGTTTACAACATTAGTTCCTCAATTAGGTGTTGTAAAAATTAAAAATGAAGATTTTGTCATTACGGATTTACCAGGATTGATAGATGGTGCTTCTAAAAATAAGGGAATGGGAATTTCTTTTTTAAAACATCTTTCTAGAACAAGGATTATTATTCATTTAATAGATTCTACTAAGGAAGATTTGTTAAAAAAATATAGAAAATTAAGAAAAGAACTTAAATCATATTCAAAAGAATTAAGTGAAAAAAGAGAAATAATAGTTTTTTCTAAATGTGATTTAATTAATGAAGAAAAAAAATTAGAAATAAGAAAAGATTTTAAAAATAATAATATTCACTTTATATCTGCAATTACAAGAGAAGGTATTATATCTCTTTTGGATAATGTTATAAAAAATCTTAAAGAAATTAAAAAAGAAGAACAAGAAAAATTTAATAATTTAATGAATCAAGAAGAGGATTTGGAAATATTTAGTTTAAAAGAAAAAGAGGATCCATTAATGATTAAATATTCAAATGGTATTTGAACAATATCTAATGATTTTACTAAATATTGAGCAAATAGAATTCCTTTAAATTCTTCAGAAAATTCATGAAGATTAATGTCAAAATTTAAAACAAAAGGAATTATTGATAAATTAATTACAGCAGGAATTAAAGATGGCGATATGATAGCTGTTAAAAATTCTCCATTTATAATAAAATATAATAAATAATAATTAATATGAAAAATATTAGAAAATATCATACTGATGTAAAATATTTAACAAAAAGTGAATTTGATAATGAAGAAATAAATCATAAAGATGTTAAAAATTGAGAAGAAGTATTGGAATATAGAAAAAAATATTCATTTGAAATTCCATTAATTCAAGAAAATTATAAAAATGTTTTTTTAACACAAACTCCTTGAATACTACAAAAAGAAATAAAATTAATTTCAAAATTTTCTGAATTACAACAAAATGTATTAGTTAATATTTCTTGAAAATATAATTCAGCAATTTTAATGAATGATATTTCTTTAAAATCTTTTGTAAATGATATTCATTGATTACTTAATGAATATAAATTTTCTAGAAAAATTATTGAAAACTTAATTTCAAATAATACTTTAGAAAGAAATGAAAAAGATGAAGACGAAGAAAAAATAATTTTTATTTATAATAATTTAGAAAAAATAATTTCTAAATTATGTATGCCGATAGAAATTTATAAAATATTTTATTCTGATAAAACATTTAATCAAAAAAAATTTGGTGATATTCATACTTCTTTAGTTATGACATTAAAATCTAATAAGATAAATTCTATTTTAACTAAATGTTCAGCAATTTTATATTCCATTTTATCTACAAAAATGTTTGGTGATGTTTCTTATGAAATAGCTTTATTATCTCTACTATCTTTATTAAGAAATTCATATAATGGTGAATTATTTAAAGGAATATCACTTTTTAAAACATTGGACTATTTTAAATACCGAATTATTCAACTTGTAGATGAGGTTAAAAATTCTGATGGTGATTTAACATTTTTGACACAAGAATTTTCTAATATTTTAATTTATTGTGGTGATTTAGCAACTGATCAAATAAATGATTTTATTAAATATAGTGAACGTTATAATATTTTGAGTGAAAAAGATAAAAACAAAAATTATGTAAATATTTTAAAAAAGTATCCTCAATTATCAAAAATGCAAGCTAGATTTTATATTGATAATAGTAAAAAAAATTATAAATATACAATAAAAGATTTTAAAGAATATTCTAAATCCTCATATGAAACTTCAAGATATTCACTTGAAAAATTAGTGAAAGTTAATTTATATTCAAAAGAAAAAGTTGGCAAAAAATATATTTATATTCCAAAAGAAAAAAAATAGCAAAAAAAATAACTTTTTGCTATTTTTTTTGTATAATAAAAATGTAGCAAAAAATATGTTGATTTGCTAAAAAGGAAAAAAATGTTTAATGCACAATTTACACCCAATCCTTCCAATGATCCAAAGTTATTAGAAAAATATGGACGTAATTTAACTGAATTAGCTTTAAAAGGAAAATTAGATCCAGTCATTGGAAAAGAACAAGAAATAAGAAGAATTATAAGAGTTTTATCCAGAAGAACTAAAAATAATCCTATTCTTATAGGAGAACCAGGAATTGGAAAAACTGCTATTGTTGAAGGCTTAGCTTTTAGAATAGTGAAAAATGAAGTTCCTGATAATATAAAAGAAGTTGAAATATATGAATTAGAAATGGGTTCATTAATAGCAGGTGCTAAATTTCAAGGTGAATTTGAAGAAAGACTTAAAGCAATAATTAATAAAGTTAAATATTCTCAAGGAAAAATAATTTTATTTATTGATGAAATACACACTTTAGTTGGAACAGGTCGAAATCAAGGATCTCTTGATGCTGCTAATATATTAAAACCTGCTTTGGCAAGAGGTGATTTTAGATTAATTGGCGCAACAACTCCAAAAGAGTATAAGGAATATATTGAAAAAGATGCAGCTTTAGAAAGAAGAATGCAAAAGATAAATTTAATAGAACCAAGTGTTGAAGATACAATCAATATTCTTAGAGGTATTAAAAATAGATATGAAAATTATCATGGTGTTAGAATCGATGATGAATCATTAATATCAGCTGCTCAATTATCAGATAGATATATTCAAGATAGATTTTTACCAGACAAAGCAATAGATTTAATAGATGAATCTTGTTCATTAATAAGAACACAAATTAATTCAAAGCCTGAAATTTTAGAAGATATTTTAAAAGAAATACATAATTTAAAAATTGAAGAAGCTGCTATTTCTAGACAAAAAACAAAACAATCAAAAGAAAGATTAGTAGAAATAAAACAAAGATTAGCAAAAATTGAACCTGATGCACAAAAATTAAATGATAAATGAAATGAAGAGAAAAGTATTTTAACTGATTATAAAAATTCTCAAAAAAAATTACAAGATTTAAATGTTAAACTTGAAAGAACACAATTAAACGGAGAATATGAAAAAGCAGCAAAAATTCAATATGAAACATTGCCTAATGTCAAAGAACAAATAAAAGAATTAGAAATTAAAGTAAAATCTATTAATATGATTAAAGAGGTTGTTACTAAGGAAACAATTGCAGATGTTATTTCTAGATGAACAGGAATTCCTACTGAATCTCTTGTAAAAAATGATATTGATAAACTTAAAAATTTAAAATCTTCTCTTAAAAAATATGTAAAAGGACAAGATGAAGCAATTGAAATTGTATCTAATGCAATAAGAAAATCAAGAATAGGAATTAATGATCCTACAAAACCCATTGGTTCATTTATTTTTATGGGTCCTACTGGTGTGGGTAAAACTGAATTAGCAAAATCATTGGCAAAGATTTTATTTAATTCTGAAAAAGAATTAATAAGATTTGATATGTCTGAATATAGTGAAAAACAATCAATTGCAAAATTAATTGGTTCTCCTCCAGGATACATAGGTTATGAAGAAGGTGGGAGATTAACTGAGGCAGTTAGAAGAAAACCTTATTCTGTATTGCTTTTTGATGAAATTGAAAAAGCTAATTATGAAATATTTAATATTTTTCTTCAAATTCTAGATGATGGTATATTAACTGATTCACAAGGAAGAGTTGTTAACTTTAAAAACACAATAATAATCATGACTTCAAATATAGGTTCTGATAAAATAATTAAAGGAAATGTTAAAAACCAAGAATTGTTTAATGAATTATATAAAATATTCAAACCTGAATTTTTAAATAGAGTTGATGAAACTGTTGCTTTTAATAAACTATCTAAAAATGATGTGTCTTTAATTACTAAAAAAGAATTAAATGATTTATCTGATAGACTAAAAACACAAGATTATTATTTTTCATTTGGTGAAGATGCTGTTTTAAAAATTTCTAAAGAAGGTTTTGATGAAGAGTTTGGTGCCCGTCCAATTAAAAGATATATTTCTAAAAATATTGAGAATTTAATAGTAGATAAAATATTGGATTCAAAAATTAAAAAAGATGTGAGATATGAAATTATTTTAAATAACAATAATTTTAAAATAATAAAAGAGGTGATCGATTAATGGCCACCGAAAGACAATTAGAACTTTTAAAAATTATAGTATCTATTTATGTGAAAAATGGAGATCCTGTTTCTTCACAAGCAATTTTAGAAATTGATGATAATCATATAAATTTATCTTCAGCAACAATTAGAAAAGAAATGTTAGAACTAGAGAATGAAGGTTATATTTATAAACTAAACTCTTCATCTTCAAGAACTTCTGGAAGAATACCAACAAATAAAGGTTATGAATATTATCTTTCTAAAATAGAAACAAATCCAAATACATTTTCTTCAATTAAATCAAAATTGGATAAAATATTAAAAGATAGATTTTATGATATTGAAGATACTTTAAATAAGGCAATGTCATTGATAAATGATGCCACTAAAACATTAACTATCTCAAAGGAATTTAAAAATAATACTTCATCTACAATAATTGATATTAATTGTTATAAAATAAATGATGAAAAGGCAATAGTTGTTTTAATAACTTCAAATGGCGAAGTTGTTAAAAAAGAAATACAACTAAATTCAATTTCTTTTGAAGAATTCGAAAAATCTTTATTATCTTTTAGTAAAAGGGTAATTGGAACTTCAATTAATGAAATTGAAAAATCTTTAACTAATTTAAATAAAATTCTTTCAATTAAATTGAAGGGGATGGAAGAACAATTTCAAAATATTATTAAATTTCTATTTGAAAAAACAGTTGTTGAAAATACCACTTTTCAAGGAATGAATAATTTGGTTTTATATGAAAATCCTAATGTAAAAAAACAAATTGGATTAATATTTAAAATGATTGAAAATAATTCTATATGAGATTTTATTCATGATGATGGTAAAATATTTAATAATTTTTCAGGAGTAACAATTGACATGGATACGGTTGAAGGATTATCAATTGTTAATAAATCTATTGCAATTGGAGAAAATAAACATAAACAATTTAAAATACTAGGTGAAAAAAATCAAGATTATGTTAAATTATTTTCAATGTTAGAATATTTAGAAAAAAAACTTAAGGATTAGAAGAAAATGGACAAAAAAGATAAGAAAAATAATGAAGATATTTTATCAGATGCAATAAAGGCAGTTGATGAAATAAATGAAAAAATAAAAGATAACAACGAAAAAGATATTGATATTGATGAAGTTATTGAATTAGCTAAAAAAACAACTAAAAAATTTAAAGAGCAAAACAAAGAACATCATTCAAAGAAAAAAAGTAAAACTGAAGAATTTAAAAATAAATATTTAAGTGTTTTAGCTGAAATGGAAAATTTTAGAAAAAGACTTGATCAAGAAAAACGAGATTTAATTAAATATAGATCTTCCTCTTTCATTCAAAATATCTTACCTACAATTGATATGTTTGAATTGGCTGTTAGTTCTGAAAATGTTTCAGATGAAATCAAAAATTGATTAGAAGGATTTAAAATGATTTTAAGAAATTTTAAATCAACATTAGAAGCAGAAGGAATAAAAGAAATTATAGTTAAACCAAATGATGAATTTAATTCCAAATTTCATCATGCAATTGAGGAGGTGGAAACAAGCGAATTTGAATCAGGAAAAATTATCCAAGTTAAACAAAAAGGTTATTTAATTCATGATAGATTATTAAGACCTGCAACAGTTGTTGTTGCTAAACAAAAAAACAAAGAAAATTTAAAAGGAGAAAATAATGAGTAAAATTATTGGTATAGATTTAGGTACTACTAACTCAGTGGTTTCAATAATGGAAGGAAGTACTTCTAAAGTTATTGAAAACCCAGAAGGAAATAGAACTACACCTTCAGTTGTTTCATTCAAAGGTGATGAAATAATTGTTGGAGATGCTGCAAAAAGACAAGCTATCACAAACCCAGAAACAGTTATTTCTGTTAAAAGATTAATGGGAACAGATAAAATAATTCATGTAAATGGTAAAGATTATAAACCAGAACAAATTTCAGCAATGATATTAGATTACATGAAAAAATATGCTGAAGAAAAAATTGGTTCAAAAATCACAAAAGCAGTTATTACTGTTCCAGCATACTTCAATGATGCACAAAGAACTGCTACAAAAAATGCAGGAAAAATAGCAGGATTGGAAGTTGAAAGAATTATTAATGAACCAACTGCAGCTGCATTAGCATATGGTATTGAAGACAAAGCAAAAGAAGAAAAAATTCTTGTTTATGATTTAGGTGGTGGAACTTTTGATGTTTCAATTCTTGAATTAGCTGAAGGAACTTTTGAAGTTCTAGCAACAGCAGGAGATAATTCACTTGGTGGAGATGATTTTGATAAAGTTATCATGGACTTTATTTTAAATAAATTCCAAAAAGAAAATGGTTTTGATTTATCTAAAGATAAAATGGCTGTTCAAAGAATTAAAGAAATGGCTGAAAAAACTAAAAAAGATTTATCAGGTGTTCTTGAAACAACAATTTCATTACCTTTCATTTCTGCAGGAGCTTCAGGACCAATTCATTTTGAAGCAAAATTAACAAGAGCGGAATTTGAAAATCTTTCTAAAGATTTATTAAATAGAACACTAACTCCTGTTAGAAAAGCTATTGCTGATTCAAAATTAAGTATTTCAGAAATTGATGAAGTTTTATTAGTAGGTGGATCAACAAGAATTCCTGCTGTTAAAGCATTAGTTGAAAAAGAACTAGGAAAAACAGTTAATACTTCAATAAATCCAGATGAAGTTGTATCAATAGGTGCTGCAATTCAAGGTGGAGTTTTATCAGGAAATGTTAAAGATGTTCTTCTATTAGATGTAACACCATTAACTTTAGGAATTGAAACAATGGGAGGAGTTATGACACCTCTTATTGAAAGAAATACAACAATCCCTACTTCAAAATCGCAAGTGTTTTCTACAGCCGAAAATAACCAACCACAAGTGGATATCAACATTTTACAAGGTGAAAGATCAATGGCTAGAGATAACAAATCATTAGGTAGATTCACACTTGCAGGTATTGAACCAGCACCAAAAGGTGTTCCACAAATTGAAGTTACTTTCTCAATTGATGCAAATGGAATTGTTTCTGTAAAAGCTTTAGATAAAAAAAGCAATAAAGAACAATCAATTACAATTTCAAATTCAAGTTCAATCTCTGAAGAAGAAATTGAAAAAATGATTAAAGAAGCAGAAGCTAATAAAGAAGCAGATGCTAAATTAAAAGAGGAAATAGAAGTTATTAATTCTGCTCAATCATTATTATCTAATTTAGAAGAAGGAATGGAACCTAAAGAAGGTATGCCAGAAATTCCTGCAGAGCAAAAAGAAGAATTAAAAAAACAAATTGAAGAATTAAAAGAATTAATTGAAAAAAGAGATGTTTCTAAATTAAAAACATTTATGGAAGAAATTAATAATGTTGCTCAACAATTTGCTTCTCAAGCTCAACAAGCACAATCTGAACAATCAACAGATGATACAAATAATAAAGATGATGATAATGTAATTGATGTTGAAGAAGATAAAGATTAATTTTAGATAAATGGCTCAAAAAAGAGATTATTATGAAGTTCTTGGCATTAATAAAAATTCTGATGCTGCAACAATAAAAAAAGCGTTTAGAAAATTAGCAATGAAATATCATCCAGATGTCAATAAAGATGATTCAAGTGCTGAAGAAAAATTTAAAGAAATAAATGAAGCTTATGAAGTTCTTTCAGATCCACAAAAAAAATCTATGTATGATAGATTTGGACATCAAGGTGTAAATGGTCAACAAAGTGACGGATTCCAAGGTTTTGGTGGATTTGAAGATATATTTAGAGGAGCAAATAGTGGCTTTGGTTCAATATTTGAAGAATTCTTTGGTGGAGCAATGGATCCTAATAGACCAAGAAGAGGACAAGATATTGTACAAGAAGTTGTTATATCTTTAGAAGATGCTTTCTATGGAACAGAAATTAAAGTAAAAATGCCTCAAGGTAGTTATCATACATTTCATGTTCCTAAAGGTGTTTATAATGGCAATGAATTAAGAATGGTTGGTAAAGGTCATCCAGGTATAAATGGAGGACCTAATGGTAATTTTTATCTAAGAATTTTTATTAAAGAAGAACAAGGTATTGAAAGAGATGGAAACAATCTTTATTATTCATTAGATTTAAATATTTTAGATATTATTTTAGGGACTAAAATTGAATTTAATTTATTTAAAAATGAAGTTGTAAATTTTAAAGTGCCTGCACTTTCAAATATTAATAAATTATTAAGAGTTAAAGGAAAAGGTTTTCCAAATATTAGAAAACCCGAAACAAGAGGAGATTTATATATTAAACTAAATCCTTTAATGCCTAAAAAATTAAATAAAAAAGCAAAAGACTTAATTACAAAACTTAAAAAAGAAACAAAATAGAACCTTCAAGGTTCTATTTTGTTTCTTTTTTATTATCATTTATAAGAATTAATACTCCTCCAATTATTCCATTAAAGATAATAGCCAAAGCACCAGCCATAGCTCTATTGTCTTTTCCATTTTTAAATCTAATATTAGAAACAATTGCACAAATATCTCCAATTAAAAAAGGAATTCCTATTAAAAAAACACTTAAAAATATTCATATTGGAATACTAGCTGAACCTATTAAAATATTTATTATTACTCCTGCTCTATCTAAATCATTTTGTTTTACATTTTGATTACTTTGCTCTACATGTTCATCTACACTTTGTAATAGTTGAATTATTTGATCTCTTGTTCATTCTTCCTGAAAATCAATTTTTTTATTTATAAGTTCTTCTCTTAGACTTTCATCATTTCATTTACTATATTCGTTCATAATTATTTAAATTTTAACTTAAATTTATTTTTTTGTATATAATTAATTAGAAACTTATTTCGAGTGTTCTAGGTTAATCCCAAGGAGAACACACCAACCTATCGTTTTGAAAAAGGTGGTTAGATGAGGCTTTTTAAAAGTAACAATAAGACTTTAATTTAAAGAACTCAAGCTATCAATTTAATAGTTGGAGTTTTTTTAATATAAAATAAGTTTCTATTAGTAATAATTAAGGAGAAATAATAATATGGAAATAAATAATGAAACAATAGAATTAGTTGGTTATGGTCATGCTGATAGATTTTCAGACTATCTAGGTGAATTAATTTTAGAAAAAAATCTTGAACAAGATCCAAATGCAAAAGTTGCTTTAGAGGTTTTAGCAACTGGTAAAACAATTTCTTTAGGAGGAGAAATAACTTCTGATGCAAATATAGATTATGAAGAATTAGTTTATTTTGCTATTGAAAAAATTTATGGTGAAAAATGATGACCCAATTTTAGGCAAAATGTAAAAATATACAATCATATAGTTGAACAATCAATAGAATTAAAGGAAATTCAAAATGAAGATCAGGAAATAAAAGCTGGAGATCAAGGAGTGATTTATGGATTTTATGATAAAGAAAGATTTGAAAAAATTAAAAAATTATATAAATTAATGGAGAAAGTTAGAGAGAATTTTGATATTGCTCCTGATTGAAAATTATTATATAATGAAAAAGAAATTTCAATGTCTGTTTGTGGAAAAGTTAATCATTCTTCAATTAAAAAATTTATTGAAAAAGAATTAAATAATAAAAAAACAAATGTAATTATTAATCCTAAAGGTGAGTGATTAATAGCTGGTCCTTTAGGTGATACAGGTGTTATAGGTAGAAAATTAATGATTGATACATTTGGAGCTGGCATCCCTCATGGAGGAGGAGCCTTTTGTGGTAAAGATCTTTCCAAAGTTGATAAAACAGGTATTTTATGAGCTACAAAAATAGCCAAAAAATATAGTATTGCAAATAAAATTAATACTGTCATAGTTGAATTAAATTTTAAAATAGGTGATAATCATCCTAAAATTTTTATTAATAATGAAGAAATAGAAATTTCAAAACTTAATTTAATTAATTTAAGTTTGGATCAATTTATTAAAACAGAAAATTTAATTAATGAAAAATGATCTAAACATGTAATTAAAGGTAGTTCAGTTTTATCTTGATTAGAAGAACTTTAAAATTTTTTAAATTTAATATATAATTTAAATATTAAAATACATTTATTTTGTATTTGCCTCGATATGTTTAGATTAATTTCGACATAATACATTTGTAATAAAAGAGGTATTGATTATTTTAATATATAAAATAATTTTGGAGGACAAAATGAAAGATTTGTTTTGAGCATTCTCCCACTTTTCAGAACATATATATGCTGGTTTAACATTAATAATGTTAATTCTAGGATACATTTTAATATTTATTTTACAAATTTTAAGAAAAAAAAATATTATCCTAATAACATTGATAATGGGTTTATTAATAGGTTTTTATTACTTATTGGTGACTAGTCTAATGGTTTCTGATGATTTAGGAGGTGTTGATCAAACACAAAAATTTATAGATAGTATATATTTATGGTTAACAATGGCTTGAACTATATTTATGATGCTTATATTGGTGGCTTTACCTATATATGTATTCACTATGGTATCAACTGCTTTTACACATACAAGGCATGTTAAAAAAGATAAAAAACTTATAGCAATATCATTTTTATCATTGTTAAGTATGACTTTATTAGGTATTTTTGTTGCTTTATGTTTTTTCCCTTTTATTTGATTATTGCAAGATCAAATGCAAATAAGTGTTATTTCAGGGGAAGAATCAACTAGTATTTTTGGAGGAATTTGACCTAATTTAGAAAATGTTATTAACCAATTTTTAAAAAATTATGGTTTTATTGTTATTGGATTTATTTCTCTTGCTATTATATTTGCTTTAATCATGAATATCTTACATTTATATATTCATGATTGAGGTGAAAAGCTTATTTCATTTGTTGAAAACATAAAAAAAGTAATAAAATTTTATTTATCAGGCATAGCTAAAATGGTTCCATATGTTTTTATGGGAATGTTGATAGTTTTATTTACTAATTATGAAAATATGTTTTTATCAACTTTAGGAAGTTTAATTTTATTTATTTTATTTTTCTTTTTAGGATTGGCTATTGTTTGAGGAATCGAATTTTCATTTGTTGTTAATTGAAGAAAAACAAAGGATACCATTAATAAAAAAGAATTTAATAAATTAACAAAAGAATATGCAATCAATGATTTCGCAATTCAATCAGCTCCTATTTTATATCCAATTACAGTTTCCTATGTTAAGAAATTAGGAGTTCGAAAAGATGTTCTTGAAACAACCCCTAGATTAACAACTTTTATGGGATATAGTATGTGTGGCGGATTTTATCCAACATTAATTGTTATATTTACATTAATTCAACCTAATGCTATTTTAATTAATAATGATGCTGCTTCAATTGAACAAATGCTATTTACGTTATTAGCAACAGTTCCATTAATTATGTTTATGACACTTGGTATGACTGGTGTTCCAGGTGCTGATGTTGCCATTATTATTGCTTTATTATCAGCCTTGGGATTAAATCCAGGATATTTCTTTACAATATATTTAATAGAACCAATGTTAGATAAATTTAGAGGTGTTGGTAATTCAATGGGATTTGCTGCTGCATCATTAATTACTGATAGAATATATCAAAAAAGTATGGATAAAAAAGAATTAAAAATTAAAAATGACGAAATTAAAAAAGAAAATAGTAAAATTTAATATAAGGAGATATTATGGAAATAAATAGATATATTGATCATACTTTGTTAAAAAGAGATGCAATAACAAAAGAAGTTGATAATTTAATTGATGAAGCACTTAAATATAATTTTCGAACTGTTTGTATTCATCCAATTTGAATCAAACATGCAAAATCTAGATTAAAAGGAACAGATACTAATATTACTGCTGTTATTGGATTTCCATATGGAACACAAACAACAGAATCTAAAATTTTTGAAGCAAAAGATGCAATTAAAAAAGGTGCTGATGAACTTGATTTTGTTTCTTGTGTTTCAAGAGTGCATGAAAGAAAAACTTCCTATTTAAAAAAAGAACTTAAAAAAATAAGAAAAGCAACTAAGTCAAAAACAATTAAGTTAATTCTTGAAACTGGATTACTTACAAAAGAAGAAATAGAATATATTTCTAAACTAGCAATTTCAGCTAAATGAGATTTTATTAAAACTTCAACCGGTATTGAAACAACAGGTGCTACTTTACCAAATGTTAAATTAATGGTAGAATTAGCAGGTAATAAAATTAAAGTTAAAGCCGCTGGTGGAGTTAAAACTTTAAAAGATGCTCAATCATATATAGATGCTGGTGTTAAAAGAATTGGTACATCTAATGGTGTTGCAATCATGGAAGGTAAACCAGCTTCTGCAGCTAAATCTGATTATTAATAATATAATTTATAAATCACTTAAATAGTGATTTTTTTTAATATAAAATTTACTTATGAATAAAGAAATTTTAATAGGTGCACATTTATCTTATAAAAAAGATACTCAATTATTAGGTACAATAAAAGATGCTATTGAAATAGGTGCTACTTCTGGTGCTTTTTATATTTCTAATAGTAGAAGTTACAATAAGTTTGAACAAAATTTAGATTTAGTCAAACAAGCAAAAGAACTTGCTTTAAAAAATAATATTAATTTAAATAATTTTATTGTTCATTCACCATTAGTTGGAAATTTAGCAAATACTGTAATCGATTCAGATATTTATGAAAAAACTTTTAATTCTTATTTAGCTGATTTAAAAATGATGGAAAAAGCAAATATAAAATATTTTAATTTTCATCCTGGTTCATCAGCGGATAGAATAAAAGGAATAAAACAAGTTGCGAATGCTATTAATGATTTACATAGTAAAACAAAAAATGATTCAACAATCATTTTATTGGAAACAATGATGAAAAAAGGAAATTTTATCGGTGTTAATTTTGAGGAATTGAATGAGATAATTTCATTAGTAAAAGACAAAACTAGAGTTGGTGTTTGTATTGATACTTGTCATGTGTGGGATGCAGGTTATGATATTAAAAATAATTTAGATGGAGTTTTAAGAGAATTTGATAATACAATAGGTTTAAAATTTTTGAAAGGTTTACATATAAATGATTCTAAAAATAAATTAGGTTCCCATGTTGATCGTCATCAAGCAATTGGCAAAGGTTATATTGGTTTAAAAGCTCTAAGAGAATTAGTTCACCATCCTAAATTATTTCATCTACCAAAAGCTTTGGAAACTCCTTATGGAAATGATGATTTTAGAAGATGAAAAGATGAAATTGAATTATTAATTGGTTAATTTAATATATAATTTGAATGTTATATTGAAAAAATATGTGAAAGGAAATTATGAAAAAAACGTATAATAAAATAGTTCTTATTGGTGCAGGAGCTGTTGGTACTTCATTCTTATATTCTGCAATATCACAAGGAATTGCAGAACAATATGGAATTATAGATATTAATACTGAAGGTGCATTTGGAAATAAGTTAGATTTAGAAGATGCATTTGCTGCTTTACCATCAAATGGAGAAATTACTTCAGGAGGATATGAATTAGTTAAAGATGCAGATGTTGTTGTCATTACAGCAGGTAGACCACAAAAACCTGGTGAAACAAGATTAGAAATGGTTGCTGATAATGCTAAAATTATGAAAACAATTGCAAATCAAATTAAGGAAAATGGTTTTAGTGGAATAACATTAATAGCTGCTAATCCAGTTGATGTTATGACAACAGTTTATCAACATGTAACGGGATTTGAAGCTTCTAGAGTTATTTCATCATCATGTGCTCTTGATACATCAAGACTAAAATTAGAATTATCTAAAATTTTTGGTTTAAATCCAAAAGAATTTGGAGTGTTTGTTTTAGGTGAACATGGTGATTCTTCAGTTTCTACTCTTTCTTTTGGAACAATTCAAGGCATTCCAATGAAGAAATATTATGAAGAATATGGATTAACTGATGAAAAATTAGAGGAAATGCATACTAGAGTTTATAAAAAAGCTTATGAAATAATTGATAGAAAAAGAGCAACTTTCTATGGAATTGGTGCAGCACTTGCTGAAATTACAAAATCAATTTTAAGAAATGAAAAAAAAGTGTTTGCAACTGGTGCCTTACTTTCATACGAATATGGACAAGAAGGTGTTTATGCAGCGGTTCCTTCAGTTATTGGTTCAGAAGGAATAATCAAAACTTTTGAATTTCCACTTTCAAAAAATGAGAAAGCTAATTTTATTAAGTCAGTTACAACTTTAAAAGAAGCTACTAAAATAGCTTTAGATGCTATAAAATAATTTTAAATAAATAACAAAACTACAATTATTGTAGTTTTGTTTTTATAATTCTTAATTTTAATTAATGTATAATTATAAATGTATTTATTACACAATAAATAGATATTTGTATGAAAAGAAATTTAAAAAATATTAAAAAAATATCATTTATCATCCTAACTTTTTTTATTCTTTTATTAGTATTTGTTAGCACTGCTTTTGGATTTTATTATTCCTTTACAAATTCAGGTGATATTGATTCAAGATATAAAGATCAACTTCAGATTGAAACTAAAGTTAATTTTTTGGATAAAACAAAGGATGTTAATGTTGCGGCAGATTCTATTGTTGAGTCTTTTGAATTTTTAGGAATTCAAAATTATCAAATAAGCACATTAGGAGATGATGAAATAATTTTATCATTTCCTATTGATTCTTATCAAGATCCAGATAATGAAAAAACTAATATTGAATTGATGAAAAATTCAACTAATAATAGTAATTATTTAAGTGAAATAGAAAATACTTTACTTCCAATTTTGTTTAATGGAACATTAGATTTTAGAACTGTTAAAGGTAATAAAATTATTGATATGGAAGAAGAAAATGGAATGTATGATTTTTATTTTGATCAATCAACAATAGAATCAGATAATGAAATTGAAGATTCTTCAACTCAAACTGAGAATTATAATATAGAACCATCATATATAACTATTGATGAATCAGATAAACCATGAAATTTTTTTGGTGATGCAGAAATTAAATATGAAAATGGTTCACCATATATTAATATTGAATTAAAAGAAGAAGGTACTAATGATGATGAATATTTAAATGTATTCAAAGATTTTGATAATTGAATTGATGAAAATTCTTCTTCAGAAGAATCATTTACAACAGATTATGTAGTTTGATTTAATTTTGCTTTAGTAAGTGAAATCTTACAAATTATGAATCCTTCTGAAGTAACTTCACAAGAAGATGTTTGAACATATGTTTCTTCTAATGAAAATTTAAGACCACTTTATTTAACATATAATGATATTTCAATAATGGATACAAAATGAGATTCATCGATTGTTTTAAAAGGTGATTTTACTGAAAGACAAGCGAATTATTTTGTTAATAAAATAAATAATTCTAATTCATTTAGATACAGCCAAATAAATGCAATGTTAATAACAAATAATCAAAATGCTATTATGATTTATGTTTTATTGCTATTATTCATCTTATTTATAATAATTTCAATTTTCTTATTTTGTTATTACTTTGGATTATTAGGTCTTATTGCATCAATTGTTTATGCTTTCACAAATATTGTTGTTTCATTAATTTATTCAAGTATAGGTGTTATGGTTACTGGATTAGGTATTATGACATTAATATTAATTTCTCTTTTTACTGCTTATTTAATTTACTTATTTGTTAAAAAATATAAAGAAAATGAACTTGAAAAAAATATTTCAAAAAGTAAAGTTCTTAATATTAAATTTAAAAAAATTAATAATATATTATTAGTTCCTCTAATAAGTTTAATTTTAATGCTTTATTTTGCTAGTTTATTAGTTAATACATTAATTTCTGTTCCTATTGATTTAATTTTAATTTCAATTGTTTTAGTTTATCTTATTTGTACAATTATTCTTTTACCATCCATATATTTACTTGATATTTTTACTAATTTTTCAAATGAAACATATTCTCAAAAATGAGAGGTAAAAATAGGTCTTAATAAAGAATTATTTACTTCTAAAAATAATATAAACACAGAAGTTAAAAATATTAAACAAAAAACCTTGTCATCAATATTAATTGGTGTAATATTATTGTTTTTATCATTAATATTTGGTGCTTTTTCTGTAAGTATGACATCAACATCAATTAATTCCAATTTATATGGAACTAGAAATTATGCTTATAATGTTCAATTGGTTTCTGGCGAAATGAATATGTTGCCAAATCAAGAACCAGAATTTGGTGGAATAGATTATTATTATGCTGAAGAAGAGTATGAATTAGTTTTGGAAAATGAAGATAAAATTATTGATATTTTTGAGGATAATAATATAAAAGTAAACCAAATTTCAATTGTTAGGGAAGATGATTTTTCAATTGATCAAAATAATGAAATTAATTTTACTTCAAAATTTGGTTTTATAATTTATTCAAGAGATGCTATTTCTAGTTCAATTGCTTCAAACATAAATGAAAATCTTTCTGAAGTTACTATTAATATCCAAGATGGATTAATAAAATATGATACTAGTTTTGAATTAACAAATGATTTATCTTTAAGTACAGAAAATGCAAGTAAAATTATTTCTTTAAATGAAAAAAATTCATTTAATAAATTAATGATTTCATTATTAATAATAGTTCTTATTGTAACTATAATTTCATTATTTATTGGTAATTGAGGAATAGCACTTTCAACTTTAATAACTTCATTATTAGAAATAGTATTCATTGTATCTCCTTTGGTTATTTTATTTATTCCTTTTGGAACATTAGTTCTTTTACCAATAATATTATTTTTAGCAATTTCATCAGCAATTAAAATTTCAATAATTAATCATGTTAAAAATGATGAAATTGAAAATGATAAATGAATAAGAAATTCTAAAAAACATATTTTAATAGTTCCTATAATGGCTATGATGATGTTTGTTATTGGATTATTTTTAATAGGTGCTTATAGTTTTGTTATGATTATTCCATTTCTTATTGTTATTCTAATTGCTCCTTTTGTAATATTTGTTATCCAACAATTTACATTTACTTATTTATCAAAAATGTTTGGTGAATTTAGGGATAGAGTAAAGAAAAATAAATTAAATGATGACATTAGAAAATCTAAAGAAAATAATGATAATCAATCTAGAGAAGAATACATTGAAGGGGTGAATATGTAGTGATTAAAAAAATTAAGGGAACAAAAGATTACTATGGAAATGATTCATTAAAATTTCAATTTTTAATTAAAACTTTAGAAAAAATATCATATGAATATGATTTAGAAAAATTTATCACTCCAACATTTGAAGAAACTCAATTATTTTCAAGAACAGTTGGAAATGAAAGTGATGTTGTCAATAAAGAAATGTATACTTTTTTTGATCGAAAAAATAGATCAATTTCTTTAAAACCTGAAGGAACTGCTTCTATAGTTAGATCTATAATTGAAAATAAATTAGTTTATAATAATGAAAAAAGAAATTATTATTACATAACACAAATGTTTAGATATGAAAGACCTCAAAAAGGTAGACAACGAGAGTTTTATCAATTTGGAGTTGAAAGATTTGGTGAGGATAATTCTTATTTTGATGTAGAAACAATTTTAATTGCAAAAAGAATTTTGGATAAATTATCAATTTCTCAATATGAATTACATATTAATACAATAGGTTCTTTTGAAGATAGAAATAAATATAATAAAGTTTTGAATAAATTTATTAATAAAAAAATTCAAATTTTATCAAAATATGCTCAAGAAAAATTTCATTCTGGAAATGTTTTTAGAATATTTGATTCTAAAGATGAGCAAGATTTAAAAATTTTAAAAAAAGCTCCTTTAATTTATGATTTTATTTCTAATGAATCTAAAAAAAGATTTGTTGAATTAAAAAAAATATTAGATAAATTACAAATTAAATATTATGTTAATGAGAGATTGGTTAGAGGTTTAGATTATTACAATGATGTTGTTTTTGAATTTATATCTACAGATGAAGAAAATTTAGGATCTAAATCCACAATCATTGGTGGTGGTAGATACAATCATCTTATTAATAAATTAGATAATAATATTGATGTTCCAGCAATTGGGTTTGCTTTAGGAATTGAAAGATTATTATTGGCTTCAAATGAATTTTTAAAATTAAAGATTGAAAAAGAACTTGATTATTATATATTTGTAATTTATGATGAAATTGAAATGAAATTAAAAGCTTTAACTATTTCTGAAAAATTAAGAGAAAAAGGTTTTAGTGTAAAAGTGAATTATACAAATGAAAAAATTTCAAAAAAATATAGTTTAGCAGAGAAAGAAAAAGCATTAAATGTTATTGTTATTGGTAAAGAAATATATGATAATGAAATAACAATTAAAAATTTGAAAAATCAAAAAATAGAAAGAAAAAAAATGGAGGAAATATTATAAAATGAACACAAATAGAATAATTGGTAAACATGCATTAATATTAACTGGAAGAGGGAAAACTGAAATAGCTTCACAAATTTTCGTTTATGATCATATTCGTGAAGTTAGAGTTGATATTGAAAAATTAGAAGTTAAAGTTTTAATGAATTATGATGAAGCATATTTTAGAGTTTATAAAGTTGAAATAACAAAAGAACTAAATAAAGAAGCAGCTGTCAAAATGGTTCTTGATTTTTATTCTAAATTATTAAATGCAAGTATGAAATTTTCTAAAGAAGAATTAGAAAATCTTGAAAAAAATAGAAAACAAATAATTGAAAAAACTAAAAAAAATGGAAAACAATAATTTTAATTTAAACAAAAAAAATATTGGTAGTGAAGTTGAATTAAAAGGTTGAATAAATAAATCTAGAAGAATGGGCGAATTAATTTTTTTTGATATTAGAAATAAAAATAAATTAATTCAAGCTGTTGTTTCTTCTCAATCAAAATCATTTAAAATAGCAAATTCATTAAGAAATGAATTTGTTGTTTTAGTTAAAGGGAAAATTATTAAAAGAAAAAAGCCTAATCCTTTAATGGAAACAGGAGATATTGAAATCGATGTTTCAGATTTAAAAATTATTAATAAATCAATACAAACTCCAATGTTGATAAAAGAAGAAACAGATGCATTGGAACAAAAAAGATTGCAATATCGATATTTAGATTTAAGAAGATTTAGTAATCAAGAAATGCTTATTAAAAGATCTAATTTTAATAAATTAATAAGAAACTTTTTCTATGAAAATGACTTTATTGAAATTGAAACACCAATTATAACTAAACCTACTTTTGGTGGTGCGGGTGAGTTTAAAGTGATTTCAAGTACAGAAACAGATAAGTATTATTCGCTTGTTCAATCTCCACAATTATATAAACAACTATTAATGTATGGTGGTGTCAATAAATATTTTCAAATTGCTAAATGTTTTAGAGATGAAAAATCTAGATCTGATAGACAAATAGAATTTACACAATTGGATATGGAATTATCTTTTACAAGTCAAAAAGAAATAATAAATCTTATTAATTCTTTAATGATTAAAATATTTAAGGAATTTAAAAATATTAATTTATCTAAAATACCTTTGATGACTTATAAAGAAGCAATTAATAATTATGGTAGTGATAAGCCAGATATAAGATTTGAAAATAAAATATTTGATTTAACAACAATTTTTGAAAATACTTCTATTGAATTTATTAGAAAAGAAATTAATAAAAAGAAATTTATAAAAGCTGTTTTTTTTGAAAAAGAAATATCTAATTCAGAAATTAAAAAAATTCAAGAAATAATTAAATCCCAAGGTGCAAAAATATTTGCCTGAGGAAAATTAAAAGATGGTAAAATCAGCGGTTCTTTTAAAGATGCTTCTAATGAAGAAATTAATTTAATAATTGAAAAAATGAATATCAATAAAAGTGGCACTTTATTTACTATAATTGATGAAAATAAAAATGCATTAGAATTTATTGGAAGAATTAGACTTTTAGTTGCTGAAAAATTAAATATGTTAAATCCAGAAGAATTTGCTTTATTATGAGTTATTGATTTTCCTTTATTTGAAAAAAATTCAGATGGAAAAATTGAATCAGTACATAATCCCTTCACTTCTATAAAAGAAGAATTAAGAAATGAACTTTATGAATTAGAATTTTCTAAAAATTATGATTTAAGTAAATTAATTTCTAATTCATATGATATTGTCTTAAATGGTACAGAAATTGGTGGCGGAGCCATTAGAATTTCTAATAAATTAGATCAAGAAAAAATATTTGAAATTTTGGGACTAAATAAAGAGGAAATTCAAGAAAATTTTGGGTGATTTTTAGAATCTCAAGAATATGGAATACCTACTCATGGAGGAATTGCTTTGGGAATAGATCGTATTTTATCTATAATTTTAAATAAGGAAACAATTAGAGATGTTATTGCATTTCCTAAAACTTCTCATGGAACAGATGAACTAACTAATTCACCAATTAAACTTAAAAAATAACATGGCAATTTGAAATATTAAAGAAAAAAGAAAATATAGAATTTTATCTATTGATGGTGGAGGTATGAAAGGTATCTTCACTGCTTATGCTCTTTGAAGATTAGAAGAGGAATACAATATTAAAATTATTGATTATTTTGATTTTATAGTTGGAACTTCCACAGGAGCTCTTATTTCAGCAGGTATTTTATCAGGAATTTCTGGAAAGGAAATTTATGAAACTTATGTAAGTAAAAATAATCAAATCTTTAGTAATAAAAAATCTTTTAAGAAACAATTCACTTCAACTTTTTTTGCTGCTTATCCTGAAGATGGATTAATGGATTATTTAAAAAAAGAGATTGGTGACCATAGTTTGCTATCTTTATATAAATTATCTAATAAAAAAGATTTTGCTTTTTTTGCTTCTAACTTTACTAAAGCAAAACCAATTATATATTCATCACCTACTTACAACAAATCTTCTCTTACGAAAAATAATGTTTCTTTAATAGAGGCATTGAGAACTACAACAGCTGCTCCTTTTTATTTTGAACCACTAAAGAATAATGAAGGTCACTTAATTCTTGATGGAGGATTATGAGCTAATAATCCTTCTTTGGCAGCTTTAAATCTTGCTATTTCAACTAAAAAATTAAATTTAGAAGATATTGAAATTCTTTCTTTTGGACAATCTTTTACAACTGATTTAGATTTTACTTTCTTAAAGGGCGCAGAAATGCTTAGAAAACCAATGAAAAACCAATTTGTTCAACTTTTAATGTCTGTTCTTGCATTGAATCAAAATTCTCAAACTTCTTTAGTTAAAAATTTATTGGAAGATAAAGTTTATCGTTATGCTCCAGAGGTTTTACAAGAAGGAGTATCGGTTGATAAAGTTGATACTAAATTTCTTAATTATACTAAGGTATATTGACAAAAAAATAAAAAAACACTTGTAGAATTCATTAAAACAGGTGTTAATAAAAGGTATAATTAATTTATATTATGAATATTTTAATGAAATTTCAAAATACATCTTTAACATCTTTAAACACAAAAAGTTCTTCATTATCAGATGGTTTAAATTACTTTTTGTTATTTGCTTTATTTTTTTTAGTAATATTATTTATTGTTGTAATTATATATTTTGCTAAATGATTAACATTGGGTCCTGGCATCAAAAGATTTTGAGGTAGAATTACAGGTAAAAATAAAGACAAGAAAATAATTGATGGTGTTTATGTTAAGGGAAAAGAAGTAGTTGTTGATGATAATTATTTAAATGAAATTGATCAAGGGATAGAAAATGCTAGAACTCCTCAAGAATTAATTGATTATCAATCTAAAAAAGAAAAACATGAAAAACAAAAAGAATTAGCTATTGCTGAAATTAGAAAAAAAGAAGAAGCTAAATTAGCAAAAATTGAGTTAAAAGAAGAAAGAATAAAAATTGCTAAAGAAGCTAAACAACATTCTAAAAAAGTTAAAGAAGAAGCCAAAAGAGTTAAAAGAGAATTAAAAGAAAATAAGAAAAAAGAGGGAGATAAATAATGAGTGCTGGAGATATTGCTGCTATTGTTCTTGGAGTTTCTATTCCAATTATTATTTTCTTAACATTTTACATAACTAGAAAGTTAATAGAAAAACAATTAAAACAAAATCCACCAATTTCTGAAGCTCAAATTAGAGCAATGTTTGCTTCTATGGGTAGAAAACCTTCTGAAGCTCAAATTAGAAATACAATGAATTCTATGAAAAATGCTAAGAAAAGCAATCCTTATAAAAAACGTAAATAAAATGAGTCATTGTACTCATTTTGTGTTTTTTTAATTAATTTTTAGTAAAATTATACAAATATGAAAAAAATAGATAACAAAAAAATATTAAAAGAAGATTGAAAAAATTTTATAAAATGATCAAAAACTTATCCAATTTTATTTGGTAATAATAATTTTTATTCAAATCTTTTTTCAATAAATTCAATTAAATTAGAAGAAAACATTATTGAATTTTTTATTTATGATAATCTTATTTTGAATAAAAAATATTCTATAAATTTACCATCATTTTTCAAAAAAACAGATTCTAAATTAAAAGTATTAGATGTAGAAGATTTATTAAGAAATTTATTTAATGAATGATTTCTTGAATTTAATTATGAATTTTCTATTTTATTTGAATTTTTAATGATGATAAAAGAAAATAAATACACAAGAAAAGAATTATTGAATAAATATTGAAAATTTATGGAGTTAATAAAAAATAAAAATATTGAATCATATTCTAATTGAATAAGATATATAAATTTAAATATAAATTTAAAAGAAAGAAGTTAATTTATGACAAAAAAAACATATGATGCATCTTCAATAGAAGTTGTTGAGAATTTAGAAGCAGTTAGAAAAAGACCTGGTATGTATATTGGTGATACAAATTCAAGAGGTTTACACCATTTAGTTAAAGAAATAGTTGATAATTCAATAGATGAACATTTAGCTGGGTTTGCTGATAAAATAATTGTTACTCTAGATTCTAACAATTCTATTTCTATAGAAGATAATGGTAGAGGTATTCCTATTGATATTCATCCAAAAACTAAAAAAACTGCTGTTGAAACTGTTTTTACTGTTTTACATGCAGGTGGTAAATTTGGTGGAGAAAATTCTGGATATAAAGTATCTGGTGGATTGCATGGTGTTGGTTCATCAGTTGTTAATGCATTGTCAGAATTTTTAGAAGTTTGAATTTGAAAAGATAAAAAAGAATATTTTCTTAAATTTTCAAATGGTGGTTCAAATGTAACTAAATTAAAAGAATTGGGGAAAACTTCTAAAAAGGGTACTAAGGTAAAATTTAAACCTGACAATAAGATTTTTTCTACTATTAATTTAAAAGGAAAAATAATTGCTGAAAGATTAAAAGAATTGGCATATTTAAATCCTGGATTAAAAATTAAATTTATAGATAATAAAAATGAAATTAATGAAACATTTCATTATCCAGAAGGAATAAAAGCATATGTTGATTTAATTTCAAAAAATCAAAAATCAATTACAAAAGTAACTGGATTTGAATCTGCAAATAGTAAAATAAAAATTAAAGTTGCTTTTAAATATACAACTTCATCACAAGAAAATATTCATTCATTTGTTAACAATATAATAACGATAGATGGTGGATCCCATGAAACAGCTTTTAAAACATCATTAACAAAATCAATAAATGAATATGCTTCTATAAATAAATTACAACAAGGTGGTAAACCTTTAGAAGGAACAGATATTAGAGAAGGTCTTTATGCTGTTATTTCAATTTATGTAGTTGAAGAACTTTTACAATTTGAAGGCCAAACTAAATCAAAACTTTCTTCAAATAAAGTAAGAAGTTATGCCGAACAAGTTATATATGAAAATATTAAACATTATTTAAACTCAAATAAAAATGATGCTACAGAAATAATTAAAAGAGCTTATTCTGCAAAAAGAGCTAGAGAAGCTGCAAAAAGAGCTAGAGAAGTAACCAAGCAATTAAAAAATAATAATACAAGGTCATTTGCTGGTAAATTAGTTATTGCTCAATCTAAAAAAGCAAGTGAAAGGGAATTATTTATAGTAGAAGGTGATTCAGCTGGTGGATCTGCAAAATTGGGAAGAAATAGAAAAATACAAGCTATTTTACCACTTAAAGGTAAAATAGTGAATACTGAAAAAGCAAATTTAAAATCTATATTATCTAATGATGAATTATCAACTATGATTTATGCAATTGGTGGTGGTTTAGGTGATGAATTTGAAAGAAAAAAAGTTAATTATGGAAAAATAATAATCATGACTGATGCTGATACTGATGGTGCACATATTCAAACCTTGCTTTTAACTTTCTTTTATAGATTTATGAAAGAACTTATTGATGAGCGTATGATTTATATTGCTATGCCACCTTTATTTAAAATAACTTCAATTTCAAACAAAAAAGAAATTATTTATGCTTGAAGTAATGAGGAAATGAATAAAATAAGAGCAAAAAAAGAAAAAATTGAAATTCAACGTTATAAAGGTCTTGGTGAAATGAATTATGAACAATTATGAGAAACAACAATGAATCCAAATACTAGAACATTAATTCAAGTTACAGCAGAAGAAGCAGAAGCAGCTAATAGAATAATTGAAACATTAATGGGACAAGATCCAACAATTAGAAGAGAATGAATTGAAAAACATGTTGAGTTTTCTTTGGAAGATGATTATGCTAAAGACGAAAATACTATTAATAATAAGGAGTTAATTGATGAAAGATAATAAATCTTTAATTCACTTTGAAAAGGAAAAAATAATCAAAGAAAAGCTTGATTATTTAATTGGTGAAAAATTTGGTAATTATTCAAAATACATAATTCAAGAAAGAGCATTACCAGATTTAAGAGATGGATTAAAACCTGTTCAAAGAAGAGTTTTGTATGCAATGAATGATTTAAGATTAACTCATAAATCTTCTTATAAAAAATCAGCTAGAGTTGTTGGTGATGTTATAGGTAAATACCACCCTCATGGCGATACTTCAGTTTATGATGCAATGGTAAGATTATCTCAAGAATGAAAAGTTAATATGCCTCTTGTTGATATGCATGGAAACAAGGGATCTATTGATGGTGATTCACCAGCGGCAATGAGATATACAGAGGTTAGACTTGCTAAAATATCTTCTGAATTATTATTAGGAATAGAGAAAAATTTGGTTTCTTTTTCACCTAATTTTGATGATTCAGAGTTAGAACCAACAGTTTTACCTGCAAGATATCCTAATCTTTTAGTTAATGGTGCTACAGGTATAGCTTCTGGATATTCAACTAATATTCCTCCTCATAATTTAAAGGAAGTTATTGATGCTCTTATATATATTCTAAGAAATGATCATGTCACATTGTCTAATATAACTAAATTTATTAAAGCGCCTGATTTTCCAACAGGAGGTATTATTTCTTCTAAAAAATCAATTAGAAATGCATATAAAAATGGTAAAGGGAAAGTTATTATTGACTCTAAATGAAAATATGATTTTAAAAATTCAGAAATACATATATTTGAATTACCTTATGAAACAAATAAATCTGAAATAGTTAAAAAAATAGATGAATTAATAAGAGAAAACAAAATACCAGGAATTAAAGAAGTTAGAGATGATACTGATAGAACCGGACTTAGAGTAACTTTATTATGTAATGATAATGTTAATGTTGAATTAGTGATGAATTTTCTTCTTAAATCAACTGATTTAAGAAAAAGTTATTCATTTAATATGGTTTCTATTAAAGATAAAAAACCTGAATTATTAGGTTTAGTTGATATTTTGAATTATTTTGCTGAATTTCAAATTGATTTATATACAAAACTTTATAATTTCGAATTATTAAAACTAAAAAAAAGATTGGAAATTGTTAAAGGATTAATTAAAGTTGTAGATATTATTGATGAAATTATAGAAACAATAAGAAAATCAAAAAACAAAAGTGATGCCAGAAGAAATATAATTAATGAATTTAAATTTACTGAAAATCAAGCTGAAGCAATTGTTACATTAAGATTGTATAGATTAACTTCAACAGATATAAATGATTTAAAAAGAGAAAAAACTTTGTTAAATTCTTCAATTAAAAATTATCAAAAATCACTTCAAAATAAAGAATATTTAAAACAAAATATAATTACTGAATTAGAAGCTATTTCAAATGAATATGGAATTGAAAGAAAAACAGAAATTAAAAATGAAATAAAGGATATTAAAATTGATGAAAAAGATTTAATCCAAGAAGAAGAAGTATGAATTTCTGTTACACATCAAGGTTATATTAAAAAAATATCACTTAAATCAAAGGAGGCATCTGCTAAAGGAACTTTTGGAAAAAGAAAAGATGATATTATTATTTCTCTAAATAAAACATCAAATTTAAATAGCTTAATTATTTTTGCAAGTAGTGGAAAATATTTTTCAATTCAAATTTATAAATTATTAGATTCTAAATATAAAGATATTGGTGAACATATATCAAAATACACAACTTTAGATGCATTAGATAGAATAGTTTCAACTGCTATAGTTTCTGATTTTGATAAAGAAGGAGAATTGATAATCTCTACAAAAAAAGCTATCATTAAAAGATCCTTAATAAGAGAAATGAATATAAATCAAACAAAAAGAGGTTCTAAATATATTAATTTAAAAAATAATGATGAAGTTGTTAGTGTTTCGATTCTAAAAGATGAAAGATCTTTTTTAACAACAGTTACTAAAAATGGATTTTCATTAAGATATACAGCTAATAATTTATCTACAACTTCTCTTGCCTCTGGTGGGGTTAAAAATTTAAATTTAACTATGGATGATGAAGTTATATCTACTATAGTTAATGAAATAGATGAAGTTGATAAAGGAAAATCACAAGCAATTTTAATTGCTAAAAGCGGAAAAGCAAAAAGAATTAAAATAAATGAAATTAGAGCTGTTTCAAGAGGATCTATTGGAAGTATTATAGTTAAAAAATTTAAAAGTACAAATGATCAAATAATAAATGCATTTAATATTGATATCACAGATAAAATTTATATTTTAACAGATGAAAATAAAAATATAAATTTAAAACCTAAAAGTGATTTAATCCTTTCTGATACTTCTACAGGTTTAAATAAATTAATTGATAGTGGAATAAAATTAGTTTTTAATGATGTTGATTTAAATATTGTAAATTTAAGAAAATATGATGAAATTCAAGAATTAAAAAAAGAAACTAAAAAAGCACAAATGAATTTAGATGATTTGCTAAATGAATTTTAATATAAAAATATTCTTTATTCAAGTTTTTATTATAATTACTAAGTAAAGGAATAAATTATAATATTATGAGAACAAAATTTACATATAGATGTTCAGTTTGCAAAGAAGAGAATTACATTGGCAAAAGAAACAAAACAAAAAATCCAGATAAAATGGAAACAAATAAGTATTGCCCAAAATGTGATGCTAAAACTTTACATAAAGAAAAATCAAAAAAATAAATCTAAATATTTAGATTTATTTTTTTATAATTTATTTAGTTAGATATGACTCAAAAATTTAAACATGAAAAAAAATATAGCAAACAAGAATCTTCCAATTCCTTTATTCTTGGTTTTTTTGTTAATTATTTAAAACCTTCAGCATATGTTACCTCTATAAGTGAAATTGATTTAGATTCATTGAAGGAACAAGGTATTAAATTAATTATTTGTGATTTAGATAACACTTTAGTTCCTCATTATACAAAATTTCCAACTAGAAAATCTAGAGAATTTATTGCTGAAGTTAAATCTAAGGATTTGGATTTTATTTTAGTCTCAAATAATGTTAGTAAAAGGGTTTCTTTCTTTGCAGAAAAATTAGGTGTTAAAAAATACATTTCTAATGCTAAAAAACCTCTACCCAAAGCAATTAAAAAATCTATGATTGAAAAAAATGTAAAACCTCAAGAAACAGTTATTATTGGTGATATGCTTATAACAGATACATTGGCTGCTAATTTTGTTCATGCTGAATCAATATTAGTTCAACCATTAATAGATCCTGAAAAAACCCTAGATAAATTTTTATCTTGAATGGAAAAATTTGTTTTCAAAAGATTAACAAAAGATAATTTAATAATTAAATCAGAAACAATCAAAAAAACAATTTATAGTGAAGATTATGAAATTTTATAATAGTAATAAATGTGAAGGATGTGGTCTTCCAAAACAAAATAAAGACATAAATAAATTGGGTTATACAAGTAAATTAGAAAACAAATTTTGTCAAAATTGTTTTAGATCTAAAAATTACGGAGAATTCTCTAATGATTTTAGTTCTTTTAAAAATGAAAAAAAATATTTAAATGAAATAAGTGGAAGTGTTTTGATGGTTATTGATGTTTTAAATCCTTATGAAACAATAATTCCTAATATAAATTTTTTTATAAATAAAAAAAACTTAACAATACTTGTTAATAAAATAGATATTTTACCTAAATCAATTTCTCATGAAAAAATAATTAATTGAATAATTGATATTTTATATTTAAAAAAAATAGAATTTTCACAAATATCTTTAATTTCTACAATTAAAAAAAATAATATTGATGCTGTTGCTAATTTTATTTTAAAAAATGAAAATGAAATTTCGGTTATAGGTTATTCTAATGTTGGAAAATCTTCTTTTATAAAAGCTTTATTCAATTCATTAAATGAAGATGTTGATAATTTAATAACTAATTCAATAGGGACAACAAAAAATACTTTAGAATTAAATTTTCAAAATAAAAAAATAAAGGATTATCCAGGTTTTTATCTTAAAGGTAATTATCAAAACATAATGACTATAAATCAATTAAAGGAAACCAATCCTAACAAAGAAATAAAAGTTAAAAGTTTTCAATTGTCTTCATTTCAATCAATATTTATTGGAGATTATGCAAGATTTAATATTAAAAACTCTGATTTTAAAAGTGGTTATCAATTTACTTTTTCTAATTTAATTTTATTAAAAAGAAAAAAATATGTAAAAAATAATGATAAAAATTTTATAATTCATAATATTAAGCATAAAAATAAGATTCGTTATGATTTAATAATATCTGGTTTAGGAATAATACATTTTAAATCAGAACAACAAGAACTTGAAATTGAACTTCCTAAAGGTGTAAATTTCAATTTAATAAAAAGTTTATATCAATAAAATGAAAATAGGAATTTTTGGCGGTACTTTTAACCCTATACATAAAGGTCATATTAATGTAGCTAAAGAAGTTAAGGTTAAATCTGGCCTTGATGTTCTTTACTTTGTTCCTAGTTACAAAACTCCAGATAAGAAATTTGAAATAGAAGTTATTGAACCTAAACATAGATTTAATATGGTTAAAAAAACTTTAAAAGCTAAAAACTTAAAATGACTTAAAGTTTCCAATTTTGAATACTCACAAAAAAAGGTTTCCTATACTTATAAGACTATTGAATATTTTAAAAATAAATTTCCTAATGATGAAATATTTTGAATAATGGGTGAAGATAGATATTTTGGCTTTGATAGATGAGAAAATTATGAATATATTGTTCAAAATGCAAAAATAATAGTTTATAGAAGGAATCAAGCAATTAATCCAGAAATAAAAAAAGATAAAAATGTTATTTATTTAACTGATAATTTTTTTAATTTTTCTTCAACGGAAATACTTAATAATTTAAGATGAGATTGAATTCCTTTGGAGGCAAAAAAATATATTTCAAAAAATAAATTATATTTAAAGACCATAGTTTTTAATGTTTTAAAAGGTAAAAGATATCAACATTCTGTTGCTGTTGCTTCACATTCTAAGAGATTATCAAATTATTATAAATATTTAGATTATAAAAAGGCATGATATGCAGGTTTAGTTCATGATTTATTCAAACTTCATTCAAATGAATTTTTAAAAAATTATTTGAAAAAGCATGATGAAGAAATTTACAATAAGAAAATTCCTGAACCTGCTCTTCATGGTTATGTGTGTGCTTTATGAATAAGAGATGAATATTTGTGGAAAGATAAAGAACTTTTTAATGCAATCGCAGGACATACATTATCAACATCAAACCCTGGTAAATTAGACAAAATAATTTATTTAGCAGATAAAATATCTACAGATAGAAAAGGAGACAAAATTGGTAAACTAAGGAAATTAGCTTATAAAAATTTGGATGAAACATTTAATAAAGTTTTAAAACAATCTATAAAAAAATTAAATAAAAGGAAAATTCCAATTCATGAGTTTACAATTGATGCTTATAGAAATTCAATTGATCCAAGGTTTATGAAAAATAAATATGAAAACAATCTTAAAAGAAATAAGTAATAAATTTAATAATAAAAATATCTTTTTTAAAAATGCAAAAGATGTTTTTTATTTAACTAGATTTAAGTCCTCTAATTTAATTGTTCTATTAATTAATGAAAATTGATATGCAGTGACTGATCAAAGATACTTTCAACAAGCTAAAAAAGAAATTGTTGGAATGGAAGTTTTAGACATGGGTCAAAAAGAATGATTTAAAAATTTATTAGAAAAAAATAAATTTGAAAATATTTTTTTTAATAAGAATGATTTCACTATTTCAGAATATGAAATTTATTGTAAAAACTTTGAAAAATATAATGTAAAAATAAATCTTTTTGAATATGGAAATTTAACAATTTTTAATAATGAAAACGATATAAACTTATTAAAAAAATCATCTATTTTAAATGATAAAATTTTTCAAAATTCTTTATCAAAATTAAAATTGGGGATGACAGAAAAGGATTTTCAAAAAGTAATTTTAAAGGAAATTATAGATTCTGAAGCAGATGGATTTTCTTTTGAACCAATAGTGGCTTCTGGTGTTAATTCTTCAAACCCTCATTGATCAGCATCTGATAAAAAAATAAATAAAAATGAATTAATAACGATAGATTTAGGTGTTTATTTAAATGGTTTTGCTTCTGATATGACTAGAACATTTGTTTTTGAAGGAGAGATAAGTGAAGAGGAAATTAAAATATGAAATTTAGTGAAAAAGGCTCTTGAGGAAACAACAAATTTACTAAAACCAGGAATTAAATGTAGTGAATTACACACAAAAGCAATAAAAATTTTTGAAAAAGAAGGTTATTCCAAATATTTTGTTCATGCTTTAGGGCATGGATTAGGTGTTGATATTCATGATTATCCTAATATAAGTATTTATTCAAAAAGTATTTTAAAAGAAGGTATGGTTATAACTATTGAACCAGGTATTTATATTCCTAATAAATATGGTGTTAGATTAGAAAATGCAATTTTAATAACAAAAGATGGTTATGAAATTTTAAATAAAACAAATATGACATTATTCATATAAATAAAATATTTTATAAAAACAAAATAACAATTAAAGTAAAATATATATGTAAATAATAAGGAGAAATTATGGCAGAACAAATTAATGTTAATGAATTTAGGCCTGGAATAACTTTTATTCATGAAGGTGATGTTCATATTGTTTTGGATTCTACACATTCAAAATCAGGTAGAGGTCAAGCACATGTTAAATGTAAAACTAAAAATTTATTTACTAATGTTACATCTTTGATAACTTTTACTGGTGGTGAAAAAGTTGAAAAGGCTTTTGTTTCAAAATCAAAAATGCAATTTTTATATATTGATGGTGAAAATGCAATTTTTATGAACACAGAAACATTTGAACAATTGGAAATTAAATTAAAAAAATTAGAAGAGGAATTACAATATATTACAGAAGGTTCAGAAGTTATGGTTATTAATTATGAATCTAGAATATTAGGTATTGAAATACCAAAAAATGTAGAATTAAAAGTTATTGAAGCAGCTGATGCTGTTAAGGGTGATACTGTAACAAATGCTACAAAAAAAATAAAATTAGAAACTGGCATTGAAATAGATGCTCCTCAATTTATCAAAGAAGGTCAAACAATAATTGTTAACACTTCAAATGGTAAATATGGTGGTAAAATTTAATGAATTATTTTTTAGGCATATTAACTTGAATATTTGTTTTTGTTTGTTATTTTAGTGTTGAATTTATAATTAATATTTTTTTTACTTATAAAATAAAATACATTTCAAAAGATGATTATAAAAAAGCTGCTTTTGCAGGTTCTACTTCAACATTTTTATTTATGTTTTCAACATTATTAGCAGCTATTTTAGGATCTAATTTAGTAGATGGTAATACAAAATTTTCACATTATTTTTTAGATAAATGAGTTGTCTTTTTATTTTGAACAACGTTCTCATTATCTATGGGTAATTTTTGAGCAACATTAACAATTCCAATTCTAGATAGAAAATTTAAGAAAAGAAAAGAAAAGAAAGAAGAAAAATAATATTATGAGAATAGTCATTTCAGGAACTGTTGGAGTTGGTAAATCAACTACTTCAGAAATTCTTATCAAAAAATTAAAAGAAAAAGGATTTAAAGTTAATTATTTAAGCGAAGAAACAGTGAATTCTCCTTATTTAAAACATTTTTACTCAAAGCCAGCCGAATGAGCATTTGTTGCTCAATTAGATTTTTTAATGGAGAGATTTAAACAGTGACTTATTGATGAAAAAGAAAGAGAAAATTCATTAGAAGAAATAATAACTGTTTATGATAGACATTTCATTGATGATTATATTTTTGCTGAGCTACATTCAATAAAAGAAAATATTTCACAAATAAATTCAATTGTTTATCAAACAGTTTATAAAGAATTACTAGATAAATTAGTTGAAAAAGAAACAAAACCAGATTTTTTATTTTTATTAGAAGCTGATCTTGATACTATTGTTGAAAGATTAAATAAAAGAGGAAGAGAAGCTGAAACTAAAACTAACACTTTATATTGAAAAGAACTTTATGATAGTTATTATTTAAAACCTAAATTTAAGCATCACTTTAAAAAATATTCAAAAAAATTTATAAAAATAGATACAGAAAATAAAAATCCTGAACAAATTGTAGAAAACATTATTTCTAAAATGAAATTATAGATTATGAAAATTGTAATTTCAGGAACTTCTGGTGTAGGTAAATCAACAACAGTAAAGCTTGTTAAAGAATATTTTGAAAAAAGTGGAAAAGAAGTTGTTGTTTTAAGTGAGATGGTTTTAGAAAGTCCTTTTTTTGATTTATTTTATGAAAGCTTAGAAGAATGAGGGTTTTTAGGTCAAATAGAATTTATTTTATCAAGATTTAAACAATGAGTAAAAATTGAGGAAGAATTTAAAAATAAAAATAAAAAAAAATATGTAATTATATATGATAGGCATTTTTTAGAAGATGTTATATTTTCAGAACTTAGGAGTGTTAGAAATGCTGTTCCTCAACCAATATCAAATGCATATAATGTTATTTATAATGATTTAATAAAGAAAATTGATATTTATGAAAAACCAGATTTCTTTATATTATTAAGAGCAACTTATGATACAGTTGTTGAAAGACAATTTAGTCAAAGAGGAAGAACACAAGAAATGAATGAGGAAAATAATATTAATAATAAATTTTGACAAGATTTATATTATAGATATTATGGTTCTAAAAAATATAGAAAATTATTTCAAGATAATTCTAAAAAATTTGTTCAATTAGATACAGATGATTGTGAACCAAAAGAAGTTTTAAATAAAGTAATAAGATATGTTGAAAAAAGATTTAAATAATAATATAAATATAGTAATTTCAGGAACAATTGGTGTTGGAAAAACAATTGTATCTAAAAATCTTTTTAAAAATTTAAATAAAAAAAGAAAAATAAATGAAATCTATTTAATCGATGAAATAAAAAATAAAGATCCTTATCTTGAACTTTATTATAAAAATAGAATAGAATGATCTTTTTTAACACAAATGAATTTTTTATTAAATAGATTTAAAGATTCTTATTTATTTACTGAAAAAAATGGAATTAAAATATTTGATAGACATTTTTTAGATGATTATATTTTTTCTAGTGCAGAAATTATAAAAGAAAGTATTCCTAACTTTCTTTTGGAATCTTATTTTTTAATAAATAATGAATTAAATAATAAAATTAATAATTTATCAAAAGTTGATTATTTATTTCTTTTAAAAGCTGATTTTGATGTTATTTATGAAAGAATTAAAAAAAGAAATTTGAATTTTGAACAAGAAATAAATATTGAGTATTGAAGAGATATTTATAATCAATACTATAATAATAAAAATATTTTTAAATATTTAAAAGAAAATTGCAAAAATTTTAATATTATTAATACTAATAATAAAAGTGTTGATAAAATAACAAAAGAAATAATAAAGACAATGAATTTATAACATTGTCTTTTTTATATAATTTATGTGTTATGGATAGATTAATATTTACAATAGATTTAGATGCTTTTTTTGCTTCTTGTGAAGAAATTAAAAATCCATTATTAAAAAATAAACCTATGGTAGTTAGTAAACAAATAAATGGAAAAGGTGTTGTAACTACTAGTAATTATCAAGCGAGAAATTTAGGTGTAAAAAGCGGAATGCCTTTATTCAAAGCTAAAAAAATGGTTCCTAATATTTTTATAGTTGAACCAGATTATGAATTTTATCAAAAAAAAGCTAATCAAGTTTTTAAAATAATAAATAATTACTCTAATATTTTAGAAATAGCATCAATAGATGAATGTTATGTTGATTTAACTAGATTAGCAAAAAAATATTCTCCAATTTTAATTGCTAAAAAAATTAAAGAACAAATTTTTAAGGAAACAAATTTAATAGTTTCAATAGGTATTAGTACAAACGTTATTTTATCTAAAATAGCTTCTTCTTTAGATAAACCTAATGGTATAACTACTATTTATAAACATGAGATACCTCATAAATTATGAACACTAAATATAAATAAGTTGTATATGGTTGGCAAATCTAGTTCAGAAATTTTATATAAATATAATATTAATAAAATAAGAGATTTAGCAAATTTAAAATTAAATAATGAAAAATATAATGAAGTTAAAAATTTTATTGGAATAAATATTGATAAACATATTGAACATGCTAATGGAATTGGAAGAGATAAATTATTAGTAAAAGAAGTTTTAGTTAAATCTTTAAGTAAAGATGAAACTTTTGAATTTTCGATAAAAGATTATAAAATATTTAAAGAAAAAGTTTATGAAATATTTAATAAATTATTTTTTAGATTGAACATAAGAAAATTGAGTTGCAAAACAATTAATGTTTCTATTAAATTAGATAAACAACTTAATAAAAAAGGAGTAAGTCAAACTTTAAAATATCATAGTAATAATAAAGAATTATTATGAAATTCAGTTAATGAATTATCAGATAAAATATTTAAAGAAAATTTTTCAATAAGATATATAAGTATTTCTTTTAGCAATTTAATTGAAAGAGATAAAAATTTTACACAATTAAATATTGATCAAATGAATAAAAAAACAAAAATTGATAGAATTGAAAAAATAATTAGTGAAATTAATGAGAAATTTAATATAGAAATTTTCACTGGTGAAAAAATGAAAGATAATAGATTTTTCAATAAAAAGAAATATGTTGATAATGATAAAATTAAGTTTAAAATTTGAGATAAATAATAAGTTATAATTAAAAAGTAAATACTATGGATTATAAAGATACTTTAAATATGCCAAAAACAAAATATGAAATGAGAGGTAATCTAAAAGAAAAGGATCCTCTCTTTATAAAGGCATGAAAAGATAAAAAAATATATAAAAAACTTTCTAATAGAGAAGGAGAAGAATTTATTTTACATGATGGACCACCATATGCTAATGGTGATATTCATGCCGGACATGCTTTTAATAAAATATTAAAAGATTTTATTATTAGATATCAGTCACTAGAAGGCAAAAAAATTAATTGATTCCCTGGTTGAGATACTCATGGTTTACCTATTGAATTAAAAATTCAACAATTAGGTATTAATTTATCGAAAGTAGATAAAGAAAAATATTTAGAAGAATGTAAAAATTATGCTTTATCACAAGTTGAAAAACAGCAAAAACAATTTGACAAATTAGCATTGCTTTTAGATTGAAATGAAAAATATTTAACATTAAATCCTAAATTTGAATCAAATCAAATAAAAGTTTTTAATGAAATGTTAAATAAGAAAATAGTGTATCAAGATTTAAAACCTGTTTATTGATCTTGATCATCAGAAACTGCCTTAGCTGAAGCCGAAATTGAATATAAGGTTTCAATAGATGATTCCATTTATGTTACTTTTAAACATGAAAATTCTGATGTTTATGTTGTTATTTGAACAACAACTCCATGAACATTACCTGGTAATGTGGCACTTTCATTTGGTAAAGAAATTCAATATTCTTTAATTAAAGTTGAGAATAAAATTTTATTAATAGCTAAAGATTTAATAAATAAATTTACTGAAAAAACTGGTTTAAAATCAAAATTTATTAAAGATATAAAAATTGATAAATTTATTGGAGATTTTTGTATAAATCCAATAAATAATAAAAAATCACAAATTGTTTGAGGCCATCATGTAACTACAGAAGGTGGAACTGGTATAGTACACACAGCAGGTGGTCATGGTCATGATGATTATTTAATTGTTAAAGAAAATAATTTAGAATTATTTGTTGTCATGGATGACAAAGGTCATATGATAAATTCAGGAAAATATGATGAATTATTTTATTTAAAAGCAAATAAAATAATTATTGAAGATTTAGTTAAAAATAATTCATTAATTTTTAATGAAAAAATAGAACACTCTGTTCCTATTGATTGAAGAACTAAAAAACCAGTTATTTATAGAGCTACAAAACAATGATTTGTTTCAATAAATAAAATAAAAGATGGTTTAATAAAAGAAATAGAAAATGTAAATTGATTTCCTACTTGAGGTAAAGATAGATTAATTGGAATGACAAATAATAGAAGTGATTGATGTATTTCAAGACAAAGATTATGAGGAGTTCCAATTCCAATAATTTATGATGCTAATTCTAAACCAATAATTGATAAAGAATTACAAAAAAATATTGAAGAATTAATATCTAAAAAGGGAATTATAGCTTGACATAAAATTGATATTGAAAAAATACTTCCTCCACATATTCCTTATGATAATAAAATGAAAAAGGAAGTAGATATATTTGATGTTTGATTTGATTCAGGTTCTTCTCATATGATGTTAGAGGGTAAAATAGCAGATGTTTATTTAGAAGGAACTGATCAATATAGAGGTTGATTTAATTCTTCTTTAATCACTTCATATATAATGAAAGAAAAATCCCCTTATAAAAATGTCATAACACATGGTTTTGTTAATGATGCAAAAGGTAATAAAATGTCTAAATCTGTTGGTAATACAATTGATCCCATTAAAGTTGTAGAAAAATTAGGAGTTGACATTTTTAGACTTTGAGTAGCAAATACAGATTATCAAGATAATGTTAAAATATCAGATGATATTTTAAAGCAAGTTTCTAAAGATTATAGAAAAATAAGAAATTCTATTAAATTTATATTAGGTAATTTATATGACTATGAAGAAAAAGATAATATAGAATTATCTATTTTATCAAAATCTATTTTAAATGATATTAAAAATTCTAATGATAAAATAATAAATAAATATAATGAGTTTAATTTTATATATGTAATGAAGGAAATTATGCATCAATTAACTTCTGGGTCAATAAGTTATTTACTTGATTATTATAAAGAAATTGGTTATATTGTTGATAAAAAAGATATAAGAAGAATTGAGCTACAATACACTTTAAAAGAGATTTTAAAATTTATTTTATATAATATTGCTCCAATTATCCCTGTTACTGCAGAGGAAGCATGAGGTTTTATTAATAATAAAAATTCAATTTTTGAATCTAAAAAAGAAGAATTTATAAAATATAATGATATTCCTTTATTTAGTGAATTTTTAAAAATTAGAGATGTTGTAAATAAAGAAATTGAAAAACTGAGAGAAGAAAATAAGGTAAATAGAACTAATCAAGTATTTGTAAAATTAAATTTACCTGATAAATTAATTCATTGAAAAGAAATTTTAAACAAAAAGCATTTTATGATTGCGAAACTAGAAATATCAAAAGGAGATTTAAGTTGTTTAGTTGAGAAATTTGATGGAATTAAATGTGAGAGATGTTGAAATTATTTTAGCAAGCAAAATATAAAAAATAACATTTGCATAGAAGAATGTTCTAAGATAATTAATAAGTAATTAAAAGACACTAATAATAATTAGTGTCTTTTTTATTTTAATTGTTAATTTAAATATATGAGTAAAAAATATTTCTTTTTAAATTCTCTTTTTATATCAATGATTATTTTCTTTATTTTATATAATGATTCTTTTTGAATGATTCCTCTTTTTATTTTTTATTTGGTTTTTTATTTAATGAAATATAAGTTTTATATTTTTATAATTATTTTTATTTTTTCATTTATGTTTTTATTTAATTTTGATTTGCATAAAAACATTTCAAATGATTTTCATCATATTGCAATAGTGGAAAAAACTTATAATTCATCAATTTTAGTTGAAGAAAATGATGAAGAATATTATTTGATGGGAATTGAAGATGATCCTTATATAAAGGGAGATATTATTGAATATGATACTTATTATTATGAATATAATAATTCGAATTCAAACCAAAAAAATACATTTGATATTTTTTATAAATCCACAAAAGCAAGTGCTTATGGATATCCGAAAAATATAAATATAATAAAAAGTCAAAAAAATATAAGATCTAATTTATATCATAATGTTTATAATAGTCAAGGATGGTATAGAGATTTTTCTTTAATTATGCTTTATGGAAAAACAGATGAAAATAATCAATTTATTAAAGAAAAAATATATGAAATAGGAATTCCTCATTTATTTATTATTTCAGGTTTTCATATAACAATTATTTATTTTATAATGAGCTGATTTTTATCAAAAATTATAAGAAATATAAGCAAAATAAAATTTCTTTCAATGATTGTATCTTTATTTTTCTTATTTTTAGTTTATTTTCCTTTGACTGGTGTTAGATCTTTTTTAACATTAATAATTTCAAATTATAGTAATTTAAATAAAATTGAATCACTTTCTTTAGTAGGTATTATTTTTTTAATTTTTAATCCATGGATGATGTTTACTAGTTCAATGATTTTATCCTTTTCAATAACTTTTATGATATATTTTTACCAACCAAAAAATAATTCATTTATTGATAAAGTATTAATTGCTATTTTTGCATTTTATATTTCATTACCTACAATTTCTACTTGAGAAAATAGTCATAATATTTTTGCTCCATTTTTATCAATTATATTAACTCCCATAATATCCTTTATTTATATAATTTCTATATTTGCATTGCCATTTAGCTTTTTATGATCTATTTTAGATGTATTGTTTTATTTTCTATGATTAATAATATTTATTTTATCTTTTTTATATTTACCTATGGAATTATGTTTGATAGGATTTTATGAACAAATATTTTTAATTTTAATATCAATACTTTTTATATATCAATTCAAAGAATATAAATGATTCTTATTAAATAATTTCTTTTGAATTTCAATATTGCTCTTTCTTATATAATTTATTTAAATATGTTATTTATAATAAAAAGTGATTCATTTTCAATTAGAAAAAAAATAATTAATAAATTAATTCAAAAAAATCAAATTTCAACAGATGATATTTTTTCTTTTGATTATGAAGAAAAAAATAAACTAAATGAAGCTTTTTCTGAGTTTTTTTCTTTTGATATTTTTAATAATAAAAAATGCATTATTGTTAATAATGCAAATTTTATTAATTTTAGTAAGATGGACAAAAATATTAATAAAAAAGTTAATCTTATAAAAGATAAAAATATTAATAATATACTTATTTTAATTCCTAATAAAATAAATAAATCTAGTAGATTTTTAAAAAAATATAATGTAGATTTTAATATTTTGGAAAAAGATTCCCCTTCTAAAAATCAAATAGAGAAATTTATATTCGACTTTTTTGATAATAAATCAATAAGAATCAATAAAAAGAATATTAAAAATATTTTAAATAAGTCTTCTGATAATTTTGATATTTTATTAAATGAACTTAATAAAATAAGTATTTTAAATATTAGTGAAGTTACTGAAAAAATAGTAGAAGAAACAATGTTTGATTTTTCAAGAGAAAGATTATATAAAATTTCTGATTATGTATTAAATTTGGATATTGAAAAAACTAATAGAATTTTAAAACAATTTAAATCTGAAGGAGAATCCATTTATTTAATTAATGAATTTCTTCTGAAAGGTTTTTCAAAATTCATGAGATATAAAATTCTTTTGAAAAAAGGTTTTTCAAAAAATGAAATATTAAAAATGACAGGATGAAACTACTGAGAGATAAGTAATTTTGATAATAAGATTAGTATTTGAAAAGATGATCATTTATTAAAAGAGTTCTTCTATGAAGTTGTATTAGATAAATGTTTCTTTAATATAGGATTAAATAATTATGAGTTATCAATGAATTCATTTGAAAAAGTTTTAATTTCAAATATGTTGATTTACAAAAATACACTAAATAAATAAAATTACCACTTTTTAAGTGTTTACTAAAAATATATGTTATATTTATATATGTGAAGCAAATTTAAATATTATATTTGTTTCATTAAGAAGGATTTGAAATGAATTACTTAAATAAAAATATTAAAGAATTTAAAAATGATTTAAAAAAATTAATTGGTTTTAAAACATTTTTAAAAGATGTGTATCCTAATCAAGAGATGAAGAATGCACTTAAATTTATGCAAGAATTAGCTGAACGTGATGGAATGAGATCGTATATTGATCCTGAAGGTTATTATGGCTATATTGAAATTGGTTTTGGAGAGGAATTAATTGGTATATTAACACATATAGATGTTGTTCCTCCAGGTAATAGTGAAGAATGAAATACACCTCCATTTACATTAACTGAAAAAGATGGAAGATTGTATGGAAGAGGAACTTCAGATGATAAAGGTCCTTTAATGCTTCTTTATTATTTAATGAAAGATCTTAATGAAAATAGAAAATTAAATAAAAGAATAAGATTAATTTTCCCTACTGATGAAGAATCAAAATGAAGAGGAGTAGAAAAATATAATAAATTAGAGGAAAAAATTTCTTTTGGAATTACTCCTGATTCTCAATTTCCTCCAACTTTTTTAGAAAGAGAAATATTACAAGTAGAATTAACTTCTAAAAAGGGAACTAATGGATGAACTATTAATGCTGGAACAGCTGCTAATGTTGTGCCTGCAAAAGCTATTTATAATGACGGAAAAGGAAAAGAAATAGTTGTAGATGGTCGGTCATCTCATGCTATGAAACCTGAATTGGGTGATAATGCAATTGTTAAATTAATGAAAAGAATTGAAACATTAGAACATCCAATGCTAGATTTCATTCGTAATGAAGTTAAAGATGAAACAAATGGAGAAACTTTATTTAATGGTTTAATAAAGGATGAATATGCTAATATAACTTTAAATTTAGCTATGGCTAACTTTAATGAAGAAGGTTCAAGATTGGTTTTAGATTCTAGAATTCCAATTACTTCTAATGCAAAAGAAATAGAAGAAATTTATAGATCTAAAGCTGAAAAATATGGATATGAATTTAAAGTATTTAAGCAAGCTAAAAGTGTATACTTTCCTTTAGAACATTGATTAATAAAAGATATACAAGACTCTTATAAAGAAGTTATGAAAGAAGAAGTTGCTCCAATAACTTCAGGTGGTGGTACTTATGCTAAATCTATGGATAATGTTATTGCATGTGGTGCATTAATGCCATGATCAGAACATACTGAACATCAATATAATGAAAACATCAAAATAGATGATTATTTAAAAGCATATGATGTTTATAATAATTTATTTAACAAATGATTAAATAAAGATTAAAATCATATTTTAATTAAGGGAGACAAATATGAATATAGATAATATAAATACTACTACAGAAACTGAATTAATGCAAATTGAAAGTACTGTAGTTAGTAATGAAAGTGAGAAAGGCGAAAAGCCTCAAAAAAAGAAAAAAAAATTACGGTTGTCAATGCCTTCAGCAACCACAATTTTAATAGGTGTAGTATTCTTTGCCATATTCATAACATGAATTGTTCATTTTATGACAGTTGGAGATTACATAGAAGGAACAGATGCAATTCCTATCATATCAGATGGTAATTTATCAGGTTATTATGATGGTGGAATGAACTGATATATATCAGAATTTTCTAAAGCATATCCAGAAGGTGATGGTTGAATTGCTGTAGTAGATGGAACTTGAATGATGGGTTCAGGAACACTTGATGCCAATAGTATTGATTCTAATATTATTGAATCAGGGCAAGAAATTATTGATTCAAGTTGATTTAACTTTAATAATTCAAACTGATATGTTTCAAGTAATGGTATGTATGGAATAGGTAATGCTATTTTAGCAACTATTGGTGGAGTATTCTCAGCCTTTGACTTAATATTCTTTACAATTGCCATTGGTGTAATGATCGATTTATTAATGGAAACTGATGTTTTAAAAGGTGTTGTTAATTCACTTATTAAAGGTTTAGGAGATAAAAGATTATTACTTGTACCAGTATTATTCTTAGTGTTTTCAATATGAGGAACAGTCCTAGGTACACAAGAAGCAACATTGGCTATGATGCCAATAGTTATCCCTGCATTAATTGTTGCAGGATTTGATGCAGCAACAGGATTTATGGTTGTTTTAGTTGGTTGTACAACAGGTATTGCTGCATCAGTTTTAGAACCATTTGCACTTGGTACATTAGCAGGTGAATTTAATAAAATTTGACAAGAAGCTGATGGAGCAGGAAGTATTGGTATTGGAACAGGTATTGTATTAAGAATTGTTCTATGAATTATTTATACTTCAATTGGTATGACTTTTGTAACTTGATATGGTCATAGAGTTATGGTTAAAGGTAAATCATTTGAAGATGAAAAAATGATTGAAGATAATAAAAAATGAGCTGCTGAAGCTTTTGGAAAAGTGGAAAGTAAACAAATGACAAAGCCACAAAAATTATCATTAGTAATTCTTTGTTTTGTAATGGCATGAATGGTATTTGTTTTATTACCATGAGAAAACTGATTCTCAGGGTTAGAAACAGCTAATTGATTCCAAACAATGTCACATATGTTCTTCTTCTCTTCAGTTATAGGTGAATGATCATTCTTACAATTAGGATTCTTATTTGTATTCGGATGATTCATATCAGCAAAAGCCTTTGGTTATAGTTGAGATCAAATGAGTAATAACTGAAAATCTTCATGAAAAACATTTAGAACTGTTGCTGCTATTTTAACTCTTTCAAGAGCTACATCAATAGTATTAACAAATTCAGGTTCAGCTTATTTCTTAGCTAATAACTTGTTTATGCAATTATCTGATGGATTAAGTGCAGGGGCATTATCATTATGTATTTTCCCAATATATGTACTTATGGCTTGTTTAATACCTTCAATGTCAGGTCTAGCAGGAATTTCAGCACCTATAATTGCACCTATAGTTAGTGGTTATGGAACTCCTGAAGCAATGCTACCTGCTATTGTAGGAATTATGGCTTTATATCCTTTAGCACAAGGATTAGTTAATATGACAGTTCCTACTACAGGATTAGTTATAGCTCAAGCAGAAGCTTCTAATACTTCTTATGCAAGAGTTGCTCCTTATTTATTTAGTTATGCTGGAGTAATAGCTATTGTTGGAGTAATAGTTGTCGGTGCTTCATTTACATTAATGTAAACAAAATAATTTTAAAAAAGTAATATTTAATATATTACTTTTTTTTATTAACAAAAAAAACACATGTTTAAATTAAACATGTGTTTTAATGTAATGATCTATTATTTTTTATTTTAAAGAGTGCATTTTAGATTTAAGTCTAGAAGCTTTATTAACATGAAATACACCTGAAGTAACAGCTGAATCAATTAATTTAACAGCATTATTTATTGCTTCATCTGTTTTAGTTTCTTTTGCTTTTTTCATTGCAGTTTTGATTTTTGATTTTGTAGATTTATTTCTTAATTCTCTTTTATCATCCTGTATTCTAGATTTTGTGTTTGCTTTAATATTTGCCATAATTTCTCCTGTGTATAATACTTAATAATTATATAATATTTTTAAAATATTATTGTCTAATAAATTTTATATTTTTTGAGTGTTATAATTTATGAAAATAAATGAATAATAAAAAATTAAATTTATCTAAATATGCATATCTTGATTATTTAAAAGGAGATATTTTTGCTTGATTGAATTGTAATGAAAATTTTCAAAAAGCAGCAAAAAAAAATAAACAATTACGTGATGCTACTCCTTGAAGATATGAAGAAGAAACTGAAGAAATAGAGTTTAGTGAAATATTAACTAGTGAAAGATATGATATTCCTGATCAAATTAAAGCAGGTAATGAAGTTGGAGAATTTGCTAAAATTTGAGCAAAAACTAAATTTCCTAATCATAAAATATTTGATTTAAGTAATGAAAATATTAATAATAATATTAAAAAAGTTAATGAAATAATAAATGACAACAAAATAAAAAATCTAATAATATTTGAGGCTGGATTCATATTTAATGATTTTAAAATAAAAGTTGACATTTTATTAAAAACAAATAATGAATTTAAAGTAGTAGAAGTTAAAGCTGTGACATATCCAAAACCTATTCATGGTATTGATCTTTTATTTCAAAAAATAATAATAGAAAAAAATAATAAAAAATATAAAAATTGAGATTATAGTTTATTAATATTAGACAGTGAATATAAAAATGATTTAAAATTAACTGATGAGGAGAAATCTCAAAAAGTTTTAAAAAATATTAATTATATTGGATCATCAAGTACTAAACCTCAAAGGACAATAAAATTTGGGGAAGTGAAAGAAAAAATAAAATGATCTATATCTCAAAATCATTATTTTTACAGAAATTTAACAATTGAAGAAATTAATATTTTTAATTTTGATTCAAACAATAAGAGAATTCCAAGACCAGCAATAACATTTCCAATAAAGGATTTTTTTAAAACAAATTATTTTAATGAAATTTTTTTAAATTTTGAAAATGATTTAAAAAGAATAAAAGAAATACAAAAACTAGATATTCCTCCTAAATTAGAATTTACAAAAAATAATAATGATTATATGAAATCTGATTATTTAAAATGAGCAATAACAGAAGCAGGTGGATATAATTGTCAATATGATTCAGTTTTTGATGTAGCTAGACTAAAATTTGATATTAAAGCAGAATTATTTAAAAGTGGAATTATTAGTATAAAAGATATACCTAATAATTATTTAACTCCTAAAAAATTTAATTCAGATTCTAGTTTAGATGCCACAAAATATGTTGTTGACTTTTATACTAAAGTTTCTTTAGGTTCTAAGGAGATTTCTTCATATGGTAAATTAATTCAAAAACATGCTGCAGATAGCAATGAAAGTTTTATGAATAAAGAAAGTTTAAATAAAATACTTTCTGATTATAAAAAAGGTCCAATATATATGTATGATTTTGAAACTGCAAATCTTGCAATTCCTTTGACAGATTATGCTTCACCTTATGAACAAGTTGTTTATCAATACTCTATACATATAATTACAAATCCTAATGATTATGATTTTAAAACTATGAAAAATATAGTTCATAAAGAATGGTTGGCAGAAAATAGAAATGGATTTGAAAAGGAAGTTTGAAAAGAATTTATTAAGGTTTTTAAGGAATTTGGTCCAGGAAAATATGTTGCTTGAAATATGTCTTTTGAAAAAGGATGTCTTGAACGAGCACAAAAAGATTTTTTAACTGTAGAAGAATCATTATTATTGGAAAAAATAAAAGAACAAACCATTGATTTAATGATTCCATTTAGAGATAAATTTTATTATCATAAAGATTTACATGGATCATATTCTATAAAATATGCTGGTCCACATTTTGTAAAGGAATTAGATTATAAAAAATTAAAAAATGTGCAAAAAGGTGATCAATCAGCTGGTTTTGCTAAAGCTTGATTAAGAAGAGAGGGAAGAAATCCAGATAAACAATGAAAAAGAATGAGGTTCGATATGCTTAAATATTGTGAATATGATACATTATTAATGGTTGCTATTTTACAAAGATTACAGGAGAAATTAAATGATTAATGTTGCTTTTTTAGGAACTCCAAAAATAGGTGCTGCTGCTTTAAAATCACTTATTAATAGTAATAGAATAAATGTTGTTGTTGTTGTAACAAATGAGGATAAAGCAATAGGTAGAAAACACTCCAAACTACAAGAAACACCAGTTGCAACATTGGCAATTCAAAATAATATAAAAGTAATAAAAACAAATTCGATAAATAAAGATATAAATAAATTAAAAGATTTTACATTTGATTATATAGTAACTTGTGCTTTTGGCCAATTCTTGAATGATAAGGTTTTGGCTTTACCCAAAGAAAAAGCAATAAATATACATGGATCACTTTTACCAGAAGGCAGAGGTGGTGCGCCAATACATTGAGCCATAATAAAAGGGAAAGAAGAAACAGGTATTTCAATGATGGAAATGGTTTCTAAGATGGATGCTGGTAATTATTATGATCAATTTAAAATTCAAATAAACAAAAATGATAATGTAGATACTTTATTTGAAAAAATGTCTAATTTAATTGAGGAAAAAGCTGCAATAGGATTAATAAATATTGATAATGGTTTAAAATCTACAAAACAAGATGAATCAAAAGTTGAGTTTTGATTAAATATCAAAAAAGAAGATGCAAAAATTAATTTTAATCAAAACAATATATCTGTCAGAAATCAAATAAGAGGTTTAACTTCTAAGCCTGGAGCTTGAACAATAATTGATAACAAAATTATAAAAGTACATAATTCTAAATTGATTAATAGAAAAACAAATAAAAAACCCGGAACAATAATTGATGTTAATGATTATGGAATAATTATTGCAACAAAGGAAAAATGTATTGCAATTTTTGATATAACAATTGAAGGATCAAAAAGAAAAATAATAACATCAAAAGATAAAGAAAAATTTATAAATTCAACTATAGAATAATCACTCATATTTATGAGTGGTTTTTATTTGGTATAATATTAAAAGTTAATGAAAAAACAAAATATAAGAAATTTCTCTATAATAGCACACATTGATCATGGTAAGTCAACTTTAGCAGATCGTATTTTAGAAATGTCAAATTCTGTTGTTGAACGTGATATGAAAGCTCAACTTTTGGATACAATGGATTTAGAAAGAGAAAGAGGAATAACAATAAAACTTAATTCAGTTCAAGTTAAATATAAAAGAAATAATGAAGAATATATATTAAATTTAATTGATACACCAGGACATGTTGATTTTACTTATGAAGTATCAAGATCATTGGCAGCTTCAGAAGGGGCTATTTTACTAGTTGATTCAACACAAGGTGTTCAACCTCAAACTATTGCAAATATGTATTTGGCATTGGAAAATAATTTAGAAATAATTCCTGTTATTAATAAAATTGATATGGAAGCTTCTGATGTTGAAAAAACAAAGAGAGATATGTTAAAAACATTAGGTATAGATGCTTCTAATGCTCCATTGATTTCTGCAAAAACAGGTCTTAATGTTGAAAAAGTTTTTGATCAAATTATTGATTTAATTCCTTATCCAAATAATGCAGATGATAATGCGCCATTAAGAGCATTAGTTTTTGATTCTTACTTTGATTCTTATAAAGGAATAATAATATTTGTTAGAATTGAAGAAGGAATATTAAAAAAAGGGGATAAAATTAAATTTATTCAACATAATAAAGAAGTTGAAGTAGTTTCTGTGGGAATAAATACCCCTAAAGAAGTTGAAAAGGAATATTTAGAATCTGGAGAAACTGGTTGGGTAATAACTAATGTTAAAGATATAAAACAAGTAGCCATTGGTGACACAATAACTCATATTGAAAATACTAATATTGAACCATTACCAGGTTATAAACCTTCTAAACCTATGGTTTTTTCAGGGTTTTACCCAATAGAAACAGAAAAATATCAACAATTGGAAGATGCTTTGGAAAAAATTTCTTTATCTGATTCTTCATTAGAATATGAAAAAGAAACTTCACAAGCCTTAGGATTTGGATTTAGAGTTGGCTTTCTTGGATTGTTACACATGGAAATAATTCAAGAAAGAATACAAAGAGAATTTAATATTAGTTTAATCGCTACTGCACCATCTGTTATATATAAAATTAATAAAAATAATGGTGAAAGTTTATTTGTTCAAAATCCATATCAATTTCCAGATAGAAGTATAATTAAAAATATTGAGGAACCATATGTTAGAATGTCTATTTTTTCTCCACAAGAATATATTGGTAAACTTATGGAATATGTTCATAAAAAAAGAGGAAATTATATAGGTTTAGAAATATTTTCTGATTCAATGAACTCATTGATATATGAAATACCTATGGGAGAAATAGTTTTTGATTTTTTTGATACAATAAAATCAATATCTAAAGGTTATGCTTCATTTGATTATGAGCAAATAGGTTATAAAGTAGGTAATTTAGTTAAAATGGATATATTAGTGGCTGGTGAACCTGTTGATGCTCTTTCTTTAATAATTGATAAAAATCAAGCATATTATTCTGGAAGAAGTTTAACTCAGAAATTAAAAGATATTATCCCTAGACAAAATTTTGAAATACCTGTGCAAGCTGCCATTGGTGGAAAAATTATAGCAAGAGAAACAATCAAAGCATATAGAAAAGATGTTACAGGACATCTTTATGGTGGAGATGTTTCAAGAAAGAAAAAACTTCTTAATAAACAAAAAAAAGGGAAGAAAAAAATGAAAATAATTGGTTCTGTAGAAGTGCCTCAACAAGCATTTGTAGCTGTTCTTAAAACTAATAATGAAAATAAAGAACCAACAAAAAAATAAGGAAAAAGGAATTATAAAATTATGGAATTTAATCAAATTGGCCACTATTGATATAGTGGAATGTTTATAGAACCAAGTTTTTGAATAGGTAGTTTAATATTTTGTTTTATTGCATATATAATAGGATCGATAAATTCAGCTCAAATACTATCTATAGCTGGTTCTAAAAATATTGGTGAAACTGGAAGTAGAAATTTTGGTGCTACAAATGCTGGACGTGCATATGGAGTTAAAGGGTTTGTTTTTGTTTTCTTATTTGATATGCTTAAAGCTGTTTTTGTGGCAATTATTTTAACTATGATAGCTACAAAAGGAACTTTTGATTTAAATTCAATTGATCCTAATTATTTATTTGCTTATGCATCAATACCTGGAGCAATTGTTTTTGTTATAATAGGTCATTCATTTCCTATATTTTTTGGTTTTAAAGGTGGTAAAGGTGTTGCAACAGCTTTTGGTTCTATAATTGTCCTTAATTGAATTTTTGCAATTATAGCTATATCAGTTTTTCTTTTAACAATAAAATATATGAGATGAGTATCTTTAGGTTCTATCTTTGGAACTATAGTGGGTTCTATGTTAGTTTGTTTTGCTCACCCATTTTTATATACAACTTGCCCTAATTTATTCTTCTATTGAACATTTAATTGAATTTCATCAATTTCTTCTCTTTTTGTATGTTTATTTGTGATTGTTAGACATAGAAGCAATATAATTAGAATATACCAAGGAAAAGATCCTTTAATAAAACCAAAAGGATATGTACCATCAGATGTTATTAAACAATAAAAATAATGATTACTATGTAATACAAAGTAATAAAGATTGAAATAATTTAAAAGAAAAAGAAAAATTAGTTTATATTTCCAATGATGCTTATTTTGGATACCGAGCAATGGAAAAAAAATCAATAAAAATTTTATATGATCCTTTTATAATTGATAATTTGGTTAGACTTTGCAAGGAATCTAGAAAATTTCCTCAAACTTCACATGTTTTAATTTTTAATTCTAATAATATGGGTTTTGATTCTGAAATTTCAGAAAAATTCTTTTTAAAAATAGCCACTAGAAAAATAGAAGAAATTTTAAATTTAAACAAAAATATTAAATTATTTTTTAAAATTGAAACAGAAAAATTAGATAAAAAAATAATCATTAGTATTCTAAATAAAATATATAAAAATTAAAAAAAATAATATTTGTTATAATTTAGTTATATATTAAAATTTTAATTTAATTTCGTAAGGAGGGAATTTATGATAATGAAATTTTTTTGAACAATTGTTGTTGCAATTGGTGGTTTTGCAGGACTTACAGCAGTTGGAGAAGCTATAGGTCATTTGACAAATAATGTAGATGATACTAGCACCGCTTGAGAATGAATTGTTTTAATTATTGGATTTTTTATTGCTATTGCACCAGCATGATTTATGTGAAAAGGTACAAAATTAATACCTATAGTATCTAATATAATAATTAGAATATTAACAATAATTATTGTTTATGGATTAGCAGCATTTGGTATGTATTTTGCAAGTAATGATAATCTTTCAGATGCAGCTTGAATTTGTAGTATGGTATCTGCAGCATTGATTGTTGCATTCTCATTAATTGGTATTTGATTGAAATAATCAAATATTTTTTTATTTTATATTATATAATTTAAATATGAACAATGATATTTATGAAAAATTATATACAATAGCTAAAAAAAGAAGAGCAATAAAGATATATGATGAAACAAAAGATATTTCAACAGATGATTTATACAAAATTTTCAAATTTACTAATTCTTCTCCTTCATCAATGGGCATAGAAGCATGAAGAGTCCTAAATATTAAAAGAGGAAATTTAAAAAAAGAAATATCTAATGTATTTGAAAGTTATAATATCCAAAGAGTGGATCAAGCTTCTGTTATTTCAATATTTATAGTAAAGAAAGAAGAATGATTTAATCCTAATAATTCTATTTTATTTGAAAGATTAAAAAGAAAATTAAATGTTATTCAACCAAAAATTGATGAAAATAAAATAAAAGAAATGGTATTAAATTCTTTAAAACATATACAAGAAACATATGTTGAAAATAATAAAATTGATGCAACAGAATGAGCTAAAAAACAATCATACATAGCAATGGGTTATATGATGTTAGCAGCACAATCATTAAATATTAGTACAACACCAATTGAAGGATTTAAAGAAGAATTATTAAATGAATTCTTATTAAATAAAAATTTAATTGATGAAAATGAAACTACTTCAGTTGCTGTTGCAATGGGTTATTCAGATTCAGAAAAGAATGAGCCAATAATAGGAAAAGAACAAATAAGAATTGATGTAGATGATCAATTTAAAATAATAGAATAATAGATATTATATAAAAAAACTAGAGCATAAAAAACTCTAGTTTTTTTTTTTTTTTTAATTTTTACTTTCGATAAATTTTGCTAAATTTTCAGCATATTCAATAGAAATTTGCATTTTTGTGCCTGTAAAAATATTTCCATCACCTATGTAATTAACATCATTAATATAATCAGCTTCATTTTTAATTAATATTTCAATTAATTTTTTATCAGGGAAAACAACAGATTTTTTATTTTTTAATAATCCTCTTTTGGCTAGCAAAGAAGGTGCTGCACAAATAGCTGCAATTATTTTATTTTCAGATGAAAAATGAAATAGTATTTCATCAAATTTAATATTTGAATCTAAATTTTCAACTCCAATTGTTCCACCAGGTATAAATAAAGCATCATATTCATCGATATATCCTTTTAAATTTTTATATATACTATCAGCACCTATGATAGTATTGTGATTAGCTACTATCATTTTTGAATCAGTTAAAGAAACAGAATCAACATCTATTCCTTTTCTAATTAATATATCTCTAACTGCAATATATTCTGTTTCCTCAAATCCTTCAATTAAAGGAACTAACACCTTTTTATTTGACATCTTTATATTTATATACTCCATCCTTTTTATGATTATTTTTATTAATTATTTCTTCTATTTTTTCAACAGATTTTTTATTTATTTTTTCATTTTTATTATATTTTTCTAATTCATCATAAGTGAATCCTAATTCTTCTTCATCTGTTTGACCTTCTCAAAGATCTGCTGATGGAGAAGAATTTATTATCATTTCAGGAATATTAAGTTCTTTAGCCATTTTTTTTACTTCACTTTTATAAAGATCACTAATTGGAGCAATATCACCAACACCATCTCCTCATTTAGTGTAATATCCAATTATCATTTCAGATAAATTAGATGTTTCTAAAACTAAATAATTTAATTTTTGAGCATGAGCATAAATAGCAATCATTCTTAATCTAGCTTTAATATTACCCTTTATTTGATTTAAATTATCTAAATCTAAATATGATTTATCAATGGGAGCATTCCCTGTTTTTTCATATTCTTCATATGTTTCTAATGAAGCATATTTATCTTCAATTTCAAATATATTTTTCACAAGGTTTTCAAAAGAGTCAGTTAAATCTATTGATTTATCTTCTATATTAAGAAAATTAATAGTTCTTAAATAGTTTCTTTTGGCATTTGTTGAAGAATTAATACCTATAAAAATACCAAATGTATTATTTGGGAATGCCTTTTTAGCTAAGGCTGCAGTTACTGCAGAATCAACACCTCCAGATATTGCAACAGCAAGACCATCTGCATTGGCTTCTTTAACTTTATTTTGTAATCATTTTATTCTTTTTTCAATTTCTAACATATAAATCTATTATATCACTCCACAAAAAATAAATAAAAAAAGAGCAATGCTCTTTTTTTATTTATTATTAGGAATCACGTTAACTAACTTTCTTCCTCTTTTTTTATCATATTTAACTATTCCGTCAATTAATGCAAAAAGTGTATCATCAGAACCTTTTTTAACATTTAATCCTGGATGTATTTTTGTACCTCTTTGTCTAAAAATAATCATTCCTGCTTTGCATTCTTGACCATCAGCTATTTTTTGTCCTAATCTTCTACCTGCAGAATCTCTTCCATTTTTTGTAGAACCTACACCTTTTTTATGAGCAAATAATTGCAAATTTAATTTAAAATTCATTATTTATATCTCCTTAATTTTGATATGTTTTTCGTTATTTTCTTCAATGGTTTTTAAAGAAATTTCTAATGTGTTAAGAATAATTTCATTTTTATTTGAAAAACTATTAACAATTATATTAACATAACCATTTTTTATTTCAATATTTAAAAAATCTAATTCTAATGAATTTAAAATACCATAAACAACAGAACTAACACCAGCACAAACAAGATCAAATTTACTATTCCCTATTTTTGCATTAGCATGTCCTTTAATACTAAACTCTTTTATTTTATTATTAGATTTTAAAATATCAACTTTAATCATTTTCAACAATAATTTTCTCAATTAATAATCTTGTGTATGGTTGTCTATGACCTTGTTTTTTAGATCAATTTGATTTAGCCTTTGTTCTAAATATAATAACTTTAGGACCTTTACCTTGTTTTTCAACAATAGCTTCTACTTTACCTTTTAAAATAGGTTTTCCATATGATAGTTTTTTTCCATCTGAGTAAGATAAAATTTCAGTAAAAATTACTTTTTCTCCAACTTCATTGTTAAGTTTCTCTACTCAAATAGGTTCACCGACTTGAACTTTCAATTGTTTACCACCGGTTTTTATAATAGCATATTCTGCCATATTATTACCTCCATAGACTCGCCTTAATAGGTGGTTTATCTCTTAAGAACCTATTAAAGTGCGGTTGCTGTGATAATATAATTATCACTTTATAATTTTAACAAATTTATATTATTTATTTTTAAAAAATAAAAAAAACTAGTATTAAACTAGTCCAATTTTAATGAGATACAGAAATTTTTAGAATTTTTATTTTATATTTTTTATCTGTATTTATAGTGATTTCAGATCCTTCTTTAGAACCCATTATTGATTTTGCAAATATAGAACTCGCACTTATTTTTGGAACTTCGAAAAAAGGATTATATTCTGAATCAGGAACAATCACAACTTCAAATTCCTTTCCATCTTTTTCATACTTAACTTTAGAACCTAAATGAACTTCAGAAGTATTTTTATCAACTTTAATAATTTTAGCTCTTACAAGAATGTCTTCAATTTTAGCTATTTCTGCTTCAATTTCAACTTGCTTATTTTTAGCTGCATCATATTCAGCATTTTCTGATAAATCACCTTGTGCTCTTGCTTCAGCTAATTCAGCTTGCATTTTAGGTCTTTCAACATTAATTAATTCACTTAATTTTTCTTCTAAGTCTTTCTTACCTTCAGATGTTAACTCAATTTTATTTGAATCATCCAAATTAACACCAATATTAAATTTATTTTTTGCCATACTTAAATTTCCCTAATATAACTATTTTACCACTATTGAGTTTAATAAGTTAATCATTCTTTCTTTTTCTTTGTCCACAAATTCCTCATTGTTTTTAATAATAAAATCTGCAAAATCATTTGTAATCTTAATGTATTTGTTATGCATTGGTTTAATATCATTTATTCATCTTTTTAAAAAGAAATCAAGTTCAAAAATTTGTTTACTTCTAATGGAAGAATCTCTTCTAATTCTTCTTACTAATCTAACATCATCATCAGCATGAATAAATATTTTAGAATGAGATATTTCTCTTAATTCTTTATTTGCTAGTGCAAACAATCCTTCTATTATAATAACTTCATTAGAAGTATATTTTATTTTTTCACCTATATGCTTATAAAAATTAAAATCATAAGTTTTTTTAACTATATTTTTTCCTGCCATTAATTTTTTAATATCAGAAATAAATAATTCTCAATCTACTGTTTTTGGGTCATCTCAATTTACATCTAGACCATTATTTTCTGGTAATTGATCAATAGATTTGTAATAATTATCCATTGTAACAAGAGTAGATTTAATACCTCTATTTAAATATTCTTGAGATATTATTTTAGCAATCATTGTTTTTCCAGATGCCGTCCCACCAGCAACAAGTATTAATTTTTTCATAATCTCTCTTTTCTAAAAATGATGATTTAAATAATCAACTAACATAACATAAGAAGCAGCCATATCTTTATATTCATTTATATTTTTTTTATATTTATTATTCATTTTTAATAATTCAATCCCTCTTTTTGTAGAAAATCTTTCATCAAAGAGTTTAATTATTATTTCATCATCTAAAATTTTTTTCAATGCTTCATTAAATTTTTCAACAGCAAAAGTCATTTCTGATTTTTTTCCATCTGTTCTTAATGGATAACCTAAAAGTATTTTATAAATTTTATATGTTTTAGTTAAATCTAATATTTTTTTTAAAGCAGATTGATAATTATTTTTTTCAAAAGTAAAATTCTCCAATGGAATTGCTATGATGTTTGATTCATCAGAAATAGATATTCCTAATGATTTACTTCCTAAATCTAAACTTAAAATTCTCATTTTTTTATTCCTTCAATACTCTTTTTATTTATATTACTTGAACCACCAAATATATAAAGTTGTTTTTGACCATTGCCTCTTAAATTATTTTCCTTAGCAAATTCTCTTATTAATTTAATATTATAATCATTAATTTTATCTTTTTTTATAATAAATCCAAAAGTAACTTTTAATTTATTTTTTATGATAATAACAACTAGATAAGCGTTACTTTGATCAATAATTGATAAAGTTGGTTTTGCTATTTCTTGAATATTAAATTCCTCTAAATTTATTATTACAATTTTATTTTGATTAATTTTATTTTTTAAAAATAATGAAATTTCTTTTTCAAGATTTCAAGATTCTTTTTTTAATTCGCTATTAATAAAATTATTTAATTTTTTAAGATTGTCTCTATATTTTGAAGAAGTTATATCTAATTTTTTTATTTCATTGTCAAAATTTATTTTTTTATTAATATTTAGTAATTTATATTTTTTATTTATTAATGCTATTTTATTCAATGTAGGATTTAAATTTTCTTCTTTAAGTTCATTATTAATTTTTTCAAAAACATTTTTAATCATTTCATGACCTGTTATTGCTTCTATTCTAAAAATACCTGAACCTTTTTTTTCAAATTTTATAATTTTTAAATCTTCTATTTCTGATGTATTTTTAACATGAGTTCCAGCACACAAATCAATAACTTCATCATTAAGTTTCACAACTCTCACTTCATCACCATAATCAAAATTATTCATTCTAGAAGTAGCCATTTTTTTAGCATCATCAATATTAGTGACTATTGTTTTTGAATTTGTTGAATTATCTATTCATTTTTTACATCTTCTTTCAATTGATTTTAATTGTTCTTCATTAAATTTATTTGTTAAAGCAAAATCGAATCTCATATAATTCTCTTCTATTTTAGAACCTTGTTGTTCTTTATCTTCCCCAAGTTCTAATTCTATTGCCTTAAATAATAAATGAGCGCCAGAATGATTCATTGTTAATTTTTTTCTTCTTGATTCATCTACTTTCAATGAAACTAAATCACCTATTTTAAAATTATGGTTTGGAATTGTATGTATAAAAGTTTTATTATTATTTTTTATTACATAAGTTACTTTAAATTTATTAGCAAAACCAAAATCTGATTCTTGTCCACCAGCAGTAGCAAAAAAAGGAGTTTGATCAAAAACTACTTTATCATCACTTACAAAAACAACTTTTGATTTGGATGTTAATTTTTCATATCCTAAAAATTTTGTTTCTTTTAAATTATTAAATTTATCATCTTGAATATTCATTGCATCAATATTATTTTTACTTCTAGAAATATTTTTAAAATCTTCAATTAATTTATCTATTTTTTTTCAATTTAAATTATTTTTATTTACAACATCTTTTAATATTTCTATTGGTAATCCATAAGTTTCATGTAATTTAAATGCATTTTCTTCATTAAGTTCATTATTTTGAATTAAAAATTTTAACTTTTGATTTACTTCAAAAAGAGTTTTATTAAATTGTTCTTCTTCTTTTCTTATAAAGAACTCTATATTATCTTTTTTTTCTATTAATTTTGGATATGTTTCACCCATTATTTCAATTATTGGTTCAATAAGTTCATGTAAAAAATTTTCATTTATCTCTAATTTAGATTTATATATTTCAGATTTTCTAATTAACCTTCTTAAAATATAACCTCTACCAGAATTGCTTGGAGAGGCTCCATCTGATATAGCAAAGGAAATAGCTCTAACAAAATCAGAAATAGCTTTAAAATATGAATTTATTAAAAATTGTTTTTTGTTTTTTAAAATTAATTTTGAAGGAACATAATCTCATAAATATTTATATTTTGTTTTTGTTTCAATTTTTCTTATTATTTTTTCAAATAAATCAGTTTCAAAATTAGAGGGTTTTTTTTGCAATAAAGAAGCAAGTCTTTCTAATCCACAACCAGTATCTATATTTTTTTGTGGAAGTTTAGTATAGTTATTTTTACCATCATTATTAAATTCTGAAAAAACTATATTTCAAATTTCTATATAACGATCATTTTCAATATCTTTTCCTATTAATTCTTCAGCTAGTCTTGAATCATATTTTTTTCCATTATCAAAGAAAATTTCTGTTGAAGGTCCGCAAGGTCCCTTCCCCATATCTCAAAAATTAGTATCTTTTCCTAATTTAAAAATTCTTTCTTTTTCTACTCCAATATCAACTCAAAATTTTATTGTTTCTAAATCCTCTTCATAAACAGTTATATAAAGAAGTGATTTATCAATTCCAAAATATTTTTCACTAGTTAATAATTCTCAAGCCATTTCAATAGATTCTTTTTTAAAATAATCACCTATGGAGAAATTACCTAGCATTTCAAAAAAAGTATGATGTCTAGTTGTTATACCAATATTTTCAATGTCTCCTGTTCTAATTGCTTTTTGAGAATTTGCTAATTTTTTACTTGGAGGTGTTTGACTTCCATCAAAATAGTGCTTTATAGAAGCAACTCCGGAATTTATTCATAAAAGTGATTTATCATTTTTAGGTATCAAAGATGCAGAAGGTAAAATCATATGACCTTTTTCTTCAAAAAAATTTAATCAAGTTTTTCTTATTTCATTAGATGTTCATTTTTTCATAATATATATATTATATAAAATTAATAAAATGAAATGTTCACATAATAAAGTTTAGTTAATATTATATATAATTTAAATAAATATGAAAAAGCAAATAATAGGAATAATAGTAGAATTTAATCCATTACATAATGGTCATTTAAAGTTAATTTCTAAAATAAAGAATAAATATCCTAATAGTATTATCGTTGCTGCTATGAGTGGTAATTTTGTTCAAAGAGGAGAATTAGCAATTTATAATAAATGAGATAGATCACAAAAAGCTTTAGAATATGGAATTGATTTAGTTATTGAAATTCCACCATTTTATGTTTTAAATAATGCTAATATATTTGCAAAAGAATCCGTAAGAATTTTATATAAATTTAATGTTGAAAAAATATTTTTTGGAACAGAAAGTTTATCTATAAAAAAAATAAAAAATATAGTTAATTCCATAAATCAAAATGATTATAAAATTCAAAAACTAAAAGAAAAATATCATTCATTTCCTAAAGCTTTTGAAGAATTTGTTAAAAATAAATTTAATCCAAATGATATATTGGGAATATGTTATATTTTAGAAGCTGAAAAAAACAATATAAATATGAAATTTGAGAGAATTAAAAGAATTAATAATAAAAAATATTTATCAGCTTCAGAAATAAGAAAAAATATAAAAAATAATATTGATTTAGAAAATGATTTAATAAAATCAAATAATAAATTTAATATTGAAGATTATTCTAAAATTTTAATTAGTAAATTAATAACTTCAAATCCAGAAGATGCTACTTTAAAATATTTAAAAAAAATGGCTATAAATAATAAAATTTGATCTTTTAATGAATTAATTGCAAAATCCAAAAATTCTTCTTATACCTCTTCTAGATTAAGAAGAGAACTAATAAAATTCACTCTTGAATTAAGAGGTAATTTTAATCATATTGTGTTAGCAACAAATAAAAAAGGCAATGAAGTTTTAAAATTGACAAACAATTATTATTTTAGGCACACAAAAGAAAATATCGATAACTTAAAAGTGGAAACATTTATAAATTCAATAAATGATATTGATATTGCGGATTCTTTAGCAATGTCAACTATAAAAAAATAAAATGACAATTGTCATTTTATTTTTAGAATCTAGATTGAACCAAATGATTTTATTGCATTTGCAACACCTGATTTTTTAACTGATGAAGTTTTATATGTTGCCATTTTTTTAATATCTTTCATAGAATTACCCATAGCAACACTAGCCCCCACAACTTTAAATGCAGAAGCATCATTCATAGAGTCTCCTATATGCACGCTATTTTTAATATTAAAATTTAGTTTATTAGAAAGAAATTTAATTGCAGAACCCTTTGAAATTCCTTTTTTATTTACCTCAATATAAATTCCTGATCCTGAAACAGAAACATCAACATTTTTAAATTTATTTTCTATATCTTTAGAAATTTTAGAAACTTTCTTTTTACTATAATGACAAATTATTCCTAATTTTTTTGCACTTTCATTATTATAATCTATTTTATTAAAATCATGTTCAATAGAAATATTCTTATTTTTATTTAAGACAAAAGAAATTATTCCAGGCTTAACATAAAATTGTTTTTTATCAGAAGATCTTATTGCATAGTTTTTATTTTCAGCATATTTAAAAATATTTTCAAAGTCTTCTTTTGAAATTCAATCTTCAAATAAAATTTCATTAGTTTTTAAATTTCAAATAGCAGAACCATTATTAACAATTACATAAGAGGTAAATTTTGTTTCATCATATATTTGTTTTCAAATAGATCTAACATCAGATAACGACCTCCCTGTACAAAGTACTATATATATTCCTTTTTTAGAGGCATTTTTAATTGCAAATTTATCATCTAAATTTATTTTTCCCATTGTTCCACTTCTAAGAAGAGTTCCATCAATATCTATAAAATAAGCTTCTGGTTTAATCATTTTTCTTTCTCTTTTCTTTAAATTTTTTGAATAATTCATTATTTTTTAATATGTAAATTTTTTCATTTTCACCTTCTATAATAGGTAAAATGTTAGATAAATAAACTATAGCACCAATTTGATCATTTTTTAATTTTTTAATTATTTCTTCAATAATTTTAGAAGGTGATTCATTAGAAATGGAAATTTTTCTAGAAATTTCATCATCATCTATAAATTTAACTATTAAATCTAAATCTTTGGATTTTAAATGAGAAAAACCTTCATATTCATAATGTTGAATACTTATTCTATTTAAAAATAAATTCATGAAATTTGAATATTCTCATTCATCTGATCTTCTTTTAGAAGTTGAAGATAAAATAAATTTTGTATTAAAATAGGTTTGCAATAATATTAATAAAATAGATGCAATAGAAAATAAGAAAGCTAAACATCCTGTAAATATGGGTTTAGTGGGTGTTTGTTTTCCATACATAAAATAAAAACATCATTCTATTATTGCTATAATCAAAGATAGTATTATTGTTGAAATAATTATTGGAATTATTGTTTTAATAATTTGCTTATCATTAACAAATAAGAATATCATTAATGAATAAAATAATATAAAAATTAATAGAGAAAAACCAAATGTTACTCCTGCTGATTTTGAAATTGTCATATTATTTGCAAATTCTGAAGTATCATTAAAAACAATTAAAAGAATACTAAAAAGCATAGTTGATAAAATTGCTAAAATAGAACTTAAAAAATAATGAAAGAAAGCTTTATTTTTATTTAACATAATTATTTAATTTGACCTCCGCCAATACATATTCCATTAAAGTATACTACCAATTCTTGTCCAGGTGTAACTGCTTTTATCTCTTCTTTAGAATCTATTCTAATTTCATTTTCTCCAATATGATTTATAATACCATCATAAATAATTTCGGAATGTCTAGTTTTAAATTTAATTTTCATTCCATCATTAATTATGTTTTCATCAACAAGAAAATTAAATTTTTTCGCAAAAATTTCCTTTGTCAATAATGCTTCATTATTTTTTCCCTTTGAAACATAAATAACATTATTTTCAATATCTTTTTTTGAAACAAAATATGGATTATCAAAACCACCTAAATTTAATCCTTTTCTTTGCCCAATTGTATAAAATAAAACTCCACGATGTTCACCAAGAATTTGTCCAGTTTCTAAATCAACTATTTTTCCTGGGTTTTCTTTTAAATAATTAGAAATAAATTCTGGAAAATTTCTTTTACCAATAAAACATATACCTGTTGAATCCTTTTTATTTGCAACAGGGATTTTTAATTCCTTTGCAATTTCTCTAACTTCATCTTTTTTTAAATCTGCAAGAGGGAAAATAACTTTATCTAAAATATCAATATTAATTTCAGCTAAAAAATAAGTTTGATCTTTAAATGAATCTTTGGCTTGTGCTAAAAGTTTTTTATTTTGTCTTTCAACTATTTTGGCATAATGACCTGTCGCAACATAAGAAAATTCTGGAAAATATTCATTAACATAAGAAACAAATCTATCAAATTTAATATGTCTATTACAAAGTATATCTGGATTAGGAGTAAGTCCTTGTTCAATTTCCTTTAAAAAAACCGAGAAAACATCATCTCAATATTCTTTAACAAAATCAACACGATGTAGTTTAACACCTAAAAATTTAGATACCTTTTTAGCATCTAAATAATCTTCTTCTTGTTGACATATTTCATCTTCAGTTAATATGTTATTTAATTCTAAATTAGTTGTGGAATCTCAGTTTCTCATAAAGAAACATTCTATTTCATATCCTTGATCAATTAATAATTTAGCAACAACTGCAGAATCAACACCACCAGAAAGCATAACTGCTATTTTTTTATTTTTATCTGGCATAAAGTTTTTTTCATCTTGTAAACTTAACATTTTATTGTTCTCCTTAATATTTTTATATATTTTTATAATATTACCTTGTCATGGAATAAAAATTAGAAAAATCAAAATAATAAATAAAATTAAAGTTATAAATTCATTAAGTCATTCAATATTGTTAAAATTCACAAAAGCAAAGACATATATAGCAATGAAAAGAATGGATAAAATTACTAATTTTATTCTTCCCATAAAATTTCTCTTATCAATTTACTTATCATTTGTGGGCTTGCTTTTCCTTTTGTTTTTTTCATAACTTCACCCATTAAAAATTTTTCAATTCTTTCCACTCTAGTTTCTAAATTATTATCAATCATTTCTTTGTTTTCAATTATTAATTTTGAAATTAAATTTCTTATTTTAGTATCAGATAACATTACTATTTTACCTAATTTTTCTAATTGATTTGATATATTGTTTTCAAACATATCATTTATCAATTTATTTGCTTTTTTATTATCAATTTTTCCTTCTTTTCTTAATTTTATAATTTGTAAAATTTCATCATAATTAATCCTATTTTTTTTAAGCTTGGAATTATTAATTGAATTTTTAACATTATTAACAATAAAGTTAACTAATTCATCAAAATTTATTTTTTTAAATAAATTTTGAAAAATATCAAAATAGATTTTTTTAGAAGTTATAATACTTAAATTAGTTTTATTAATTTTATCTTTTCAAGTATTTCTAAATTCAAAAATAGAAATATCTTTTTCAGAATTTTTATCAAATTCTTCTTTTAAATTTGTAGTTAATATTATTGGATTAATATTTCCTTCAGGAATAAAATTATAATCATATTGATTATCTTTTTCTCTCATTGGAATCGTCATATTTTTATCTTCATCAAATTTTACTGTTGTTGATTTTACTATATTTCCTAAACTATATTCTTTTATATGTCTATTTATTTCTAAATATAATGCTCTTTCAATATTTTTAAAGGAGTTTAAATTTTTTATTTCTGTTCTAATTCCATAATCCATTTTTTCAGAATCTCTTATAGAAACATTAACATCAACTCTAAATGAACCATTTTCCATTTTTCCATCATTTATTCCTAATATGATCAATTGCTCTCTTATTTGCTTTACATATTCAATAACTTCTTCAATAGAAGATAATTCTTTATGATCAGAAACAATTTCAATAAGCGGAATTCCTGCTCTATTAAAATCAAATAAAGTACCTTCATCTGTTTTAATTTGTTTTGCAGTATCTTCTTCCATATGAATTTCTGTTATTGTTATGTCTTTAGAATAATCATTAACAAAAATTTTAAACTTTCCATTTTTACCAATAGGTTTAAAATATTGAGTTATTTGAAATCCTTTTGGTAAATCTGGGTAAAAATAATTTTTTCTATCAAAAATAATTTTTTCTTCAATTTCCATTTTAAAAATTTTAGCTAATCGATATGCATACTCTATCATTTTCTTATTAACTGTTGGTTTAGCACCAGGATAACCCATATCTATAGGACTAACATTTGTATTTGGTTTAGAATCAAAATTAACTTCACTAGGTGAGAATGCTTTTGTTTTAGTTAATAATTCTGCATGTATTTCTACTCCAAAAGCTGGTATTCATTTTTTCATTTATTTTATCAACTCCTCTAATCTATTAGCTATTTTAAAAATTTTTTTATCATTAAAAGGCAATGAAGAAAAATTAATGGCAGTTGATAAATGTCCATTTTTTGTTATTGGCATTGTTAAAGATGGTGATCCATTGCTATTAAATAAAATTAAAAAACTATTTAATAAATTATTAAATTTGATTTTATTTAAATTATTAATATTATTAGCTAAATTGGGAGTTGAAGGGATTAATAAAACATCTCCTTTAGAAAGGATTCTATTTATCTCTTCATTTACTTTCCTTCTTAATTTGACAGCTTTTAAATAATAATTTTTATCATTATATTTTGCTTCTTGAGAAAATAAAAATCTTTTTTTTACTTCATAACCAAATCCTTTTGTTCTAGCATGAATTACCTTATCTTCATAATCTCCTTCTTTTCCAAAATTTGCTCCAAAATGAAATCCAGTTAAATTAGAATTACATGAAAAGGCCTCTGTTGAAGATATAACCTTATAAATAACCAAAATAGATGATAAAAGCTTGTAGTCATCATCTAGAATTTCAATTATTTCATGTCCATCTTTTCTTAAAATTTCTATTGCCTTTTTATAATCTTGAAGTATTTCTTCATCAAGAATATCTTTTTCAAGAGAAGGGATAGTTATTATTTTATATTTTTCATTATTCATTTCAATATTTTCGAAATAATTTTTATCTTTTGGATGCATTGAAGATTGATCTAAAGGATCAAAACCTTGTAAAATATCCAATAAAATAGCTGATTCTTTAATGTTTTTTGTAAATCATGCAACAGTATCTCAAGTTGGGGCAAAATCATATAAACCATTTCTTGAAACAAGTCCTCAAGTAGGTTTAAATCCTACTATACCTGTAAAAGAAGCAGGCTTTCTAACTGAATCACCAGTATCTGAACCAATTGAAAAAGAAACAGTTCCATCAGCTACCAAATAATTAGAACCAGATGATGAACCTCCTAATATATATTTTTTATTAAATGGATTGTAAACAGGTCCATAATTAGAAGTTAATCCTGTACCTCCCATTGCTAGTTCATCTAAATTACTCTTAAACAAAGGAACTGCACCTTCATTAATAAGTTTTAAAAAAATTGTGGAATTATAATTAGGAATAAAGTTTCTTATAATTTTTGATGCAGATGTTGTTGTTTCTTCAGCAATAGAAAAGTTGTCCTTTATAGCAAAAGGTATTTTTGATAAAATACCTTTTTTAATCAATAAATTTTCAAAGGAAATTCCTTCAATTATAGAATTATCATTTTCTTTTTCTTTTATTTTTAGATCTCTATATTGAGATAAATTAATTTTTTGTCATTTCTCTTTATCAAACATATTATTTACTTCCCTTATATTTTTCTAAAAAAATAAATCCTTCTTTTGAAGAAGAGGCATTTTCCAAAATTTTTTTAGAATTATTTTTAATATTTTCATCTTCCCTCAAAGATGATTCTTGATTTTCAAAAGGAACTCTCAATGGTTCTATTTTTTCCAAATCAAAAGAATCAAGAAATTTTAATTCCTCTTGAAATATTTCCAAATCTTTAGAAAATTTTATTTTTTCTTCATCAGTTAAATTAAATTTTGCTTTTTTTAGTAAAAAATCTATTCAATCATTTTTGTTTTCCATAATATGTAAATTATACCTTATCTAATTTATTAAAAACACTATCCTAAACTTAGGATAGTGTTTAATTCTGCTATTTTTTTATATTAAAAAACTCTTCTAAATATCTTCCAACGCCAGCTTCATTATTTGTATAATCAGTTGTGTCTTTAGCATATGTCTTAATAGTTCCTTTGGAATTTTTCATAGCAACTCCCACAGAGGCCTTTAAAAGCATTTCTCTATCATTCATTCCATCACCAAAAGCAATGGTTCTATTTAATGGAATATTATAATATGATGCAATATATTCTAGTGCAGTTCCTTTGTTTGAAGCTTTTTGATTAATTTCTAGAATAACTCATGGATTTTCTTCATTATTTCTTCCATCTCAAAGCCTAAAAAACATTGAATTTCCATATTTTCTATTTAATGTTTGAAGAATTTCATAAGGATGAATTCCAACATCTAATTTAATTCCAATTAAAGTATTTTGAGGATCAACAGGAACCTTTTGACCTAATTTTCATTTTTCATAATTATATATTGTACCAACACCCATTATTTTTTTAGCAAGATGAGCACCTTCTTCTTGTGTAAATGTTCTATTAATAGTTTCAATAATTACACCATTAAATGCTTTTTTAATTATTTCTTCATTAAAGATTTTTTCCAATATATTTTTATTCATTGAGTAAACAACTGGTATAAAAGCTTTATCATCAGGTATATGTATATGTGCACCATTATAATTAGCAACAATTGTTCGAAATTTTAATTTATCATATATAATTTTTGTTTGATCCCAAGGCCTACCAGTTATTATTGCAACCTTATGACCCATATCTATTACTTTTTTTATGATTTTTATATTTTCTTTTGATAAATTGTAATTTCTTTGACCTTGAATTCCATCTTTTAAAAAAGTTCCATCTAAATCAATTCCTATTAATCATTTATTTTCTTTATTTGAATTAATCATTTTACCTCATTCCAAATCCCTTCATTACCTTTTCAAGATTTAATGAAGCTTCTTGTTGAATTTTGTTTCTATTTTTATCTAATGCATTTTGAATGTCTTCATCAGTTAAAGAATAATATTTCTTTTGAATTGTTTCTAATAATTCAGCAACTGCTTCAGCAACACTCTTTTTAAATTCTTTATAATTAGAATTTTTAAATTCATTTACACACTCTTCAATTGTTATTCCTTTTATAACAGATAAAATAGTTAATAAATTAGAAATTCCTGGTTTTTTATCTTTATCATAATAAACCTTATTTTCTGAATCAGTTAATGAAGTCATTATTTTTTCTTTGGCAACTTTTGGATCATCAAGCAAAAATATTGTTTCATTTAAATCACTATCTGATTTAGACATTTTTTTTGTAGGTGTTTTAAGTGCCATTATTTTAGAACCAAAAGAAGATATTATAGGTTCTGGTATTTTAAAATTTAAATTATATTTAGAATTTAATTTAATAGCTAAATCTCTTGTAAGTTCTAAATGTTGTTTTTGATCAAGGCCAACAATAACACCTTCAGCATTATATAATAATATATCCCCAGCCATTAAAATTGGATACACCAATAATCCTAATGGTATTTGTTCTGTTTTATTATTATTTTTAATTAATTTATCTTTAAATTGAGTCATTCTTTTTAATTGACCTTCATTAGAAATTGTTGTTAAATAATAAAACATTTCTGTATGACCTTGAATATCTGATTGTTTAAATAATTTTGTTTTATTAACATCAATTCCACAAGCAATAAATGTAGCTAATTGTTTTCTAACATTTTCTCTTAATTCATTAGGATCAATTGGCAAAGTTATACCATGTAAATCAGCAACAAACATAAATATGTCATATTCATTTTGTTTTATTACAAGATTTTTTATTGAACCAATGTAATTACCTAATGTTAGATTACCTGTTGCAGTTATTCCTGAAACAATTCTTTTTTTCATATTATTCTTCCTTATTTTTTTCCTTATTTCTTTCTTTAATAAAATTATTCATTATTTCTTGTGAATAATTTAAAACTATAGAAACAATTATAGGAGAAAGCTTTCTTGTGTCAAAAATAACTCTCTCCCCAGTTGTTCTTATAACTTCTTTAAGTCCTTTAAAAGTTATTTTATCATCTGAAGATCAATAATTTTGTAAGTCCTTTTTAACTTCTTGTTTAATTTTTTCTAAAACATCCTTATTAGAAGATTTATGGAAAACACCAATTATTTCTATTTTTGGTTCTAGAATAATCTCATTTTTTTGTGAATCAATAGCTACAGTTATAGTAACAATTCCATTTTGAGACATTTTGTCTCTATTAGCAATAATTTTATTTGATTGACCTTTTAAATTAGTATCATCAACATAAATATCCTCTGCCGGAACAGAATCTCATTTTCTAACTTCTCCATTTTCCATTTTTAATCTTTGTCCATTGGAAAGAATAAAAACATTTTTTTGATTAACTCCTGTTTTTATAGCAGTTTGTCCATGTCTAACTTGCATAGCTGTTTCTCCATGAACAGGAAAAAAATATCTTGGTCTAATTAAATTAAACATTAATAATTGTTCTTGTTTTCCACCATGTCCTGATGCATGTATTTTAGGAACTTTTTTATTATCAATAACATTAACTCCAATTTTAACTAATTTATTAGATATTTTTTCAACAGCTTCATAATTACCAGGAATAGCGGAAGAGGCAAAAATAACAGTGTCATTATGTTTTAATTTTATTTCTTTATGTTTTCCATTAGCCATTTTAGAAATGCCAGCATTTAGTTCACCTTGAGTACCTGTTGAAATAATCACAACATCATCTCCGCTATATTTTTTAAATTCTTTCAAATCCATAAAAATATCATCAGGGGCATTAATGTATTTAATTCTTCTAGCAATATCAACAACTTTATCCATTGAATAACCATTAATAACTACCTTTTTTTTGTTTTTAACAGCACTTGATACTATTTCTCTAACACGATAAACATTAGAAGCAAAAGTTGCCACAACTATTCTCCCAGTTGAAGTTGAAAATAAATCATCTAAAGCCTCTCTAACATCCATTTCTGAATTAGAAAATTTTTCAACACCAGCATTAGTAGAATCAGATAACATTAAATCAACACCCTTTTGTCCTAAAGCTGCCATTTTATTAAGATCTGCTCTTGCTCCTACTGGAGTAAAATCAAATTTAAAATCACCAGTTGTAACAACAACACCATGTTTTGATTTGAAAACAACACCATAACAATCTGGTATTGAATGATTAACATTAAAAAATTCTATTTCAAAATTTAATGTTTTAATACTATATTTATTATTAATAATATTTATTTTTGGTCTTTTAATTCCTCTTTCCCGAACTTTATTTCAAATTAATCCAGCTGCAATTTTTCCTGCATATATATTTGGTATATCTACTGAATTTAATAAATGAGGAACAGAACCAATATGATCTTCATGACCATGAGTTATTATTAGACCTTTTATACGTTTTTTATTTTTTTCCAAATATTCAAATGAAGGAATTATACCTTCAACAGAAATTGTTTCAGAAGCAAATTTTATACCTGAATCTACAATTCAAATTTCGGTTCCTTGTTCAAAAACATACATGTTTTTACCAACTTCACCTAATCCTCCAAGTGCATAAACAAAAAGAGGAGGTATTTTATTTTTTTCCTCTATTTGAATTATATTTTTATCTTTTTTCATATTAATTTCCTTTTTTCTAAGAAAATATATTAATTAAACTAACTTAACTGATGGATCTATTTTTTTAGGATTTAATTTATTTATTCTATCATAAAATAAAATCCCAGATAAATGATCCATTTCATGTTGTAAAACTATTGAAGTTAATCCATGAGCTTCTATTTCTACTTCTCTATCAGTAAAATGATCTATTGCAATCATTTTAATTGAATGAGATCTCAAAACATATCCAGGTATTTCTTCTTCAATAGATAAACAACCTTCACCAAATGAAAGAGCAACTTGTTTTTTCGACTGTTCTATTATTCTTGGATTAATTAAAGCAAATTCCTCTGGTTCAAATCCTTGATTATTTTCAATTCTAATATACATCATTTTTTTCAAATGACCAAGTTGAACAGCAGAAATCCCATAAGCAGGTCTTAAATTTCTCTTATCTGATTCAAGATTATTTTGTGAAGATCTAACATAATCAATCATTTGATTCATAATCATAAGATCTTCTTTATTTAAAGGCCAAGTAACTTCTTGTGAAACCTCTCTAAGAATTGGATTTCCATCTTTTATAATATCTTCATAAGAAATTCTAGGTAATTTATTTATATTAATATCTTTCTTTCCCATATTATCATAATTATAACAATTAAAAATTAAAAATAAATTAAATGGTTATATTATTTTGAATTAGCCTTGAAACTCACCTTCATTTACATTATCTAAAATATGAGTAGATCAAGCAAAGAAACCTGTGACATCCATTATTACAAACATTAACATTTGAATAATAGGAACATACATGTTAGCATAAGCATAATTTGAAATTATAAATATTTTAGTTATGAAGAATAAAACAAAACATCATCTTCATTTAAAAAACATCATTGTTGTTGCTGTGATACTTAATGAAGCATTAAATGCATCAAAATATCATGTTCATTTAGGTTTTGGTTCATTTATTCCAGGAATATAGTGTAATTCTTCAAAATAATTTTCTATAAGAATAAAGAATGTTAAAGTAGAAATAAGAACAATTGTTAAAATTAAAAAAAGTTTTTCTTTGGATAAATTTCATTTTTCAATGATTCCTGCTTTTCAAGAAAAATGTCTTATAAAAACAAACATCAATGAATATGCCAATGCAAATGAACCTAATCACATACCTGAAAGTGCTGCAATTATTAAAGAAGTTATCATTTGAGCTGACTGTCAATAAATAAAAGTAAATGAACCTCTAAAAACCATTATGCCACCTATAAATCCAAAATAACAACTAGCAATTGAAATTGCAATTGCTATTCAAGCTAAATATGAATTTTCCTCACCAAATGTATGATCATTTACTGTTATAGTACCAGTAACAAATAAAATTAATTGAAATAATCCAAATATAGTTGTTATACAAATAAAAAATATTAATGATGATTTCGATGCATATCATTCATTAACTTTTTTTACTGTTGATTGTATTTTAGTTTGATTTTTCATTTATTTTAATCCCCTAAATTTTAAAATGAAGAGACATTATAGTCTCTTCATTAATTATTTTATTAATTATATATTATTATTTCAAATTAAAACTCTTTTTTTCTTTCCAATATTTATAAAACAAACTTGCTCCAAATAAAATTCATTTTTTAAAATGATTTTTTCATCTTGAATAGTTTTACCATTCAATTTTATTGATCCATTATTTAAAAATTCACGATATTGTCTTCTAGAAGAAATATATTCTTTTTCAATTAATAAATCCATTAATGATTTATTTTCATTTTGAATAGAAGGAAGATTTTTTAAATCATACAAATCATTTTTTGAAATTTTTTCATAATCTTCATTAAATAAAATTTTAGAAAGATTGAAAGATTTTTCATAATTTTCTAATGAATGAACAATAGATATAAACCTTTTAGCTAAGTCATTTTGCAATAATTTTTTCTTTGGATTATTTTGATGTTCATTTTTAATTTCATTAAATTCTTTTTCAGTAATACTTGTTGCTTGCAATAATAATTTTTGAGCCATATCATCTGTTTGATTAATTAGAAATTGAAATAATTCATAACTAGAAGTTTTTTTAATATCTAATCAAATTGGTTTTCCACTTGTCTTACCAATTTTATTTCCATTTTCATCAGTTAATAAATTTATTGTTATTCCTGATATATCAACTTCTTTTCCATGAAATTTTCTAATTAAATCAATACCAGCAGTTATATTGCCTCATTGATCAGAACCTCCAAGTTGAAGTTTTACATTTTTATTTTCAAATAAATATAAAAAATCAATAGCTTGAAATAATTGATATGAAAATTCGGTGTAAGAAATTCCTTGATTTATTCTATTCTTAACTGATTCCTTTGCAAGCATTGTGTTAATATTAAATAGTTTTCCATACTTTTGATATAAACTTATTATTGATAAATTTTCATAAACTTCATTATTATCAAAAATTTCAAAATTTTTGATATCCATTTTTTCACAAAGTTCTTTAATTAATTCACCTATTTTTCAAACATTATTTTTTACAACAGAATGATCAATAATCTCTCTTTCAGAATTTTTACCTGAGGGATCACCAATCATACCTGTGAAACCACCTAATACAATTATTGGTTTTAATCCATAATTTGATAATATTTTAACTAAAGATAATGATAAAAAATGACCAATATGGATGGAGTCTGAAGTAGGATCAATACCAATATAAAAAGCATCACCATTATTAATAAGTTTTTTTAAACTATCCTCATTAGCTATATCTTTTAATAAACCTCTTCAAGATAAATTTGATTTCAAATCTTTTCATTTCATAATTATTTTGCTTTTAATCCTTCTAATTTTTCAATTTTTTTAACTAATGAAGAAGAAATTTCTGTTAATTTTAATTCTAAATATTTAATTTTCTCATCAAAATCTTCTATTCTTAATAATTCTTCTATTGATTCTGTAATTTTCTCTATAAAAATTTCTAAATTTATTTTTATTGTTTCTGAATCAAAACCCTCTATTTCACTTAAAGTTTTTCCAAAGAATTCTTGAATAGCTTCATTTCAATAATCAGCTTTTTTAATTAAATCTTCAAATATTTCTTCAATTTCCTTCTCTTTAATGTTGTTCATTATATATCCTGAAAAAAGTCCAAACAAAACAATTAAAACAAATTTCATTATTTATCTTCTTTTTTATTTCTAGCTTTAGATGTTTTTGTTGTTTTTGTTGATTCTTTTTTAGTTTTTGTTTTTTCAGATTCTTTTGCTTCAACATCAGATTTAATTTTTTCTAATATTGAATAAAGATAATTTCTATTTTCAGAAATTAATTTAAGTAATGATTTAAAACTATTTTTAGAAACTGAGTCCAAAGATAAAGCATAATTAGATATTTTATTAAGTGTTTCAACAGTTACATTTAATGATTCTGATTTATAAGTCATATCCTCTATTAAATAATCTGTTTTTTTTAATACTATTGTTCTTCTTCTTAAAGAGAATATTAAATATATAACTGCTATGCATAATAAAAGAACAGCTATTATAGCTACAATTATTAATATTAATAATGCTTCATTTACTGAGTCAGTTGTTTCTTCTAAATAAGTAGTTGCTCTATTTAAATTTAAATTCATTTTTTCTCCTAGTGTTGTTTTATTAAATTATTTATTTTATCAAAATTTAAATCATTTAAAATTTCTTTAGTTAATTTTAATGTTTCACAATAATCAAAAATGTCAAAAATAGAAGAAGATGTATGTAAATTTCTTGAAACAAGACCAATAGGAATAACTGTTATTCCGTTTTTTGCTAAATGAATATTACCAGCGTTTGTTCCTCCCATTGAAAAATAATCTTGATATTTAATTTTATTATTTTTCATTAATTTACGTAAGTATTGAATAACTTCCTTTTTATATATTGTTCTAGCATCTTTATGTCTTAACATTGTTCCTTTTCCTAAAATTCCCTTAGGCTCTGAAGGATTATTAAAATCTAAAGCAGGAGAAACATCAATAACCATAGCAATATCAACATCATATTTAAATGATGAAACTCTTGCTCCTGTTAGTCCTGTTTCTTCTTGTGTTGTACAACCAATAATAATGTCAAAATCAAATTCTTTATTTTGAATAAATTTCATTAATTGAATAATAATTGAAACACCAATTCTATTATCAACTGATTTTGACATAACTCTTGAACCATTAAATTCAACTTTAGAATCAAAAGTTATAACACTACCTTTTTTAATCCCTCAATTTTTAACTTCTTCTTCATTTCTAGCGCCAATATCTAAAAGCATTTTTTGTATTTCAACATTTTCACCTTTTCCTTGATGTGAATTAGAATTTGGTAAAACAACAACTCCAGAAAAAGAATTTTTATAATCATCAGTTCATACTCTTAATCTAGTTAAATTTAAAGAACTTTCTCAAACTCCTCCAAAAGCTTCAAAATAAATAAAACCTTTTTTAGAAATATCAGTAACCATAAATCCAACTTCATCCATATGAGCTTCAATCATTAATTTTTTTGCATCTTTATTTTTTGATTTTTTTATACCTCAAATAGATCCTAAATTATCATATTCAAGATTTAAATCATATTTTTTTATATTTTCTTTTATTATATTAGAAACAAAAGATTCTCTACCTGAAATGCCAGGTGCTTCTAATAATTTTTTTAAAACTTCTCTATTTAATTTCATAATTAAAATTTTCTATATAATATATATTATATAATTTATTTATTAAAATAAAGGAGAAAAAATGGGAAAGATAGGATTAATTGTTGATTCATCTTCAGGTTTCACAAGAAAAGAAATTGAAGATAAAGGTTTTGGTTTTATTCCACTTAACATAATTGTTAATGGTAAAGTGTACAGAGCTGGTGTCGACATAAATTCAAAAGAAGTTTATGAAAAAATGTCTGATAAAAACATTAAAATGGGAACTTCAACAGCAACAGGTGAAAGTATCATAAGAGCTTTTGATAAAGTTTTAGAAAATTATGATGAAGCAATTTTTATTGGGTTAAGTCATAAATTTTCAGGAAATATAAATGCAGTAAAAAATGTTGCACAAAATAATTCCAAATATAAAAATAAAATTCATATTTATGATTCAGAATATTGTTCACCATGATTAAGTTTTTATTTCAAAGAATTTGAAAAATTAATTATGGAATATGATGATGTTAATGAAATAATGAGAATTTTAGATTTACCTAAAAAATATATATGTGGATTTTTAACACCAGGAGATATTTGATGATTTTATAATGGTGGAAGAATAACTAAATTACAATATATGATGGGTTCATTAATGAAAATAAATCCAATATTAACTGTTGCAGACGGTGAAATAAAAAAAGATCAACTTTCTAGAGCAAGAACACAAGAAAAAACTCTAAATAAAATGGGTGATCTTGTTTTAGAAGTAATAAATAAAATTAAAAAAGAAAATTTAAAATTTAAAATTGTTGTAGTTAAATCAAGTATTGAGGAATTAACAAATAAAGCAGCAGATTTTATAAAAAATAAATTAAATATTTCTAATGAAGATATTGTAAAATTAGAATTATCTTCAGAACAAGCAAGTCATTTAGGTCCAGGTTCATTTGGATTTGGTACATTTGTTACTCTTGAAGAACTAATTAAAAAGGGAAAATAAAAATCAAAATGAAAAAAAAGGTTGCAATAATGGTCGATTCTGAAATGGGATGATCTGAAAAAGAAGCAAGACAAAAGGGATTTAATTTTGTTCCAATCATAATAAATTGAAATGGTAAAGAAGGATATTCTGGAGTTGATTATACTTTGGATTTTGTGTATAAAAATTTAAATAATGATACAGTTTTTAAAACTTCAACATCTAAAATAGGAGAAATTCAAGAAGAATATAGAAGAGCTTTAGAAACTGCAGAACATGTACTATTTATTCCAATTTCTAAACATTTATCTTCACAAGTTAATTCAGGAAAATTAGCTGCAGAAAATGAAGAGTTTAAAGGAAAAATAACTGTTTATGATTCTGAATTTATCGGTCCATGATTATTATCAATGTCAAGTATCTTAGAAGAAATGATGGAAAAAGATGCTTCACTTGAAGAATTCATTGAAGTTTTAGATTTACAAAGAGGAAATATGTTTGGATGATTATTTCCTAAAGGACTTGAAAGATTAAAAGCTTCAGGAAGACTTTCTAAAGCAGCATATTTAGCAGGTTCTCTTTTAAAGATAGTTCCAGTAACTCCAATAGTTAATGGAATGTTAGAAGCAAATGGTGTTATTAAAACAAGATCAGTTGAAAAAGCATTAGATGCTGTTGTTAGCAATACAATAAAAAAATATCATGAATTAACTGCCAAAGGATTAAAAGTTGAAATTCTATGCACTGTTCTTGGTGAGGAAAATGAAGATTTTGTTAAATTACAAGAAAAATTTAAAGAAAAAGGGTTTGAAAATTTAGGAAAAACTTGACTTCCATCAGCTATAATTGGTCATGTTGGAATTGGTGGAGTTGGTGCAGGAGTAACCATTAAAAAATAATCATTAAAATAAAAAGAGATGGAAATTTCCATCTCTTTTTATTTTAATTTAATTTTTGTAAAATTAACATTTGGGTTTTTTTTAACTATTTCATTGTATCTATAAATATCAGAATCATTATAAATATCATATATATTTCCTTTAACAATATTTCTATCTGTTCTACCTATTCTATGTTTATAGTATGTTAAATCAATCGGTAAAGAATAATTGACAATATGAGTAACACCTGGAAAATCCATACCCCTAGACATTAAATCTGTAGTTATTAAGTAAATTATTTCTGATTTATTTATTTTTTTTAATAGTCTATTTCTTTCTCTTTGTGATAAATTAGAGCTAAATAAAGCAACATTTTTGAATCCCTTTGTTTTTAATTTTGAATAAATAAATTCTGCTTCTTCATTTGTTTTTGTGAAAATTAAAGAAAAAAAAGGATTAAATTGATTTGAATTTAAAAGTTCTATTAAAGTTTTTAATTTATCACCATCATATGCTTTTATAAAAAAAGAATCTATTTTATCTTGAGCATCTTTTTTAATTATTATATTATCTATTTCTTTATTAAAAGTTTTTTTAATTAAATTTTGAAGTTCAAGTGGAAAAGAAGCAGAAAAAAATGAAATTGTTGTTCAATAAGGTATTTTTTTAGATATAACTTCAATATTTTTAAATGCATCAAAATTAAAAATCATGTCAACTTCATCAATAATAAAATATTTTAAATCAATTAAAGAGTGATTTATTTTTTCTCTTAAAGAGTTTATTCTATCTATAGTACCAATGATTATTTGACTTCCATTTTTTAGTTTTCTTTCTTGATCATTAAAATCTTCCCCACCAATTGCTAAAAGTGATTTGATTTCATAATCTAAAAATGGTTTTATTTCTTTTAAAACATTATGAATTTGAGTTGATAATTCTCTTGTAGGAGCAATTATTATTGCTTGAGTATTAAAATTGTCAAAATTAATATTTTGTAATATAGGTAATAAAAATGTTAAAGTTTTACCAGTTCCTGTAGGAGCTTCAATAAAAAGATTTTTTTTCTTAATCAATTTAGGTATAGCAATATTTTGTATAGGTAATAATTTTTCAAATTTTTTATAATTTAAATATTTATTTAATGATGGATTAATGTAGTTTATATGCATTTTTTTCCTCCGATAAAATTATTTGTATTTTTGTATTTTTTTCTAAAAATATTTTTACAATAGATTTAAAAATATTTTCTGAAAAATGAGATATTTCAATAACTTTTATACCTCTATCTTTACTTGTGACCCATTCATGATGTTTAACTTCTCCAATTAAATTAACAATTGAATCATCCATCATATTTATTTCTGATCCACCTGCACCTGATGCTATCAAAACTTTTTTTACAGGATAATTAATATCAAAATTATTTCTAAATTGAATATCACCTAATTCTAAAATTTCTTTTATTTCTTCAGCAAATTCAAAAGCTGGTAATGTTTCCTTTAAACTTGCAATAACATGAGTATTATTCTCAGATTGCTTGATATTAATTAAATCTAATGCCAATGCTTGCATATAAGCAATAGAATTAGGATTATAATCAGCATTTGTATGTATAACATATAATCCTATTTGATTATTTTTTAATAATTTATATTGAGCTTTTATTATTTTGTCTTTTTTAAGTATTTCATCTTTAGAACCAAAAAACATTGGATGATGAGAAATAATTAAATCAACATTATTTTTTTGAGCTTGAGCAATAACATTAAGAGTTAAATCTAATGTAACCATTATTTTATTTATATTTTCCTTAATATCTACTTGTTCGCCAATGTAATCTTCCAAAATAGCTGCCATTGGTGGAAATTCATTATCTAATAATTCTTTTAATTTTTTTCATTTCATAATTTATCTTTTAATCACTCTCTTTCATTTTTTTTAAAATTAATGTTTTTACTTTTAATTGAATTATCATTAAAAATTTTTAAATTATATTTATAATAATCAATTATTTCTTTATCTTTTTTATAAATTAGAGATGGGCCCATAAACAATTCTTTTTTACTAAGATTCATTGTTCCAGGAATAGCTTCAATAATTAAATTAAAAATTTTTCTTTCTTTTATAATTCATTCATTTTTAATATAAAAATTTATTTTAGATAATCTTTCTCTAACTAATTCAAAATTAGTTGTAGGATGTAAAATATATCTTCCATTAAATTTTTTTTGTGAAATTATTTCAGATATCTTATCTCCACCCATACCTGCAATTACAATAACATCTATTTTTTCAACATCTATTTTTTCAATACCATTAGAAACTATGATTTTAATTTTTTTATCTAAATTATTTTTAATAATATTTTTTTGAGCCATTTTAAGAGGTTCTTCATTAATATCTGAAGCAATTATATTTTGAGTTATTTTATCTTTAAATAAAAAAATAGGAATTAATGCATGATCTGTTCCAACATCTAAAACAAACTCATCTTTATTTATTAATGACTTAATAAATGATAACCTCTTATATTTCATATAATAATTATATATTTATTAATAAATAAAAAGACCATTATATATAATGGTCTTTTAATATATATATTAATTATCAGAAACAAAATGTTCTAAATCCTTTTTAGCTTTTTCTTTTATTTTTTTCATAGCTTTAGATTCAATTTGTCTTACCCGTTCTCTAGAAATATCTTCTAGTTTTCCTATTTCTTCCAATGATTTTGCTTCTTTTATTTCTTCAGAATTTTCTGATAATCCATTACGCATTCTTAAAATTCTTACTTCTCTTTCATTTAAATATTTAGGAAGAATATCATTTATTTTAGAAATAATTTCTTTATTTCGAGCAAATTCATAAGGATTTGCTATTCTTTTATCCTCTATAAAATCATATAAAAATGATTCACCTTCAGAATGTATTGATTTATCTAATGAAGTTGGATCTATATTTATTAATCTTATTTGATTAATTTTTTTAACTGTAAATCCTTCTCCCATAGCTTTTGCTAATTCTTCATCAGTAGGTTGTCTTTCATATTCTTGCATTAATTCTCTAGTTATTTTAGAAAGCTTATTTATTGTTTCAACCATATGAACTGGAATTCTAACTGTTCTAGCTTGATCAGCAATAGCTCTAGTTATTGCCTGTCTAATTCATCAAGTAGCATAAGTAGATATTTTGAAACCTTTTGTATGATCATATTTATTAATTGCTCTTATCAATCCACTATTACCTTCAGCAATTAAATCTTGAAAAGGTAAACCTCTTGCTTTATATTTTTTTGCTATATTAACAACTAATCTAAGATTTCTTTTTATCATGACATCTTTAGCATGATTTCCATCTAAAATTTCTTCTTCTGTTGCATTCTCTTGTTTTGATTTTTGAAGAGCAATTGCTAATTCAATTTCTTCATCTGTTCTTAAAAGCTTACCATTTCTATATACATGTCGCATATATCATTTGATATGATCTTTAGCTTCTCCTAAATCATTATCTAAATCATCATCAGACATTTTCCGATATTTTTCTAATAATAATTCTTCATTTGATTTTTCATCTTTATCTTTCTCATCAGAAACATCTTCTATCGAGGAAATTATTTCATTTTTCTGAAGTATATATAAAAAACTATTAGTTTCTTCTTCAGAAATTAAAATTTTATTTTTTTCAAGAATTTCATAAACTTGATCTTGTGTTAAGAATTCTTTGTTAGAATTCTTTGTTTTTTTTAAGGCATTTATTATTTTTCTATATTTTCTATTAACCGCTTTTTCCTTTGAAAGCTCCTTTTGTTTTAATGTTTCAACCATTGTTTTAATTATATCATTTTTTTAATTTATTTTTTAGTCAAATTTCTTAAAAGTAAAAATAATTCCTTTTTTTCTTTTTCATTTTTTATAGTCATTGATTCATGATAAATTTGATCTCGATTTAACTTATTGAATAATCTTCTTACTTTTTCAATATGTTGTTTAAAACTTTGCATATTTTGAATTTCCATTATTTCTGATTCTTTATTAATACTAATTACCTTTTCGTTCAATTTATTAATTTCATTTTTAATTTTAGAATCAATAGGAAGATTATTCATCTTGTAATTTTTATATATTATTCAAAACTCTAAAAGTTCTGGATTATGAATCGGAATTGGGTTTTTACTTAAAAAATTAAATGCTTCATCATTTAATGAAGCATAATTTATTATTAAAAATTCTGTTGTAATAATCTCCTTAGGAAATTTTTTTATTTGGTTTTCTGATTTTGATTGTTTAGTTTTTTTAGAATTATTTAAATTATTATCTATTTCATCTAAAATTACTTCAACATCAATATTTAGCTCTTTAGCAAGATTATTTATATTATTTTCTCTTATTAAATCTTCTTTTTCAAAACTAATAATGGATATTAATTCTTTTATTAAATTTATATTATTCTTATCAATTTTTTTAAATTTAGATAATGTATTTTTCTTATAAAATTCATAAAATAAAACTTTAGAATTTAATGTTTTTGATATTTTGGATTTACTTTTAGAAAGAAGTTCATCTAAGTCTTTTACACCATCTAATTCTATAACATTAACATTAAAATTATTTTTTAATAATTCTTTCCCTATTGATAAAGTTGCATTAATCCCAGCAACATCTGAATCAAATCCTAGTAATATATTATTAGAAATTTTTTTAATTGCATTAATATGATTCCTTGTTAATGCTGTTCCCATTGTTGCTATAGAATTTTTAAAACCTAACTTATATAAAGCAATAACATCCATATAACCTTCAACAATAATTAATTCTTTTTTTAAGGATGCCTCACTTTTAGCATTGTGTAAATTATATAAAATATTTGATTTTTTAAATGTTGGTGTTTCAGGAGAATTTAAATACTTAGCATATTTATCATTATCAAAGACTCTACCTGAAAAACCTACAATTTCACCATTAGAATCATAAATAGAAAACATTAATCTATTTATAAAATAATCATGTATCAATGAATCTTCACTTCTTCTACCAAGACCATATTTAATTATTTCTTCTTCTGAATACTTTTTCAATTTTAAAAAATTAACAAGAGATTTTCCATCTCCTGATAAACCTATATTGAATTTTTCAATAATTTCCTTTGTTATTCCTCTTTTTTCTAAATAACTTTTAACTTTACTTGAATTGTTATTTTTTAAATTAAATTTAAAAAAATCTAACGCATCATTAGAAATCTCAATACCACGATCAACATTAATGTCTCTTTTTATTGAATAAGTTGATAAATATTTTGTTCAATCTATTTTATATTTATTAGAAAGTTTTTTTAAAGATTCTATAAATGAAATTCCTTCATGCAATTGAACAAAAGAAATTACACTTCCACCTTTGCCACAAGAAAAACATTTAAAAATACCTTTACTATCAGATACTGACATTGAAGGTTTAGTATCAGGGTGAAATGGACATAAACCAATATAATTATTTCCCTTTTTTTCTAAAGAAATATAATCACTAATCACTTCTGATATTGTGGCTTTATCTTCTATTATTTTGATTAATTCTTTTAAATTATTATTTTGCATTATTTTTTATATATTCATTAATATTTTTAATTAGAATTCTTTCTTGATTCATTGTGTCACGATTTCTTATCGTAACACTTTCATCTTTTGCTGTATCAAAATCATAAGTAATAACAAAAAATGTACCAATAGAATCTTGTTTTCTATATCTTTTACCAATAGAACCGCCTGTTGAAAAATTAATAGGACCTATATTTTTTTTCAATAATTCATTATAAAGTTTTTTTGCTTCTTCATTTAATTTATTGGTCAATGGCATAATAGAAACTTTATAGGGAGCTAAAGAAAAGGGAAGTTTTAAAATTTCTCTTTTTTTGTTTTCTATAAATAATTCAGAAATAAGTGCAAAAAATAATCTTTCAACTCCCATTGAAATTTCTAGCACATGTGGATAATATTTTTCATTTGAATTAGCTATTGAGTAATTTAATTTTTCATTTGAATTCAAACTATGATTTTTCAAATCAAAATCTCCTCTATTTGCAAAACCTAATATTTCGCCTCATCCAAAAGAAAATTTGTATTCAAAATCTATTGTTTTAGATGAATAATGAGCTAAAGATTCTTTATCTACATCAAATTCTTTTATATTTTTTTTATCTAAACCTAATTTAAGCAAAAATTCTCTTATTTTATTTAAAAAATAATCAAATCATTTTTCTGTTTCTTCAGGTTTTACAAAAAATTCTAATTCTAATTGTTCAAATTCTTTTGTTCGGAAAATGAAATTACCTGGAGTTACTTCATTTCTAAAAGATTTACCAACTTGCCCAATACCAAAAGGAATTTTAGGATTAAGTGAGTTTATAACATTTTTAAAATTAATAAAAATACCTTGAGCAGTTTCTGGTCTCAAGTATAAATTATCTTCATTATTTATTTTTGAATTAGAAGTTTTGAACATTAATTCAAAACTTCTTACCTTGGTTCAATCTCTTTTTTTACAATTAGGACATTTTATTTTTTTATGAATTATTTCTGTTTGTTCTTCAAAATTAAGATTATCAGGATTTAAATTAGTTTTTTCTTCAATTAAATGATCTGCTCTATATCTAGATTTGCAGCTTTTACAATCTATCATAGGATCATTAAATTTAGCAATATGACCCGAACTCTTTCAAACATTAGAATTTAAAATTATTCCAGAATCAAAATGATATATTTGTTCAGGTTCTTGATCAATGAAAAATTTTTTTCATTCATTTTTTATATTATCCTTAAGCATTGCCCCCAAAGGACCATAATCTCATGAATTAGCTAACCCACCATAAATAGATGATCCAGAATAAACAAAACCTTTATCTTTTAAGTAAGATATTATTTCTTTGGTATCTTTCATATTAATTATAATTATACTACTATGAATAATAAATAATTAGATATTAGTCACCAAAAATTTTTCCTGTTGTAATATAAAATGTCATTTCACTAATTTCTTTTATACCTGCTAAAGTAAGTTCTAATGATTTAATTGCAAGAATAACATCTTGCATTAATTGATCTTTGTTTAATTTTTCTTTTGTAGAAAGTATTTTTTGAGCAAAAGATTTCAATTCTCTTTTATAAAGTTCATTTATAGAAATATCTTTTTTTATTAATCTTGATGCTCATTCTGGATTTTCAGTTGTTATAACATTTTCTAAATCATTAAATCTTTTTATTATTTTTTCACAAAATTCATTTAATCAACTTAAACTAGGTTTTAAATCATAACTATTAGAAATAAATTTAGCTGTTTCTTTACAATTTTTAGATATTGTTGATAATATTTTAACAATCATAGTATATGAAATATTTCTTCTTAAATCAATTCCCAAAGGTGAAAAGGAAAAAACTTGAACAGTATCTTCAAATGCTGAATCACAATTTTCCTTAACAAGATCATGATTAGCAATGATTTTTGAAACTTTTTCGTAATTTTTATTTAAAGAAATTTCATTTAATATTTCATATTGTTTAATTAATTTATTAATAATATTTTTTATATTATCTTTGTTTCTTTCTTCAAATTCAATAATTCTTGTTAACATTTTTTTCTCCTTTTTTATCCAAATTTACCAGTTATATATTCATTTGTTTTTTCATTCTTTGGTTTTGTAAAAATTTGCTTTGTTTCTCCATATTCAATAAGTTTACCTTGATAAAAGAATGCAGTTTTATCAGATATTCTCGCAGCTTGTTGCATTGAATGAGTAACCATTATAATTGTATAATTTTTCTTTAAATCTAAAATTAATTTTTCAACTTTGGCAGCTGCAATAGGATCAAGAGCTGAAGTTGGTTCATCCATTAATAACACATCTGGTTGATTAGCTATTGCTCTTGCAATACAAAGTCTTTGTTGTTGACCACCTGATAATCCTGTTGCTAATTCATTAAGATTATCTTTAACTTGTTCATAAATAGCAGCTCTTTTCAATGAATGTTCAACTATTTCTTTTAATACAGCTTTGTTTTTGACTCCATTAATTCTAGGACCATAAGACACATTTTTAAATATAGACATTGGAAAGGGATTGGGTTGTTGAAAAACCATTCCTACTTTTGTTCTTAATTCAGGTAAAGTAATAGTGTCTGTTGAATCATAAATATTTTTTAATGTTAAAATATCCATTTCATTATTAAGAATAATTTTTCCTTCAGCTTTAAATAAAGGTATTTCATCATTAATTCTATTTAATGTTTTAAGAAAAGTTGATTTACCACATCCTGAAGGACCAATTATTGATATAACTTGATTTTTAGGAAAATCCATTGAAATATCATAAATTGCTTGTTTATTCCCATAAAAAATATTTAAATTTTCAACTGAAATTGCAATACTTTCATCAACATTAGGAAACATTTTTTTTCATTCTAATAATAAAGATTTATATTGCTTTCTATATTTATCAACTCTTTCTTTTTTAGTTATTTGTCCTGGTTTTAATGCTTCAGATTTAGATTTTAATTTTTCAATTTTTTCCAATAAATTTTTTTTATTAATTTTTTTATATTTAACATATCTCTTTTTAAGAGAGTTTATTTTTTCTTTTTGATTTTTAATTTTTTCATTTAAATCAAAAATATTTGATTTGATTTTTTTTGTACTGTGAAGATTTTCATCGTTTATTTTTTCAATTTTATTTTCTAACTTAGATAAAACTTCATTTTCATGTTCAATTTTTTTTAAAAGTTTTTCTAAGTTAGAAAGAGAAGAATTATCAATGCTTTTTTCAATATTTCTTATTTTAGTTTTATAAATTTTTCTTTCATAATTTACTTTATTATATGCAATTTCAGCTTGAGTTAATTTTTCTTCAACTATTTTTTTATCTTTTAATATTTCTTTTGCTTTTCTCATTATTTACCTTTTTCTTTTATTTAAAATACTCATAAATATTGTCATAATTAAAATTAATATACCTAAAATAAATATTATAAATCCAATTGTTTCTGCAACAAATATTCCAACTAATATCAATAGCAATGATAATAATAAACCTAAACTACCTATTAAATCTTTTTTAGAAATGTAATTTGATAAAAGTGATAATAATAAGATTAATGAAAGTATAACTAATCCTATTGCAGCAATTTCATGTCATGGTATTTCTTCTAAAAGAGTTAAACTATACATTTCTGTTGCTAATGTTGTTCCACCTAATTGCATTCAATCAGCAGCGCTATCTCTTGAAACTGTTCCAAAAATCATTACTAGAGCAGCAGATTCACCAATTATTCTTCCTATCGCCAATATTATTCCAGAAGTTATTTGAGGAATTGATTGTGGAATGGCTATTTTTAATGATGAAGTTGTTTTGGTAGAACCTAAAGCTAATGAACCTGTAATAGATTCTTTAGGAACAGATTTAATTGCTTCTTGTGTTGTTTGAACAACAGTGGGGACAACAATTAAAGTCAATATTATTGCTCCAGCTAAAGGAGCAAAACCAATTGCATTAGCAAAAGATAAAAATAAAACAGATCCAACTATACCAAATATTAATGAAGGAATACCAGTTAAAATATCAATACCAGTTAATAAAATTCTATTTACTTTATTATCTTTTGCAAAAACACTAAAATAAATTCCTGTTCCAATACCCAAAGGAATAATTAGTGCCATTGATAAAATTATTAATAAAACAGTTCCAAAAATAGCTGATTGTAAACCTTCATCACCTGTAGAGGAAATATATTCTCAACTTAATCCACTATAACCTGCTATTACTAAAAATAAAATAATTGATGCTAAAAATAAAACTCCAATTGAAGAAACAACTCAAGTTAATCCACCTAAAAGTTTAGATTTTCTAGCTTTCTCTTTTTCATAAGTGGATTTTATTGTAGTTTTATTTATTAAAACTTCATTATTATATTTATTACTATAATATTCATGAACTTCATCATTAAATTTTTGCTTTTTTTGAAGTTTATGATATTTTTTTTGTTTGGAAATTGATAAATTTTTAAGTCCTGATTTTTCAACAATTAATTCTAAATTTTGTACTTCCTCAATTTTTTTAGTTGCTTTTAATGATTGATGTTTTGGATTTTGTTGTTTTTGAACAAATCTCATAGTTAAAAAAACAAATAAAATTGTGATCATTAATAGTAAGGCCATCGCGAACATTGAAGCTTCTTGAATAGAATCTGGTTCTAATTCATTATAACCCTTAAACATTGTAGAAGTTAATAATCTTATTTGATTAAATAAACCTAATGTTGGACCAGTGTAAGGATCAACCGAAATCATAGATACAGCAGTAGCTTCTCCAAGTGCACGACCAACACCTAAAATTGTTGCAACAAGAATTCCTGTTGCTGCAGCTCTTAGAGTTATATAAAATGAAGTTTGATTTTTTGTTGCTCCAAGAGCCAATGAAGAGGTTTCCATTTTTTTATCAACTGCATTAATAGAGGCTGTTGTTATTAGTGTAATTGTTGGCATTATCATAAATGCTAATGTTATAACTATTGTTAACAATGCTCCTGAAGAGGTTCCAAAAATACCCATTATAATTCAATCAATAACTCTTGATCCAAAAGCACCATAAATAACAGATGGAATAGAAGCAAGAATAGATAACGAAACAAAAAAGAATGTTTTAAAAGATGAAGGAGCAATTCTTGTGATAAAAAGAGCAGTTAAAACTGATATTGGAACTGCTATTAAAGTTGCTAAAAAAGTAGTTCAAATAGTATTAAAAACCATAAATCCAGCGGCGAAAAGTTCAACTCCATCATATTTATTACCAAATAATCAATTTCCATCATCTCAAACTTCTCCAACCCCAAATAAACCTTTAATAAAAACAAAGATAATTATTATAGTAGCAAAAAATAATGCAGAAGATGCTAAAACGAAAAGACAACTTTTAAAAAGATTGTTTGAAATAGACTTATTTCTTTCAATAGATTTTTTTGTTTTAGTTGTAATAATCTTATTGTGCTTATTCATTTTTTAATCCCTCTCTTATTAATATTTTATATTTAATGTTCAACATTAAATATATCTCCATATCCATAATAAACATGTTTATTATTTGTATATAATTCATTCAATATTTCTGAGTTGGTTGTAGGTCTTTCATCATAATTTGTATTATTTGTATTATAAATAATTAAAATAGCATCTATAGCAAAAGCATTATAAGAATTAGAATTTTCTGTTCATCCTCAACTTTTTAATTCATCTTCAGAAGCTTCTCTTGACTGTAAACCTATATATGCATCAGTTGCACCTGGGACCGCTTCTTTAAAAGCATCTCCAGAACCATTTGTAGCAATTACAAAATTATAATCAAATCATGGAGAAATTGCTTCTTGAAAATATTTAGTTAAAGAGGTTACAACAGAAGTTGCCGAAGTTGATCCAACAATTTCAACACTAATATGTGAACCTTTTTCTAAATTAACATCATTTGTATAATTTTCAATTGTTGATTTTGTAAAATCAATTCTTCCACCCATATCAGCTAAATCTGTTGAAATTTCTCCATCCTCTTCAATAATTTCTCCTGCTTTAGTAGAATAATTCATTCATGAATAAAACAAATATGATCCTTTTAAATTATTATTGTTTGTATCAATATATGAAACATCAGTATTTTGATTTTTTCAATAATCATAATCAAAATTTAAAATTGTTGATTCATCTTCTCCATTCCGAACTCTAAAAAAAGAATTAAAATTTCTTGAAGGGTAATTACTTGATTTAATATTGTTTAATGTAGGCTCATATTTTTCTCATTCACCATTTTCATTTTGACTTTCAAAAGATGCAAAATCAATATTTGGATGTTTATCACTAAATTCCTTTTTTAAAACTGGCTTATCATTTTCGAATTCAGCAATTGTTCCAAATGAAACATATCCTACTGAAGGTCCATTACTGGCAACAGCATTTATCATAGCATCATTATTTCTCACTTCTCTAGCATTAAAACCAGGAGAAAAAGAATCATTATCTAAAACTTTTTCTGCAAAAGCTTCCCTTGTTCCTGAAGAAGAATCTCTATTAAATGCCATAACAGATCATGATGGTCTTGCATTTAATATAGAAGGTAATATTATAACCAATGCTAAGCAAATAATAATAAAAATAGACATAATAACCCTAAATATATTTGAATCACAAATAATTTTTAATTTTAACTTAAATTTCATTTTATCCCTTAATTTTTTCTAAATTAAAAACATTAATTTATTTAAAATATAATAAATTAATGCTTGTTTATATTTTTCAAACAATTTATAACACATATTTTATATTAAAAAAATTATTTTATTGAAATTATTTTTGTTTTTTTATCTAAAGTATTTTTAAAAACTTTTAACTTTATACTTATCTCTTTAGAATGAACTTTTTCATTAATAAAGGTTTTACTTAATAAAATATAAGAAGGTTTTATAGAACGAGTTAATTTTATAGAACCTTCTTTTTCATCTCTAATTAGTTGAATAATTCCACAATTATTTTTTGTTATAGATGCTGCACTATTTCTTCAACTAAAAAAATCATTTCTATCATTGGTATTTTCTGCAAAAGCAATATAAAAATTTTCACTAATTTTGCCTAATTTAGGAATTATTTTTGAAACAAGTGAAATATTAGAAACTTCTAACATAACTGCAACAAGATCATTTTTAAATTTAACTGTTTTAGCTTTTTGATTAGAATATCCTAAAACCAATTCTATTATTTGTTTTTTATATCTAAAAGAATAATCTACAATATCTTTAATAATTTCAATTGAATAATCTATAAAAAATTCATGAATTAAATTTGGTTGTCTTTCTTTTAGTTTATAACTAGCACTTCTTATTATGGGTTGTTTATCTTTTAATAATTTAATTATTTTAATTGATTCTTGATTTAAATTATTTGCCTTATAGAAAATATCTTTAATTTTTTTATAAGATAATTTATTTAAATTTAATGATTCTTTGTAAATTAAGTTTAATTTAATAAAAGCCTCATTTATTTTTCCTTTATCTTTTCTTGTTTCAGCAATGGCAAATATATTGAAATCTTCAATTTTAAAATCAATATATTCATTACTTGATTTTTTACTAAAATATGATCTTATAACGTTATTTCAAACTCTATTAATAAGGAAATGATTATTTCTCCTAATACTTTGATTTAAAACATAGATAGAACCATCTTCTGATAAATAAGTTTTAAATTCTTTATTTTCTAAAATTTGAGAAAGCCTTAATAATTGCAATTTCAAAATTAAAAAATCCTTAGTTGAAGAAACTAATTTATATTTAGAAGCAATTTTCATTAAAGTAAAACCCTTTGTTTTTAAATTCTTAATATCTTTTGAAACTAAATTAAAAATTTCATCATCATCATATTCTTTTATTCCTCTATTAAAATAAGAAATATCTAAAGAAGTATTTTCTAATAATTTTGTTTCAGCAATTTGAAATTTTCATTTTCCATTTACTATTTTGGAATTGTTATTAATGTAAATTACCCCAATAGTTGTTGTTTCATCTATATAACTAATTGAAAGAAGAATGCTTTCATTTAAATTGGAAATTAATTCATTTAAAACTTTTAAATCCACTTTATTATTAATTTTTTTTAAAAAATCTTTAAAATTTCTAGTTTCAGAATTTGTAGAAATCATATAAATAAATTCTTCAATATTATATTCCCTAGATTTAAATTCGCCATTATTTTGTGGTATAAATTTAATTTTTCGTGTTTTGATATTTAATTCAACAGAAGAATATAAATCAGCCATGTTATTATATGAAGATTCAATATTTTTTAAATTAAAGAAAAAACGAACACAAAAAAACATAATTAGTGTTCCAAATATTATTGTGAATAATAAAAGTACTCATTCAAAAACCATTTTAACCTTTAATTACTTTATAACTTTTATGTCCTGATAAAATTTCATGAATTTTATCATCATTATCGAATTTTATTTTTACAAAACCATTTTTCTTACCTATTATTGTTCCGACTCCAAAAATAGAGTGAATTACTCTTTCTCCAAATTCAAAATGATTTGTATTTTCATTATTTTTATATTTTCTAAAATTACTCTTTTCAATTATTTCATTAACAAAAATTGATTGTTCAGTAAATGAATTTCCATAAGAAGAAGAGCCATTAGTTAAAGTGATAACTAATTTTTTCATAGCTCTTGTCATAGCAACATATGCAACTCTTCTTTCTTCTTCTAATTCTCCAACTTGAATAGATCTAAATGAAGGTCAATGTCCTTGATTCATAGAAAATATAAATACAATAGGAAATTCTGTTCCTTTAGATGCATGAGCAGTAATTATTTTTATTTCTCCATCATCTGTTTTTTCATCACCTGCTGAAGATAAAGTTGCATTATTATAGAATTGAATAATTTTATCTTCAATAGTTATTCCATTAATATTAATTATTTCTTTTTGAATAATATTTAAAATTTCTTTTATATTATCCTTTCTATCAGGATCATCAAAAAATCTATTTATATAACCAATTTCTTCTAAATATTCTTCCAAAGAATCAGAAATAGCATTTAAATTTTTATCTTCTTTTATTTTATAAATGAAATTTTTTGTCTGCTTAATTCAATTAGAAATAAGTAAAGGTTGACTACTAGAATTTTGTGAAAGATACTCTCACATACTAATTCCTAAATCTTCAGATTCAATTCTAGTTTTTTGAATTTTTTTTGGTCCAAATTTTTTTGGAGGATCATTTATTATATCTAAAAGATTAGAATTGCTTTGTTTTGATGCAAACAATAAAAATTTTAAAGTTTGTTTAACTTCTTTTCTATCATAAAATTTTTGAGCACCAATAAGTTTGTATGGCATACTATTAGCATTTAAAATCATTTCCAATGGTCTTGTTTTATATGATGATCTAACGATAATTGCCATATCATCATAATTAAATCCTTCTAATTTAAATTCTCTAATTTTTTTAACAATTTCATATGGTTCTTCAGATTCATTTTTAAGTGATATTCATTCAATAGGATCACCATGTTTTTTTGTTGGAGATGATTTAAATTCCGAAACTCTATTTTTATTATTTTGAATTAAATTATTAGCAGCATTTATTATTTCAGGAGTAGATCTATAGTTTTGATCTAACATAATTGTTTCTGAAGAAGGAAATCATTTATTAAAATTATTAATCAAATCAATATTAGCACCCCTTCAAGAGTATATATTTTGATCAGGATCTCCTACAACAGTTATATTTGAATTTTCATTTGTTATTGATTTTATTATCTCAAATTGAATATTATTAGTATCTTGAAATTCATCTATAAAAATATATTTATATTTAGACATTCATTTTTTTCTAATATTCTCATTAGAAGTTAATAATTTTTTAACTTCAGTAATTAAATCATTAAAATCAAGTTGTCCATTAATTTTTTTAGAATTATTATATTTTTCTCATAATGTAGCAATTTGATTTTCCATTATTATTTTAGAATCATTTAATTCTTTAACAAAAATTTCTTCTCTTGAGATTTTATCAAAAAAACTTATTGCTTCTTTTTTTTCAACAATAAATTCATTTTCTTTAATTAAATTTGAAATTCTACTTTGAGAATCTGAAGAATCAATAATTACAAAATTACGATCTAAGTTTAATTCATTATGTTCTATTCTTAATAAAGAATTACATCAACCATGATAGGTAAAAACATTTTTTAATTTTTCACCAACTTCTTCTAAAATACGTTCTGATATTTCTTTTGTTGCTTTATTAGTAAATGTTATTGCAAGAATTTCATTTGGAGAAGCCAAATTATTTTTTAAAATATAAGCTATTTTAGAAACAATTGTTCTTGTTTTTCCAGAACCTGGACCAGCAATTATTCTTAATGGTCCTTCTATTTTTTTTACAGCTTTTAATTGATTTTTATTTAAATTTAACATTGTTAATTAATTTATAACATTTTAGAGTATTTTCCAATAATAAAGAAACAGTCATTGGACCTGTTCCACCAGTAATTGGTGTTATATAAGAAGTTTTATGTTGAATTTTTTCAAATTCAATGTCTCCAAAAATTAATTTTTCCTCTCTTGTAAGTCCAATATTAACAACAATTGAACCATTTTTTATGAAATTTTCTTTTACTAAATGTTTATATCCAACAGCAGATATAACTATATCTGATTGTTTTGTAAAATAAGATAAATCAATTGTATTTTTATTGCAAAGTATAATTGTTGCACCTCGATGAATAAGTAATTTTGATAATGGTTTTCCTGCAATCTCTCCTTGGCCAATAATAGTAACAACTTTACCAAGTAAATTTATATTATATTCATCAAATAATTTAATAACACCATTTGCTGTAGGTGGGATTAATTCTGCTTTATTTATATCAAGTAATCCTTTATTTAAAGGATGAAAACCATCAACATCTTTTGAAGGATCAATTGATTTAGAAATATTATTTTGATCAATTTGAATTGGCAATGGTAATTGAACCATTATTCCATGAATTTTTTTATTAGAGTTTAATTTAAAAATCTCTTTAATTAAATCTTTTTCATTTATATTTTCTTCTAATTTTAAAAGGGAAAAATTTATTCCTACTTCTTGTGCTTTTTTTTCTTTATGTTTCAAATAAAGATTAGATTCAGGATTATTACCAACTTGAATTGCAACTAAAGAGGGTTTTGATTTCAAATTTAAAATTTCATTTTTTATTTTTGTGTTAATTTTTTGAGAAAGTCTAGTTCCATCTAATATTATTGCCATAAATTAAAATTTCCTCCTTGGATCAGCATCCATTTCTAAATTAGAAGGTTCAATTAAATTTAAATAAATTTTTATAGAAGCTAAATATCCAATCATTGCTGCATTATCACCAGTATATTTCAATTTAGGTAAAAAAACATTAATATCTTTTATTTTCATTATCTTTTTTCTTAGTAAAGAATTTGCAGAAACTCCACCACCAATAAAAACATCTTTAATATTATATTCTTCAATTGCTTTATTAATTTTATTAATAATTTGTGTTATAGCAGATTTTTGAAAACCCTTAATTAATCCTTCTTTGTTTATATTTTTAACTTTGCTTTTATTTAAAATATGAGATTTTAATCCAGAATATGAAAATTCATAATTTGGTAAATTAGTTATAGGACATTCTATTTCTAATGCATTTGTTTGGGATGCTATTTCATCAATTATTTTTCCTCCAGGATAATCATATCCTAAAGTTTTTGCCACTTTATCATAAGATTCACCTATAGAATCATCTCTTGTACTACCTAATTGAATATATTTTCAACCCTCTTTTATTAATATTTCTGTATGACCACCAGAAACAATAACAACAATAGCTTTTTGAGGGATTGTGTTAGGATGATTGTTTATGAAGGGAGAATAAGCATGTGCTTCAATATGATTAATATCATACAAAGGTTTGTTTAATTTTAAAGAAAGTGTTTTAGCAACAACAATACCAACTTGTAAAGTATTTATTAATCCAGGACCACCTGTAACAGCTATATGATCAATTTTTTCCATTTTAATACCTGAGTCATTAATAGTTTCTTCTATTAATTCAAAAATATATTTAGAATGTAATCGACTAGCTATTTCAGGAATAACACCACCATGTTTTTTATGTTCATTAATTTGAGAAAATGTTTTTAAGGCAATAACTTCAAAACCCTCTATAATGGCTATTGAAGTATCATCACAAGATGTTTCTATTGCAAGAATATATTCATTCATAATTAAAAATTCAACTTACCAGGTGTTCTAGGATAAGGAATTACATCTCTTATATTATCCATTCCAGTTAAAAACATAATCATTCTTTCAAATCCCAATCCAAAACCTGTTGATTTAGCATAACCATTTTCTCTTAATGATGTGTATCAATGTAAATCAGATAAATCTTGATTTTTTTCTTTTATAATTTTTATTAAAATTTCATATCTATCTTCTCTTTGTGATCCACCTATTAATTCACCTATCTCAGGAATAAGTAAATCAAATCCTCTTACAGTCCCATCTTCATTTTGATACATATAAAATGATTTAATTTCCTTTGGATAATCATAAACATATACAGGAGAATTAAAATAAACACCTGCAAGATATTTTTCATGTTCTGTACCTAAATCCATTCCAAATTTAATATCCTTATCTTGAAAGTTAATTTTTTTACTTGCTATTTGCAATATATTAATAGCTTCTTTATAAGATATTTTTTTAACTTCTGATTTAGAAATATTTTCTAATTGGTGAATTAATTTATTATTTTTATTTGCTTTTTCAATAAATTTTAATTCTTCATTATTTACTTTTAAAACTTCTTTTACAATAAAAGATAACATTTTTCAGCCAATATCCATCATTTCATGATAATCACAAAAAGCAGATTCTGGTTCAACCATTCAAAATTCAGAAGCATGTCTTTTTGTATGTGAATTCTCAGCTCTAAAAGTAGGACCAAAAGTATAAACATTTTTCAATGCTTGAGCATATCCTTCTGCATGCATTTGTCCAGAAACGGTTAAAGAAGCTTTTTTATCAAAAAAACCTTTATCTTTAGGTGCATTAATTTCAAAAGATTCACCAGCACCTTCAGCATCATTACTAGTTATTATTGGAGTATGAATATAAATAAAATTATTATCATTAAAAAAATTATGAATAGCTAAAGAAGCTGTGGATCTTATTTTCATTATTGATTGAAATAATTTAGTTTTAATTCTTAAATGAGAATTTTGTCTTAAAAATTCCAAGCCATGTTCTTTTTTACCAATTGGAAAATTTTCAGAAGTTTTTCTAATAGAAATAATTTCTCTAACTAAAATTTCTAAATTTTCATTTTTACCAATAATTAATTTACCCTTAATTTCAATAGCTGAAAAAATAGGAATAGAAGATAATTTTTCAAAAACATCCTCATTATCTTTTTTATAAACTAACTGTATTCCATTTAATTTAGTACCATCCGTTAATTCAATGAATCCTATTTTTTTTGACGATCTATTAAATCTAACCCAACCATTAACTTCTAAAATATTATTTAATAATTTATCTTTATTTATATATATATTTTTAATTTCCATTATTTCTCCTAATTAAAATGATGATAAATATTTTAATTTAACTTTATATAAATTATCATATATTTTAAATGATTTATTATCTATTTTTTTTTGAAGTAATTCTTTTGTGAAATTTTTATATCCATCATTTACATCATTGTACTGATCAACTTCTTCAGAAGTTAAAGTTAGTATTTTAGATTTTTTATTTTTTTTAAAATAAAATTTATTTTTACCAAAAGGTATACAAGTATATTTGCTATTTAAATCATCTATTAATTTAAAAGAATCAATTGTATATATTTTATTTATCTTTTCCACTATATTTATAGTGGAAATAATATTTAAAGCAACTTTTACACCTGTGTATGAACCAGGGCCAATTGTTATCATATATTCTTTTATATTAGATAAATCTAAATTATTTTCTTCTAAAAAAACCTTAATTTTAGAAATAGCAATTTTAGCCATATTATTATTTGTATTTTCAATAAAAAAATTATCAATTTTATTTTCAAAATTAATTATTGCTAAAATAAGTTTTTTGTTTGAAGTATCAATAAAAAGTTTCATTTTATATTTTAATTTTTATAAACAAATATCATTCTTGAATTTTCATCAATTATTTTTATATTAATGAATATACTATTTTTTAATTTAGAAAATTTGTTACCTCATTCTACAAAAACCTTATTATTTTCTAAATCTTCTGAAATTAATGATAAAAGCTCTTTTTTATTCATTTTTTTTATTAAAAAAAAATCATAATGAACTACTCCATCATATGTTCTTTTATAACCATATGTAGGAGATTTTATTTGGTCCTTTATACCTAATGAATTAACAATTCCTTTTATTAAAGTTGTTTTTCCTGAACCAATTTCACCTTGTATAAAAAAAAGATTTGATTGTTTAGGTAACACTTCAATTAATTTTTTCCCAAAATTAATTGTTTCATTAACACTAGATATTTTATGTTTTAGCACCAACTTCATAATCTCACAATTTTAAATATTATAGTATATATTTTAATAAAATTGGCTTTTTAAATAAAAAAAATGGGGCGAACGACGGGAATCGAACCCGCGAATGGCGGAACCACAAACCGCTGTGTTAACCCCTTCACCACATTCGCCATATTTACTTAATAATTATAGCAAATAATTAAAATAAAAAAAGTCATTTTATTTTATAAAACAACTTTAATTATTATTTTTTCTTTCAAATTTATTTTTATTATCTAAAAAAAGAGTTGATGCATTAATCATTGCAACTGTATCATTAAAAGTCATTGACATTGCTGAAAGCGCAGGTCCAATACCACTCATTCCAATTATTCCTGTTGCTGCTAATGAAACAAATATAATATTATAAAATATAGCAATTAAAAACCCTCTATTTATTGTTGACAATGTTTTTCTAGATAGTCAAATAGCATAAGAAACAAGAGTTAAGTCACTTGAATTTAAAACAACATCTGCAACATCAATTGCTGCATCCATACTTGTATTTATAGCAATACCTAAATCAGAATTTGCTAAAGCTATTGTATCATTTATCCCATCCCCAACAAAAGCAATCTTCTTACCTTTTTTTCTTAATTCATCAATAATATTTGATTTTTTATTAGGATCAATTTCATAAAATATATCTTTTGAAGAAATACCCAATTTAGAACCGATATTTAAGGCTGTTTCTTTATTATCTCCTGTAATCATCATAATGTCAATACCCATTCTTCTCATTTGTGATAATGCCATTAATGCTGTTTCTTTTATTTCATCTTTTAATTCAATATAACCATAAACTTTCTTACTATCAAATAAATATATAATAACTGAACCATCTTTACGAAGATTAACTACATTTTCATTTTCTATAAATGAATTATTTATTTCTTTTAATCATTTATAAGATCCAATCATAAGTTTTTTTTCTTCAATTAAAATACCCTTACCAATAATTTCTTTTGTTCTAATTTTGAAAATTTCAATATTTGAAAAATGTTTTGTTATTGATTTAGCTAAAGGATGATTAGAATTTTTTTCAGCACTAACAAAAAGTTCAATCATTGAAGAAGGAATTGTTGAACTAACAACCTTAAATTTCCCTTTTGTTAATGTACCTGTTTTATCAAAACATATAGTATCTATTTTTTTAATTGTTTCAAAAATATTTTTAGAAGTTAGTAAAACACTTTCTTTTTTTGATGCAAAAGAGGAAATTAAAACTGACATCGGAGTTATTAAAATAAAGGAACATGGACAAGCTATAACTAAAACTGTTATAAAAACATAAAAAGAATATAATCAAGGTTCATTTAAATATGTATGAACAGGAATATTAAAACTAGTTAATGAATAAACTAAGCCAGTAGTAATAAAAGTAATGATAGCTATAACTAAAACTGAAGGTACCAATCATTTAGCTATTTTATCTGCGATTTTTTGAGAATCAGGTTTAGCATTTGTAGCCTCATTTATGGAATTTATTATTTTTGATATAAAAGAATCATCAACTTCTTTTTCTACTTGAACAACAATTAAACCATTAGAAGAAACAGTTCCTGAAAAAACTCTTGAACCAATAATTTTATGAATTGGCATTGATTCACCAGTTAAAGTAGATTCATCAATTGTTGTTTCTCCTTCTACAATTTTCCCATCAGCAGGAACTATTGAACCAGGTTTAACAATAAGAAAATCATTAATTTTCACATTAGATATTTCTACTTCAATTTCTTTTCCATCGACTAATTTAATGGCTTTTTTTGGTTTTAAAGATTCCAATGAATTCATATCATTAGTAACCTTATTGGTTAATCATTCTTCTATAAATCTTCCTAAATATATTAATCATAAAATTTCTAAAGATTCATAGAAAAAATAAGGTAAATCATTATTTGTTGATAAATTAATTATAAAAGCAATAAGTGAATAAAAATAAGATGCTGAAGTTGCCATGGCAACCAACATATCCTCACCTATTTCTTTTTTCATTAATTGAACCATAGAGCTCTTTATAAAAGCAAATCCAACTAAAATAAATGCTAATGTTGAAATAACAAATTGTAATCAATCATTAGACATAATATATAATATAGGATTCCTTCATTCATCAATTTTAATGAATAGACTAAAAATCATATAATAAATAGATAATGCACCAAATATAGTTGTATAAACTAATATTCATTTTTTAGGTTTATATTTTCCATCTTCAGAATACAATCCCAAATGATTTAAAATTTTTTTTCAAATTACCTTTAAATTCATATTAATATTATATATTAATTAATAATAAATAAATATATAATATTAATATGAATTATAATTTTGAAAAAATGGCGAATAAACAAAAAGAATTAGATCATTTTATAAGAAGCAATTCCATAGATAAAATAAATAATGAAAAATATTTTAATTATAGAATAATTGCTCTTAGTGTTGAAATATCTGAACTTGTTAATGAAATAAGATTTTTCAAATTTTGATCTCAAAAAAAGCCATCAGAAAAAAAGATAATTATAAATGAATTAGTTGATTGTTTTCATTTTGCTTTTTCAGTAGGTAATACATTACAAAATAATGAATGAAAAATTAATTTTAATTTAGATGAGAAAGATTCTTTTGAAAATATTTATTTTAATTTACAAGAAAATTTAATAAAATTAAAAGAAAGCAAAAATTTAAAAACATTTTATAAAATAATGATGGATATTACAAAAATTGCTTGAAACTTAAATTATTCACAAAAAGACATTGAAGAAGCATATAAAATCAAAAATGAAATTAATTATAAAAGACAAAACTCAGGTTATTAATCTGAGTTTTTTATTATAATTTTACTTATTTTTTCATAACCAAAATTAATTTGCCTTCACATTTCTTCAATTTTAGAATTGGAAAATTTAGCATTTTTAATTCAATTTTCAATATATTTTTCTTTATTTGATTTACTATTATTCTTTAATTGAGAAACTAACATTCCATCAAAAAAAGAAAATAATAAGGCTTGTGCAATGACTTCTGCAACATACTCTTTTTGAGGAATTGAGAGTTTAATTTCATTTTTATTATTATCTTCATGATTATTAACTAAATGACCTAATTCATGAAAATAAACATGTGCTTTAGATTCAAAATCTGCATCAAATCTTACTTTAATAGTTTTTTTATAAATTTTTATTTCTTTTAATTTTTCATTAAAAGGTTTTTTAATCAAAGCACCTTCTCTTTTGTTACCCTTTTTTTCATAAGAAAAAAGAGTATTATATTCATTTAAAATATCTCTAGTATTCTTCAAAATACTAGAAGTAAATTTCTTATTTAGATCAGAATAATTAAAATATATTTTTCTATTTTTAACAAAATTTTTATATTCATTTATTAAATAATCTTCATTAATTTTCATTTTATTTGAATTTATTTTTTAAAATCATCTTTTAAATTTTTATTTTGTTTTCTTAATCTTTTAATGCTATTCTCAAATTTTAAATTTTCTTCTCTTAATTGAGCCAATTCTTTTCTTAATTGAACTAATTCAGTATTCATCTCATCATTAACTTTACTTATAACAATTTTTTCTTTAGCTGAATTTTTTCTTCTTTGAAGTTCTTGTGCAAAACCATTAACAACAACGGCTGTATATAATGCTAAAAAAGCAATTCCAATTATTCCTATAAGCATTGCTCAAACTCTCATAAAAGTTGTTATGGGATATATATCACCATAACCAACTGTTGAAATAGTTACAAAAACTCATCATAAAGAGTCAAAATAATCAAATTCACCATTTTCCAAACCATCACCACTAAAATGAGGAGTATTACCTATTTCTTCTAATGCAAATGTTATTCCAGATAAAACAAAAATTAAAATAAAAAAAATGATTGTAATTGTAAATAACACTTTTCATTGTGAGTAAACAGATTTACAAAGAAAAGTTATTCCTTTTCAAACTGGATTTTTATGTAATATTTTTTTACTTTTTTTACTTTTTTTACTTTTTTTATTATTTTTAGACATTGTAATTATCCTTTTCTTCTAATAATTTTTCATAATTTTTCATTGTACGTTTAGAATAATTCATTTTTTTTATTTCACATTTTGCTTCATAAATATGAAGACAGTTACTAAATTTACATTTTCCAGCATATTTTTCAAAATCCATAAAATTTCAAGAAATTTCATTTTTACTAAGTTGATTTATATTTAAAGAAGAAAATCCAGGTGTATCAACAATATATGAATTTTTGAAAATTTCAAATGCTTCAGAATGCCTAGTTGTATGTTTTCCTCTTCCCAAAGCTTGAGAAATTTCACCAGTTTTTAAATGTAATTTATCATTTAAATTATTCAATAGTGTTGATTTTCCAACTCCTGTTTGACCTGTTATGACACTTAATTTATCTTTTGTTCATTTATGTAATAATTTTTTCTGAAAAAAAGTTATTTTATTATCAGTTGTTAATATTTTAAATCCAGAATTTCTATATTCATTTATTATTTTTTCAATTTTTTCATCATTTTTTAATAAATCACTTTTGGAAAAAATTAAAATAGGTTCTACATTTTTAGAATTAAATATAGTTATTAACTTATCTAAATAAAAATCATTTAATTTAGGATTAGTTATTGAAGTGACTAAAATTGCATTATCAACATTAGAAATATTAGGTCTTATAAATTCATTTTTTCTTTTTAATAATTTTGTTATTACATTAATTTCTTCTAGCCCATGCTTATTTTCATTTATTTGTACTTCCACATTATCACCAACAATAATTTTAATTTTTTCATTTCGAAAAATTCCTAATGGCTTAGCAAAATAAACTCTTCCTTTAATTAAGACTTTATAATTTCCTCCAGAAGAATAAATAACTTTCCCTATTGCCATACTATACTAATTATATATCATTAAATTATTCTTTATAAAGTTCAACATAATAAATGATTTTACCCAAAGATGAAAATTTTTTCTCATATTCTGTCATTATTACATCACTTTTATTTTTATGTAAATCTCTTATTTCATTTTTTATTTTAAATTTAGTTTTTGAATTCACTTCTTCCAAAGCAAATTCAAATAAATCTAATTGATCAGTTTTAAATTCTATTTTAGAATTATGTTTTAAAATTTTATAAAATTCATTTAAAAAATTAGAATGAAGTAATCTTCTTTTTTCATGTTTGCTTTTTGGTCAAGGGTCAGGAAAATTAATAAATATTTTATCAATTGATTCATTATTAAATCAATCACATATATTCATAGCATCACCTGAAATGAATTTTAAATTATCAATTATATTTTCTTCAATTTTTTTAACAGGTACTATTTGAACAGAAGGATATTTATCAATTCCAATCATATTAATATTTTTATTATTCATTGCTTGTTGAATTGTAAAATTACCTTTTCCCATGCCAATTTCTATTCATATACAATTTTCATTTTTAAAAACTTCTTTATTTCATAAACCTTTCAAATTTATAGGATTTACAAAAGCTATTTTTGAATTTTTTAAATATTCATCTGCCCAAGGTTTTTTTCTTAATCTTCCCATTATTTTCTTCCTATCTAGATTTTATAAATTTATCAACTTTTCTATTAGATATTATTTTTCTTAATTCTGAATCTGAAGCAATTAGAATTTTTCTTATAGATTTAAATTCTCTAAATAAATTTTGTTTATCTATTTCATTTAAAAAAGTGTACTTATCTAATTCACTTTCTAAAATTATTTTTTCTCTTCTTGATCTATGAAAATGAATAACAAAGCGATGAACTTCATCTTGTATTCTTGTTAAAAATAAATGAATAAAACTCCCTTTTTCTAAATTTATTATTTTCATTTCTGAATCAATAATTGCATTGGTTTTATGATTTTCATCTTTTATTAAACCAAATAAAGCAACATCTTTAATATTTAATTCTTCTAAAACTTTTTTAACTTTTATTAATTGATATTTGCCATCAACAATAAATAAATCTGGAAGTTCTTCTTTTTTATCAATTATATTTTGAAAATGTCTTCTTGAAACTTCTTCAATAGATGCATAGTCATCCATTTTATTTACATTATTAACAATGTATTTTCTATATTTTGATTTTCTTTTCTCTCCATTTTTGAAATGAACAATAGCGCCAACTTGTTCTGAACCCATAGTTGAAGATATATCTATCATTTCAATTGTATGAATTTCTTTATTTGAAATTTTTTCTTTAAATATTTTCATTGCATATTCATAATTTTTTATTTCAAATAAAAAACTTTTAATATTGCTTTCATATTTAGATTTAGCATGTTCATAAACAATATCAATAAGTTCCTTTTTAACACCTTTTTTTGGAATTGAATGATGAAAGTTTTTATGTTCTCATTGTAATTCAAAAGGAACAACTACTTCATCAGGAATAATGGCATTTAAATAATATCGACTAATAAAAGATTCAATTGAATCTTTTGGATCTGGATTAAATTGTTTATTCATATAATTATTAGTAATATTTATATGGCCAAATCTAATAGACATCATGGAAATAGAAACAATACCATCTGAAGCATAAAAATTAAAGATATCTCTATGTTTATTATCATTAAATTTAGTTATTCTTTGTTCTTTTATTTTTTTTATTAAATTTAAATTTTCTAATAATTTTTGAGATTCCTCAAAATTAAATATTTTATTATTTTTTTCAATTTTTCTTTTCAATTCCTCTTCAAAAAAAATTGTTTTTCCTTTAAAAAAATTCTCTATTTGTTCAATTATAAATTGTTTTTTCTCTTCAGTATTTTCACCAACACATTGTCCCATACATCTTCCCATTTGATAATTTAAACAAGGCTCATTTTTATTTGGTGATAAACATAAATCCAAAGGTAAACAACTAGAAAGTATTTTTATTATTCTCCTTGCGCTAAATCCATCAGGAAATGGTCCATAATATTTTGCTCCTCTATAAAATTTTTGATTTTTTGAAACTGATAATTTTATATTTTTTCCTTTTTTTAATTCAATATAAGGATATGTTTTTGAAGATTTGATTTTTATATTATATTTTGGCTCATATTCATTAATTAAATTTTGTTCTAAAATTAAAGCTTCCATTTCAGAAGCACAAACTTGATAATCAAATGAAAAAATATGTTTAAGTAATAATTGATTTTTTAATGATAATTCATTATTAAAATATTGTTTCATTCTATTTCTTAAATTTTTAGCTTTTCCAACATAAATAATTTGATCATCTTTATCTTTCCAAAGGTAAACTCCTGGATTTTTAGGTATTTGATTTCAATTTATTTCCATAGCATATTAATTATATAATAAATTTTTTTTACAAATTTAATGGTTAATTTTTATTTCCTTCTTAATACCTTTTTTAAATAAGGGGCTGTAAAGGAGTTTTTAGAAGAAGCAATCATTTCAGGTGTGCCTTTTGCCACAATGTTCCCTCCACCTAAACCACCGTCAGGTCCCAAATCAATTACAAAATCAGCTGTTTTTATAACATCCAAATTATGTTCAATAACTATTAATGTATCACCAGCATCAACAAGTCTATTAAGAACATTTAATAATAATTTAATATCATAACTATGAAGTCCAGTTGTAGGTTCATCTAAAATATATAATGTTTTTCCTGTTGATTTTTTTTGTAAATGTAATGCAAGTTTAACTCTTTGAGCTTCTCCACCAGATAAAAGAGTTGCTGAATGACCTAATTTAATATATCCTAAACCAACATCTTTTAAAAATTTTATTTTATTATTGATTTTAGGTAGATTTTCAAAAAATTTCAATGCTGTATCAACAGACATATCCAAAATATCAGATATTGTTTTATCTTTGTATTTTATTTGTAATGTTTCCTCATTGTATCTTTTTCCATTGCATTGATCACAAACCACATTAACATCAGGAAGAAAATGCATAGAAATTCTAATAATACCATCACCTTGACATTTATCACATCTTCCACCTGAAACATTGAATGAAAATCTGCCTTTTTCATAACCTCTTATTTTTGCTTCTGAAGTCATTGCAAATAAATCTCTTATATCATCAAAAACTCCTGTATAAGTAGCAGGATTTGATCTTGGTGTTCTACCTATTGGACTTTGTGTTATAGAAATTATTTTATCAATATTTTCTGCTCCAACAATTTTTAAGTGTTTTCCAGGTTGTTTCATTGATCCATTTTTAGTAACTTTATTAAATAGTGATTTATATAAAACATCATTTATTAATGTTGATTTTCCAGAACCAGAAACACCTGAGACAACATTTAAAACTCCTAAAGGAATTGTGACATCAACATTTTTTAAATTGTTTTCTGTAGCTCCAATTATTTGTAATGTTTTTCCATTACCCGATCTTCTTCTTTCGGGAATCGATATATAATCTCTTCCTGAAAGAAAATTTCCTGTTAATGTTTTTTTCTTTGCGACTTCCTCTGGTTTACCAAATGAAACAACTTCACCACCATATTCACCAGCTTTTGGACCAATATCTATTATATAATCAGATTCTTCCATAGTTTCTTCATCATGTTCAACAACTATTACTGTATTACCTAAATCCCTTATATCTTTAAGAGTTTTTATTAATTTTGTATTATCTCTTTGATGTAAACCAATTGATGGTTCATCTAAAACATAAATAACACCTGTTAATCTAGAACCAAGTTGAGAAGCAAGTCTAATTCTTTGGGCTTCGCCACCAGATAATGTTCCTGCTATTCTATCAAGAGTTAAATAATGAAGTCCAACATTATTTAAAAATTTAAATCTAGATTTTATTTCTGATAAAACTAATCCAGAAATTTTTTCTTCATTCTCATTTAGTTTTAATTCTTCAAATCATTTTTGTGATTTGCCAATTGACATTTGAGTAACTTCATAAATATTTAATCCATTAACTTTTATAGAAACAGCTTTAGAATGAAGTCTTGCTCCTTTGCAAGCATCACATGTTTTTGTTCCTAAGAATTTTTTATAATGTTCTCTAGCACCCTCAGAAGAAGTTGATTCATATCTTCTTCAAATTTTATTAGCTATTCCCTCGATTTTTTCATTTCTTTGATCGGTAAATTTTGCTGAATTTATAACATATAAAATAGGTTCTTTTGAACCATATAAAATTAATTTTTTATGTTCTTCTGTAAAAGTAGAAAGTTTTTTTGTTAAAGGTATTTGATAATGTCTTAATAAACTTTCAAAAACTTGTCAATCAATCCCTCTTAGTTTTTCTCCAAAATAAAGAATCCCACCTTCCAAAATTGTTTTACTTGGATCTGAAATTTTTTCTCAAGTTACTTCTTCAATAACACCTAAACCTTTACATTTTTCACATGCTCCATGTGGAGAATTAAATGAAAAAGTTCTAGGCTCAATTTCATCTATTCAAAAATCACCATGAGGACATGAAAAATGACTTGAATATTTAGTAATTAAATTTGTTTTTGTATTTTCAACATCAACTTTACCATTTCCATATTCAGAAGCTATTTGCACTGCTTCAAAAATTCTACTTCTATTTTCATCATTAATATAAATACGATCAATAATAATAGAAATAGTATATTTTAATTTAGGATCAAAAATTATTTTTTCATCAAGTCTTTTTAATTTGCCATTAATTAAAATTCTTAAAAAACCTTTCTCACGTAATTCATTTATAAGATATTGATGATCACCTTTAATATCTCTAATTTTAGGTGCTAATATTTGAATCATTTCTTCTTGATTTTTTAAAAATATATCATCTACAATTTGAGTAAAAGTTTGAGCAGTTATTTCTATATTATGTTTAGGACAAAAAGGTTTACCAATTCTAGCAAATAATAATCTATAGTAATCATAAATTTCTGTTATAGTACCAACAGTTGAACGTGGATTATTAGAAGTAGTTTTTTGATCAATTGCTATAGCAGGAGATAAACCTTCTATAGAATCAACATCTGGTTTTGAAGTTCCTCCTATAAATTGTTTTGCATAATTAGAAAGTGAATCCACATATCTTCTTCTTCCTTCATTATACAAAACCTGAAAAGCTAAAGAAGATTTTCCAGAACCAGAAACACCAGTGATAATAACTAATTTATTTTTAGGTATTTTTAAACTTATATTTTTTAAATTATTTTCTCTTGCTCCAGAAATTTCAATGTATTTTGAAATCATCTATAATCCTCCTTTTAATTCTGTAATTAAATCTCTTAAATTTATAGCTCTTTCAAAATCATATTCAGCAGACGCGGCCATCATTTCTTTTGTTAAAGCATCAATTTTTTCTTTTGTTTTTAAAGCAGAAAATTTAACTTTATGTTTACTTTCAAATTCCTCAATTGTAGGTTTTGGAATATCCTTAATAATTGTTTTAGGGATAATAGAATGTTTTTTATTAAATTCTTCTTGTATTTTTCTTCTACGATTTGTTTCAAAAATAGCTTCATTCATTGATTGAGAATAATAATCAGCATACATAATAACTTTACCTTCACTATTTCTTGCTGCACGTCCTATTAATTGAATTAAAGATCTTGTATTTCTCATAAATCCATCTTTATTAGCATCTAAAATAGCAACTAAAGAAACTTCAGGTATATCTAACCCCTCTCTTAAAAGATTTATACCAACCACACAATCATATATTCCTGTTCTTAACTTTCTTAAAACATCTTCTCTTTCCAATGTTTTTAAGTCAGAATGTAAATAAGCAACAGATATTCCATTATCTTTCATATAAGTTGCTATATCTTCTGAAAGTTTTTTTGTTGTTGTGTTTATAAAAACTCTTTGATTCTTTTCTTTTCTTAAATAAATTTCTTCCATTAAATTATCTAATTGATTTAATTCGGGTCTAACTTCAACAATAGGATCCAATAAACCTGTTGGTCTAATTATTTGTTCAATATATTTATTATTAGTTTTATTTAATTCATATTCACCAGGTGTGGCCGAAAAATAAATAGTTTTTGAAATTTTTTTTTCAAATTCTTCAAACATTAATGGTCTATTATCCAATGCAGTTGGTAATCTAAATCCATACTCAACAAGAGTTTCTTTTCTTGATCTATCACCTTTATACATACCTCTAATTTGTGGAATCATTAAATGGGATTCATCCAATATTAATAAAAAATCTTTTGGAAAATAATCTAATAAACTAGCTGGTGTTTCACCCTTTTTTCTATATTTATCAAAATAAATAGAATAATTTTCCATTCCTGAAGTTATTCCAAATTCATCTAATTGTTCAAGATCAAATTTAACTCTTTGTTTCAATCTTTCGGCTTCCAATAATTTATTTTTACTTCTAAAAAATTCTAGACGTTCTTCTAAATCTTTTTCAATTTCAATCATTGATTTTTTAACTTCATCTGATTTGATTGTATAAAAATTAGCTGGAAATATTATATAATTCTCATAATTTTTTAAAACTTTTTTTTGTAAATTATCTATTTCTGAAATTCTTTCTATTTCATCACCAAACATTTCTATTCTTATACAAAATTGATCTGTTCAAGAAGGATTCACTTCAATTACATCACCTTTAGCTTTAAATTTCCCAGGCAATAATTCATCTCCTCTTTCATAAGATAAAGAAACTAATCAATGAAGTAATTCTTTTCTTTGTATTTTTTGTCCTTTTTCAACTCTTTTAAATTGTTCGCCATATTCTGAAGGATGTCTGTGACCAAAAATTGCGGCAACAGAAGCAACAACAATAACATCATCATTAGTTATTAAAGAAGTTGTTGCTGATGTTCTCATCATTTCCAATTGTCAATTTTGCATTGAACTTTTTTCTATGTATGTGTCTGAAGAAGGTTTATATGCTTCAGGTTGATAAAAATCGAAATTAGAAATATAATATTCAACTCTATTTTTAGGAAATAATTGCTTCATTTCAATAAATAATTGATTTGCTAAAGTTTTATTAGGTGCTAAAATTAAAGTGGATTTTTTATATTTTTCAATAACATTTGCCATTGTAAATGTTTTACCTGTACCAGTGGCACCAAGCAAAACTATATCATTTTCCTTTTTTAAAGATTTTAAAATTTCTTTTATTGCTTCAGGTTGATCACCATTAGGCTTAAATTTACTTATAAGTTCAAATTTCATATTTTCCTTTTAAATTATTATGTATATAATTATAAAACAAAAGTACCTAATAGGTACTTTTGATATTTTATTAATTTTAAACAAAGGCTATTATGGAAATAGGTGAAGCATCACCTTTTCTATTTCCATATTTCAATACTCTAGTGTATCCACCATTTCTTTTAGAATATTTTGGTGCTATTTCACCAAAAAGTTTTTGTACAGCATCTTGATTATCATTAATTTTAACATTTCTTAAAGTTTTTGCAACTTCTCTTCTTGCTTGAACAGTATCTTTTTTTGCTCAAGTAATTAATTTATCCATTTTCTTTTGTAACTTTTTTGCTTTTGCATGAGTAGTAACAATTTGACCATGAATAATTAAATCTGTAAGTTGGTTTCTTTCAGTCCTTGCTCTTCTAGCAGGACTATGAACATTTGATTGTCTTTGTTGTCTATTTCTTTTAGCCATAATTACTCCTTATTATTCAGTTTTAAATGATAAACCTAAATTTTGAATTGCTTCAACAATTTCTGATACTGATTTATCACCTAAATTATCAATTCTTTTTAAAGCAGAAAATGGTCTATTTATTAATTCACCAACAGTTTCAATTTTTGCTTTTTCTAAACCATTTTGTGATCTAACAGATAAATTTAATTCTTCAATTGGCATTGTTAATTGAGTATCTTCTTTTTCTTCAAATTGTTCTTCTTCAAACATTTCTTCAACTTTTGTTTCATCAATTACTGCTAAAGTTTCAAATGAAGCATAATGTTTTTTTAAAATTGCCCCAGCCATTGAAACAGCTTCTGAAGCCTTCATATTACCTTTAGTTATAACATCTAATACAAGTCTTTCATAAACATATGATTCACCTGGATTAACTTCTTCAACAGTAAAGTTAACATTTTTAATTGGTGAAAAATTAGAATCCATAGGAATAATCATTTCATTTTCGCCTAATTCTTCTGCAACTAAAATTCTATTTTCTTCAAAAGTTCTAAATCCTTTTGAAAATCTAATAAATAATTTTAAATTTAATGCACCATGTTTTGAAGTATTTGCAATAACCAAATCCTTATTAACAACCTCAATACCAATAGGCATTTCAATATCTGATGCTAAAACTTGATCTTCTTTAGAAACAACTGTAGCTTCAAAAGTTTCATCAATATCTAAAATGTTAACATCTGTTTTTAATACTAATTCTTTTAAATTAAGAATTATTTCAGCAACATCTTCTTTAACATTATCTATTCCTTGAAATTCATGCATTGCTCCTTTTATTTTAATAGCAAAAGGTGCAGCAGAAGGAATTGAAGAAAGAAGAGTTCTTCTAATTGCAGTTCCTAAAGTATTACCAAAACCTCTTTCCAATTTTTCAATAATAAATTGTGAATGTTCAGGATTTTGTTTAATTTCTTCAGTTATTTTTTTTGTAAATGTTGGTTTTAAAAATTTATCCATTTATTTAATTGCACTCCTTATCTTCTTCTAAATTTTTTAGGTTTTTTAACACCATTATGTGGCAATGGTGTTACATTTTTAATGTCAGAAATTTCAAATTCGGAAGCTTGTAGATGTCTTAAAGCAGCATCTTTACCTGGTCCAAAACCTTTAATTCTTATTTTTAAAGTCTTAACACCATTTTCTTTTGCAACTTTTGAAACACTTTGAGCAACCAATTGTGCTGCATAAGGAGTTGATTTTTTAGCTCCTTTAAAACCTATTGCACCTGCTGATGATCAACAAATCGCATCACCAGACATATCTGTAATTGTAATAATTGTATTATTGAATGTTGAGTGAATGTGAGCTATACCTGAAGGTATATTTTTTTTAGCTTTTTTTCTTCTTGATGTTTGTCTTGCCATAATAACCTTCTCCTAACTATTTCTTCTTATTAGCAACAGTCTTTTTAGGACCTTTTCTTGTTCTTGCATTTTGTTTTGTAGATTGACCTCTAACAGGTAAACCTTTTCTATGTCTCATTCCTCTATAAGTTTTAATTTCCATTAATCTTTTAATGTTAAATTGAACTTCTCTTCTTAAATCACCTTCAGTAGTATATTTAGAAGCTTCTTCTCTTATTCTTGTTAATTCATCATCAGATAAATCTTTTGTTTTTTTTGTTTCATCGACATTAGCAGCTGCACAAATTTTTGAAGCAGTTGTTCTACCAATACCATATATATAAGTAAGTGAGAATTTAATAGCTTTGTTATCTGGAATTTCAATATTTAATATTCTAGCCATAATTTTTTAATACTATCCTTGTCTTTGCTTATGTTTTGGATTCTTGCAAATGACACTAACTCTCCCTTTTCTTTTTATTACTTGACAATCTTTGCACATTGGCTTAACAGATGATCTTACTTTCATAATATATTTTCTCCTTAATTATTTTTTATAGTAAACAAAATTAAACCTTCAGTAGGTTTAAAGGTAGAGAACACAATTATAAAGTGTTTATATAGCTTTTTTAGTATATAAAGCAGTTTAAAATTGTTCTACCAACTGAGAATGAAATTATTTAATAAAAACACACTCTTATTAATTATATAGAAAATTATTTTATTCATATCTTTAAATAAAATTATTTTTTAAAATTTCATTCTCATTCACCATACATTGGATTAGATGGAAATATTCCTGATCAAGTGGCTTCATTTTTATCATAATTAAATGTAAAAACAAATTCTTTATGATATGGTAAATCTAAATTAGAAAGTCTTAAAACAGAATGATATTTTATTTCTTTTCTTTTTAAATCAACAATTAAATAATTTGGAATGAATATTTTAAACATTTCTTTATTTTCATTAGCCATTGATTTTCATTCATTAGGCACATTCATTTTACTTTGAATTACGAAAATTTTAGATAGTGAAAATTTATGTAATTTAATTCAATTAATGGAAATTGTTTCAACTTGAGTTTTAATTTCCTCATCATGAACTTTTGAAAAAGTTTCATTTAACAAAACAATTTTAGGAGAGATTATTTTTGTAGATATTTTATTAACTCCTCAAAAATTTCTTAATAAATATCTTGTTCAAAGTCTTTCAGAAAAAGGAAATAAAACATGTTCTAAAATAATCAAACCAATAATAATTAAAGTTACTATTTCTAATATTTCCATAGATCTACTATTTCCACCTAAAATAATATCAGTTAAAGTCAAAATTCCCATTATAAATGCAAGAACATGCAAAATAAAACCAATATTTCTTAATGTGTCAAAAACCCTAGAACCAACTATTAATATATCTTGATATTGTCCAGAATTAATATATTTTTTTCTTAATATTTTATTATCAATACCATTCATAATTTAGTTGACCTCACTATTAACTATTGCTATTGAAGCAATTGCAGAAGTTTCTGTTCTTAGTATATTTTTTCCTAAAGAAACTATATTTGTTTCCTTTTCCTTAAAAAAATTTATTTCTCTTTCTTCAAAACCACCCTCAGGACCAATTACCAATACTAAATCATTACTTTTTCTATTTTTTAATGAATCAATAAATTGTAATTTCTTTTCATTTTCATAAAAAACAAAAAATTCTTTATTTAAAAAATCAACATCTTCCAAAGAAGAAATAAATTTTAATTTAGGAATATCATTTCTTCTTGATTGTTCACATGCTTCAATTATTATTTTTTCAAATCTTTCAAATTTATCTCTTATATTTTTTAAAGGAACTATTGATCTATTGGATTCTCAAAAAATAATTTCATCAACATCCAATTCAGTTGCTTTTTGAATTATTAAAGAAATCTTTTTAATTTTAGGAATTGATTGCAAAAGTGTTATTTTTCTATTTTTATCAATAATAAATTCATTATCTTCAATTACAATAATTTGCTTATTTATTAATTTACAAATCAATTCTAAATTTTGATAAATACAAACAAATTCCTCATCTTCTCTTACTCTTAAAACTTTTATCAATTGATGTAAAAGTTCCTTAGTTGGAATTATATTTTCCTTTGGATTATTTTGTTTATTTAAAATAAAAAATCTATGCATAATTAAAATATTACCAAAATTTCTAAAATTTAATATTGAAAACTCTTTCGTAAATTAAATCAACATTTTTTAAAAAATAATCATGATTAAATAGTTCTTCAAACTCCTTATTATTAATTAAAGAATTTATTTTTTTATTTTTCTTTAATAATTTCATAAATGAAATTTTATTATTTCAAGCTTTGTCTGCAATTTTTTGAACTAAATCATATGCTTCTTCTCTTGACATATTTTTATGAATAAGAAAAGATAAAACTCTTTGTGAAAAAATAGTTCCTTGAGTTAAATTAATGTTTTCTTTCATTTTCTTTTGATCTATTATTAAATTTTGTATAACTTTTGAATATCTTCTAAAAGCATAATCAATTAAATTTGTAGCATCTGGAATTATAATTCTTTCCACAGAAGAATGAGAAATATCTCTTTCATATCATAAAGAATTATTCTCTAAAGCAGGAATAACATATCCTCTTAAAACTCTAGCAATTCCACAAATATTTTCTGAAGCAATTGGATTTTTTTTATGTGGCATAGCAGATGAACCTTTTTGATCTTTAGAAAAAAATTCCATCATTTCCATAACTTCAGTACGTTGTGAATTTCTAATTTCTAAAGCAATTTTTTCTAATGTTGTAGCAATAATAGCTAAAGTAGAAATATATTCTGCATGTCTATCTCTTTGTAATATTTGTGTTGATATTTTAGAAGAATTAATTTCCAATTTATCACAAACAAAATCTTGAATTTCAAGAGAAGTATTTACAAAATTACCAACAGCACCAGATAATTTACCAACTTCAATATTTTTGCTTGCCTTTTTAAATCTCTGTATATTTCTTTGCATTTCATCATATCAAAGAGTAAATTTTAATCCTAATGATGTTATTTCAGCATGAACTCCATGTGTTCTACCAATAACTGGTGTGTTTTTATATTCATAAGCTTTTTCTTTTAAAATATCAGCAAAATTTAATAAATTAGAAAGAATAAGTAAATTTGCTTCTTTAATTTGAACTGAATATGCAGTATCTACAACATCAGTAGAAGTAAGTCCATAATGAAATCATTTTTTTTCATCACCTAGTGTTTCAGAAATTGATCTTGTAAAAGCAATAACATCATGCTTAGTTAACATCTCTATCTCTTTCAATCTTTTTAAATTTAATTTTGCATTTTTTCTAATTAAATCAAAATCTGATTTAGGTATTATCCCTAAATTTGTTCATGCTTCAAGTGATGTTAATTCAACCTTTAAATAAGTATTAAATTTATTTTCTTCAGATCATATTTTTTGCATTCTTTTTGTTGAATATCTATCTATCATAATATTTCCTTATATTTTAATTATAAATATTGTTAAATAATATTTATAATTAAAAAGTTTTTTGTGCATATTCTCATTATTAAATTAAATATATAATTAATAATGTTATTTTAATAATTATAATTGTTAAATTTATTTATTTAATATTATATTGATTAAATAAATTGTACCTAAGATAAATATTCATACATATTGGATGATCATAAGAATATTTCATTGTATTGTTTCACTTCATGCAAAAAAATTTGCATTACTAAATTTATCTCAAGAAGGAGGATTACTCAATGAATGATAATTACCTGTTCTTAATATATTTTGAAAAAATTGATTAACAGCAAAAAATGGATTTAATAAAAATGAATATCATCAAGTTGTAAAATATGGGTTTTTACTATAAATATAAAATGGCTCTTCATTTATAACACTTCCAAAATTATTATAGATATTGATGACCCCTCCAGTAATAAATATGAAAGTTATTATTATTACTATAATTAAAAAATAATTAACTGGATTTATAGTTTTTATAAAATGTAATATTAAAAAACTTATTGTAAATATTTCTATAAAATATAAAATTAATAATCTTCAATTTAATTTCAATAAATGAATTTCTCATCCATCAATATTACTTTCATAATTTATATGATTACATATTATTACATAAAATATTGTAGATATTATATATAAAAATAATAAATATATAAATGTAGATATATAAGTATATAATTCTGTTTTTACATTAATCAACCTTAAATTGGGTTTTAATTTAAAATTAAAATTTTTCTTAATATTAAATAGTATAATCGAACTTATGAAAAATATTTGCATACAAAAAACAAATGTAAATGAATGTCAAAATTGTATGTACATAGCAATTGTAAATAAAAATAATGTTATTATAGGTATATAAATATATAAGGATTTAATTTTAAATATAAAACGTAAATATATAATACAATACATATAAATAATATGCTGAAATTTTAAATATATTATTTAAATAATTGATTAATGTCAATTGTTTGATTTCTATCTGGTCCAATTGAAAATTGAGAAACTTTAACACCTGTTAATTCTTCGATTTTTAACAAATATTTTTTTGCATTTTTAGGTAATTCATCAAAACTTTTCACATTTGTTATATCTTCCTTTCAACCAGGTAAATTAATATAAATAGGTTTAAGATTGTTAAAATCTGTTTCTCCTGCTGGGAGATATTTAATTTCTTTTCCATTTAACAAATATGATTTACAAATTTTTAACTTATCTATGCCTGATAAAACATCAAGTAAAGTTACAGAAATATCTGTTAATCCCGAAACTCTAGCAGCATGACGAACTAAATTAGCATCAAATCAACCTATTCTTCTTGGTCTTCCTGTTGTTGTTCCAAACTCATTTCCAATTTCCCTAATCTTTTTAGAAATTTTATTTTCAAATTCTGTTGGAAAGGCGCCTTTTCCCACTCTTGTAGAATAAGATTTTACAACACCTAATGTTTTTGAAATAGAATTAAGTGGAATTCCTACATTAACAGGAATTGAAGAGGAAGTAGGTGAAGATGAAGTAACAAAAGGATAAGTTCCATGATCAATGCATAATAAAACACCTTGGGCACCTTCAAAAAGAACTTTATCACCATTTTCTAAAGCCTCATGAACAATTAATGAAGTATCAGTTATGAATTTTTTTATTTTCTCTCTTGCACTGATAATTTTTTCATAAACTTCTTCAAAGCAAAATTTTTCTTTTCCAAATGCTTCAAAAATTTTATTTTTTATTAATAAATTGTCTTTTAAAAGATTTTGAAATAATTCATCATCTAGTAAATCAGCAAATCTAATACCATCTCTAGAAAATTTATCTACATAAGCAGGACCTATTCCCTTTTTAGTAGTGCCTATTTTTCTAAATCCTTTTAATTCTTCATACATCCCATCTAATCTAATATGATAAGGCATTAAAACATGAGCACGATCTGAAATAAATAATTGATAATCTTTAATTCCTTGAGATTCTAAAATTTCTAATTCCTTAACAAGAGCTAAAGGATCTATAACCATTCCATTAGCCATAACATTTTTTACAGAAGGATTAAATATTCCTGAAGGAATAAGATGTAAAGAATATTTTTTACCATCAATAGAAATTGAATGTCCAGCATTATTTCCACCTTGATGTCTAACAACCATATCAGCCTTTAAAGAAAGATAATTAGTAATTTTTCCTTTTCCTTCATCTCCTCATTGAGTACCTACAACAGATAATGAATTATATTTTTCATTATTCATATTTAACTCCTAATCCATTATAAATTTCTGATTTTGTAAGTTTTTTATTTTGACCAACATCAATTCCTTCTAATTTAAGATTTCCTATTTGAATTCTTTTTAAATTTAAAACCTTACGATTATTGGCTAAAAACATTCTCTTAATTTGATTTTTTTTACCTTCAGAAATAATCATCTTAACCATAACTTTGCCTTCTTCATTATTTATTAATTTAAATCCATCAATTTTTTTAGTAACATAACCATCATCAAGTTTAGTACCTAATTTTAAAGATAAAATAATTTCTTTTGTTAAAGGTTTATCAACTCAAACTAAATATGTTTTTTTTACTTTATTTGATGGATGCATAACTTTGTTTGAAAGTTCACCATCACTTGTAACAATTATTAAACCTGTTGTATTATAATCTAATCTACCCACTGTAAATAAATTTCTATTTTTGTAATTATTTATTAATGATATTACTTCTCTTCCTTTTTCATCTTGTCTTTGAGAAATATAACCTTTAGGTTTATTAAGTAAAAAATATTCATGTTTCAAATTAAATTTAATTATTTTATTATTTATTTCAATCTTGTCATTAACACTTGCTTTTTGACCAACTACAGCAACTTTTCCATTAACTTTAACATGACCCTCTTTCAAAAATTTATCCACTTGCCTTCTTGAAAAAGATCCATAATTAGATATTAATTTTTGAATTCTTTCTTCTTTATTCATCAATAATTTCTCCTTTATTTATTTTAACTTTTTGAACTTCATTTTTTATTTTATTCTTCAAATCATCATTCTCATAAGAGAATAATGAAGTTTCATTTAAATCTTCATTTTCTTCGGTTGAATCTAGGTTTTTTGGAGCTTTTGGAAGATCTTCCAAGCTCTTTAAATCAAACAATTCAAGAAAGGTAGGAGTTGTCACATATAATTTAGGATTACCTGGAGAAGTTGCTCTCTCATTTGAAATTATTAATTTATAATCCAATAATTTAAAAATCGCATAATCCACTGAAGTTCCTTTTATATTTTCAATAAATGGTTTTGTTACAGGTTGCTTATAAGCAATAATTGTAAGTACTTCTAAAAGTGTTTTTGATAAAGATACATTAATAACTTTATTCATTTTTTTAGATAATTCAAGTGAAGTTTTACTTGAAATTGTTAATCTAATATTTCCTTCACTATTTTCCTTTAAAACAAGAGGTCAATCTAATTTTTTTAATTCCAATTCTAAAGAATTAATCATTTTAATAATATCATTACGACTTATTGATAACATAGAAGATAATTCATCAACACTAATTCCTGCTCTACCTTTTAAAAAAAGAATAGAATATATTATTTTATTTTTCATAATTTTTTAACCTTATTTTTATTTCTCCATAATCATTTTCTTGATAAATAAAAATTTCATTGTTTCTAGACATTTCCAAAATAATTAATAATGATAGTGAAATATAATATTTATCTTTTGATTTTAAAATACTTGATAATGTTAAAAAGCCCTCATTTATGGATTTAATAATTTCCTTTTTTACTATTTCTGATGATTTTTTTGTAATTCTAATTGTTTTTTTCTTTAATTTATTTTTCTTTATCGAAGAATCAATATTTAACACCGCTTTTTCTAAATCTTTTTTCCCCTTAGAAGTAAGTTTTCCAAATTTTTGTAATTCTAAATCAATATAATTTTGAAAATCATCATCTAATTTTTCAAAAAAAGGTGTTTTATTATGTAACTTTTTCAGCTCTTCTGAAAGAGTTTTTATTTTTTCATATTCAATAAGTCTTTCTAATAAATTTTCTTCATCTATCTTTTCTTTTTTATCACCAAAAGAATTAAATTTAAGTAAATGTTTAGATTTGATATCTATTAATTGACAAGCTAATAATAAATATTCAGAAGTTTCATCTAAATCAATTGTTTCTTGTGCATTTATAAAATTTAAATATTGATCAGCAACTTGAACTAAAGAAATTTTTAGAATATTGAATTTCTTTTTTTTAATTAAAAATAATAATAAATCAAGTGGACCTTCAAAATTTTCTAAAGTTAGTTTTGTTTTATCAAAATCATCAACTATCATTTTACTTCACCTAAAATAACCTTTGTCTCAATAGGATCATTAGTAAAATCAAATACTTTTAAAATTGTTTGAATTATTTCTTCACTAATTTCTTTAGAGGAAGTAACTTCAAATAGGGGTTCATTTTTATTTATCTTTTCACCTTGTTTTTTTAAAAATTTAATGCCTGAATCAAAATCTAATTTTTCATTTTTAAATTCACGTCCTGCTTTTAATGCTATTAAAGCATTACCCAAATTTTTTAAATTTTTAAAAAATACATATCCTTCTTCTTCTGAATTAATTATTTTTTTAAATTTTGGTTCAAATTTAATTCCTTTTTCATAATTAGAAACACCATGTCTTTTAAATCATTCTTTTTGTAATTTAAAAGCAGTCCCTGATTTTATAACTTCTTCAAAAATTTTTTCTGATTCTTCTTTAGAAACATTTTTAGATTTAGAATGTAATTCAATTGATATTTTCTTAACTAATTCATAAAAATCTATTGAATAATTACCTTTTAAAAATTCAATTGCTTCAATAACCTCTAATTTATTACCAACAGAAAAACCTAATGGTTGATCCATTGATGAAAATAAAACAAATAAATTTCTATTATATTTATTAGCAATTAATTTCATTAATCTTGCAAGTTCTTGTCCTTCTTCAATATTTTTCATAAAAGCACCTGAACCTATTTTCATATCAATAAGAATATTTTTAGCACCTGAAGCTATTTTTTTGGATATTATTGAAGCAGCTATTAAAGGAATTGAATCAACTGTTGCTGTAATATCACGTAATGAATATATTTTCCCATCTGCTGGAGTTAAATTAGGAGTTTGTCCAGTTAATGAAATACCTATCTCTTCAACCATCTTGTAAACTTTTTCAATTCCAAGTTCGGCATTAAAACCTTTTATTGATTCTAATTTATCAATAGTTCCGCCTGTAAAACCTAAGCCTCTACCTGATATTTTAAAAATTTTAACATTCATCGCACCCAAAATTGGTAATAATGCTATTGAAGTTTTGTCACCAATACCACCTGAAGAATGTTTATCCACAAAATCATTTTTTAAAGGTAATGTTTCACCTGAATTAATTAATGCCGTTGCATAATTAATTGTTTCCTGATCTGTAAAACCATTTATTTTTATCGCCATCAATAAAGAAGCAGCATGATAATCTTTAACAATGCCGCTCATTAATCCATTAACAAAAAAATCTATCTCTTCTTTTGTAAGAGATAATTTCTTAGATTTTTTATCAATTATTTCAACTATATTCATAACAATTTTATTTTGACTTTTCTTGTCTTATTTTTCTTTTCATCATCTTAATTTTAGATTTTTCAACAATTTTTTGATGTCTTTTTAATTCTTTTGGTGATAATTTAGAAGTTCAATTATCAATATCTTTTTGCATTTGTTCTTTTATTCTACGTCCTATTAATTCTGTTGGTAATTTAGAATGATTAATAGGTTTGATTGTTTTATTAATAATAACCTTAACAGTTCTAGTTCTTAATGAAAACACTTTCCTAGCTTCTAATGTACCTAAAATAGTGATTGGAACAATTGGTAAGAAATATTTCTGAGGAAATCTAAATAAACCATTTTTAAATTCTAATAATTCTCCTGTTAATGATCTTTCCCCCTCTGGAAATATAACAACTGCTCTATTTTTTTGTTTTGCATATTGTGCTGCTCCTTCTAAAAGTGCCAATGCTTTTCTTGGGGATTTTCTATCTAAAAACATTCCATCAACACCATTAAAATATCCACTAGTTAATTTACTAGTTTTTAATTCCTCTTTTGCAATAGGAACTAAATTTAATTTGTTTGAAATAGCAACAGATAAAATAACACCATCAAAATTAGAAGTGTGATTAGGAACAATTCAAGCTCCACCACCTCTTGGTAAATTTTCTTCTCCTTCAACTTCTACTTTTATACCTGCCCTTTTAATTATCCCCCTCATTTTTTTTCTGTGATATTGTACTCTTTCTTCAAATGGATGAAGATTTGGGTCTTGTTGTTTTTTATTTTTTTTAACTCATTTATTTAATTTTCTTGATCCATTTCATCCTGCTAAAAATCCTGTAAATCAAAAAACTTTAACTCTAAAAATGTTCTTAAAAAAATCTATTATTTTACTATCTTTCATAAATTTCCTTTTTATTTTATATGTCTATTATATATATAATTATAAATTATACATTTTATAAATTTATAATTATTGAAAAAGCAACAGTATAATCTTTTTCATGTGAAATTGAAATTTTAATATTATCATTTTTCAAATTTTTGAATAAAACATATGGTTTTCCATTATCTTCATTTAAAATTGAAATTTCATAAAATTTTATTTTTTTATTTGATGCCTTAATTATTGCTTCTTTAGAAGCCCATCTACCACTTATGAAATCCATTTTAGAATCTTCATCTTTTAATTTAGATAAAAATTCCAATTCATCTTTATTTAAAAATCTAGTTTTATTTTTAAGTAACTTTATCCTTGCCTTTGAAACAATATCTATTCCAATTCCATTAATTATTTCCATATATTAATTATATAATTTATATAAATGTATTTAAGTATTAAATCTTACTCAAAAGAAAAATTTTTAGAATTTTATCAAGCAATAGGTGGAAGAAAAACAAAATCAAATGATGATATTGTTTTTGATAATAAAATTTATGATAATGTAAAAATAACTTTTTATACAAATTTAAATATTTTATTTAATGGAAAAATAAACAAAAAATTAGAAAAATTGATTGATATAATAATTGATAAAGAATTATATGTAGGTTCTGATGAAGTTGGAATTGGAGAATCTATTGGTCCAATAGTTGTTGTTGCATTGAAATTTAAAAATTATGATTCAAAGAAAAAAGTTATATTAAATGGAATTAAAGATTCCAAAAAATTAAGTGCTAAAGAAATAGATCAAAAATCAAAATTTATAAAAAAATATTCTGATTTTAAAATTATGATAATGCCACCTAATAAATTTAATAATATTTATAAAAAATTAAATAATATTAAAGCAATTAATGCATTAATGCAAAATGAACTTCATAAGAAATTTGAAAATGAAAATAATATACACATAACAGATCAATTTGTAAATGAAAATAAATATAATGAATATATTTTAAATAGCAACAATGAACCATTTAAAGGTAAATTAATTTTATTAACAAAAGCAGAAGAAAAATATTTAGAGGTTGCTGCTGCTGCAATAATTGCAAAATCAATTTTTAATAATTGATTAATTAACAAATTTAAAGAAGATGGTATAAAAATTAATATAGAAAATAATAAAAGATTAAATTCTTGAAAATTATTTCAAGAATTAAATAACGGAACAATAAAAGTAGATAACAAAAATGAATATATAAAAAAATGAAAAAAATAACTTATTTAATTAAGTTATTTTTTTAAAATTTTTTGAATAAACAAAACAATAAACCAAGGAATAAATTAAGCCTAATAAAATTCCAATAATGGGTATTCAATATCAATTGGTTTCAAATCCTTTTAATGAAGGCATTATACCAAACATAACTATATCAATAATTCAACCTGTTGAAATTCAAACTGAAACATTTAAAATATTCAAAATTCAAAATGATAAACCAAAAATTAAAGCATTAAAAAAATATAATGTTGGACTTATAAATATGAATGAAAATTCTGTTATTTCACTTATTCCAGATAAAGCTGTTATTAAAGTAAAAAATAAGAATGTTTTTCCATTTTCTCATCCTTTTCACAATATAAATACTATTGCTGTAATTGGAAATCCAAAAGATAAAATAGGTAAAAACCCTTGTTGATATTGTCCTATATTATAAGAATTCGAAACTTCATAAATATATTTATTACCTTCAAAAATAATTTCACCATTTAATTGAGTGAAATCCATGCCTTTAGAATACATAAAAACTCAAATATTACTATCACCAGCAATAGTTTTAACAAGTTCATCAGAAGCATTAAATATATTTAAAACTCCTCCTATTTCAGTGTATAAAAAGGTAGGCATTAAAACAGTATGTAATCCAAAAGGTAATAAAAGTCTATTTACAAAACCATATAAAAATGCACTAAAACCAAATGGAATTGAACTTATCAAAAAACCAATTCCCCAAATCAAAATACTTATAATCATAAAAATTGGTGTTAAAATTAACACTAATAAAAAACCTAAAATTAAAAATCAATTTTTATTACTAATTTTCTTGTCTAAATAAATAAAAATAAATGAAAGAATCATCATTGAAAAAACAGAAAATGATATTGGAGTCATAGAATGAATAATAGATTCATTTCCATAACTAGTATAAAAACCTAAATTACCAATAAAAAAACTAGGAATTATTCCTGTTTCTACAATAATACTTTGAACAGCAATAAAAATAAATAATGTAATTAGAGAATTTATTATTGTATTATTATTTTTATCATTATGAAAATGAATAATAATGGAAACATAAACTAAAATAGGAAAAATAACAAAAACAATTGATGATAGATCATTTAAAAAAGATGAAACAAAAGATTCTAAAGGTAATGATATCGAAATACCTAAAATAATAGATGAAAATGCCACCAATGAAATTGGAAGAATTAATGTTGGTCCTAATTTTACTAAAAAATTATGAATCCTACTTAAATGATTATGATCATTATTTTTTAATGTTTTCATAGAGCTATCTTATATATAAGGTAAATTATACCTTTTTATATACAAAACAAAAGTACCACTATTTATAGTGGTACTTTTGTTAAAATATTATACCTTAGCAAATTAATAACATCTAGCCAAAGCATTATTTAGCATTTTTATTTTCTTAAATTTAAAGCTTCTAATAACTCTTTATATCTTTCTTCTGATTCTGATTTTAAATATTTTAATAATGAAGCTCTTTGAGAAACTTTTTTATATAAACCTAATTTAGAATGTTTATCTTTTTTATTAACTTTCATATGTTCAGTTAATTGTAAAATTTCTTCAGTTAGAATAGCGATTTGAACTTCAGTTTTTCCTGTGTCCTTTTCATCTTTTCCAAAGCTTTTTATTATTTGTTCTTTTCTTTCTTTTGTTATTGCCATACCTTTATATTGTACCTTATTTAGGGTAAATTAAAATAAGTTTTTCCTAGTTCTTTATCTTGTGATAATTTATTTTTTAATTCCTCTATAGAATCAAACTTAATAGGATCACGATATTTTTCAATTAATTCCACTTTTATTTCTTCATCATATATTGTTTTATCAAAATTATAAATAAAACTTTCATATGTTCTTTTATTATCATTGGAAATAGTAGGATTGGTAGAAATAGATGTTAATGAAGGAAATTTATTATTTTTATATGTTACATAGGAATAATAAATACCATCATTAATATTTATTTTATATGCTGGATATTCCACATTTGCAGTTGGCATATCTAATTCTGTTCCTATACCTTTACCATGTATAACTTTTCCTTTGTAAAAAAAATAATGTCCTAAAGATTTTAAATAATAATCTAAATTATCCTTACAAAGTTCTTCAAATATTTTTTTTGAAGATATCTTTTCCTTTTGATTTTTTATTTCTTTAATAATTGTTACATTAAATTTTTTCTTTAAAGTAGAAACATCACCTTCTTGATTATGTCCATATTTAAAATCTTTACCTACAACTATTTCTTTAACATTAATTTTTTCTAAATAATTTTCAAATTCCTTATAACTAATAGAAAAATTCTTTTTTGTTGGGTTAAAAATTAAAAAAAAATCTGGATTAAATTCATTAATAAATTCCATTCTCTCTTCTAGAGAATAAAAATTATCAATTTTTCTTTGTGAAAAAATCATTGTTCCAAATTCCAATTCTTTCTTTTTTGCAATATCACTTGCTGTTTTAAGTATTTTCTTATGACCAATGTGAATAGAGTAAAATTTACCTAAGGCAATTATTTTTTCCTTTTTAGAAAATTTTTCTATACTTGGAAATTTAATTATTTTTGCAGGCATTAGTCTATGTTTTTCTTAATTTTATATTTATTATTTTCTATTTTTTTTATTCACATATTATTTCCTTTTGAATTTTTAACAACTAATTCATTTTCTTCTCTTTTAAAATCAATTATTTTACCATCTATTAAATTTTTATATAATAAATCATCAATTTTAACAAAAGACATAGGAACAATTTTTTCTCTTTTAATTTTTTTAAATTTTCTAAAAACAGGAGATTTTATTTTTCCTATTGAAGTTCTTCTTAAAGAAGTTAACATTGAGGGAATAGAAAATTCATCACCTAAATCCCTTGCTATAGATCTAATATAGGTTCCTGAACTAACATTTATTTTAAATTTATATTCTATATTAGAAAGTTCTTTTATTTTAAATGAATTAATTTTTCTTTTAATGGGTTTTAATTTAAAATCAATATTCTTTCGTGAAAGTTCATGAGCTCTTTTACCATTAATTTTTATATTTGAATAATTTGGAGGAATTTGTAATATTTCACCAACAAATTTTTTTTCAATCATTTTATTAAGCTTATATTTATTTATAGAAAAATCTTTAATTCTATCAACAATATAACCATCAGTATCTAAAGTATTTGTTCTTGTACCAAAAAGAATACTTCCAATATAAGTTTTATCACTATTTAAAAATAATTCTAAAAATTTAGTATCAGAATCTGTTGCTACAATTAACAATCCTGATGCAAAAGGATCAAGAACTCCTGAAAATCCTATTTTTAAAAAACTCTTTCCTTTTTTAAAATTAGAAAGAGTTTTATTGGAAGTTAATCCAGGTTTTTTATTTAATAAATAAAAAGCCATTTTAATTATTAATTTGATTCATCAATAAGTTTTTCCATTTCATTTATTCTATCAAGCATATCATCTAAAATAAATTCAATAAATGGAACTTTTTTAATTGAAAGTAAATGAGCAAGATTTTTTCTAATAACATTACTTGCTTTTTTTAATTCAAAAAATGTTTGTTCATCTTTTGGTTTTAAAAATGAAACATAAACTTTAGCTACTGAATTATCATTATTCAATATAACTTCAGTAATTGTTGTTTCTCTTAATTTTTCATTAGATAATTCAGCAATTATTTCTGATAATTTAAGATGAATTTCTGATTCTAATTTTTTTGTTTTTATTCCTGACATAATATTTAATTTACCTTTACTAATTCTTTTGCAATAAGAATGTCTCCTTCTTGCAATTTAAGTTTTTGATCTTTAAGAACAATACCACACTCTCTACCCTTAACAGCTTCTTTTAATTGAGATTTTTCAAATTGAAGAGACAATACTTTTGTTTTTAAGATAACTTTATTATCTCTTATAACTTCAACAATTGAATCTTTTTTTATAGAACCTTCTCTAACAATAGATCCTAAAATTGTTCCTATTTTTGAGAAAGTAAATAATTTTTTGACTTCAACTTTTCCAATTTCTTTTTCTTCAAATTTATCTTCAATTAATCCATTTATTTTATTTTGAACATCTTCAAACATTTTATATATAATGTTAAATTCAAAAATATTAACATTTCTATTTTTGGTAAAAGCCATTATTTTAGGAGAAGTTTTTAAATTGAAAGTATAAATACTAGCTTTTGAAGCTTCTGCAAGAGTGATATCTGTTGTTGAAATTTCACCAGTATCTTTTCTTATTATTTTAACTTCAACATCATCATTTGAAAACCCTTCCAATTTAGAAGAAATTGCTTCCAAAACTCCTAATGAGTCTGCTTTTAAAATAATATTAAAAGCTTTTTTAGAATTATTTATTCTTTCAAATAAATCTGCCACATTATAATTATTTGTTATTTTTCTTAATTGATTGATTCTTGAATCATGAATTTCATTGGCGATTTTTTGAGCATCCTTATCTTTTGTAACTACAAATTTTGAACCAACAATAGGTGATTGCCCAATACCAAAAATCTCTACAGGACTACCTGGAAAAGCTTCTCTTATTATTTTTCCTTTATCATCATGCATTGATTTAATTCTTGAAACAAAATCATCCATTATTATATTGTCTCCAATTTTTAACGTTCCATTTTGAACAATAACAGATATTAAATTACCTTTATTTTTATCAACATTTGATTCAATAACTGTTCCAGAAGCCAATATATTTTTTGGAGCTTTTAATTCTTGCATTTCAGACATTAAAACAATATTTTCAATTAATTTATCAACACCTTTATTTTTTAATGCTGAAATAGGAACAAATGGAACATCTCCACCCATTTGTTCTGATACAACACCAATTTTTAATAAATCTTCTTGAACTTTATCAAAATTAGCACCTACAGAATCAATTTTATTAACAGCAACAATCATTGGGACATTGGCAGCTTTAGCATGATCAATTGATTCAATTGTTTGAGGCATAATTGAATCATCTGCTGCAACAACAATGATAACAATATCTGTTACTTTTGAACCATTAGCTCTCATTTCGGTGAAAGCTTCATGACCAGGTGTATCAATGAAAGTTAATTTATTTCCATTAACTTCAATTTGATAAGCACCTATTGTTTGTGTTATTCCACCAATTTCTTTTGAAGTTAAATTAGATTTTCTTATTGTATCAAGTAAAGTTGTCTTTCCATGGTCAACATGTCCCATAATTGTAATAATAGGAGGTCTAGTTATAACTTCCGCTGTTGAATCTCAATTTTGTTTATCCATTATTTGTAATATTTTTTCAACTACATTAACAGCAGAAACATCTTCAACTTTTTCAAAATCAATATTATTTTTTAAAGCTAATTCAGCTATTTGTTCATCATCAAGAATATGATTCACATTTGAATTTTGACTTAAACCAACATCTTTCATTGCTTTTTTAATATCAATCCCAATAATATTAGCAACATCATTTATTCTTGAATTAGATCCAAAAAATAATTTTCCGTTTTTAAAAGTTAATTTTTCAACAAAGAATTCTTTTAAATCAAATTCCAATCTATGTTCATTTTTTTTATTTTTCTTTTTAGCCATATTATTTCGCCTCCTTTTTTATTTCTTCGATTAATTTTTCATAATTTTTACCTTTGAATCTTTTAATGTTGTTCAATATAATATTTTTTTTAACACCATCATCAATAGATTTAGGATGGACATAAATTCCACGTCCACCTAAATTATATCTATCATCTATTTGTGTTTCACCATTTTTAGAAATTGATATTCTAATTAATTCATCACGATTATATTTTTTCTTTGTAACAATATCTTTTCTAGTATTTATCATAGTCCTCATCTTCAAATTCTGGATCATAATAATCTTCATCATCATTATTGTTTTTTGAAACTCCAAAATCTTCTTCTAAATCATAATCTGATTCAGTAAATTTAGAATCTTCATCATTATTAGCTATATCTTCAATAATATTTTCAAATTCATCAAAATTAATGATATTTGTAGAATTATTTTGAGGAACAAATTTGGTTTTTGTTACTTTTTCTCATTCTATACCTTCATCATTAGCTTCTTGAACTTTTTTAACATCTATTTTTGTTCTTGTTAATAAAGCAGCTAATTTAATATTCACTCCTCTTTTACCTAGTGCTGATAAAAATTGGTCATCATCAACAACAACAGTTGCTTCTCAGTTGTATCATAATTCAGGATTTGAAGCTTTTTCAATTTTTATACCTTTAATATTGGCTGGTAAAAGTGATTCAGCAATAAATTGTTTAATATCACTATTGTATTTAATAATATCTAGTCTTTCACCACATATTTCATTTATTATTGGTTTAATTTTTTGTCCTTTAACCCCAATTATTGTTCCCACAGGATCAACATTATCATCGATAGTTGAAACAGCAACCTTAGTTTTAATACCAGGTTCTCTTGAAATTGATTCTATTTTAACAATTCCATCTTGAACATCATCTATTTCTCTTTCAATTAATTTTTCAATAAATTTAGAATTTTTTCTTGAAGCAATAATTTGAGCATCTTTGGAAATTTCTTCAATTTCTAAAACATAAACACTTAATGGTTTTCCTATTTTTATTTTTCCTTTTTCAATATCTAATGGGGATAATTCATTAGCTGGCATAAATATTGAATCTCCATTATAATCCAATAAAACATTATCTTTTTTTAATTTTTTATGAACAATGGCAGTTAATATTTCTCCTTTAAATTGAGAGAATTTTCTATATAATTTAATTTTTTCAGCCTCTGATAATTTTTGGATAAACAATATTTTAATATGATTAGCTCTTGAACTTTCTATTTTATCAATATCAATTTCTTCGATATATTCATCACCAATATCTAAACCTAAATTGACAATTCTTTTATCATCTTTTACAATTTCTCTAAATCTAGAAACAATAGAGTAATCATCAACAACTTTAAATATTCTTTTAATTGAAACTTTTTCTTTTGATAAATCTATTTCAACTTCAACTTCTGCAGGTTCTGGTTCTTCATCTTCATGAGCTCTCAATAAATCATTTTCTTTTTCAAAAGCTTTTTTAATTGAATCTTTCATAAACCCAACAACTTCTTCTTCTGTTAAATTTTTTGTTTTTAAAAGTTCATTTAGTAAACTTACAAATTTTTCACTCATAATATTTCCTTTCTTTTTTTATACTATAGAAGTGACCATTTGGTCACTTCATCATAAATATATTATTACAATCAATGATAATTATACCATTAACTTTAATCATTTTAATTATTCAAATAATGACAATTGTTTAGTAAATTTTATAGAACTTGTTTCAGTTTCAAAAACATCCATTTGCTCTAGTAACTTAATAACTTTTTTAGGTAAATTACATCTTCTTTTAAAATCTTCAATTGAATCAAATGATTTTTCATTTCTTGCTTTTGTTAATGATTTCGCAACTGATTCTCCTACACCTTCAAGAATAGAGAAGGGAGGAATTATTTTATTATTTTCTTTGTCAATATTGTAGTTTAAAGATCCTGATTTATGAATATTAATATTATCAAATTCTATTCCTCTTGAATACATTTCAAAAATAATATTGTATGTATCTAATAAATCGTCATCCTTTTTTTGACGTTCTCTTCTAGGTATTGCTTTAATTTCTTTAATATGTTTATTCATTTCATTAATGCCTTTTAAAACTATTTTCAGATTTATTTCAACATCTCTTTTAGAAAAGAAAGTTGCATAATATTCTAATGGGTAATTTATTTTGTATCAAGCAATTCGATATGCCATTATTACATAAGCTGTGGCATGAGCTTTAGGAAACATATACTTAATTAATTTACATGAATTAATATATCATTCAGGAACATTATTTTTAATCATTTCAGCTTCTCATTCAGAAGTTAAACCATTACCTTTACGAACAGATTCCATTATTTTAAAGGAAGTTAAATTATCAACACCTTTTTCAATTAAATAACTCATAATATCATCACGAACACAAATAACCTCTGATAATGTTGCGATTTGTTTTTTAATTAAATTTTGAGCATTAGATGTTCAAACATCAGTTCCATGTGATAAACCAGATATTCTCACTAAGTCAGCAAATGATTTAGGTTTAGCTTCTCTCACAAGATCTCTAACAAATTTAGTACCAAATTCTGGTAAACCAATTATTCCTAACTCCTCATTTGTATAATTTTCTTTAAATTTTAAAGCTTTATTTGAAGTAAATAAAGAAATAACTTCTTTATCATTCATAGGAATTGATTGTGGGTCCACTTTAGTTAAATTTTGTAACATTCTAATTGAAGAGGGATCTAAATGACCAAGAAAATCTAATTTTAAAACATTATCATGAATGGAATGGAAATCAAAGTGAGTTGTTTTTCATTCAGCATCTGCTGAATCACCAGGATAATTAATTGGTGTAAAATCATATATTGACATATCATTAGGAATAACTATTAACCCACCAGGATGTTGCCCAGTAGTTCTTTTTATTCCCTCTATTTTTTTAGAAATTAAATCAATCGATGATTTATTTAAATAATTTCCTGTTAATTCTTCATAATTTTTAACAAATCCAACAGCTGTTTTAAATGCCGCTGTAGAAATTGTCCCTGCTCTAAAAACATTTTCTTCACCCAAAACTTCTTTCATAAAATGATGAATTGAAGATTGGTTTTCTCTTGAAAAATTAAGATCAATATCTGGAACTTTATCTGCATTAAAACCTAAGAAAGTTTCAAAGGGTATTGAATGACCATCACCAATCATTTCAGTTTTGCATTTTGGACATTTTTTATTTGGTAAATCATAACCACATGTAATATCATTATTTTCTTCAAATTCATGTCATTTACATTTTGGACATCTATAATGCGGTTTTAAAGGATTTACTTCAGTAATTCCTGAAAATGTTGCAGCTATTGATGAACCAACAGAACCTCTAGAACCAACTAAATAACCATCTTTCATAGATTTTTTAACAGCTATAGCAGAAAGATAATAAATAATTGAAAATCCATGGTGAACAATTGAATTTACTTCTCTTTCAACTCTATCTCTTATTTGTTGATTTGGTTTATCACCATAAAGTTTTTTAATTTCATTTTCAATATTATCTTTGAATGTTTTTTCAACATGATCAATTTTAGGTGGATATAATTTATCTTTTATGGGTTTTTGTTCTGAAATTAAAGATTGTAATTTTTTTGTATTAGTTATTGTTATTTCAATTATTTCCTCTTTAGTAAAAATATTTTTAAACTCTTCAAATATTTCATCTATCGATCTTAAATGAGCATTTGGTTTTTCATAATTTGGATTTTTAAAGTTATAAAGAGGATGATATAATCCTCCAACTCTTTTAGCAGAAATTATAACATCTCTTATTTTTTTATCTTTTTTACCAGCATAGTGAGCATTAGAAGAAACAATAACAGGAATGTTATTTTTTTTACCTAATTCATATATATTTTTTAAAGTATTATTTAATTCTTCTTTTGTCAGAATTCCATTATTTACCAAATTATCATATGAAGTTGGTGGAAAAATTTCTAAATAATCATAAATTTTAATAAGTTTTTCAAGATTCTTATAATCATTATTTAGTATCATATCAAATACAAAACCATTTGAACAAGATGAACCAATTAAAATATTTTTAAGTAATCGATGAGATTTATCAGTAAATAATGATAGTGGTAACATTGGTGTTTTTTTTCTAGTATTAAAATAATTGATGCTAGCCAATGAAACTAATTCATTAATATCTTTTAAACCTTCTTGATTTTTTGAAATAATTGTTAAATGTTTTGTAAAGAAATAATTTTTAAGTTTATCACTTTCTAAATTTAATGTTTTAAAATCTCTAATGTTTTTATTTGTTAAAAGTTTATGAATTATTCTTTCAAAAATCTTACATAAAATTTCAGCATCATAATCTGCTCTATGAGCTGCTTTTTCATCATATTCAACAAATTCATGTTTTGATAATACACCTAATCGATGAGATCTAGAGTTAGGATGTAATATTCAAGAAATTTTCATTGAATCAACAACAAGATTTTTAATTTCACCTAAATTATTATCAAGATATGCTTTTCTTAAAAATGAATAATCAAAAAAAGCATTATGAGCAACAAGAACAGAATCACCTATTCATTCTTTAATTTTTATTATTGCTTCAGAAATATCAAGGGCATCCTTAACATCATCATTAGTTATAGAAGTTAAAGAAGTTGTAAACTCAGAAATTGGTTTTTTAGGCTTTATAAATAATTGAAACTTATCTATTATTTTATTATTTTTATATTTAACACCACCAAATTCAATAATTTCACCATATTTAGCAGATACTGAAGTTGTTTCTAAATCAAAAAAAACATACTCAGCAGTTAAAATTTCTTGATTATTTTCATTAATGACAATTTTAGTATTTAAATCATCATAAACATCAAATTCAACTCCATAATTAATTTTTAAATCAGTTGACTTAGAAACTAAATAAGCTTCTGGAAAAGCTTGTGCTGAATTATGATCAGTTATAGTTAATGATTTAATATTATATGCTTTTGCATATTCCACATATTCTTTAATATAAGATACACCATCTAAAGTTGACATTTTAGTATGTAAATGAAATTCATATCTAGAAAGTCCAGATTTATCATTTTCAATTTGCATAATTGTTTTTCTTGAAATTTTTTGAATATTATCTAAATTAAAGGATTTAATTACCATCATCTTCTTATATTCATCAAATTCATAATTACCATATATTCTTATAGAATCGCCATCATTAAAATTTAAATTATTTTTTTTATCTCTATCAAAAATAGAACAAAAAAATGAAAGAGATCCATATCCAAGATCAAAAGAAATTATTCTAGATAAACCATTTTTAGTATCTTTTTTTATAATCTCCCTTACAAAACCTTCATAATATATTTTTGTTTGTGATTTATCAAGTTCATTATAATTAATCAATTTATAGTTAGGTCTTATTTCTTCATTTAAAACTTCATCTTTTTCATATGAATTAACTATTTTTTGCTGATCTAAATTAATTACATTTTCTAATTTTTGGTTTGAAAATTCTTCAGGAATAAATTCAACTTCTAAATCATAATCAATAATCTTCATTCAATTTAAAAATAAATTCATATTTTCTATAAACTTAAATAAATTTTCTTGAGTTTCCAAATCTCTTGCTAAAATAATGAATTTTTGATTTTTCTCTATTAAAATAATTTTAGATAAATTAAATCAATTAACTTTTTGTAATATGAATTCTCTAATATTATGATAAACATTTAATAAATCTTTTTTAATAGAAGTATCTATAGAAATAAACTCTAAAGAATAACCCATTGATGAAATAATTTCTTTAGTTTTATCAAATAATTCAATATTATTTTTAGGACTAAGTTCCTCTATTTCTGTAAAACTTACTTTAATTGTTCGTTTTATTTTATTATGTAAAGCACTTACTTTTCCATTTCTTATTTTAGATCTTAAATCTTCAGATGCTTTTATTTTAGTTAAAAAATTATTCATAGTATAAATATTGTATTATCATTTTAAGATATTTTAAAATAAAAATATCTTTTTTATTAATTTTATTAATCATAAATAAAAAAACATCACAAATGTGGTGTTAAATTATAAATATTTCAATTAAAGTTCAAAAAGAAATAAATGCAAAAATATGTGAATCTAATCTATCAAAAACACCACCATGACCTGGAAGAAGATTTGAAAAATCTTTTTTATGATATGCTCTTTTTATTTTTGAAAAAGTAAGGTCGCCAAAAGGTGATGCTAAAGCTGATATGGGAATTATAAATAACATACCTCATGCTTGAACAAATTGATTTGAATTAGAAGAAGCAAATCCTGTATCTGTAAATCCAAATAATATTAAAAAGAATATAAATCCAACAGTAACAGAAGATATAAGTCCAATCATAAATCCTTCTAATGTTTTGTTTGGTGAAATATTTGGAAAAATATGATTTTCACCATATTTTTTACCACCATAATAAGCAGCAATATCAGAAACAACAGGAATTAATATAATTAAAAATACAACTTGTCAACCACCATCAATTATTGATTTAGTAAAACTTTCTAGGAATCAATAAAATAACAATGACATTATAAGGGCAACAACACTATCTTTAAAACTCACTGAAGTAAAAACTAATGAACTTAAAAACACTAATACACCTATTAAAATTACATTTTTAGAATCTAAAAACTTTAATCAATTTGGTGTATAAGGGACAAATGAAATTATAGGTGCTAATTCAGATCAACTAAATGTAAAAAATGTTAAGCCAAAAATTATTGCTAAAGGTAAAAATAAAACAAGTAATTGTTCTTTAGATGTTTCTCTGTCCTTTGGATTTATGAATTTAACAGCTTCATAAATTGCATAGATAAGAAGTAAAAGTAAAGCAATTTGAAATAATATAGAATAAATCTCAAAAATTACACCAATAATAGTAATGTCATAAAAAACAACAGGTCCTAATGCTGCAAAAAATACAGAAGGAATTATAATTAGTAATAAAATAATGGAAGTTTTTGCACGCTTTCCACTTTCTTTTAAAAATTTATTTTTTATTTTTCGTTTTGAATTAGTAGTTTTTTTAGTAACATTTGTTTTTTCTAATTCTTTTGTTGAATTATTATTTATTTTTTTTTCAACCATAAATTAAACTTTTAGTAAAGAATTAACTTTTTTCTTTACTATTTCCTCAATTTCTTTATTAACATCATTTATTAGTACTTGAATTTTTTCTTCTAAAAGTCTATGTTCATCTTCAGAAACTAAAGTAATTTTTGCTTTTTTGATAGACTCATGTCTTATATTTCTTACAGAAATTCTAGCTTCCTCACCCATTCTTTTAGCTTCTTTAACAAATAATTGTCTTTTTTCAAAAGTCATAGGAGGAATTGAAATTCTTATTGTGCCACCTTCATCAACTGGATTAATTCCCAAGTTAGATTTATTAATTGATTCAATAATTTTTTTATTTAATTTTTTATCAAAAGGTGTAACTAAAAGCATAGTAGCATCTAAAGCTTTTATATTAGCAACTTGATTCAAAGGTAATATAGCATCATAACATTCAACTTCAACATTTTTTAACATTAAAGGGGTTGCTCCTGATGCAATTATTGATGATAGGTTTTCAACTAATAAATTAGTTGTTATAAGTAATTTTTTTCTAGCATTATCTAAAATTTGTTCCATATTTATTTTTCCTTTATTATTGTTTTCTTAGTATATTTATTTTTATACAAACTAATTATATTATTAGGGGTATTCATATTGAATAAAATTAAATCAATTTTTTGATTTTTTAATAATTCCATAGCCTCTAAATCAACAACTCTCAATTTATTTTTAATAACATCTTGAAAAGAAAGTTCCGGAATAAATTGGGCATTAGCATTTTTTAAAGGATCATCATCATAAACACCATCTACTCCATTTTTAGCCATTAAAATAGCATCAGCTTTTATTTCAATTGCTCTCATTGCAGCTGCTGTATCAGTGGATAAATAAGGTTTCCCTGTGCCTCCACCAAAAATTACAACTTTTTTTTCCGAAAGAAACTTATTAGCTGCCTTAACATTTATTCCACTAGATACATTTTCAATTTTTAATGAGTTTTGTAATTTTGATTCAACACCATTTTTATTAAAAAAAGAATTTAAACCTATCGCATTTATTGTTGTGGCAAGCATCCCCATGTAATCAGCAGGAGCAGTATCTTCTCCCAATCCAATTGATTGGGAGATTTGACCACGGAATATATTTCCTCCACCAACAACAATTCCTATTTCTAATCCATATTCATTAATTAATATTTTAACTTGATTAAGAATGCCATTTAAAATATTTCTATCTAATATAGATGAATTAGAACTAAGAGCTTCTCCTGATAATTTTAATAAAATTCTTTTATGATTCATTTTAAATACACCTTTTTATAAAAATAAAGAGCAATTGCTCTTTATTTTTGCATTTGTTTAGCAACTTCTTCAGCAAAATTTTCTTCTTTTTTTTCTATTCCTTCGCCAACTTCATATCTAATAAATGATTTAAAAGTGCCAGAACCAGCTAAATCTTTAACTTTTTTAGAAGGATCTTTAACAAAAGATTGCTCTAAAAGAACATTTTCAGATAAAACTTTATCCACTTTACCTTTAATAATATTTTTTTGAACTTTTTCTGGTTTACCTTCTAATACAGAAGATAATTGTTCCTTTGCTAAAGCAGTTTCCTCTTGAACTTTTTTAGAAGAAATTTCATCTTTAGATAGAAATTCTGGATTCATAGCAGCAACATGCATAGAAACATCTTTTAAAATTTCTGGGTTAATTCCTTTTCCGGAAACAATAACACCTATTCTAGAATTTGCATGTTTATAAATTCCTGTTTCTCCTTTAACAATAACAAATCTTCTTAAAGTAATTTTTTCACCTATTGTAGCAGTCATATTTGTTAATAGTGATTCAATAGTTTCATTATCAACAGATAATGAAAAAGCTGAATCTAAATCATTGCTTTTAACTTTAGAATTTAAAATTACTTTAGCAATTTTAGTTGATCCTGAAATAAATAATTCATTAGAGGCAACAAAATCAGTTTCTGAATTTATTTCTAACATAATGGCTTTATCATCATTTTTTAATACAAAAATAGATCCCTCAGCAGCAACTCTATCTGATTTTTTAGCTGCTTTAGCAATACCATTTGTTCTTAGTCATTTTATAGCTTCATCAATATCACCATTTGAAGCATCAAGTGCTTTTTTAACATCCATCATTCCAGCACCAGTCATAATCCTTAATTTTTTAATTTTTTCTATTGACATTTTATTTCCTTTTATAATTTATAATTATTGATTTTTTTCTTCCTCAACAACTGGAGTTTTAATTGTATTTACTGTATTTTTATATTTATTATTATAACTTGGTTTTTTATTTAAATTTTTTTCTTCTCTAGGAATTAATCCCATAATTTCAACTTTGTCATCTTCAACATATGCAGCTAATTGTTTTTCATTTTTACCAGCTGCAATTGCATCAGCAATAATTGTTGTTACTAATGACACTGATTTATTAGCATCATCATTTCCAAAAATTGGAAATTGAACTGTAAATGGATTAACATTTGTATCAGCTATTCCAAATAAATAAATTCCCATTTTTTTAGCTTCTTTAATTGTTATTTCTTCATTTTTAATTGATGAAACAAAAATTGCTGAAGGAAGTTTTCTCATAAACTTAATTCCACCTAAAGTTTTTTCAAGTTTTTCAAGTTGTTTTCTCATTTGGATACCTTCCTTTTTTGTGTATCCTTCAAAATTTTTCTTTGCAAGTCTTTCTAAGTTTCTTAATTTATTAATTGAATTTTGGATTGTTCTAAAATTAGTTAAAATTCCTCCTAATCATCTATAATCTACATAAAATGCTCCAACTCTTTCAGCATTTTCTCTAATTGTTTTTGAAGATTGTTTTGATGTTCCAACAAACAAGAAAGTTCCTTTTCTTTCTGTTATTTTTTTAGCAAAATTATATGCATGTTCTAATGAATGAGAAGTTTTATCTAAATTAATTAAATGGATTCCTCTCTTAGACATTTGAATATAAGGTTTCATTGCTGGATCTCAACTTCTAGTTTGATGACCATATTGTAATCCAGATTCTAATAATTTATCTTTTGAGATAATTGGTTTCATTTTTCTTTTCCTTTTCGTTTTTACTTTGATATATTTCGAACAATAAAACCACTAGGGCACGATTATTGAATTCATATATCTGTTTTTATTCATATTTCTTAATAATTTTACCATAAACAACAAATAAATAAAAAAAGAGCAAATGCTCTTATTTTTTATCATTTATTTTATTTTTTTATTAAATCTTTCAAATCTCTTATCTCTTTCCTCTTTAGAAATTTCATTTAATTTTAATAAAATATCAATGGATTTTTCTTCAGGAAGAATGTAAGAACATTTAGGAAATGTTTCACAAGAAATAAATTTTGTATTTGTTCTTCTAGATTTTCTAACAACAAGTTTATTTCCACATTCTGGACATATTTCACCAGAATCCTTTGGTTTTTCTTTAGGAACTAGTGGTTCTGTGTGTCTACATTCTGGAAAACGATCACAAGAAATAAATTCATTATATCTACCTCTTTTGATTATCAATTTACCTTTTTTACATTCTGGACAATTCTTACCTGTATAAACTGGTGGTTTTTTAGGAATTTTTTCATCAGCTTCATTAACTCTTGGTTCAAATGTTTTTCAAAAATCTTTAAGATATTTAGTTCAATTTTTTTTGCCATTAGCAATATCATCTAAAGAATCTTCCATTTCAGCAGTGTATTTTTCATTTACAATATCATTAAAATTTCCTTGTAAAAGATTATTAACTTCTTCTGCTATTTCAGTAGGTTTAAGTGAATTACCTTCCTTTTTTAAATATCCAAATCCTATTAATCCAGAAGTTACGCCTGAATAAGTAGAAGGTCTACCTATTCCAACATCTTTCATAAGTTTAATAAGTGATGAAGGATTATATCTTGCAGGTGGAGTAGTTTGGTGAGGAATAGATTTTATTAAATTTAAATCAATTTTTAAATTATCTTTTATATATTTTATATCCTTAGGATTTATTGAATCTAATCCATCAACAATTTTAAATCCATTTTCTAAAATAAATGAATCTGTTAAGCTAAAATAATTTTCACCATCTTTATAAATTGATTTTAATATTTTATTTACACTTTGAATCATAAAGGCTTTTACTGTTGTTGTTCAAATTAATGTATATGCTCTCTTTTCATTTATTTTTAACCCTTTTATTTCAGAAGGGGTATTAAATATATCAACTGGCCGAATTGCTTCATGGGCATCTTGATCACCCTTTTTCATTTTAACAGCTGGAACGCCTTCATAATATTCTTTACCATAATTTGAAGAAATATATTTTTCCATTGATTCAATAAATGATTTTGATGAAATTCTTTTAGAATCAGTTCTTGGATAAGTAATAATTCCCTTTTCATATAAATTTTGAATGGCTATTGTTGCTGAATTATTAGGTGTTCCATAGCTATTATACATACCCATTAAATAAGTTGCCATTTCTAATGGTAATGGTGGTTTTATTTTTTTTGTTGTTGCTTTATTATCAACAAATTCAAATTCACCAGTAAGTGATTTTAAAATTTTTTTTGTTTCTTTTTCAGTTTTATATTTTATTTCTATGTATTTATCAGAACTTACATTAATTAATTTATTTTTATCATTTATTTCTCCAGCAATTGTTCATCAATTTTCTGGAACAAATTTTCTTATTTCATTTTCACGATCAATTATTAATTTTAAAACTGCAGATTTTACTCTACCAGCTGATCTTGCAGAAATTTTTTTATTTGTTAAATATGATAATCTAAAACCAATAATTCGATCAAGTATTCTTCTTGATTCTTGTGAGTGAACTAAATCCAAATCTATATCTTTTGGGTTTTTTATTGCATTTAATAATGATTCTTTAGTTATTTCATTAAATGTTATTCTTTTAATATTTGCCTTATCATTTTCTATAATGGATTGAATATGATAAGAAATTGCTTCACCCTCTCTATCTGGATCAGTTGCAAGATAGATATTCTTAACTTTATTAGAAAGTTCTTTTATTTCTTCAATAACTTCTTTTTTATCTTTTATGTTAATGTATTTAGGTTTCATCTCATCAAGATCAAGACCTAATCTTAAAGGTGTACCTCAAGTAGCTAAATCTTTTATATGTCCAACTGAAGCAGAAACAATTCAATCTTTTCCCAAAAATGATTGAATTTTTTCTAGCTTATTTGGCGATTCTACTATTAATAAATTTTTACTCATAATTTTTAATTTCTTTCATCCCTTCAATTCCACAAGCTCCTTTTTTAATTAAAACTAAATTATGAGATTTTGTATCAATATTTTTGTTAAAACAAAAAATATTTTTATGAAAATCAATGCATTTAGCTATTAATTTAAATGTTATTGGATCTTTTGTTGAGTTTAATAAAAATAAATTTTTGGATAATCCTGCTTTTATTCTATTTGACATATCTCATGTTTGAAAAGAAGGCATAACTTTACTAGGGTATTCTGAAATAATTAAATTTTTTTCTAAAAAATTCTTTTCTTCTATTTTTGTCATATTAATATATGAATCTATTCCAGAATCCTTTACAATAATAAGATCCTCTAAATCAATATTATATAGTAAGTTCTTTTCAAAACTATTTGTAAATCCAGTTATTTGTGGAATTCTTAATATTTTTAATTCCTTTTTATGTTTTATTGCTTCTTTATTATAAATATCATTATAATAACTTCCATAATATCACATTATATTATTTTTTTCAAATAATTCTTTTTTCCCTTTAAAAAAAATAATGAAAGGTGGTTTATTAATTTGTCTCAATTTTTTAGGATAATTTTTATTAACTATTGTTAAATAATTATTCTTAAATTTTCTTTTTAATTCCTTTACTTTTTCAAAATCAACTTCCTCTTGCTCTTGAATAGCAATATATATTCTTTCCCAATCACCAAAATATTTACAAGCAAAATACAATATAACATCATCCATTTTTTCCTCCAATTTTAAATTAACTAAAAAAGAGGAAAATTAAAAAAATAAAAGGATTTCCTTTTATTTTTCTTTATAAATATTTGTTATTTCTGATAAATTAATTGTTTTTGTTTCTTCTGATCCAAAGAATCTATATGAAATTAAATTATTTTTAACTTCATTATCTCCAATAATTATTTGAGTTTTGACTTTTGCCATTTGGTGAATTCTAATTTTATTTGATAATCTTTCTTCAGAACAATCTATTTTAGCTCTAACATTATTATTTTTTAAAATAGATAAAACCTTATTTGCATATTCTAAATGAACATTATTATTCAAAGGTATAATTATTGCTTGTTGTGGTGATAATCACATTGGTAAATCACCTTTGGTTTGTTCTAAAAGTATAGAAATAAATCTCTCATAAGTACCAATTAATCCTCTATGAATCATTATTGGTTGAATTTTTTCTTTTTTAGCATTTATATATTTTAAATTAAATCTTTCTGGTAACATAAAATCTAATTGGATTGTTGAAACTGTTATTTGATGACATAGTGCTGTTTTAATTTGAATATCGATTTTTGGTCCATAAAAAGCTGCTTCACCTTTCATTTCAACATATTTTATTTTTATTTCATTTAAGAATTCTTTTAATATTTTTTCAGATTTAGATCATAATTTTTTATCACCATGATATTTTTCCAAATTTTTTGAATCATGTAGAGCAAGCTCAATATAGTCTATCTCAATATTAAATTTATTTAATGTTTCTTGAATTAAATTAAAACCTTTTTTTAATTCATTTTTTAATTGATCTTCTCTTAAAAAAATATGAGAATCAGTTAATTCCATTGCCCTAACTCTTTCAAGTCCTATTAAAGATCCTGAGTGCTCATATCTATATTGTTTTACATTTTCAGCCAATCTAATTGGTAATTCTTTATATGATCTTGGTTTTCTTTTATAGACTAAAACATGATGTGGGCAAGCCATTGGTCTCAACATAAAATTTTCATTTTCTTCTATTTTCATTTGAGGAAACATATTATCTTTATAATGATAATAATGTCCTGAAGTTTTGTATAGATTTATTGAACCTAATACAGGAGTTTCAATTTGACTTGAACCATATTTTTCTTCTTGTTTTCAAATATAATCTTTAATTTGTTTTTTTAATAAAACACCATTTTCTAATCAAATAGGCAATCCTTTTCCAACAGTTTCATCAATAAAAAATAAATTTAAATTTTTACCCACTCTACGATGATCTCTTTGTTCACGATCTTCTATTTCTGCTAATTTTATTAAAAATTCCTCTTTTGTTAAAGTTGCAAAACCAAAAATCCTATTAGCTATTGAATTATGATGATCATTAATTCCGGAAACACCTCTTAATTTCAATTGCTTAATTTCACTAGGTAAAATTGAAGTTCCATTAATTTTTGAAACTTTTTTTAATTCTTTTTTTAATTTACCTTCATGTAATATAAGTGATTTTTCAGAAATATTTTTATTAACTGTAAAATCTATTGAAAACCCATCCTCATCAACAGAAGTTTTAATAATGTTATTACCTAAATTATTATTTAATATATAATTTTTTAAAGTAATTGCAACAATATTATTTACTTCCATTCATGTTTTAAGTTTTTTATTGTTTGCCTTATTATCCATTTTATTTCTTTCCAATTTTATTATAAATAATAATAAATATTTTACTATTTATTAATAAATATTAATTTATCTTAATTATACACACTAAAAAAATAAAAAATATCAATTAAACATTGCTTGATAATTGATATTTTTTTATTTATATAGAATTAAATAAATATATAATTATTTATTTAATTCTTAAAGATCTAAATTCATTTTTATTAGCAACAATGAATTTAACACCAGATTTTAATCCTAATTTTTTGGCAATTGCAATAATTTCTTTATCATCATTAATATTTTCTTGTTTATCATGATGTTGAGCATAAACTCCATAATGTGCACCAAATTTATTAATAATTTTTTCATCTTTTATTAAGGCAATTATTAAAGCATTAGGTCTAAATCTAGATAAAGCATTAATTAATCTTCCTTTTTCTGAAAAAGCTATAATATATTTTGAATCAGAAGTCAATGCTTTTTTAGCAACTAGATATGCTGATTCAGCATTTGAAGATTCAACAAAAGCATATGCTGATTCAAAGGCTCTTAAATAATTAAAATTATTTTCAGCTTCCAAATTAACTTTTGACATTATTTCAACAGCTTCTCTTGGGAAATTTCCTGATGCAGATTCACCTGAAAGCATTGTTGCATCTGCTCCTGACATTGCAGCATAATAAATATCTGTTACTTCAGCTCTTGTAGGTCTTGGATTTTCCATCATTGAATCTAACATTTGTGTTGCAATAACAATTGGTTTACCTCATGCTCTACATTTATCAATGATAAGTTTTTCATAGAAGGGAACTTCATAATAAGGAATTTCCACTCCTAAATCACCTCTTGCTAACATGATAGCATCTGATTTAGAAATAATTTCATTAAGATTTTCAATAGCTTTTAAAGCTTCAATTTTTGACATAATTAAAACTTCTTCCCCACCATTTTCATCAAGTAATTTTCTTAATTCATCAACATCATTTCCATCTCTTACAAATGAGGCAGCAACATAATCAATACCTTGTTTAATACCTCATTTAATAAATCCTTGATCATGTTCAGCAATAAATGGTAATGTTAAATCTGCACCTGGAACATTAATTGCTTTTTTTGTTCCGATGTAGTGGTTGTTTAAAGCAACAGCAGTTACTTCACCTTTTTCTAAATTTACTGATTTAACTTTTAAAGTTAATTTTCCATCATCAACCATTATTAATTGATCATCTTTAACAGTTGTTCCAAGATCTTCATAAGTAACAGAAAAGGTATTATCTTTACCAACAATTTCCTCTTTGTATTTAATTGTTAAAACATCATTTTTTTTAACAATCATTTTTTTATTTTCAATAGTATGAACTCTAATTTCAGGCCCTTTAGTATCTAATAAGATTGAGATAGGCAAATCTAATTCTTTTCTTATTTTTTTAACATTAATAATTCTTTGTTCATGTTCAATATAGTCACCATGAGAAGTATTAAGTCTTACAACATTAACTCCTCTTGCAAACATATCTCTAATCATTTCTTCTGTTTCAAAAGTAGGACCCATTGTTGAAATGATTTTTGTTTTTTTAATTAAAGTATTTTCTAATTTCATTTTTTCTCTCTTTTAGTTAAGTGAATCATATTCATTTAATAATTCTTGTCTAGAAGGTCTTTCCATTTTTACGACTTCTAAAATATTTTGAGTTGATAATTTATTATTAACTAAATTTACAGCAACATTTGTTTGTCCTTCAATTAATTTTTCAACTGCAAATGCTCCCATTCTAGAAGCTAAAATTCTATCCTCAGCACTTGGAACTCCACCTCTTTGTGGATGACCTATAGTTGTTGCTTTAGTTTCAATATTTGTTTCTGATTGAATTTTTTGAGCAAGTTTTTTAACATCATAAATATTTTCTGTAACCATAATGATTATAGATCTATTTCCTTCTTCTCTTGCTTTTTTAGTTTGGGAAACAATTTCTTCTTCTGGTAATTGTCTTTCAGAAGTTGAAAGAACTTCTGCTCCTACAGCAATTGCAGCATTTAATGCTAAATCACCACAATATTTACCCATTACTTCAACAATATTTGCACGATTATGAGATTCAGATGTATCTCTTATTTGATCTACAGCTTTAGTAATTGTTGAAAGAGCAGTGTGAAAACCAATTGTAAAATCTGTTGAAGAAATATCATTATCAATTGTTCCCGGAAGACCAATTGTTTTAATTCCCATTTCAGTTAATTTTGATGCTCCCATATATGAACCATCTCCACCAATAGCAATTAAAGCATCAATTCCTTCTTTTTTCATTTTAGAAACAGCTATTTTTCTAATTTTTTCTTCTTTAAATTCTGGAAATCTTGCTGAATAAATAAATGTTCCACCTTTATCACCAATAAATTTCACATCTTTTTTAGAAACCTTTTTAAAATTACCCTCTGTTAATCCTTTGTATCCTTCATAAACAACATAAGGTTCTAATCCTTTTTTGATAGAAGCATTAACAATAGCTTTGACAGCTGGATTCATTCCCGGAGCATCTCCTCCAGAGGTTAATATAGCAATTTTTTTTATCATTATATTTTTCTCCTTAAATATTGAAAAAGAAAGTAACGAGTTTGAAAAAATTGTACCCTCACTTTCTTTTTTTAATATTTTATAAATTATTTTTTAATATCAATATTTAATGATTTTTTACCATGGAAAGTTTCCACTTCTTCATTAATTCTTATTAATTGATTATATTTAGCAATTCTTTCAGATCTTGACATTGAACCTGTTTTGATTTGCTTTGTGTTTAGTCCAACAGCTAAATCAGCAATAGTTGTATCTTCAGATTCTCCTGATCTATGTGAAGCAATATTTGTATAACCATTAGCTTTAGCTAATTCAATTGTTTCAATAGTTTCTGTAATTGAACCAATTTGGTTTACTTTAATTAAAATTGAGTTTGCAATTTTTTTATTAATTCCTTCTTGAAGAATTTTTTTATTAGTAACAAATAAATCATCACCAACAATTTGGCATTTATCTTGTAATTTATCTGTCATTTTTTTAAATCCATCTCAATCTTGTTCAGCCATTCCATCTTCGATTGAAACAATTGGATATTTATTAACTAATTTTTCATAGTATTTAACCATTTCATCAGAAGTTAAAGTTTTACCTTCACCTTTTAATTCATACATTCCTGTATCTGTATTATAAAACTCTGAAGAAGCAGGATCCATAGCAATAAAGATATCTTCTCCTGGTTTATATCCAGCTGCTTTAATAGCATCAACAATAAATTTTAATGGTTCTTCATTATCCTTCATATTTGGTGCAAATCCACCTTCATCACCTTTTGCAGTATCTAATCCTGCTTTATTTAAAAGTTTTGCTAGATGATGGAAAGTTTCTGATGATCATCTTAATGCTTCAGCAAATGTTGGTGCTCCTAATGGGAAAATCATGTATTCTTGAAAATCAACTGAATTATCAGCATGTTCTCCACCATTTAAAACATTTAGCATTGGTGCTGGTAAAGAAACATCTTCATCATTAGTCATACTATTAAAATGTTTTCATAATGGAATACCTAAATCTTTAGCTGCTGCTTGAGCAACTGCCATTGAGACTCCTAGGATAGCATTAGCTCCTAAATTATCTTTGTTTTCTGTTCCATCAATTTCAAGCATTTTTTCATCAATGCCTCTTTGATCTTCAGCATTCATTCCAATTATTTCCATTGCAATGATTTGGTTAACATTTTTAACAGCTTGTGTAACACCTTTACCAAGTCATTCTGTGCCACCATCTCTTAATTCAAGAGCCTCTCTTGTTCCTGTTGATGCTCCTGAAGGCACTATTGCTCTACCCAAGTTTCCATCTTCTGTATGAACATCAACTTCTACAGTGGGGTTACCTCTTGAATCAATAACTTGCCTTGCATAAATTTTAGTAATTTTTGACATATACGTTTAATTGAATAATTCCTTTCATTTAGTATAAGTTAATTATATAACAAATACATAATAAACTTTAAAACTAAATGCCAATAAAATAATTAAATTTTAAATTAACATTGGTAATATTAAGAATATTAAAAACATTGGACTTGAAGCTAATAATACTCAATCTAACTCTTTGTATCTTCCTGTTATTAACATTAAAATAATAAATGTTAGTAATCCAATTACAATTCCTGTTCCAATTGAATAAGAAAGCATCATAAAGATAATTGTAAAAATTGAGGATGCAAAGTAAACCTTATCATCAGCTCTTAAATCTTTTAATGTAGAAGACATCATAATACCAACAAGTACAATTGCTCCTACAGTTATTGATGAAGTAAATAATGGTGCTAATAATGGAATAATTGGAATTGCCACAAGAAATAATATACCAGTCGTAATTGCTGTTAAACCTGTTCTTCCCCCATATTGAATTCCTGCATTTGATTCTGCATAAACAGTTACATTAGTTGCTCCCAACATTGAACCAAAAGTTGTTGCTAAAGCATCTACGACTAAAACTCTTTTACTTGATTTTTCATCAACTTCAAAATCTTTTTGCATTAATTTAGTTACTCCAAAAACAACTCCTGCAGTATCAAAGAAATCATTTAAAAATAAAATAAAAATTGCTAAATATCAATTTGGATTTTTTCAAGTATCATCTACATTTTGAAATTCTTTAAAAGATGTTCCAAAAACATTGTTTAATCCTCTAAATGACTCTCCATATACACTTCAATCCATATTTAAACTTGGTAATGAAGATAAGTCATTATCATCTCCTCAAGAACTAGAATTTGTTATTGCCATAAAAATAAATCCAATTAATATGGTAATAATCATTGCAATTAAAGTTCCGCCTTTAACATCTAGTAATCACAAAACAATTGTTGCAAAAATAGAAATAAATGATAGAAGAATAACTGGATTTGATAAATCACCTAAAAATGTCGCTGTTGAATTTGGATCACCTCAACCAATTATTCCAGTATTAGTAAATGCAACATACATTAAAAAGAAACCTACACCTATTGATATTGCCTTTCTAATTTCTTCAGGAATAGAATTTAATATTTTTGATCTTATAGATGTAACTGACACTAAAATAAAAATTAATCCAGAAATTAAAACAGCTGATAAAGCTGCACTAAAAGACATTCCCCCAGCAATTAATGTATATGAAATGAAAGCATTAACTCCCATTCCCGATGCTAAAGATAATGGTAAATTAGCATAACAACCTAACAGAATGGAGGCTATCGCAGCTGATAAGGCGGTTACTATTCCTATTGTTGCAGCTGCAACAATAGGATCCATTCCAGATTCAGCTGCAAGTCCATCGCCAATTATGTCTCCTTGAACAACAATAATATAAAACATTGAAATGAAAACAATAATTCCTGCTATTATTTCTCTTGAAAAAGTTGATCCCCTTTCCGATATTTTAAAATAGCTATTTAATTTATTCATTTTTATTTTCTCCTTTTAAAATAAAAAAATTCCATAATAAAATAGAAATTTTTTAATTTATCTAAGTAAAACATAGAAATATTTTAATGTTTTAAACATGATAAATTTTAACAATTATTAATTTAAGCAAGCTAAAAAATAATTATATATAAGTAATATTAAAAATTAAAACTTATTTAAATTTTATTCAGAATATTTTTTAATTTGCTCCTTCATTATTTTTAAAACATCTTCTCTATATTCTTCTCTTCTTAGAGAATATTCAATTTGAGCTTTCATAAATCCAATTGTTGAACCCATATCATATCTTATTCCAGAAAGTCTTCGAGCAATAACTCCTTTAGAATTTGAAAGTTTCAAAATAGAATCTGTAATTTGAATTTCATTTGTTTTTTCATCAATATTTTGTTCAGATAAATAATCAAAAATACTATAATTCAATAAATATCTTCCAACAATACCCAAATTAGATGGTGCTTCATCTTGTTTAGGTTTTTCCACAACTCTTGATATTTTTCAATAGTTATCATCTAATTTTTTACCAATCTCAACAATTCCATAATTAGAAATTTGATTTTGTGGAACTTCTTGAACACCAATAACTGATAAACCTGTTTTTTCATAAACTTCAATTAATTCTGATAAAGCAGATTTTTCTGTTTTGCTATCATGATGAATAACATCATCTCCTAATAAAAGTGCAAATGTTTCATCTTTATCAATTAATGGTTGTGTTAATAAAACAGCATGTCCTAAACCTTTTTGTTTATGTTGTCTAACTCAAAAGCATTTAACTTTTTTTGTAGGACTTATTATTTCTTTTATTAAATTATCTTTACCCTTCTTTTTTAAAATATATTCTAATTCAAAATTACGATCATAATAATCTACAATTGAAGATTTTGAAGAAGATGTTACAAATATTATCTCTTCTATACCTGCAGCAATTGCTTCATCAACTATATAATCAATAGTTGGTTTATTTAAAATTGGTAGCATTTCTTTTGGAATTGTTTTTGTAAATGGCAAAAACCTTGTTCCATTACCTGCTACAGGTATTATTGCCTTTTTTATTTTTTTCATTACAATTTATATTATAGCAATTAAAAATATTAAAAAGAAAAAAGCAAGTAAAACTTGCCTTTTAAAAAAGTGGTAATAATTATGCTTTTTCGCATTTACCTTGTGCAGCCATAGCTTTCATGTAACCGTTTTCTGTATCAACGATTTCATCACCTGGCTTAAATGATTTGTCTCTTCATTCCATTGGTTCAAGAACTCTTCATTTAATTTTATCCATAAATTTGCCTTTCTCAAATGTGAAAAAATAATAAATTTAAATCTTCAATTTGATAATTTAATTATACATTATATTAAAATAGTTAAATTATTTTATTAAAATATTACCTGTCATTTCTTTTGGTTTTTTAATTCCAGCATATTTTAAAATAGTTGGTGCTAAATCACCTAATTTAGCTTCTATATTTTTAGAATCTGTAAATTCTTCTTTAAATTTAGCTTTTTTATCAGTAATAATTAATCTTACTGGTGCTGTTGTATGTGTTGTACATATAGAACCATCTTTATTAATCATTCTATCAGCATTTCCATGATCAGCAGTAATTAACATTACTCCTTTCATTTCCTTAACTATTTTTGTATAAAGTTTTCCAAGCATTTCATCAGCAACTTCTAATGATTTAATTACAGCTTTTAAAACTCCTGTATGTCCCACCATGTCTGGTTGGGCAAAATTAATTAAAAATACATCTTGTCCATCTGCATTTTGAATAATTTTCTCTGTTAATGGTCTACATGACATTTCTGGTTCTAAATCATATGTTGCAACTTTTGGAGAATCAACAAGAATTCTAGTTTCATGTTTCTTAGGAATCTCTTGTCCTCCATCTATAAAGAAAGTAACATGTGGATATTTTTCTGTTTCAGCCGCTCTCACTTGTTTTAATTTATTATTTTCTAAAACTTCACCAATTAAATTTTTCATTCTAATAGGTGGATACATAATATCTTGTGTGATTCCAGCATATTCTCTTGAAGAAACAAAATATAAATTCTCTTTTCTTCCTTGCTTAGGATCATATTGATATTTGGTAACATCAGTATCTGATCCAATTAATAAATGAGAAATTTCTCTTGCACGATCAGGTCTAAAATTAATGAAAATAATTGAATCTCCATCACTAACACCTTTAAGTTTAGGATTAAAAGATGGATTAAAAAATTCATCAAATCTTCCTTCACTATACTCATTTTTAACATATTCATCAGCATCTTTAAATGATGCACCTTTTCTATCTGCGATAACATCATATGCAAGTTGAACTCTATCCCATCTTTGATCTCTATCCATTGCATAATATCTTCCTGATATTGATGAAATTGGAATTTGTGCATCAATAATTTGCTTTAAATAATTCATTGCTGATTTTTGACTAACATCTCTTCCATCTGTGAAGGCGTGAAGAACAAATTCAACATTATTAGTTTTTAAAATTCTAGCAATTTCTATAATGTGTGAAATGTGTGAATGAACTCCACCATCTGAAATCAAACCTAAAATATTGACTTTAGAATTATTTTTCTTAGCATGATCAATTGCTTTTAATAAGTATTTATTATCCTTCATTAAATTTTCTTTAACTTCTTTATTCATTAAAGCTAATGATTGATAAACAATTCTACCTGCACCAATATTCATATGACCCACTTCAGAATTACCCATTTGTCCATCTGGAAGTCCAACAGGTTCACCTGATGCATTCATTAAAATATTGGGATATTGTTTTGCTCATTTATCTAGATTTGGTGTTTTAGCATGAGTAACTGCATTCCCCTCTGAATCAGGGGCAACACCAACGCCATCCAATATAACTAAGGCTACTGGTTTTTTCATTTTTTCTCCTTTTACTATTTAATATTTCATAATTAAAATAGTTTATATAAATAAATTATATACATATTTATAAAAAACATATTTTATTAAAAAGGAAACTAATTTAATAATTTAGTTTCCTTTTTTAATTATTTTTTAGTTGATTTTGTTTTTTTGTTAGCTTTTTCTTGGTAGTATTTTTCTAATAACTCAATAAGTTGTTCCTTATTCATATTATTTTCATACTTTATTTTTTTTGAATCAAGTTCTTTAACTAATTCAATAATGGTTAGTTTACTATATTTTGAATTAGGATATTTATTATTTTTTTCAATTTCAGCTTGTTCTTTGATTGCAGCTTCTGCTCTTTCTTTTTTTATTCTTTCTCTTTCAATTTTTTCTTTTTCTTTGGCAGGTTTTACAATAAATTCTTCAACTAATTCAAGTAATTCATTTTTATTAGATTCAGGAGAATATGGAATACCTTCTGATTTTAATAAAAGTTTTAAATCTTGTGGAGTTAAATTAGAATAATCATGATTATTCTCTTCAACTTTTTGTTCATGTTTTTCAGGGACAACATATTGATGTGTTGATCCTTGTTTTACATTTGGAGCAAGTTCTTCTTCATTAACTGTTTTAGGTTGAACATTAATATATTTATAAAGATCTTCAATATTACCATTTCTTGGATCATCAAAACTAAATCCTCTTTTGTAATAACTTCTTAATCTTAATTTATTAGCAAATAAAATATAATAATAACTTATAGCAGTGGAAATTAAAAGCATTGAAATAAATCCGATTCAACCTCCAACTGTTGCATCATCAACTATAATTGAAAATGTTGCATCATCTGGAATTGGATTAAATCCATTTAAACAATACAAACCAAATGCACTAAGCATAGTTGTTCCAAAAAAAACAATTAAAAATTCTATAAATTGACCTCTAAATAGTAATGCTCAACCTTTAAAAAAGAAAACAGTTCAAGAAAAACCAATTTTTAAAGGCATACTTTTTTTTGTTCCATCTGGAGCAGAAAAAGTAACATTAATGTGTCTCACTCTTCCCATTTTTTCTTGTTTAGCATAAACAACAATTAAAGGTGTTAATAACAATAATTCAATTAAAAATATTATAAAAAAGTTCATATCAATATAATTATATATTATATTGATAAACCAATATAAAAAATAGTAAGTATATTATTTATACTTACTATTTATAAAAAACATTACTTATTATATGTTAATAATTGAAAGAATGACTCTGGATCTAATGAAGCGCCACCTACTAATCCACCATCAATATCTGGTTGTTTCATTAAATCCTTCACATTTTCAGGTTTCATTGATCCACCATATTGAATTCTAACTTCCTTAGCTATCTCATCACCATACATTTCTGCAATAACTTCTCTTGAAGCTTTAATAACTTTTTGAGCTTGATCAGGAGTTGCTGTTTTACCTGTTCCAATCGCTCAAATTGGTTCATAAGCAAGAACAACCTCTTTCATATGTTCAGGATTTAACCCAACTAAACATTCTTTAAGTTGTGTTTCAATCACTTCTAATGTTCTATCAGATTCAAATTCTGCTTCTGTTTCACCAAAAGCAACAATGGGAATGATGTAATCATCATCTTCTGAATCTAATGTTTTAGTTACAGCAAGAACTTTAGCGTTCACTGAAGCATTTGTTTCATTATACATTTCTCTTCTTTCAGAATGTCCAATAATAACATATTCAACACCAAATTCTTGAAGCATTGGAATAGAAATTTCTCCTGTATATGCACCTGATTTATTTTCATTTACATTTTGTGCAGCTAAAGGAATGTATTTTGCATCATCTTCATCCATCAATGAAATCATTGAAATATAAGGAGCAGCAATTGCTCAATCTACTTCAATTTCTTTTCCATTTTTTTCATATTCACTTTTTAATTCAATAAATTTATCAAAAAATGCCCTAGCCTCTGTTGGACCATTATTCATTTTTCAATTACCAACTATAATTGGTCTTCTCATATTATTTTTCTTCAATAGCATCGATCCCTGGTAATACTTTCCCTTCTAAAAATTCCATTGATGCTCCTCCACCTGTTGAAACATGAGTGAATTGATCAGCTAATCCTAACTTAGTAGCCGCTGCTGCTGAATCTCCACCACCAATGATTGTTGTTGCACCTTCTAGTGAAACCATTGTTTCAGCAATTGCTTGTGTTGCATGTTTAAAATTTTCAAATTCTGAAACACCAAATGGTCCATTTCAAACAACTGTTTTAGCACCTTGTAATTCTTTTTTAACTCTTTCAATAGTTTTAGGACCCGCATCCATTCCCATCATTCCATCAGGAATTTCATCATGAACCTCTCCAGGTACATCAGCAAATTCTTTTGAACAATATGAATCTTCAGCAATAATTAATTTATCACCATATTTTTCTAATAATTCTTTAGCTAAATCTACCTTTTCTGGTTCACATAGAGAGTTACCAACTTTTCTCCCCATAGCTAAATGAAAAGTGTAGCACATAGCTGTACCAATAATAACTTTATCAGCTTTTTGTGCTAATGATTCGATAACATTAATTTTATCAGAAACTTTAGCACCTCCTAATAAAGCAACAAATGGTCTTTTTGGATTAGTTACTGCACCATGTAGAAATTTAACTTCTTTTTCAATTAAAAAGCCAATTGCTGATTCATTAATGTTAGATGCAATCCCAACATTTGAAGCATGTGCTCTATGAGCAGTTCCAAATGCATCATTGACAAATACATCACCTAATGAAGCTCAATATTTTCCTAATTCTGGATCATTTTTAGATTCTCTTTTTACAAGTTCTCCATCGATAACATCTTCAAATCTTGTGTTTTCAAACATTACTATAGAACCATTTGTCATTTTAGAAATTGCTTTTTCTAATTCTTTTCCTCTAGTATTAGGAATGAATTTAACATCTCATCCTGATAATTCTGCTAATTTTTCAGCAACCACTTTTACTGATTTAGAAATTTTATCTTCTTCAGAAGTAACTCTACCTAAGTGTGTAAACAATACTACTTTAGCATTATTTTCTAATAAATATTTAATAGTTGGAAAAGCAGCTGATATTCTATTTGTATCAGTCACAACACCATCTTTAATTGGAACATTGAAATCAACTCTTGTTAAAACAATTTTTCCATTTAAATCCTTTAAATCATTTAAAGTTTTTTTGTTCATTTTTTTCTCCTTAAATTTAAGATTACTAAAATTATAAAATAAAAGAAATAGATTATCATAATCTATTTCTTATTTTGTTTATTTTCATATGAAAATATTCTTTGCAAAATTGAAATTGCCATGGGTTTTTTATTCAAAGGTAAATAATATTTCATTAATTTTATATCATCATTTTTAAGATCATTAATATTAAAAATAACAATTTGATCTAATTTAATGTAACTTTCTTTTGTATAACTAAATTTAATTCAATTTCTATTTTTTTGTTTAGTATTATTATCCTTTGTTTTTACAGAAGTTAATGGAACAGCTAAAAAATGGTTTTGAGAAATTTTATTTTTAACAACTAAATAAGGTCTAGGATTTTTAAATTTAGAATCTTTATATTTAATGTTAACATTGTGTTCTTTCACTTCAATTATTTGGAAATTTTTAAGTTCTAAGTGTTTATATTTTTTCATTTAAAAAAAACGGCCGGTGCCCAGCCAACCAAAATACTTTAATCGTCTAATTAAATGGGTATTAAAAAGATTAAAGAATAGTAGAAAGGAGTATGAAAATCTAGAGCGAAGCAACGACGACGACACGCTTAAACTACAAGACTTATAACTCAAAAATATTATAACAAATAAAATACTAAATAAAAATACTAAATAAAAATACTAAATAAAAATACTAAATAAAAATACGGAATATAAAATTAAAAAAAAAAAAAAAGATTTTATAAAATCTTTTTAAAAAATTCTTCATAGATATCAAATGATTTTATAAAATCACTTAGTCTAGAATATTCATTATATTGATGTTCGGTTTGAGGAGTATCTTTAAAATATGGTCCAAAAGCCACAATATTAGGCATTGATCTTGCATAAGTTGCTCCACCTGTAGCAGTTGGTTCAGAAATTAAATCTTTTGTCACTGATTGGTAAGATTCAATTAAATTTTTCATAATAAATGAATCCTTTTTAATATAAACACCTGTTAATCAATCGTATTCTTCAAATTCAAGATCAGAATAATTATTTTTAATTTTTTCTAAAAGAATTTCTTTTAATTCTTTTGAATTTGTAGAATTAGGTATTCTTAAATCAAATAATATTTCTCCTTTTTCCTCATTAATATTAACAACTGCTAAATTAACAGACATTTCTAAATTATTATCATCAACAAATAATTTATTAAATAATGTTTGTCCATTTGTTTCATTTTTAACTTCATTTTTAATAAAATCAATTAATTGATTTTTTTCTGAAATGGAAGGAATAATTTTAACAATAGCATTTTCACCTTCTTGAGGTTCCATTGCGTGAGCGGCTTTACCAAATTCCTTATGAATTTCTCCTTTTGAATTTACATATTCCACTTCATCAGGAACAACATTTAATGCTTCTCCTGCTTTTAAAGTAAATTTTGTAGAAGGTTTTCCTTTTAATCTAAACTCTCAAAGTTCTCTTTCTGAATAAACAACTGGAAAGAAAGCATCTGCTGTATATCCATAAGTAGGTATTTCTTGGCCATCAGATTTATATTTATCAACACCTCTTCAAAAAGATTCTTCATCAGTAGGTAAAATTAATCTGATTCTTTTAGTCAATTTCTTTTTAGATTCTGCTAATTTTTTTAATAAATAAAATTGTTGCATCACAGGACCCTTGTCATCTTGAGTTCCTCTTCCTTTTAATAAATCACCATCAACTTTTAGTTCAAATGGATCATTTTCTCATCTTGATAAATCTTGTCCTGGGGGAACAACATCTAAATGTCCTAAAATACCAATAAGTTCCTTTCCTTCACCTATTTCTATATAACAATAATGGTTATCTTCATCTTTAAAATATTTAAATCCTTCTCTTTTAGCAAGATTAATCATATAATCAAGTGCACTTATTAATTCTGGAGTTGGATAATTTTCAGGATTAGTTAAATAAGACTTAATTTTAATTAATCCTTTTAAATCTTCAATAAAAGATTCTTTGTTTTTTTCTAAGTAATTCATATTTTTATTATACAACACATATTTTTATTTAAAATAAAAACACACTATAAAAATAATGTGCTCCATAATTCCTCAACTAAAAATTTATATACAAATAAATCTCTAGTTATGGTTGTTTTTTTATGAATTCTTATATATAAAAACACAAGTAAACACTTATCCCATAAATATCATACATTTCGTATAAAAAACGTATATTTATTCCCGTCTAAGGAATCGTTATAATTTTTGTATAAGTGAACATGTATTTATTTTCGTTAAAATTAGAATTTAATTAATTAATTAATTAATATATAGGATTACCTAATTCAATATCTAATTGTCTTTCTATTTTGTGTTTAACACCCATTGGATCTGAATTTGTTCTAACTCATATTCCTCCACCTTCATAATCATAACAAAAAACTTTATTTTGATTATCAGGTTGCTCATTAACCCATTGACAAGCTTTTCTTGTTGAAGTTCCTGGAGTTCTTACAGAATAAAATATTTCTTTCATTATTACCTCCATCAATTTAATAATTTTTTATTTTTAACATATTATAATTATATAAAAAAAATTTTCAAATTTAAATAGAAATAAATGATGTATATGATTAAAAATAATTTACTATACAAATAAAATAAAAAAACTTCACCAAAATAAGTGAAGTTTTTTATTTTATATTATAATCCTGCGAAATATTTAACTGTTCTAACTAGTTGATTTACATATGAGAATTCATTATCATATCATGATACAACTTTGAACATGTTTTGTCCAGCTAATTGTTTAGTCATTAATGCATCAAAGTATGTTCCAAAAGTTGTTCCAATAACATCTGAAGAAACAATTGGATCTTCTGTGTATCCTAATGATTCATTAGTTGCTTCTTTAATTGCAGCATTAATTTCTTCAACTGTAACACCTTCTTGCTCAGTTTGGAATGTTAAATCAACCACTGAACCTGTAAGTGTAGGTACTCTCATTGCAAAACCATCTAGTTTTCCATTTAATTCTGGTAATACTTTACCAACAGCTACTGCTGCCCCTGTTGAAGTAGGAATAATGTTCATTGCTCCTGCTCTTGCTCTTCTTAAATCATTATGAGGTGCATCTTGTAATCTTTGATCACCTGTGTATGAATGAATTGTATTCATCATTCCACCTTTAATTCCAAATTTATCATTTAAAACTTGAGCAATTGGTGCTAAGCAGTTTGTTGTACATGAAGCTGCTGAAATAATTTTATCTGATGCTTCTAATATTTCATGATTAACATTATAAACTACAGTTTTTAAATCACCTTTAGCTGGTGCTGAAATAACTACCTTTTTAGCTCCTGCTTTAATGTGAGCATTTGCTGCCTCAGCTGATACAAAGAAACCTGTTGATTCAATTACTAAATCAATTCCTAATTTACCTCAAGGTAAATGTTTTGGTTCTCTTTCTGCAAATACTTTAATTGTTTTACCATTTACAATTAAATCATTTTCTGATACTTCAACTGTTCCTTTAAATGGTCTATGAGCTGTATCATATTTTAATAAATGTGCTAGTGTTTTAGCATCTGTTAAGTCATTGAAAGCAACAACTTCTACTGAAGGATCTTCAATTAATAATCTAAAAGTTAATCTTCCAATTCTACCAAAACCATTAATAGCGATTTTTGTCATATTGATATTTCCTTTCATTATGTTTTTAAACACCTTAATTATAATACAAAAAAAATAAAACTCATAATATTGAGTTTATTTTTATTATTTTTAATATATAGTTTTAACTTCACTTAACTTCAAAAGCAGAAAAGTATTTGGGTTTAACTTTTGTAACTCTCATCATTGCTACATTACGATCTTTTTTAAGATAATAAGAATAAGTAGTGGGTATATATTCCAAATCATTTAATAAAATATTTTTATCTGATAATGATGCAATTTCTAATTTATGCATATTGATTACTTTATTAAAATTCTTTCTACTATGAATATCAACATTTCCAGAAATAACTTGTTTTAAAGAATATTTTTTTTCCATATTATTTAATCAATTTATTGAATAAGCAACTATTTCATCATTAATGAAATACAACTTAACAAAAGTAATATGTTCATTTAAATCCATTTGAAATTCTTTATTAACCTTATTTAAAAGAATTGATGGAATTTTTGAAGAAGAAGGTAAATAAATAACCTTTGTTGCTCCAATTATTTCTGATAAATAAAACATTTTGGATTTTTTATAAAAAGATGATACAAATGTTCCTTTTCCCTTAATTGTATATAATATCTCCCTTTCTTTCAATTTATCTATAACTTTTCTAACTGTCATTTTAGATAAATTGGATTTTTCTATCAATTTTTGTTCTATTGGTATTTTTGAATTAATTTTTCATTCATTTGAATAAATTTTATCAATAATGTATTTTTCTAAATCAAACTTCATTTCTTTATAATTATATTATAAATACTATAACTTAAAGTATAGTATATACAAGTAATGGAGAATATATGAAAAAATTTACAAATGCATTATCAAATGATGTTGAAATAAAAGGTAAGAAAGTAATAAAAAAATATAAAAAAGATGAATTTAAAGAAATTTATGGAAATGCTGAAATTATACTTTTAGAAAAAATGGGTTACAAATATAAAGGTGATCAAGATAAAGTTGAAATTGAATATTTTCAACATAAACCATTTATTGATGAAAAAATAACTGATCAAGATATTTTAAATGTTGTAAAAGCAATTAAAAAGATAAATTCATTAAGCAAAACCAAACTAAGAATAAGTCCGTTTAAGGAAGTTTATTTAGGATTATTAACAAAATTAGATGGTAAAGTTATTGGTGAAGAAGAAATGAAAATAGCTACTAGAGCTTTAAAAATATTAGAAAGTGGAAAACAAGTAGTTTTACATAATGATTTAGTTTCTGGTAATTTATTAAAGGTAAATGATAACGAAATAAAATTAATTGATTTTGAATATTCTGGATTAGGTAATCAACTTTTTGATATCGCATCTTTTATAACAGAAAGAGATTTAAATGAAGAGCAAGAAAAATTATTTATTAGTAAATTTACTAGTGTTAATAAAAAGAACTTAATGATAGTTAGTGCCTTTTTACAAATATTTTGAGCAAGATGAGCATTATTTAAATATACTAAAACAAAGAAAGTAATTTATAAGGAAATTGCAAAATGAAAGCAACTTAAATATTATGAATTAGTTGAAATAATAGATTTTAAAAAAATTAATAATAACAATGATGAAGAAGAAAATAAAAAAGAAAATAGTAAAAAAATACCTGTTTAATCAGGTATTTTTTTACTATTATATAATTATTCTTTATCTTCTTCCTCTTCATCTTTTACATCAACAAAAGGATTATTTTTATAATCTTTATTATTTTTATTAGAATTAGAAGAATTTTTTGTATTATTATGTTTTTTATGATCGTTAAGTTTTCCAGAATTAGGACCTTTAAACATATTTTGGAATTGATTCATTGCATTTTTCATTTCTGGATCATTTTCCATTTGCATCATTTGTTTTCTCAATTGAGTTATTGTTATAAAAATAACAATAATAACTCCCAAAATATAACCTATTATTGCAAATGAAGGCAATGATAATATTAAAAATATTTGTTTTGAATGTGGAATAACAAATAAATTTAACATTGCTAAACTAGCAGAAGAAACTAATGGTAATGTATCTAAATTAATTGTCTTTATTTTATCTGCTAATATTTTATTAATCACTAATGAAAATATAAATATAGCAATTCCTAATAATCACATAAATCCATAATCTATTGTTCAAGTATAATTTTTTACTTGATAACCTGTATCTCCTCATTGATTAAATTCTTGACTACCTGTAGAAGTTATAAAAACACTACATATTAATAAAGGAAAAATCCCTAGTAGTATAATCATTAACAACTTTATGTAACCTTGAGTTTTCTTTTGTTGCATCATTCCAGGAGGCATTTTATAATTTAAATTTTTAAAAGGGTTTTGTTGATTATTATTCATATGATAATTATAAAATAAAAAGACACTCGAAAGTGTCTATATTTAAATATATATTAATATATACTTATTACATCAAAATTACAAATGTAACAATGGTGCCCAGAGTGGGACTTGAACCCACACGCTACTGCTAGCAAGGGAGCTTAAATCCCTCGTGTCTACCAATTCCACCACCTGGGCTAAATGGTGATCCCAGAAGGACTCGAACCTTCGACCCACTGGTTAAAAGCCAGTTGCTCTACCGACTGAGCTATGGGACCCTAATAAATGGCTGGCCTGGGAGGATTCGAACCGCCGCATGACTGGACCAAAACCAGTTGCCTTACCGCTTGGCTACAGGCCAAAAATGGTGGAGGGGGAGGGATTCGAACCCCCGAACCCGAAGGAACTGGTTTACAGCCAGTCGTGTTTAGCCAGACTTCACTACCCCTCCGTAAATTATATAATTATTTTTTTAGACACTTTGTTAATGTCCTAACTAATTATATAATAAAAAATATCTAAATTAAATAAAAAAATAAATTATTTTTATTTAATTTATTAATTAAATATTTCTTCATTATCAAAGTTAATTTCTTTAGTTTCAAAATTAGATTCAATAATTCCTTTTATTGTTAAAAAATATTTTCTTGCATCTTTTTTAGTTTTAGACACATCTATTTTATGATGAATTTCATTAGAGCTTTTTCTCATTTTATTTAAAAGATCTTTATCTTTCAATGTTAGATAACGATTTTCAAAAAGTCATGCAATACCTTGCTCAAAATTAAAATTTTTTTCATTAAAAACTTTGTATTCTTCATTAATTTTATATTTTTTATCACTAAAAATATTTTGACCATATTTTTTAGCTAAAGAATAACATAAATTAATTATAAATTTTCTACTTAAAAGAACAACAGCAGTAAAGCAATCATTTTTATAAGATTTATTTGTTTCATCTATCAAAATTCTTAAATTTTCAAATTCTTCCAAAATTCTTTCATTACTATTTAATTTTTGTAAACATTCCTTAGGAATTTGAATAAAATTATCATTTTCTAAAGATCTTATTCTTAATTTAAGTTCTCTATTTTGCAAATCATTTATTCGATCTTTATTTCTATTATTTCTTTGAATAAGATTTTTAATTTTAAATAATGATTTTTCATTGTTATTATTTTTTAAATCATTTATTAAATTATTTATTTCTAAATTATTTATTCTAATTTCATTTTCCAAAATAATTCAATTTTCAATATCTATTTTTTTAAACATATATAAATAATTATAATAAATAAATTTTAAAAATTTAATAATTTATTTTTTTCTTCTTCATTTATAAAACTAATACTTATTTCACCATTGTGTTTTTTTTCATAAAAAATTGTAATTATTTTTTTATTTAATGAAATATTTTTTGAATTCTCAATTAAATAAAAACTAGTAGGTTTTACATTAATATAGATTTTATTATTTTTATTTTCTTTTTCAATAATAATATCTATACCTTTAGATTCTTCTTCAGGATTACTTCTTCTTATTTTATAAGGTTTTTTGCCAAATTTATTTTTTTTAATTAAATATCAATAAATTATTTCTTCATATTGAAATCCTTGAAAATTTTGCAACATAAGAAATTTATCATATCAAATTTTAGCTAATTCATCCTTATTATCAATTATTTTTTGCATTGTTTCTATATGTTTATTTAAATATTCTTTTAATCTTGAAAGACCATCATTGTAATTTTTTTCATAATTCTTCAAGTAATAAATTTCTCAATCTTTTCAATTGGGAAATTTATTATTTTCAATATAAAATTCTTTAATAAATTTAGGAACTATTTCTGACATTTGACCAACATACTTAGATCTTGTGGCACCTGCATTACTACTTATAATATTAAAAAATTGACTAGCATATTTAGGTAGTTCAAAAGATTCAATTGTATCTAAATTATTTTCAATATATTTTTTTAAATCTTTTTGTGTTTTTTTATCTATTTTAATCTCATTATTCATATTCATAAATTTTATATTAATTATATTCTACTTCAAAAGTATCAATATCTTTTTTAACAATTTTGTTAATTTTATTAATTTTTATTTTTTGTTCTCATTTGGTTTTCACAATAAAATTATGATTTTCATTCATAAAATTTTCTTTACTTAAATTATTAGTTGCAAATTCTTTATGTTTATCCAAACGTCTATCAATAAATTCATTAACTTGATTTTTGCATTTTAAAAATCTTTCTTTACTAAATTCTACAAAATCTTGCATTAAATCGACACCAATAGAATTTCTTTCTGTAGCAGCAGCAGCAATTGAAGTTGTTCCTGTTCCCATAAAAGGGTCTAAAACAACATCCCCCTTAATGGAAAACATATTTATCAATCTAAAAGGTAGTTCCAATGGATAAGCAGCATTACGTTTTCTTGACAGTCCTTTTATTTTTTGTTGTGTACCTGTTAGACCTGTTCAAATATCAGAAAATCATTTATTTCTTTCTTCTCAAAAAAAAGCAGATTCTTTTCTTATTTCTTCTTCTAATTTACTAAAATTTCTTTCACCTTTTCTAAAAATTAATATATGTTCATGTTCCAATGTTATATAAGCTTTTACTGGATACATACCAGATCCTAAAAATTTATTAGGAGAATTTGAAGGTTTCGATCAAATAATACCAGGCAATTGTGTAAATCCATGCTCAATACATGAATTTATTATTTTAGAAGAATTTGAATAAAGAAGAAATCCTTTTTCATTTCTTCTTGCTGCATCTCCAATATTAATTGCTAAAATCCCGCCTGGTTTAATAACTCTATACATTTCCTTTCAAATTTCACTTAATATATTTGAAAATTCAATATAATCAAAATCCTCTGCTATGTTTTTAGATTCTTTTTCCAATATTCAATCTCACATTTTTATCATTGGATAAGGTGGAGAAGTCACAACTAAATTAATTGTTTCATTTTTAATTTGATTTATTTTACGTGAATCACTATTTATAAAAATATGTTTTGTTTTATTCATACTTAATAATTCTAGCATAAAATAAATGTATTTTAATCATTAAGTCAATTATCTAAAATAATATTTGAGCTTTTAGGTTTATCTTCTTTACTTAATTCATCAATCATAACTTTATAAATACCTTTAAAGTCTTTTCCCGATATCAAACATTCACCTGTTTTTAAATTGGAAATTTCTAAAATATCATTTTCACTTAAAAAATTAGAAGATTTTCTAATTATATTTAAATCATTTTCACTTTTTAAATTATGAATAAACATATTATGAATTTGAGATAGAAATATGCCCTCTATATCAGATGGTCTTTGAGAAGAGATTGTTAAAAAAATATTAAATTTTCTTCCTTCTCTAATTATTTCTTCAAAAACTTCTTTTGTATAATCATTATAAGTATCATTTTTTATTTTTTTATCTGTTAAAAGATTATGTGCTTCATCTAATATAATAGGAAAAAATAATTCCTTATTTTTTCCATTTTTATTTTTTTTAGATAAATAATAAATATTTTTACAAAATATAGATGATACAATTTTTTTCAATTCTAAATCTAATTTAGATAAATCAATTACATTTATAATATTTTTAAATTCATTCAAAAAACCTAAATTTAAACTTTCTTTATATTCTAATTTTATTTTTTTATCTTTTAAATCAAGTATTTTTTTAGAAAATCTAATTACACAAGGTTCTATTCAATCTTTATTTGATTTTCAATAAATAAGGAAATACATTCATATAGAAATTTCTAGTGGAAAATCTTGCATAAATACATTTTCTAATTCATTTTGTTCTTTTAATGGTATTTTTTCTAATATTAATTTCTTAAAATCTTCTGAAGACTTAATAATTTCATCATTAAATTTTTTTGTATGTGAATAATTTGCATAAATTCCATCAATTCCTTTAATAAAATAAATAAAAAGATTTCTCATTTTTCTTAAATTTTCTTTTAATTTTGAATTTTCTTTTAATTTTGAATTTTCTTTTAATTTTGAATTTTCTTTTAATTTTGAATTTTCTTTTAATTTTGAATTTTCTTTTAATTTTGAATTTTCTATTAATTCTAAATTCTCATTTAATTTTTCTATTAAATTATTTATGTTTTCTCTTCTATCATTTATTTTTTTTATATCATTAAATATATTTGCTTCATTCTTAATAAATGACTGAAAAGTAGATTTATTTTCTCGATTTAATCAAGCAAAAAATGATTTAATAAATGGTTCTTGTGTTTGTTTTGTTGCATTAGATAATATTAAAAATGACTCAATATCTAAATTTAAAATTAAATTTTCTTTATTTATTACTTCAAAATTCTTATATTCACCTGTTAAATCTAATAAAAAACCTTTTACATTATTTACATGTTCCTTTTTAAGTTCATTTTTAAATGTTTTTCAAATTTTAGTTGTAGTATTAGATTTACCACTTCCCGTATTTCCAAAAACACCAATATGAGAAGAAAATATTTTAGATTCAATTTTAAATTCTATTTCTTGATCAGAAGAAGAAAATTTACCAATTTTATGATTTCCATTAAAATTACTATAAATTTGAGATATTTCTTTATTATTTAATAAAAAAACTTTATTACTTATTCTAGGAAATAAATTTAATGTATTTTGAAATTCTGTATAATCTTTTAAAAACATCCCTCATTTTATAGCTTTACAAAATTTTTGATTTTCATTTTTTTCTTTTGAATATTTTTTATATACTGCAATGATTTTATAAATCATATTTTTTTCATTATTTTTAACCAATACAAAATTGTTAATTGAAAAATTTTGATAAACATGACCATCAAAGAAAATAGAATTTTGATTTTCAAAAATTTTATTTTGTTTTACTAAAATTGTTATCTCATTTCCAAAAACCTTAAAAACAACACCTAAATATTCTCTATTAATTTTTGGGTTCATTTATTCTCTCTCAAACTCCCTCAAATATTTTCTTATTCTTCTCAAGTTTTTTTAAAATTGTTATATCAGTTCCTTTTAAGTTTCGATATAAATTTTTTTCTTTTAAAAATTCTTTTTTATCATGTTTAGAACTTTCATTTTCAAATTTATCAGATCATAAAAATAATATATTTATATTTCATTTGTTATTAAGTGAATCTTCTATTATATTATTAATATATTGATCATTATATCCATACCCAATAACAAAAAGAATAGAATTTTCATTGTTTAATAAATTATTTCTAAAAATTCTTATTTCTTCAAAAGAATTAAAATTAGATATAGTATTTTTATCAACAGAATTAATTCAAAAACCATAGCCATCAGTTTTTTTTATGTTTTCTATATCACCATGTGGTTTAAATAAATTTATTGTAGGAGTAGCTAAATTTGTATTTAAATCTATTTCCATTTTATTAAAATTTACAAATTTTTTATCTTCAGAAAATTTATTTAATCTTATAAAATTAGAACATTCCTTTAAAATTACTTGTTCAATAAAATTATCATAATTAGGAGTTAATATATTTATTTGATTTAATGAAAATTCATCATTTTTACCTTTTGTTTTACCATTAGAATTTTCTAAAATATATTGTATGTCTCTTAGTAAAAATTCATAATATTCTTTTATTATTGATTCGTCTTCATTTATAGATAAATTTTTTTTTATTTTTTCAAGATCAATTAATCCTTCATCAACTTTTTTATTTTTGAAAAAATCCTTTTTATTTTCCAAATCTGCTGTTGTGATTTCTTTTTTAAATAAAGAAGAAATACCTGATCCAATTATAAAATTAATATTATAGTCAAATAAATAAATTAAATTATCTTTTAATTTATTTGATAATTCTGAATTTTCTTTATTCTTGTTTTCATCATTTTCTTTTGATTCTGACATATGTTTTACTCCTATAAATTTAAGTTAATTTTACATTAAATTTAATAAAAATAAAAAACATCCTTTTATAAAAAGGATGTTTTTTATTTTAAATTATTATAATCAATTTTTATCCACAGCTTTAACTGCTTTTATTTTAGAAATTGCAATTGCCTTAGCATAATCAATTCCTTGTCTATTAATTTTTCTTAAATCATATGCTTCTGGATGTTTTTCCATATAATCCATCACACCTTTAATAATTCCTTGTTTTAATTCAGAATCAATGTTAACTTTAACAACTCCATTACCAACAGCTTCAGTAATTTGTTCTAATGGAACACCTGTTCCACCATGTAAGACTAATGGAACATTAGTTTGGGCATAAACTTCTTTAATTAATTCTTGATTAATATGTGGTTCTTTTGTGTAAAACCCATGTGAAGTTCCACAAGCTATCGCTAACATATCAACACCACCATTGGTTTGTTTAATAAAGTTAATTGCATCTTCTACAGAAGTATATGTTGAACCTTCATCTTCAACATCATCTTCTTTTCCACCAATTTTTCCTAATTCAGCTTCAATAGATAAATTTAAATTATTTTCTCTAACCATAGCAATTACTTGATTTGTAATTTTAACATTTTCATCAAAAGATAATGGAGATCCATCAATCATTAATGATGTATAACCTAATTCAATAGCTTTTTGGTGATATTTAGTATCTCTCCCATGATCTAAATGTAAAGCAACTGGAATTGTTGCATCTTTAGCTAATGAAATAACAATTGCAGCCAATTGAGCATGACCTGCATATTCTATTCCTCCTTGTGTTGTTTGGATAATCACAGGGGAATTTGTTTCTGTTGCAGCTTCAATGGCTGCAATCGCACCTTCAAGGTTAACAATTCCAAAGGCTGGAATTGCATATTTACCTTCAAGAGCATGTTTAATTAATTCTTTTCCACTTACTAATGGCATAATTTATCCTCTTTTCAATTTTATAAATTAATTATAAAATAATAATCAATTTTAAACTCTACTATTAATCGTGATATTCACCTTTATCTCATTTATCTAGTTGTTTTTTAAAGTAAACATTTTTGTTAGCTTCTTCTGGAATAATTCCATCAAGATAATCAACTAATTCTTGATCGCCTTTAAATTCTGTTTTTCTAAAAATATCAATTGCTTCTTCAATGATGCCTGGGCCAGTAATTCTACCTCCAAAGGCAATAATATTAGCATTGTATTGTTCTCTAGCTTTTCTAGCTGTATATAAGTCTCTAACTAAAGCAACTCTTGCTCCTTTTACTTTTTGAGCAGAATTAGAAATTCCAACTCCTGTTCCGCAAATAACAACTCCAAAATCAAAGTTATTATTAACAACTTCTTCAGCTACTCTTTTACCAAAAATAGGATAGTGAGTTCTTACAGTGTCATATGTACCACAATCAACAACATCATGGCCTTGGGAAATTAAATAATTTTTAATTTGGTTTTTTATTGGAGTGACAATATGATCACAACCAATAGCAATTCTTTTTCTTTCCATATTTTGTTCTCCTTCTTATTTGTTGTTATGCCATTTCATCTAGCATGTCAATTCTTACCATATGACGACCAGCAGCAAATTTTTCTTCAACAAATAATTTGATAATTGCTTTAATTTGGTGAATATGAGAAATATTTCCACCTAAAGCAATTCCAACTGCTCCATTATGTTCTCTAGTCATATGTGAAGAGTGTTCATCTGAAATTTGAGCACAAATCATTCCTTTAACTTTAGCAGCTGCAGCAAAACCTAATCCACCTGTTTCATCTATTAAAATTAATGAATTTTTATATCTATCATCTTCAACAATTTTTTTAGAAAGTTCAACAGCTTTTTTAATATAACTTAAATTATCATTTTCAATAATTAATTCAACATTAACATTTAATTCATTTTGCATATATTCATTTAATTCAATGGAATATTTTTCAAATATTTCAGTTGATAATATATAATATTTCATATTTTTCTCCTTTAATTTTGTTTATTTAATTCCATTAGGAATAAAAACTAATCACTATAATTTTAAAAATATAGTAATTAGTTAATATTTTTAATAGAATATTTTTTTATTAGCTTTTTTCATTCCAGCATATGCTGCACCATAAAGTCCAGCATCATTACCAACAATGCAAAGATCTAATTTAGTAGTATCACTAATAAATTTATGGACAAATCTTTCATATACTGGTTGAAGGTATTCAATTAGTGTTGGATTATGGTGAGCTAATCCTCCACCTAATAAGATTTTGGCAGGATTTAGAGCCATTGCAACAGTTGCACAAACTCTACCTCCATATTCAGCAAATTCTTCAGCTGCTTTAATAGCTATTTCATCACCTGCTCTTACACCTTCTCAAATTGCAAATCCATCTTCTTCTAAAACACTTGTTTCAATATCAGGATTTGCATCTCTATGTTTTCTAAAGAAATTAACTAAACCTGTTGCTGAGAAAACTGGTTCAGCACATTCAGGTAATCCACAAGTACATTGGAATTGTGGATTCATAACTTGAATAGGTATATGTCCAAATTCCCCTGCAGTTCCTGCTGATCCCATATAAAGTTCTCCATTTAGGAATAAACCAGCACCATTTCCTGTTCCTAATGTGATGAATACAAAGTCATCTAAATCTTTACCAGCACCAATGAATTTTTCACCTAATGCAGCAACATCACAATCATTATGAACAGCTATTGGAAGATCTCATCATTTATTTAAAATACTTTTAATATCATAATTTCTTCAACCAATATTTCCTGAGAATTTAACTGTTCCATCAAGAGCAGCAAATCCTGGTATTCCGATTCCCATTGCAATTGGATTTAAATCTTTAAATTCCTCTTTTTGAAGTCTTGCTTTAAATTCTCTAGTTATTTCTTCAGGGATTTTACTTCCAGTTCCAGAGAGATTAGTTTTAATTTCTCATCTATCTAACATTAATCCTTGAACATTTATTAAAGCTAGTTTAATATTTGTTCCACCAATGTCAGCAGCTAATAGAATTTCATTACTTTGTTCTCTATTACTCATGAAATTTTCTCCTTTACTTAATTATATTTTTATATTTTTAATCTTTATTCTACTGGAGCAACATAAGGTTTACCAGCTTTAATTCTTTGTGCTGATTTTTTGTTTTGAACAACTCAATAGAATAATGGTAATAGGTTTGATAAGAATAATAGAATGTTTTGAACAATCATTATTACATTACCTGATTTAATAAACACTGTAATCATGCAAATTTCTGCAAATTCTCACATTAATCAGCATAATCATGTTTTTCTAATCATTAAGATTAAACCAGCAATTTGGAATACTCCACCTGCTAAATCAATTCAAGGTGAACTATCTCAAATTACACCACCAGTTTTAATTGAAACAACCCCTGCACCATCATCTGTGAATTCATAGAATGTATGATCTTTAGAAAATGCAGTGTCTGTTAATAATAACATCCCAACAACAAAGAATATTGCTAATGCTAAGATTGTTATTCCTAAGAATTGATAATCTAATTCTGATGCATAAGGATCAACACCTTGTTCTTCTTTAGCATCTTTTTTATCTCATTCAAAATATCTAATTTGAGCTAGAATTAACCCTGCAACTTGTGTTAAGGCAATTCATCAAATTCCGTATATTATATCAATGATTAATAGTAAGAACATTGATATTTGGTTAAATCAAATAAATTTTTTAGAAAATTTTGTTACAAATATATTTGAAATAAATTGGAATACTGATGCAACTAATGATGCAAATAATAGTATTCAACCTAATGCATATCAAGCTGAAGATTTAGTAACATCAGCAACTGCTCCATTTGCTGATCCTGCAGAACCTTCAATAACAGCCCCGGCATTACCATTAACAGTATGACCAAAGAAAGTTTGGTTTGTGAAATCTGAACCCATACCAAATAATATAATATTGATTACTGCCATAACTAATAAAATTATGATAAAGTAAATCAATGGATATACTGCTTTGTCTTCTGAATTTCACTCTTTGAATTTAAAAAATTTAGACATGTCAACAAAAGAATCTCTTTTAGGAACTTTTTTTTGACTTTTGTTTTTAATTTCTTGAACTTCCGACATATTTATTCTCCTCCTTTAAATTATTAATATTAATATTTTTAATCACATTTATATCTAAAAATTAATATAAATAAATACAAATGTAATTAACTTAATTATGATACTAAAACCTTACGAAATGGAAAAAAAAATCAAATATAATATAAAAAAAATAATAGATATATTTTTATATTTTTATATTAAAAAAATACAAAAGAAGAGTATGAAAAAACATGAATTACTTCATGTTTTTTAAAATAAATTAATTTAAAAAATTCTTAAATTGATGTATGTTCATAATATTTATATTATCTCATTGTTCATCAATTAAATTTTTAATGGTTTTCATTCCTGCACCATCAGCTACCCAAATTAATTCAATATCTTTATCTTTTAATTTTTTACTTAGATTAACATAAGAATTACAAGTTTCACTAATTTTTGAACCGCCACCATTATAAAAAGATGTTTCCACTAAATAAGTTATATTATTAATATTAAAAACAAAATCAATCCTTTTAACTTTTACATCTTGAATATTAAATTTTTTAATATCAAATTGCATTTTATACTTTATATTTTTTTCATTTAAAATTTGTTCAATGATATATTCCATTATCTTACCACTACGATTTTTTCTAGCATTAGTATCCATTCCAACTTCAACACCAAAAATATAATCATTAAGATTATTAATTTTTAAAAATAATTCATATAATTTGGTTTCATTAATAAATTCAATAATTTCCTCAGGAGTTGATAAAACATATTCTTTTATTTGTAAATCCTTCATATTTAAATATTTTTTATCATCATCTCTTTTAGCAATTAATATTTCTAATGAATTAAAACAAGATTGATGATTATTTGCAAATATTTCATGTACCATTGAAAATATTTCCTTTTTATTATTTAATCCTAAAAGACAATTTAATATACTCAAATTAATTTTATGCTTATTAGTTCATCTTTTTACCTTTTCTCAATCCACATATGATTCTAAGGTTTTATTTGTGGAAAATATAGTAGAAAAATACTCATGTTTTTCAATTACTTTTTTAGGATTTTTAATATCATAATTAAAATAAAATGCTTCTTTGAAAGAATTTTTTCTATTATCAGGTTTTGAAGAAATATATCTTTTAGCAGATAATAATATTTTAGTATTATCCTTATATAAATTTTGTATTAAATTCGTATCATAATTACACAAAATTCATTTTACTTTTTTCTTTGTTAATTCATTAAGAATATGAGCTAATTCTACTTGATCTTTTTCTTCAAATTTATTTACACTATAAGAATTAAAAGTATTATCACCATCATAAGGAGGATCAACAAAAATAAAATCTCCTTCTTTTGCTTGAGATAATATTTTTTTATAATCTTCAGAATAAAATGAACCTTTAGAATTAGAAAGATATTTTTTTAAATTAGAAAAATTATCTTCATCATATATTTTTAAATTTTGTCTTTGTTCTCATGGAACATTAAAAATACCTGATTTATTAACTCTATATAAGCCATTAAATCCAGCTTTATTTAAATATATAAAACGTGCAGCTATTTCTTCAGAAGATAATTTAGAAACTTCTAATTCTCTAATTTTATTATAATATTCCCTTGAATTGTTCTTTGTATGTTCTTCCAAGTAATTTTTAAACTCTCTCTCTCTCTCTCTCTCTCTCTCTCTCTCTCTCTCTCTCTCTCTTCTCCTTGTAATACTTTATATGTAGTTATTAATTCATTATTAATATCATTAGCAATAAAATTATTTGGTTGCAAATGAAATAACATAGCACCCCCGCCAATAAAAGGTTCTATATATCTTTCATATTCAGGAATTAAAGGATCAATTGTTTTAATGAATTGTGTTTTACCTCCTGCTCATTTCACAAAAGGTTTTATATTTTTTTTCATAATACAATTATTGATCAAAATAGTAAATTTTGGATCTCTTAATTATAATAATTTAAATAAAAAATAAAGAACGTTAATTTAAATTAACTTTCTTTAATATAAATTTTTTAAACAAATAATAAATAAAATGCAATTAAAATAAAGAGTTCAAATATTGTTAAAATTATCGATATTTTTTTTCAATCTAAAGAATCATTTAATTCAAAAATAAGATCATCAAATTGAATTCATTTTTCATTATCAACAGAAGCCTCAGTAATTTCATAAGTACTTCCTCTTCCTAAACCTGAAATTGTATAATAAGCTTCTGTTTCATCAATTGATGTTGAATCATAAGTTAATTCTATTTTGTCAATTGAATTTGTTGTTGTTAAATTTTCATCATATCCTTTAAGATGAAGAATTAAATTATTTGGATCAATATTTGCTGTTGAGAAATATACTTTAATTTGGACAGATGAATTTGTAATGGAACTATCAATAACTTCAATATTATAAATTTCCGCTGGTGCTTCTAATGTTGTAAATGATAAATCAATATTTGTTAATTCATCATTAATTCCTGCACTAGTGATTGTATATTGTGTATTTGATTCTAATCCTGAAATTGTATAATAGACTTCTGTTTCATTAGTAGAATCATAAGTTAAAGTTATTCCATCAACTGGAGTTGATGTTGTTAAATTATCATCATAACTTTCAAGATAAAGAATTAAATCATCTTCATCAAAGTTTGTTGTTGAAGTATTGACTTTAATTTGAACAGAAGAATCTGTAATTGAATCTTCAATAATTTCTATAGATTGAACATTTAATATTTCTGTTGTAAATGTTAAGTTAATATCTTTTAATTCACCATTAATTTCTGCACTAGTGATTGTGTATTGTGTATTTGATTCTAACCCTGAAATTGTGTAATAAATTTCTGTTCCATCAGTAAAATCATGAGTTAGAGTTATCCCATCCACTGGAGTTGATGTTGTTAGGTCATCATCATGACCAGCAAGGTGAAGAATTAATTCATCTTCATCAAAATTTGTTGTTGAAGTAATAACTTTGATTTGGGCAGATGAAGATATGATTGAATCATTAACAACTTCAATAGAATCAATTGGTGATGATTCTTCATTTTCACTAAAAGAAAAATCAAAATTATTAAATTGTTTTTCATTATCATATTCTTTTATTTCCATATTATTAGAAGGATAAATATCAAAATTATTTCCCTTTAAAATATTAATAGTAAAAGATATAAATAATAAGAAAATAAATAAAACTATTAAAAATAATAAAATCCTTTTAAGCATAATTTTATTATAATAGAAAAAAAAAAAAAAAAGAATAATCAAAGAAATTTATTCAATTTTTCTTTTTTTATTTTCTTAGTTTTTTAAATAAATATCAATTAAATAAAATCAATAGAATAATTGCTATTATTATCATTATTAAAACAATTAAATCTAAAGAATTATTTAATGTTCAAAATGTTTCATCAACATTTATTTCGGAAGAATTAAGTTTTGCACTAGTGATTGTGTATTCTGATTCTTCTTCCAATCCTGAAATTGTATACATAATTTCTGTGCCATTATTTGAATCACAAGTTAATTTTGCACCATGAATTGAATTTGTTGTTGATAAACTACCATTTATATGTCCTTCAATAAGAAGAATTAAATTATCTTCATCAAAGTTTGTTGTTGAAGTTATCACTTTAATTTGAGCAGATGAGTCTGTGATTGAATCTGTGACTATTTCAATAGAATCAAGTTTTGCTGGTATTTCTAATGTTGTGAATGGTACATCCATATCTATTGAATCATCATTAATTTCTGCATTATTAATTATATATGTTGTATTTGATTCTAATCCTGAAATTGTGTAGTAAATTTCTGTTTCGTTTGTTGAATCATGAGTTAGAGTTATTCCATCAACTGTAGTTAATGTTGTTAGGTCACCATCATGACCAGTAAGATGAAGAATTAAATCATTTTCATCAAAGTTTGTTGTTGAAGTTGTGACTTTAATTTGGGCAGATGAATCTGTGACTGAATCTGTGACAACTTGAATAGAATTAACTATTGCTGCTATTTCTAATGTTGTGAATGATACAGCTGTACTTAATTCACCATCATTATCATTAAGTTTTGCACTAGTGATTGTGTATTCTGTACCTGATTCTAATTCTGAAATTGTGTAATAAATTTCTGTTTCATTTGTTCAATCATAAGTTAGAGTTATTCCATCAATTGGAGTTGATGTTGTTAGATCACCATCATGACCAGCAAGATGAAGAATTAATTCATCTACATCAAAGTTTGTTGTTGAAGTTGTGACTTTAATTTGGGCAGAAGAATCTGTAATTGAATTATCAATAACTTCGATAGAATCAACTATTGCTGGTGTTTCTAATGTTGTGAATGGTACATTCATATCTATTGAATCATCATTAATTTCTGCACTAGTGATTATGTATTCTGTATCTGCTTCCAGTCCTGAAATTGTGTATGTAATTTCTGTTTCGTTTGTTGAATCATGAGTTAGAGTTATTCCATCAATTGAAGTTGATGTTGTTAGATCACCATCATGATTAGCAAGATGAAGAATTAATTCATCTGCATCAAAGTTTGTTGTTGAAGTTGTGACTTTAATTTGGGCAGAAGAATCTGTAATTGAATTATCAATAACTTCGATAGTAGTAACTTCTGCTGGTGATATCAATGTTGTAAATGATAGATTAATATCTTCTGTTTCAATGTCATTAAGTTTTGCACTAGTGATTGTATATTCTGTATCAGATTCTAATTTTGAAATTGTGTAATAAATTTCTGTTTCGTTTGTTGAATCATGAGTTAGAGTTATTCCATCAACTGGGTTTGATGTTGTTAGATCTCCGTCATGACCTTCAAGATGAAGTACTAAATCATTTTCATCAAATTCTGTTGTTGAAGTTGTGACTTTAATTTGGGCAGAAGAATCTGTAATTGAATTATCAACAACTTCGATAGTAGTAACTTCTGCTGGTGATATCAATGTTGTAAATGATAGATTAATATCTTCTGTTTCAATGTCATTAAGTTTTGCACTAGTGATTGTGTATTCTGTATTAGATTCTAATCCTGAAATTGTGTAATAAATTTCTGTTTCGTTTGTTGAATCGTGAGTTAGAGTTATTCCATCAATTGGAGTTGATGTTGTTAGATCACCATCATGATTAGCAAGATGAAGAATTAATTCATCTACATTAAAGTTTGTTGTTGAAGTAATGACTTTAATTTGGGCAGAAAAATCTGTAATTGAATCATCAATAACTTCGATAGAATCAACTATTGCTGGTATTTCTAATGTTGTGAATGGTACATTCATATCTATTGAATCATCATTAATTTCTGCATTAGTGATTGTGTATTCTGTATCTGGTTCTAGTCCTGAAATTGTGTATATAATTTCTGTTTCACCAGTGGAATCATGAGTTAGAGTTATTCCATCAACTGAAGTTGATGTTGTTAGATCGCCATCATGATTAGCAAGATGAAGAATTAAATTATCTTCATCAAAGTTTGTTGTTGAAGTAATGACTTTAATTTTAGCAGAAGAATCTGTAATTGATTCATCAATAACTTCAATAGAATCAACTATTGCTGGTATTTCTAATGTTGTGAATGGTACATTCATATCTATTGAATCATCATTAATTTCTGCACTAGTGATTATGTATTCTGTATCTGCTTCTAGTCCTGAAATTGTGTATGTAATTTCTGTTTCATTAGTGGAATCATGAGTTAGAGTTATTCCATCAATTGGAGTTGATGTTGTTAGATCACCATCATGACCAGCAAGATGAAGAATTAATTCATTTTCATCAAAGTTTGTTGTTGAAGTAGTGACTTTAATTTGGGCAGAAGAATCTGTAATTGAATTATCAATAACTTCAATAGAATCAACTGTTGATGGTGTTTCTAATGTTGTGAATGGTACATTCATATCTATTGAATCATCATTAATTTCTGCATTAGTGATTGTGTATTCTGTATCTGGTTCTAGTCCTGAAATTGTGTATGTAATTTCTGTTTCATTAGTGGAATCATGAGTTAGAGTTATTCCATCAATTGGAGTTGATGTTGTTAGATCACCATCATGACCAGCAAGATGAAGAATTAATTCATCTGCATCAAAGTTTGTTGTTGAAGTTGTGACTTTAATTTGGGCAGAAGAATCTGTAATTGATTCATCAATAACTTCAATAGAATCAACTGTTGATGGTGTTTCTAATGTTGTGAATGATTGATTGATATCTGTTACATTAGAAGTTGTTTCAGTACTTTCTATTGTATATTTTGTATTTGCTTCTAATCCTGAAATTGTGTAATAAACTTCCATACCATCTACTGAATCATAAATTAAGCTTATATCACCAATTGGATTTGTTGTTGATAACCCTTCATCATATCCTGCAAGATGAATAACTAAATCAGATTTATTAACTCATCAAGAAGTTGATGAAACAGTAACACCAATTTGAACACTTGAATCTGTGATTGAATCGTCCACAATTTCTATAGATTCAACCTTTGATATTTCTGTTTTAAATGATAAACCAATATTTGTTGAAATATCATTAATTTCCGCACTAGTAATTACATACGTTGTATCTTCTTCTAAACCTTCAATTGTATAATAAGCTTCTGTTTTATTAGTGCTTGTTGAATTATAAATTAAACTAATACCATCAACTGGATTTGATGTTGTTAAATCACCACTATGTTCAACAAGATGAAGAATTAAATCATTTGGATCAAAATATTCTGATGAATAAGAAACTTTAATTTTAATTGCTGAATCTGTTGGTGTTGGAAAACTAGTGTCAATTTCTATAGATTCAACTATTGCTAATGATTCTGTTGTAAATGATAAATTAATATCTTCTGTTAAATTAGAAGTTGTTTCAGCACTTTCAATTATATATGTTGTATCTGGTTCTAGTCCTGAAATTGTATAATAAACTTCCATACCATCTGTTGAGTCATAAATTAAATTTATACTACCATCATTAATTGAATTTGTTGTTGATAAACCTTCATCATAACCTTCAAGATGTAAAATTAAATCAGATTCATCAACTCATCAAGATGTTGATGAAACATTAACTTTAATTTGAACACTTGAATCTGTAATTGAACCATCCACAATTTCTATAGATTCAACTACTGATATTTTTGTTGTGAATGATAAGTCAATATTTGTTTCAACATCATTCATTTCTGCAGTGGTAATTGTGTATTCTGTATCTGGTTCTAGTCCTGAAATTGTGTAAGTAGCTTGAACACCATTAATATATGTTGAATTATATTCTAAACTTATGCCATCAACTGGATTTGATGTTGTTAGACCTTCATCATAATCTTCAAGATGAAGAACTAAATCATCTTCATCAAAGTCATCTGATGAATAAGAAACAATAATTTTAGCTTCTGAATCTGTAGGATAATCATCAGCCATTTCTATAGATTCAACTACTGTTAATATTCTTGTTTTAAATGATAAGCCAATATTTGTTTCAACATCATTAATTTTTGCACTAGTGATTACATATTTTGTATCTTCTTCTAAACCTTCAATTGTATAATAAGCTTCTGTTGAATCATCATCACTTGTTGAATTATAAGTTAAAGTCATACCATTAACTGGATTTGATGTTGTTAAATCACGTTCAACAAGATCTACATTAAGAATTAGATTATTTGGATCAAAATATTCTGATGAATAAGAAACTTTAATTTTAACACTATTTGGTGTTGGGTAACCATCTACAATTTCTATAGATTCAACTATTGCTAATGATTCTGTTGTAAATGATAAATTGATGTCTTCTGTTAAATTAGAAGTTGTTTCAGCACTCTCAATTGTGTATGTTGTATCTGATTCTAGTCCTGAAATTGTATAATAAACTCCCATACCATCTATTGAATCATAAGCTAAAGTTATACTATTATCATTAATTGAATTTGTCGTTGATAATCCTTCATCATAACCTTCAAAATAAAGAATTAAATCAGATTCATCAACTCATCAAGATGTTGATGAAACATTAACTTTAATTTGAACACTTGAATCTGTGATTGAACCATCCACAATTTCTATAGATTCAACTTCTGATATTTCTGTTGTAAATGATAAGTCAATATTTATTTCAATATCATTAATTTCTGCAGTAGTGATTGTGTATTTTGTATCTTGTTCTAGTCCTAAAATTGTGTAACTAACTTGAATTCCATTAGCATATGTTGAATTATATTTTAAACTTATGCCATCAACTGGATTTGATGTTGTTAGATCGCCATCATGACCTTCAAGATGAAGAACTAAATCATCTTCATCAAAGTCATCTGATGAATAAGAAACAATAATATTAGCTTCTGAATCTGTAGGATAATGTTCAGCCATTTCTATAGATTCAACTACTGTTAATATTCTTGTTTTAAATGATAAGTCAATATTTGTTTCAACATCATTAATTTTTGCACTAATGATTACATATTTTGTATCTTCTTCCAAACCATCAATTGTATAATAAGCTTCTGTTGGATCATCATCACTTGTTGAATTATAAGTTAAAGTTATACCATTTACTGGATTTGATGTTGATAAATCACGTTCAACAAGATCTACATTAAGAATTAGATTATTTGGATCAAAATATTCTGATGAGTAAGAAACTTTAATTTTAACACTATTTGGTGTTGGATAACCATCTACAATTTCTATAGATTCAACTATTGTTGATGATTCTGTTGTAAATGATAAATTAATGTCTTCTGTTAAAGTAGAAGTTATTTCAGCACTCTCAATTGTGTATTCTGTATCTGGTTCTAGTCCTGAAATTGTATATATAATTTCTGTTTCATTAGTTGAATCATGAGTTAAAGTTATAGTACCATCATTAATTGAATTTGTTGTTGATAGTCCTTCATCATAACCTTCAAAATAAAGAATTAAATCAGATTCATCAAATCATCAAGATGATGTTAATGAAGGGTCCAAATTAACAGTAACTTTAATTTGAACACTTGAATCCGTAATTGAACCATCCACAATTTCTATAGATTCAACTTCTAATATTTCTGTTGTAAATGATAAGTCAATATCTGTTTCAATATCATTAATTTCTGCAGTTGTGATTGTGTATTCTGTATCTGCTTCTAAACCTTCAATTGTGTAACTAACTCGAATTCCATCAACATATGTTGAATTATATTTTAAACTTATGCCATCAACTTTGCTTGATGTTGATAAACCTTCATCATATCCATCAAGATGAAGAATTAAATCATCTTCATCAAAATCATTTGATGAATAATGAACAATAATTTTGGCTGATGAATCTGTAGTATAATTATCTTCCAATTCTATATATTCAACTTTTGTGGCTTCTTTAGTTGTTGTGAATGATACATTAAAATCTGTTGAAGTAGAATCAACTTCTGCACTTTCAATTGTGTATGTTGTTTCTGGAGATAAACCTGTGATATCAAAATAAATTGTTTGACTATCATGTGTTGAAATATAATTTAAACCTATACCATCAACTGAATTTGTTGTTGATATTCCTCCATCATGTCCTTCAAGATGAATTGCTATATCATCAATATCAAAATCATCTGATGATAATTTAACTATAATTCTAGCTGTTGAATCTGTAATTAATTCATCGACCATTTCTATAGATTCAATTTTTGTTTCATCTACTTCTGGTTCTAAAGATTTTGTTGTAAATGATAAATTAACATCTTCAACATCAGAACCAATTTGAGCAGAAATGATTGTATATTCTGTATCTGGTTCTAGTCCTGAAATTGTATAATAAAACTCCACTCCACTACCATAATCAAGAGTTAGAGTTATTCCATCAACAGGAGCTGATGTTGTTAGATTTCCATCATGACCAGCAAGGTGAAGAATTAAATTTTCTCCTTCAACATTGTTATTTGATGAATCATAAATAACATAAATTTGAGCACTTGAATCTGTAATACTATCTTCAACAATATAAACATTTTTAATAGTAGGAGCAGTATATCTATTATCATAAGAAACATGAGAAGCATCACTAAAAGTATTATTTTCTGGAGTAGTTTCTGAAATAGTTAAAACAGAAAATACAAAAATAAATGGAATAAATATAATTGTTAAAAGTAATATTATTTTTTTCAACATAACAACAATATTTTACCATTTAAAAAAAAAAGCCAAATGTATTTGGCTTTTTTATATTTTTATTTTTTTAATTTTCTAAATAAATAATAATTCATTAAGATTAATAAAATAATTACTATTATTATTAATATTAAAATAAATATATTTAAAGAGCTATTTAATGTTTGAAATGCCTCATCAACTTCTACTTCAAGAGAATTAAGTTTGGCACTAGAAATTTTGTATTCTGATTCCTCATCTAATCCTGAAATTGTGTAATAAATTTCTGTTCCATTTGTTGAATCATGAATTAATTTTACACCATTAATTGAAGATGATGTTGTTAAGATACCATTTGTATTTCCTTCAAGAAAAATAGATAAATCATTTTCATCAAAGTTTGTTGTTGTTACAACAACTTTAATTTGAGCAGATGAATCTGTGATTGATCCATCAACAATTTCAATATAATCAATTATTGCTGGTACTTCTAATGTTGTGAATGTTGCATTCATAGTAAGTCAATCATCATTTTCATTAAATTTTGCATAAGTAATAGTGTATGTTGTTTCTGCTTCTAGTCCTGAAATTGTATAATAAATTTCTGTTTCGTTTGTTGAATCATGAGTTAGAGTTATTCCATCAATTGGATTTGATGTTGTTAGATCTCCGTCATGATTAGCAAGATGAAGAATTAAATTATCCTCATTAAAATTTGTTTTTGAAGTAGTCACTTTAATTTGGACAGATGAATCTGTCAATGAATCATAAAGAATTTCAATAGTAGAAATTTTTGCTGGTGCTTCTAATGTTGTAAATGTTGTATTTGTGTTGTATAAATCATCATTATCATTAAATTTTACACCAGTAATAGTGTATTTTGTTTCTGCTTCTAACCCTGAAATTGTGTATGTAATTTCTGTTTCATTTGTTGAATCATGAGTTAGAGTTATTCCATCATCAATTGGGTTTGAAGTTGTTAGATCTCCGTCATGACCTTCAAGATGAAGCACTAAATCATTTTCATCAAATTCTGTTGTTGAAGTAGTCACTTTAATTTGGACAGATGAATCTGTGATTGAATTATGAAGAACTTCAATAGTAGAAACTTCTGCTGGTGCTTCTAATGTTGTAAATGTTATGTTGATATCTGTTGTTTCAATATCATTAAGCTTTGCAGTAGTGATTGTATATTCTGTATCTGATTCTAAACCTGAAATTGTGTACATAATTTCTGTTTCACTTAGTAAACCATCATTAGTTAAAGTTATTCCATCAATTGGGTTTGAAGTTGTTAGATCTCCGTCATGACCTTCAAGATGAAGCACTAAATCATTTGGATCAAAATTTGTTGTTGAAGTATTTACTCCAATCATAACAGATGAATCTGTGATTGAACCATCAAGAACTTCAATAGTAGTAACTTCTGCTGGTGTTTCTGATGTTGTAAATATTGTATTAATATCTGTTGTTTCAATATCATTAAGCTTTGCAGTAGTGATTGTATATTCTGTATCTGATTCTAAACCTGAAATTGTGTATGTAATTTCTGTTTCATTTGTTGAATCATGAGTTAGAGTTATTTCATCAACTGGGTTTGAAGTTGTTAGATCTCCGTCATGACCTTCAAGATGAAGTACTAAATCATTTTCATCAAATTCTGTTGTTGAAGTAGTTACTTTAATTTGGACAGAAGAATCTGTAATTGAACCATCAATAACTTCAATAGTAGTAACTTCTGCTGGTGATATCAATGTTGTAAATGATAGATTAATATTTTCTGTTTCAACATCATTAAGCTTTGCACTAGTGATTGTATATTCTGTATCTGATTCTAAACCTGAAATTGTGTATGTAATTTCTGTTTCATTTGTTGAATCATGAGTTAGAGTTATTTCATCAACTGGGTTTGAAGTTGTTAGATCTCCGTCATGACCTTCAAGATGAAGCACTAAATCATTTTCATCAAATTCTGTTGTTGAAGTAGTTACTTTAATTTGGACAGAAGAATCTGTAATTGAATTATCAATAACTTCGATAGTAGTAACTTCTGCTAGTGATACCAATGTTGTAAATGTTGTGTTGATATCTGTTATTTCAACATCATTAAGCTTTGCACTAGTGATTGTATATTCTGTATTTGCTTCTAGCCCTGAAATTGTGTATGTAATTTCTGTTTCATTTGTTGAATCATGAGTTAGAGTTATTTCATCAACTGGGTTTGAAGTTGTTAGATCTCCGTCATGACCTTCAAGATGAAGTACTAAATCATTTTCATCAAATTCTGTTGTTGAAGTAGTTACTTTAATTTGGACAGAAGAATCTGTAATTGAATTATCAATAACTTCGATAGTAGTAACTTCTGCTAGTGATACCAATGTTGTAAATGTTGTGTTGATATCTGTTATTTCAACATCATTAAGTTCTGCGCTAGTGATTGTATATTCTGTATTAGATTCCAATCCTGAAATTGTGTATGTAATTTCTGTTTCATTAGTTGAATCATGAGTTAGAGTTATTCCATCAACTGGGTTTGAAGTTGTTAGATCTCCGTCATGACCTTCAAGATAAAGTACTAAATCATTTTCATCAAATTCTGTTGTTGAAGTAGTTACTTTAATTTGGACAGAAGAATCTGTAATTGAATTATCAATAACTTCGATAGTAGTAACTTCTGCTGGTGTTTCTGATGTTGTAAATATTGTATTAATATCTGTTGTTTCAATATCATTAAGCTTTGCACTAGTGATTGTATATTCTGTATTTGCTTCTAGCCCTGAAATTGTGTATGTAATTTCTGTTTCATTTGTTGAATCATGAGTTAGAGTTATTCCATCAACTGGGTTTGAAGTTGTTAAATCTCCGTCATGACCTTCAAGATGAAGCACTAAATCATTTTCATCAAATTCTGTTGTTGAAGTAGTCACTTTAATTTGGACAGAAGAATCTGTGATTGAACCATCAATAACTTCGATAGTAGTAACTTCTGCTAGTGATACCAATGTTGTAAATGATAAATTAATATCTGTTGAATTAGAAGTTGTTTCAGCACTTTCTATTGTATATTCTGTATTTGCTTCTAATCCTGAAATTGTGTAATAAACTTCCATACCATCTACTGAATCATAAGTTAAGCTTATATCACCAATTGGATTTGTTGTTGATAACCCTTCATCATATCCTGCAAGATGAATAACTAAATCAGATTTGTTAACTCATCAAGAAGTTGATGAAACAGTAACACCAATTTGAACACTTGAATCTGTAATTGAATCTTCAACCATTTCTATAGATTCAACTTTTGATATTTCTGTTTTGAATGATAAAGTAATATTTGTTTGAACATCATTAATTTTTTCACCAGTAATTACATACATTGTATCTTCTTCTAAACCTTCAATTGTGTAATAAGCTTCTGTTTTATTAGCACTTGTTGAATTATAAATTAAACTAATTCCATCAACTGGAGTTGATGTTGTTAAGTCACCACTAACACCAGCAATTTGAAGAGCTAAATCATTTGGATCAAAATATTCTGATGAATAAGAAACTTTAATTTTAATTGCTGAATCTGTTGGTGATGGAAGACTAGTATCAAGTTCTATATTATCAACTATTGCTAATTCTTCTAATGTTGTGAATGAATAATCAACAGTTGTTATATTTGATGTAATTTCAGCACTTTTTATTGTGTATTCTGTACCTGCTTCTAAGCCAGAAATTGTTCATTCAGTTACAATTTCAGTATTTTCATTATGTCTACCATTATATTCTAAACTAATACCATCAACTGGGTTTGATGTTGTTAGACCTTCAGCATATCCATCAAGATAAAGAGTTAAATCATCTTCATGAAGTCATCATTCTACTTGTGAAGCAATAATATTAATATCAACAGATGAAGTTGTGATTGCATCATCAGCATCATCAACTTCAATATATTCAACTTCAACCATATCTGTTCTAAATCATAAATCGATACTTGTTTCAATATCATTGATTTCTGCAGTTTCTATTGTGTATTGTGTACCTTGTTCTAAACCAGAAATTGTATAATAAGCTTCTGTTTTATTAGAACTTGTTGAATCATAAGTTAGAGTTATTCCATCAACTGGAGTTGATGTTGTTAGACCTTCATCATAACCTTCAAAATAAAGAACTAAATCATCTTCGTCAAATTCTGCTGATGAGTAAGAGACTTTAATATCAGCAGTTTCATTTGTTGGATAACCATCTTCAAGTTCTATAGTATCAACCATTGTTAAAACTTCTTCTATTGTTGTGAATGATACATCAAGTTCTGTTGACTTAGAATCAACTTCTGCACTTTCGATTGTGTATGTTGTTTCTGGAGATAAACCTGTGATATCAAAATAAATTGTTTGATCATCATGAGTTGAAATTCATTCTAAACCTATACCATCAACTGAATTTGTTGTTGATATTCCGCCATCATGTCCTTCAAGATGAATAGCTATATCATCAATATCAAAATCATTTGATGATAAGTTAACTATAATTCTAGCTGTTGAATCTGTAATTAATTCATCAACCATTTCTATTGATTCAACTTTTGTTGATGTATCAGGAGTTGTTGTAAATGATACATTAAGATTTGTTGAAGTAGAATCAACTTTTGCACTTTCGATTGTGTATGTTGTTTCTGGAGATAAACCTGTGATATCAAAATAAATTGTTTGATCATCATGAGTTGAAATTCATTCTAAACCTATACCATCAACTGAATTTGTTGTTGATATTCCGCCATCATATCCTTCAAGATGAATAGCTATATCATCAATATCAAAATCATTTGATGATAAGTTAACTATAATTCTAGCTGTTGAATCTGTAATTAATTCATCAACCATTTCTATTGATTCAACTTTTGTAGGTTCTTTAGTTGTTGTGAATGATACATTAAGACTAGTTGAAGTAGAATTAACTTCTGCACTTTCGATTGTGTATGTTGTTTCTGGATCTAAACCTGTTATATCAAAATAAACCGATTTATTATTAGTGGTTTTAATATAGTCTAAACCTATACCATCAACTGAATTTGATGTTGTTATTTTTCCACTATGTCCTGCAAGATGAATACCTATATTACTATATTCAAAATTAGTTGTTGATAAATTAACTATAATTCTAGCTGTTGAATCTGTAATTTGATTGTCGACCATTTCAATAGAATTAACTTTTGCTGCTGAAGGTGTTGATGGTTCTGTTGTTCATTCTTTATCTGTTGTAAAAGATTTATTAATACTTGTCGAAATGCCATTAACTTCTGCACTTTCGATTGTGTATGTTGTTTCTGGGGATAAACCAATTAATCAAAAATAAACTTGTGTATTGTTTTCAGTTTTTTCATAGCTTAAATACATACCATCAACTGAATTTGATGTTGATATTTTTCCACTATGTCCTGCAAGATGAATACCTATATCACCAAGATCAAAATTAGATGTTGATAAATTAACTCTAAAATATTTTGTTACAGCTCTGTCCAGACGTGAATTAAGGAAGAAATCTATAGATTCAACTTGTGCTAAAGCAGTTTTTTGATTAATATATGAATCTGAATTATCTAAATCTTTATTTGAATTTGTATCATAAGAGGTATTAGAAATAGAATTAAAATTACCTTCCTCTGAAATATTTTTTGAAATATCAAAAATAAAAAATATTGAGAAGAACGAAATTAATAATATTGTTGAAAATAAAATGATTTTTTTTAGCATAATAATATTATTATATATGAAAAAAGAAAATTAAATTCATAATTTTAATTTTCTTTTTTTAATAAAATAAATAGATAAATAATTAATTAATATTTAATATTAATGCTTATACTTAAACTTGAAATTATATATACAACTATATTATTAATTTTATCATTATATATTAAGGTAATGTTATATATTTAGTTTGATTTTGTTAAATTTGCATCATAGAATCATTTTTCATTGAAACATCCACAAATGATAAATCTTTAATAAAATTATCATAAGTTGTAAATGATAAATCAATAGTTGTTTCATTACCATTAAGCTTTGCACTAGTGATTGTGTATGTTGTTCCTGATTCTAAGCCTGAAATTGTGTATATAATTTCTGTTCCGTTTGTTGAATCATGAGTTAAAGTTATTCCATCAACGGGAGTTGATGTTGTTAGGTCACCATCATGATCAGCAAATTGAAGAGCTAAATCATCTGCATTAAAGTTTGTTGTTGAGGTAGTGACTTTAATTTGAGCAGAAGAATCTGTAGTTCAACCATCAATAATTTCAACATTATTAACTGTTGCTAAAGAGATTGTTGTTGTAAATGATACAGCAATAATTAATTCATGATCATTAATTTTTGCACTAATCATTGTGTATTCTGTATTTGCTTCTAATCCTGAAATTGTGTATATAATTTCTGTTTCATCAGTTGAATCATAAGTTAGAGTTATTCCATCAACTGGAGTTGATGTTGTTAGATAATCATCATAACCAGCAAATTGAAGAACTAAATCATTTGGATCAAAGTTTGTTGTTGAGGTAGTAATTTTAAATTGGACAGAAGAATCTGTGATTGAATCTTCAATAATTTCAATATAATTAATTTCTGCTAAAGAGACTGCTGTTGTAAAAGATAAATCAATAGTTGTTTCAGTATCATTAAGTTTTGCACTAGTGATTGTATATTCTGTATCTGCTTCTAATCCTGAAATTGTGTAGTAAATTTCTGTTTCATCAGTTAAAAGACTAGTTAAAGTTATTCCATCAATTGGAGTTGATGTTGTTAGATCACCATCATGACCTTCAAGATGAAGAATTAAATCATCTGCATTAAAGTTTGTTGTTGAAGTAGTGACTTTAATTTGGGCAGAGGAATCTGTGACTGAATCTGTGACAACTTGAATAGAGTTAACTATTGCAGGGGAGATTCCTGTTGTAAAGGATACATCAACAGTTGTTTCGTTACCATTAAGTTTTGCACTAGTGATTGTATATGTTACTCCTGATTCTAATCCTGAAATTGTGTAGTAAATTTCTGTTTCATTTGTTGAATCATAAGTTAGAGTTATTCCATCAATTGGATTTGATGTTGTTAGATCACCATCATGACCTTCAAGATGAAGAACTAAATCATCTGCATTAAAGTTTGTTGTTGAAGTAGTCACTTTAATTTGGGCAGAAGAATCTGTAACTGAATTAGTGATAACTTGAATAGAGCTAACTGCTGCTGGAGAGATTCCTGTTGTGAATGATACATCAACAGTTGTTTCAGTACCATTAAGTTCCGCACTAGTGATTGTGTATTGTGTCTCTTGTTCTAAACCTGAAATTGTGTATATGATTTCTGTTTCGTCAGTTGAATCATGAGTTAGAGTTATTCCATCAACGGGAGTTGATGTTGTTAGATCACCATCATGATTAGCAAGATGAAGAATTAAATTATCTGCATTAAAGTTTGTTGTTGAAGTAGTGACTTTAATTTGGGCAGAAGAATCTGTGATTGAATCATTAACAACTTCAATGGAATTAACTACAGCAAGAGTAATTCCTGTTGTGAATGATACATCAACAGTTATTTCATTACCATTAAGTTCTGCACTAGTGATTGTATATTGTGTATTTTGTTCTAAACCTGAAATTGTGTATATGATTTCTGTTTCGTCAGTTGAATCATGAGTTAGAGTTATTCCATCAACGGGAGTTGATGTTGTTAGATCACCATCATAACCTTCAAGATGAAGAACTAAATCATCTGCATTAAAGTTTGTTGTTGAAGTAGTGACTTTAATTTGGGCAGAGGAATCTGTGATTGAATCATTAACAACTTCAATGGAATTAACTACAGCAAGAGTAATTCCTGTTGTAAAGGATACATCAACAGTTGTTTCAGTACCATTAAGTTTTGCACTAGTGATTGTATATTGTGTATTTTGTGCTAAACCTGAAATTGTGTATATAATTTCTGTTTCGTTTGTTGAATCATGAGTTAGAGTTATTCCATCAACGGGAGTTGATGTTGTTAGATCACCATCATGATCTTCAAGATGAAGAACTAAATCATCTGCATTAAAGTTTGTTGTTGAAGTAGTGACTTTAATTTGGACAGAAGAATCTGTAACTGAATCATTAACAACTTCAATAGATTTAACTGTTGCTGAAGGAATTCCTGTTGTGAATGATACATCAACAGTTGTTTCAGTACCATTAAGTTCTGCACTAGTGATTGTGTATTGTGTCTCTTGTTCTAAACCTGAAATTGTGTATGTAATTTCTGTTTTGTTTGTTGAATCATAAGTTAGAGTTATTCCATCAATTGGATTTGATGTTGTTAGATCACCATCATGACCTTCAAGATGAAGAACTAAATCATCTGTATTAAAGTTTGTTGTTGAAGTAGTGACTTTAATTTGGGCAGAAGAATCTGTGACTGAATCTGTGATAACTTGAATAGAGTTAACTACTGCAAGAGTAATTTCTGTTGTAAAGGATACATCAACAGTTATTTCATTACCATTAAGTTTTGCACTAGTGATTGTATATTGTGTGCCTTGTGCTAAACCTGAAATTGTGTAATAAACTTCTGTTTCACTAGTTGAGTCATGAGTTAAAGTTATTCCATCAATTGGAGTTGATGTTGTTAGATCACCATCATGATCAGCAAGGTGAAGAGCTAAATCATCTGCATTAAAGTTTGTTGTTGAATTAGTAACTTTAATTTGAACACTTGAATCTGTAATTGAATCATTAACAACTTCAATAGATTTAACTATCGCTGAAGGAATTCCTGTTGTAAAGGATACATCAACAGTTGTTTCATTACCATTAAGTTCTACACTAGTGATTGTATATTGTGTATTTTGTGCTAAACCTGAAATTGTGTATATAATTTCTGTTTCATTTGTTGAATCATAAGTTAGAGTTATTCCATCAACTGGAGTTGATGTCGTTAGATCACCATCATGACCATCAAGATGAAGAATTAAATCATCTGCATTAAAGTTTGTTGTTGAAGTAGTCACTTTAATTTGGGCAGAAGAATCTGTGACTGAATCATTAACAACTTCAACAGTATTAACTATTGCTAAAGAGATTGCTGTTGTAAAAGATAAATTAATATTATTTGTTGAAATGCCATTAAGTTTTGCACTAGTGATTGTATATTGTGTATTTTGTGTTAAACCTGAAATTGTGTATGTAATTTCTGTTCCACTAGTTGAATCATGAGTTAGAGTTATTCCATCAACAGGAGTTGATGTTGTTAAATCACCATCATGACCTTCAAAATGAAGAACTAAATCATCTGCATTAAAGTTTGTTGTTGAAGTAGTGACTTTAATTTGGGCAGAAGAATCTGTAATTGAATCTGTGACAACTTGAATAGAGTTAACTATTGCAGGAGAGATTCCCGTTGTAAAGGATACATCAACAGTTGTTTCATTACCATTAAGTTTTGCACTAGTGATTGTATATTGTGTATTTTGTGTTAAACCTGAAATTGTGTAATAAACTTCTGTTTCATTTGTTGAATCATGAGTTAGAATTATTCCATCAATTGGATTTGATGTTGTTAAATCACCATCATGACCAGCAAGGTGAAGAATTAAATTATCTGCATTAAAGTTTGTTGTTGAAGTAGTCACTTTAATTTGAACAGAAGAATTTGTAACTGAATCTGTAACAACTTGAATAGAGTTAACTACTGCAAGAGTAATTCCTGTTGTAAATGATACATCAACAGTTGTTTCATTACCATTAAGTTTTGCACTAGTGATTGTATATTGTGTATTTTGTGCTAAACCTGAAATTGTGTATGTAATTTCTGTTCCACTAGTTGAATCATGAGTTAGAGTTATTCCATCAATTGGATTTGATGTTGTTAGATCACCATCATGACCATCAAGGTGAAGAATTAAATTATCTGCATTAAAGTTTGTTGTTGAAGTAGTCACTTTAATTTGGACAGAAGAATCTGTGACTGAACCATCAACAACTTGAATAGAGTTAACTATTGCAGGAGAGATTCCTGTTGTAAAAGATGTATTAATATTTGTTTCATTACCATTAAGTTTTGCACTAGTGATTGTATATTGTGTATTTTGTGCTAAACCTGAAATTGTGTATGTAATTTCTGTTTCACTAGTTGAATCATGAGTTAGAGTTATTCCATCAATTGGATTTGATGTTGTTAGATCACCATCATGACCAGCAAGGTGAAGAGCTAAATCATCTGCATTAAAGTTTGTTGTTGAAGTAGTGACTTTAATTTGGGCAGAGGAATCTGTAATTGAATCAGTGATAACTTGAATAGAATTAACTATCGCAGGAGAGATTCCTGTTGTAAAGGATACATCAACAGTTGTTTCATTACCATTAAGTTTTGCACTAGTGATTGTATATTGTGTATTTTGTGCTAAACCTGAAATTGTGTATGTAATTTCTGTTCCACTAGTTGAATCATAAATTAAAATTATTCCATCAACTGGAGTTGATGTTGTTAGATCACCATCATGACCAGCAAGGTGAAGAATTAAATTATCTGCATTAAAGTTTGTTGTTGAAGTAGTCACTTTGATTTGGGCAGAAGAATCTGTGACTGAATCTGTAACAACTTGAATAGAATTAACTACTGCAGGAGTAATTCCTGTTGTAAATGATACATCAACAGTTGTTTCATTACCATTAAGTTTTGCACTAGTGATTGTATATTGTGTATTTTGTGCTAAACCTGAAATTGTGTATATAATTTCTGTTTCATTAGTTGAATCATGAGTTAGAGTTATTTCATCAACTGGAGTTGATATTGTTAGATCACCATCATGACCTTCAAAATGAAGAACTAAATCATCTGCATTAAAGTTTGTTGTTGAAGTAGTCACTTTAATTTGGGCAGAAGAATCTGTGATTGAACCATCAACAATTTGAATAGAGTTAACAACTGCTAAAGAGATTGCTGTTGTAAATGATTCATTAACAACTTTTTCATTACCATTAAGTTTTGCACTAACAATTGTGTATTTTGTATTTTGTGCTAAACCTGAAATTGTGTATGTAATTTCTGTTCCATTTGTTGAATCATGAGTTAGAGTTATTTCATCAATTGGAGTTGATGTTGTTAGATCACCATCATGACCAGCAAGTTGAAGAGCTAAATCATCTACATTAAAGTTTGTTGTTGAAGTAGTGACTTTGATTTGGGCAGAAGAATCAGTGATTGAATCAGTGATAACTTGAATAGAGTTAATTGTGGCTGGAGAAATTCCTGTTGTAAAGGATACATCAACAGTTATTTCAGTACCATTAAGTTCTGCACTAGTGATTGTATATTGTGTATTTTGTGCTAAACCTGAAATTGTATATATAATTTCTGTTCCGTTTATTGAATCATGAGTTAGAGTTATTCCATCAACAGGAGTTGATGTTGTTAGATCACCATCATGACCAGCAAGGTGAAGAATTAAATTATCTGCATTAAAGTTTGTTGTTGAAGTAGTGACTTTGATTTGGGCAGAAGAATATGTAACTGAATCTGCAACAACTTGAATAGAATTAACTATCGCAGGAGAGATTCCTGTTGTAAAGGATACATCAACAGTTGTTTCAGTACCATTAAGTTCTGCACTAACAATTGTGTATTCTGTGCCTTGTGTTAAACCTGAAATTGTGTAGTAAATTTCTGTTCCATTTGTTGAATCATGAGTTAGAGTTATTCCATCAACAGGAGTTGATGTTGTTAAATCACCATCATGACCAGCAAGTTGAAGAGCTAAGTCATTTGCATTAAAGTTTGTTGTTGAGGTAGTGACTTTAATTTGGGCAGAAGAATCTGTGATTGAATCTGTGACAACTTGAATAGAGTTAATCACTGCTAAAGAGATTGCTGTTGTAAATGATTCATTGATAACCTTTTCAGTATCATTAAGTTCTGCACTAACAATTGTGTATTGTGTGCCTTGTGTTAAACCTGAAATTGTATATGTAATTTCTGTTCCATTTGTTGAATCATGAGTTAGAGTTATTTCATCAATTGGAGTTGATGTTGTTAGATCACCATCATAACCAGCAAGTTGAAGAGCTAAATCATCTGCATTAAAATTTGTTGTTGAAGTAGTGACTTTGATTTGGGCAGATGAATCTGTGATTGAATCATTAACAATTTCAATGGAATTAATTATTGCTAAAGGAATTTTTGTTGTAAATGATACATCAACAGTTGTTTCAGTATCATTAAGTTTTACACTATCTATTGTGTATTGTGTACCTTGTGTTAAACCTGAAATTGTGTATATAATTTCTGTTCCATTTGTTGAATCATGAGTTAGAGTTATTCCATCAATTGGAGTTGATGTTGTTAACTCGCCATCATGACCAGCAAGATGAAGAGCTAAATCATCTTCATTAAAATTTGTTGTTGAAGTAGTGACTTTAATTTGGGCAGATTGAACTGTAATTGAATCAGTGACAACTTCAACAGAATTAACTATTGCTAAAGAGATTGCTGTTGTAAAGGATAGATTAATATCTTCTGTTGAAATATTATTAAGTTTTGCACTAGTGATTGTGTATTCTGTGCCTTGTGTTAAACCTGAAATTGTGTATATAATTTCTGTTCCATTTGTTGAATCATGAGTTAGAGTTATTCCATCAATTGGAGTTGATGTTGTTAGATCGCCATCATGACCAGCAAGTTGAAGAGCTAAATCATCTGCATTAAAATTTGTTGTTGAAGTAGTGACTTTGATTTGGGCAGATGAATCTGTGATTGAATCAGCAACAATTTCAATGGAATTAACTACTGCAGGGGAGATTCCTGTTGTGAATGATAAATTAAAATTAGTACCATCATGATAACCATTGTAATAATAAAGGGCAGCTTCTTTTATTGTATATTCTGTTTCTGATTCTAAACCTGAAATTGTAAATAAAAAATCATATTCAAAATAAATTCCATTATCACCTTCATTAATATCATTAGAATAAGAATAAATATTTTCATCATATGTTAAAGAAATATCACCAATTGGATTACCAATTGATAAAATTTCATCGTAACCTTCCAATTTTAAATAAAGATTTCAATTTATATCATCATAATTAATATAACTTTGTAAAGGAATAAATCCAGAAACAAATCTTGCCTTAATTTGAACTGAATTAGAAGTAATTGAATCATCAACAACTTCAATATCTTGTACATATGGATAGTAATTAACTGTAAAAGATAAATTATTAGTACTATTTCAAGTATTATCATCATCATCAATAGAAATATATTCCATATGATAAGTAGTATGTAGATCTAAATTTCATAAAGTATAAATTATGGCATTATCACCACCTAATAATAAAGTTTTAGTTAAATAAGGTTCATTATCACTAGAAGATCCACCATAAGTTATAGGTTCTTCAAATTCAGCTAACTTTATTTGAATATCATCAAAATGATTAGCTGCATAATCATAATCATTAAAATGAACTTCAACAAAAACTGCATCTGTATTGTTGTTAGGATATATTTCTACATAATCTATATATGAATCTTGGCTATAATCTTTATTTGTATTATAAGAAGAATTAGAAGTAGAATTTAAATTTTTCTTTTCTGAAGTATTGAATATTAAGATTATTGAAAATAGAGAAATCAATAAAATTGTTGAAAATAAAAGTATTTTTCTTAACATAATAATATTGTAATTAAAAAAAAAAAAAAACAAGAAAAAAAAATAGAATATATATAAAAAAAATAGAATATATTTTTAATTTAATTTATTTGTTTTTTTAATAAAATATTAATTTAAATAAGTAAATAAATAATAAACAATAAAATTAAAAGAAGTATGATTATTGTTGTTATTACCATAAATAAATCTAAGTTGCTTAAATCAATTGTAAGATCAAACTCAACTCAAGTTGAGTGATCATTATCAATTGATGCATCAGTAATCTCATAAATATTTCCCTCTTCTAAACCTGAAATTGTGTATGTAGCTGTATTATTAACTTTATCATTATTGTATGTTAAAGTAATATCATCTATTGAAGTTGATGTTGTCAATAATTGATCTCCATAACCATCAAGATGAAATGCTAAATTATTTACATCAAAATTTTCATGAGATGTTTTAATTTTTATTTCAATGGAGTCTTCTTCAGCTAAATTATTTACAAATGATAATTCTTCAATAAGAATATCAGAAGTTGTAAATGATATATTAGTATTCATTACAGTATTATTAAGTTCTATACTAATTATTTTATATGTTATTTCCGGTTCTAATCCTGAAATTGTGTAGTAAATTTCGGTTCTGTTAGTTGAATCATATTCTAAAGTTATTCCATCAACTGGAGTTGATGTTGTTAGACCATTAGAATATCCATCAAGATAAAGAACTAAATCATTTTCATCAAAACTTGTTGTTGAAGTAGTAACTTTAATTTGAACACTTGAATTTGTAATTGAATCATCAACAATTTCAATATTAGTAACTTCTGCTGGTGAGATTAATGTTGTAAATGATTTATTAATAGTTGTTGTGACAGAATTAAGTTCTGCACTAGTGATTGTGTATTTTGTATTTGATTCTAATCCTGAAATTGTGTATATAATTTCTGTTTCATTTATTGAATCATAAGTTAGAGTTATTCCATCAACTGGAGTTGATGTTGTTAGATCACCATTATGACCATCAAGATGAAGAATTAAATCATTTTCATCAAAGCTTGTTGTTGAAGTAACAACTTTGATTTGAGCAGATGAATCTGTAATTGATTCATCAATAATTTCAATAGAATTAACTATTGCTGGTGTTTCTAATGTTGTAAAAGATAGATCGATATCATTTGTTGAAATGCCATTAAGTTCTGCACTCAGTAATTGTGTATTGTGTATTTTGTGCTAAACCTGAAATTGTGTATATAATTTCTGTTTCATCAAGTGAATCATAAGTTAGAGTTATCCCATCAACCGGAGTTGATGTCATTAGATCACCATCATGACCTTCAAGATGAAGAACTAAATCATCTACATCAAATCTTGTTGTTGAAGTAGTGACTTTAATTTGGGCAGAAGAATCTGTGACTGAATCATCAACAAGTTCAATAGAATTAACTACAGCAAAAGTAATTCCTGTTGTGAATGATACATCAACAGTTGTTTCAGTACCATTAAGTTCTACACTAGTGATTGTATATTGTGTATTTTGTGCTAAACCTGAAATTGTGTATATAATTTCTGTTTCATTAGTTGAATCATATTCTAAAGTTATTCCATCAACTGGAGTTGATGTTGTTAGACCATTAGAATATCCATCAAGATAAAGAACTAAATCATTTTCATCAAAACTTGTTGTTGAAGTAGTAACTTTAATTTGAACACTTGAATTTGTAATTGAATCATCAACAATTTCAATATTAGTAACTTCTGCTGGTGAGATTAATGTTGTAAATGATTTATTAATAGTTGTTGTGACAGAATTAAGTTCTGCACTAGTGATTGTGTATTTTGTATTTGATTCTAATCCTGAAATTGTGTATATAATTTCGTTTCATTTATTGAATCATAAGTTAGAGTTATTCCATCAACTGGAGTTGATGTTGTTAGATCACCATTATGACCATCAAGATGAAGAATTAAATCATTTTCATCAAAGCTTGTTGTTGAAGTAACAACTTTGATTTGAGCAGATGAATCTGTAATTGATTCATCAATAATTTCAATAGAATTAACTATTGCTGGTGTTTCTAATGTTGTAAAAGATAGATCGATATCATTTGTTGAAATGCCATTAAGTTCTGCACTAGTAATTGTGTATTGTGTATTTTGTGCTAAACCTGAAATTGTGTATATAATTTCTGTTTCATCAAGTGAATCATAAGTTAGAGTTATCCCATCAACTGGAGTTGATGTCATTAGATCACCATCATGACCTTCAAGATGAAGAACTAAATCATCTACATCAAATCTTGTTGTTGAAGTAGTGACTTTAATTTGGGCAGAAGAATCTGTGACTGAATCATCAACAAGTTCAATAGAATTAACTACAGCAAAAGTAATTCCTGTTGTGAATGATACATCAACAGTTGTTTCAGTACCATTAAGTTCTACACTAGTGATTGTATATTGTGTATTTTGTGCTAAACCTGAAATTGTGTATATAATTTCTGTTTCATTAGTTGAATCATGAGTTAGAGTTATTTCATCAACTGGAGTTGATGTTGTTAGATCACCATCATGACCAGCAAGGTGAAGAATTAAATTATCTGCATTAAAGTTTGTTGTTGAGGTAGTGACTTTAATTTGGGCAGAAGAATCTGTGATTGAATCACTAACAACTTCAACAGTATTAATTATTGCTAAAGAGATTGCTGTTGTAAATGATACATCAACAGTTGTTTCAGTACCATTAAGCTCTGCACTAGTGATTGTGTATTGTGTCTCTTGTGCTAATCCTGAAATTGTGTATATAATTTCTATTTCATCAGTTGAATCATGAGTTAGAGTTATTCCATTAATTGGAGTTGATGTTGTTAGATCACCATCATGACCTTCAAGATGAAGAACTAAATCATCTACATCAAATCTTGTTGTTGAAGTAGTGACTTTAATTTGGACACTTGAATCTGTAATTGTTCCATCAACAATTTCAATATTGGTAACTTCCGCTGGTGAGATTAATGTTGTAAAAGATAAATCAATATTATTTGTTGAAATGCCATTAAGTTTTGCACTAGTGATTGTATATTGTGTATTTTGTGTTAAACCTGAAATTGTGTAGTAAATTTCTGTTTCATTAGTTGAATCATGAGTTAGAGTTATTCCATCAATTGGATTTGATGTTGTTAGATCACCATCATGACCTTCAAGATGAAGAACTAAATCATCTGCGTTAAAGTTTGTTGTTGAAGTAGTGACTTTAATTTGGGCAGAAGAATCCGTGATTGAATCATCAACAAGTTCAATAGAATTAATTACAGCAAGAGTAATTTCTGTTGTGAATGATACATCAACAGTTGTTTCAGTACCATTAAGTTCTGCACTAGTGATTGTGTATTGTGTATTTTGTGTTAATCCTGAAATTGTGTAGTAAATTTCTGTTTCATTAGTTGAATCATGAGTTAGAGTTATTCCATCAACAGGATTTGATGTTGTTAGATCACCATCATGACCTTCAAGATGAAGAACTAAATCATCTACATCAAATCTTGTTGTTGAAGTAGTTACTTTGATTTGGGCAGATGAATCTGTGATTGATTCATCAATAATTTCAATAGAATTAACTGTTGCTGGTGTTTCTAATGTTGTAAAAGATAGATCAATATCATTTGTTGAAATGTCATTAAGTTCTGCACTAGTGATTGTATATTGTGTATTTGAATCTAAACCTGAAATTGTGTATATAATTTCTGTTTCATCAGTTGAATCATAAGTTAGAGTTATTCCATCAATTGGATTTGATGTTGTTAGATCATCATCATAACCAGAAAGGTGAAGAGCTAAATCATCTGCATTAAAGTTTGTTGTTGAGGTAGTGACTTTAATTTGGACACTTGAATCTGTAATTGTTCCATTAACAATTTCAATATTGGTAACTTCTGCTAGTGATATTAATGTTGTAAAGGATAGATCAATATTATTTTTTGAAATACCATTAAGTTCCGCACTAGTGATTGTGTATTGTGTATTTTGTGTTAAACCTGAAATTGTGTATATAATTTCTGTTTCATCAGTTGAATCATGAGTTAGAGTTATTCCATCAATTGGAGTTGATGTTGTTAGACCACCATCATGACCTTCAAGATGAAGAACTAAATCATCTACATCAAATCTTGTTGTTGAAGTAGTCACTTTAATTTGAACACTTGAATTTGTAACTGAATCATCAACAATTTCAATATTGGTAACTTCTGCTGGTGTGATTAATGTTGTAAAAGATAGATCAATATCATTTGTTGAAATGCCATTAAGTTCTGCACTAGTGATTGTGTATTCTGTATTAGATTCCAATCCTGAAATTGTATAGTAAATTTCTGTTTCATTAGTTGAATCATGAGTTAGAGTTATTCCATCAATTGGAGTTAATGTTGTTAGACCACCATCATGACCTTCAAGATGAAGAACTAAATCATCTACATCAAATCTTGTTGTTGAAGTAGTCACTTTAATTTGGACACTTGAATTTGTAACTGAATCATCAACAATTTCAATATTGGTAACTTCCGCTGGTGTGATTAATGTTGTAAAAGATAGATCAATATCATTTGTTGAAATGCCATTAAGTTCTGCACTAGTGATTGTGTATTCTGTATTAGATTCCAATCCTGAAATTGTATAGTAAATTTCTGTTTCATTAGTTGAATCATGAGTTAGAGTTATTCCATCAATAGGAGTTGATGTTGTTAGACCATTAGAATATCCATCAAGATAAAGAACTAAATCATCTATATCAAATCTTGTTGTTGAAGTAGTGACTTTAATTTGGGCAGAAGAATCTGTAATTGATTCATTAATAACTTCAATATTGGTAACTTCCGCTGGTGAGATTAATGTTGTAAAGGATAGATCAATATTATTTGTTGAAATGCCATTAAGCTTTGCACTAGTGATTGTATATTCTGTATTAGATTCCAATCCTGAAATTGTATATATAATTTCTGTTTCATTAGTTGAATCATGAGTTAGAGTTATTCCATCAACTGGAGTTGATGTTGTTAGATCACCATCATGACCTTCAAGATGAAGAACTAAATTATTTTCATCAAAGTTTGTTGTTGAAGTAGTCACTTTAATTTGGACAGAAGAATCTGTGATTGAATCATCAACAACTTGAATAGAATCAACTGTTGCTTCTACTGGTTTTGTTGTAAAAGATAAATCAAAATAAGTAAATTCTTCACCATCTATAGATGCTTTCGTTATTTCATATGTATCATTTGCTCTTAAACCCGAAATTGTGTATAAACAATACTGTTCATAATACATTTCCTTATTATTTTTATTTTTAGTATAAGAAGAATCTTCTCCATCATATGTCAATGTAATATCATTAATTGAATGAGTAAGTGTTAAAGTTGTAGTATATCCTTCCAATTGTATTTCCAAGTCTTCTTCATGAGTAGTAGTTGGAGGAATTGATGTTACAAAAGGATAGACAAATCTTACTTTAATTTGAACAGAACTAGAAGTTGTTTTATCATCAACAAGATTAATACTTTCTATATAATCATCTTCTATATAAGAAAATGTAGTATCAACACTAGTTCAAGTATCAGGATCATCATCTATAGAAATATACTCCATATGATAAACTGTATGTGGTTCTAAATATGAAAATTTATAAGTTACATAATTATTATTTAAATATTTTCAATTACTAGTTATTGCAATTCCATTTGCAGAAGAAGCATGTTGATTATATTTTACAGGTTCTTCAATTCCAGTAAATTTTACTTGAATATCCTCAACATGATCTTCCACATAATCATCATCATTAAAATAAACAGATATAAAAATATAATCTTCTCCATCAGAAGTATTAAAATCATCAGAAACATAATCTATATATGGATCTGGAGTATAATCTTTACTTTGATTTGTATTATAAAAAGAATTAGAACTTAAATTATTTTGCTTTGAGATATTAAAAATTAAAAATAATGAAAATAATGAAAATAATGAAATTATTAAAAACAAAATAATTTTTTTTAGCATAGTAATTTTATTATATAAAAAAAATAATATAATAAATAACTCTTTTAAACTTAAATATAATATTTTTTTCTATATAGTATGTAAGTTATAAAAAGGATTTAATTTATTTATTTTTTAAAAACTAATTTAAATAAAAATTAAATAACAAATAATTAAAAATATTAAAAGAATTATTATCTCTATTATTATTCAAAAAGCTGGGCTTAAAGAATTACTTTTAATTTCTGTTCTTTTTGTTGTAAATGATAAATCAATATTTTTTTCAACATTATTAAGTTTTGCATTAGTTATTGTAAATTCTTGTTCTGATTCCAAACCTAAAATTGTGTAGTAAATTTCTGTTCCATCAGTTGAATCATGAGTTAGAGTTATTCCATCAACTGGAGTTGTTGTTGTTAAATCACCATCATGATTAGCAAGATGAAGAATTAAATCATTTTCATCAAAGTTTGTTGTTGAAGTAGTGACTTTAATTTGGGCAGATGAATTTGTAATTGATTCATCAATAATTTCAATAGAATTAACTATTGCTGGTGTTTCTAATGTTGTAAAAGATAGATTAATATCATTTGTTGAAATGCCATTAAGTTCTGCACTAGTGATTGTATATTGTGTATTTGAATCTAAACCTGAAATTGTGTAATAAATTGATGTATTACTTGTTGCAATATAATTTAAGCTTATACCTTCAATTGAGTTTTCTATTGTTAATTCTTCATCATAATCATCAAGATGAAGAATTAAATCATTTTCATCAAAGTTTGTTGTTGAAGTAGTGACTTTAATTTGGGCAGAAGAATTTGTAACTAAATCATCAACAATTTCAATAGAATTAACTGTTGCTGGTGTTTCTAATGTTGTAAAAGATATATCAATATCATTTGCTGAAATGTCATTAAGTTCTGCACTAGTTATTGTATATTTTGTATTGGAATTCAATCCTGAAATTGTGTAGTAAATTTCTGTTTCTGTTTCACTAGTTAAATCATGATTTAAAGTTATTCCATCAACTGGGTTTCCTATTGTTAGATTACCATCATGACCATCAAGTTGAAGAACTAAATCATTTTCATCAAAGTTTGTTGTTGAAGTAGAGACTTTAATTTGGGCAGAGGAATCTGTAATTAATCCATTAATAATTTCAATATTAGTAATGGTCGCTAGAGGTGGATTTGTTGTAAAAGACAAATTAAAATTAGTAGTTACAGCATCTCCATGTTCTATATCATCATAATATGTACCATCAAGATTAGCTTCTTTTATTGTATATGTTGTTGATGGTTCTAAACCTGAAATTGTAAATAAACAAATTTCTTCATAATAAGATTCATCATTTAAAACATCATAAACATTAGAATAAGAATAAATATTTTCATCATATGTTAAAGTAATATCATCAATTGGATATCCAACTGCTAAAAGTTCATCATAATCTTCTAATTTTAATCTAAAATTTATATCTTGGTCTTCCACACCTTCAATACCTTCAATAAAAGATTGAAGAGAATATCTCATAGAAATAAATTTTGCCTTAATTTGAATGGAGTTAGAAGTGATTGAATCATCAACAAGTTCAATATCTTGTACATATGGAAATCTATTAGCTGTAAAAGAAATATTATTAGTATTATATTGAGTGGTGCTATCATTATCGATAGTAACATATTCTACATGATAAGTAGTAAACTGATCTAAATTATAGATAATATATGTAACATGATCAGCAGAGTGAGCTAAGTCAAGTATGTAAGGTTCTTCATGATCATAATCATCACTATAAACTATAGGTTCTTCAAATTCAGCAAATTTTATTTCGAAATCTTTATAGATATCTTCATAATGTTCATTTACATAATCAACATCATTAAAATCAACACGCATTGAAGTATAAGTTTCAGCTGGATATCCAATAGAAAAAGAATCTATATATGGATCCGGGCTATATTCTTCATTTTCTTTTACATTATAAGAAGAATTAGAAATAGGAGTTAAATTATTTTTTTCTAAAATATTAAAAATTGAAAATATAAAAAATAATGGAATTAATAATATTGAAAGAAAAATAATAATTTTTTTAAGCATAACAAACTAATTTTATCATATTCAAAATATATTTTAGAAATTATCTTTTAATGCTTTTATAACTAATGAAGTTATTTAAAAAAAAAAAAAAACTCTTTTAAACTTAAATATAATATTTTTTTCTATATAGTATGTAAGTTATAAAAAGAATTTAATTTATTTATTTTTTAAGAAACTAATTTAAATAAATAAGTAAATAATAAATATTAAGAATAAAAGAAGTGCGATTATTGTCATTACTACTATAAATCAACCTAATGAATTATTGCTTAAATCTATTGTAAGATCAAATTCAACTCAAGTTGAATGATCATTATCAATTGATGCATCAGTAATCTTGTAAATATTTCCTTCTTCTAAACCTGAAATTGTGTATGTAGCTATATTATTAACTTTATTACTATTGTATGTTAGGGTAACACCATCTATTGAAGTTGATGTTGTCAATAATTGATCTCCATAACCATCAAGATGAAATGCTAAATTATTTTCATTAAAATCTTCATTAGATGTTTTAATTTTTATTTCAATAGAATTTTCTTCGATTGAATTGTTTACAAATGATAAATCTTCAATAAAAATATCAGAAGTTATAAATGATAAATCAATATTTTTTTCAACATTATTAAGTTTTGCACTAGTGATTGTATATTCTGATTCTGATTCTAAACCTGAAATTGTGTATATAATTTCTGTTCCATCAGTTGAAACATGAGTTAGAGTTATTCCATCAACTGGAGTTGTTGTTGTTAAATCACCATCATGATTAGCAAGATGAAGAACTAAGTCATTTACATTAAAATTTGTTGTTGAAGTAATGACTTTAATTTGGGCAGAAGAATCTGTGACTGAATCTGTGACAACTTGAATAGAATTAACTATTGCTAAAGAGATTGCTGTTGTGAATGATTCATTAATAACCTTTTCAGTATCATTAAGTTTTGCGCTAACAATTGTGTATTGTGTATTTTGTGTTAAACCTGAAATTGTGTAATAAATTTCTGTTTCGTTTGTCGAATCATAAGTTAGAATTATTCCATCAAGTGGGGTTGATGTTGTTAGATCACCATCATGACCAGCGAGTTGAAGAGCTAAATCATCTACATTAAAGTTTGTTGTTGAAGTAGTGACTTTAATTTGAGCAGAAGAATCTGTGACTGAATCTGTGACAACTTGAATAGAGTTAACTACCGCAGGGGAGATTGCTGTTGTAAAGGATACATCAACAGTTGTTTCAATATCATTAATTTCTGCAGTAGTGATTGTGTATTGTGTACCTTGTGTTAAACCTGAAATTGTGTATATAATTTCTGTTTCATTTGTCGAATCATAAGTTAGAGTTATTCCATCAACTGGAGTTGTTATTGTTAAATCACCATCATGATTAGCAAGATGAAGAATTAAATCTTTTTCATCAAAGTTTGTTGTTGAAGTAGTGACTTTAATTTGAGCAGAAGAATCTGTAACTGAATCTGTGACAACTTGAATAGAGTTAACTACCGCAGGGGAGATTGCTGTTGTAAAGGATACATCAACAGTTGTTTCAATATCATTAATTTCTGCAGTAGTGATTGTGTATTGTGTACCTTGTGTTAAACCTGAAATTGTGTATATAATTTCTGTTTCATTTGTCGAATCATAAGTTAGAGTTATTCCATCAACTGGAGTTGATGTTGTTAGATCACCATCATGGCCAGCAAGTTGAATAGCTAAATCATCTTCATTAAAATTTGTTGTTGAAGTAGTGACTTTAATTTGGGCAGAAGAATCTGTGATTGAATTAGCAACAAGTTCAATAGAATTAATTGTTGCTAAAACTGGTTTTGTTACAAAAGATAAATCAAAATTATTAATTAAATATTTTTCATAATCCTCATCATAAGGATCCGGATTAAAAAAAGAAGCTTTTGTTATTTTATATGTAGTTTCTGGTTCTAATCCTGAAATTGTAAATAAAAGATCTGTTTCAAAATAAATAACCGGACCTTCATCATAATAATAATCAGAATTAATAACATTATAATCATAATAAACAATATCATCATAAGATAAATTAATGTCATTAATTTCATTATTAATTGATAAAATTTCATCATAATTTTCTAATTGTAATCAAAACTCAAAGTTACCATTATAAAGATTTTCACTTTCTTCTAGAAAAAAGAACGGAATGACAAATCTCACTTGAATTTGACTAGAATTATAAGTAATTGAATCATCAACAAGTTCAATATCTTGTACATATGGAAAATCATTAACTGAAAAAGCAAGATTATCACAACTAGTTCAAGTATTATCATCATTATCAATAGAAATATATTCAATATGATAAGTAGTAAAGAAATCTAAATTTGAAAAATAATACATTATTGAATTTGAATCACTTAATGTTGGTGCTTCAAGTAAAGCGATTTCATCTTCAACATAAGATTCATTATAAATTATAGGTTCTTCAAATTCAGCTAATTTTATTTCAATATTATCATAATTTGAATTTGCATAAGCTAAATCATTGAAAAAAACTCTTACATACATTCTATCATTATCTGGAACAGCTCCAGGACCTAATCAAATTCCATCTATATATGGATCTGGAGTATATTCTTCATTTTCTTTTACATTATAAGAAGAATCAGAAATAGAAGTTAAATTATTTTTTTCTGAAATATCAAAAATTGAAAATATAAAAAATAATGGAATTAATAATATTGAAAGAAAAATAATAATTTTTTTAAGCATAACAATTTAATTTTATCATATTCAAAATATAATCTTCTCCATCAGAAGTATTAAAATCATCAGAAACATAATCTATATATGGATCTGGAGTATAATCTTTACTTTGATTTGTATTGTAAAAAAATTGAAACTTAAATTATTTTGTTTTGAGATATTAAAAATTGAAAATATTATATAAAAAAATATAATAAATAACTCTAAACTTAAATATAATATTTTTTTCTATATAGTATGTAAGTTATAAAAAGAATTTAATTTATTTACTTTTTAAAAAACTAATTTAAATAAAAATTAAATAACAAATAATTAAAAACATTAAAAGAATTATTATCTCTATTATTATTCAAGAAGTTGGGCTTAAAGAATCATTTTCAATTTCTGTTCTTTTTGTTGTAAATGATAAATCAATATTTTTTTCAACATTATTAAGTTTTGCATTAGTTATTGTAAATTCTTGTTCTGATTCCAAACCTAAAATTGTGTAGTAAATTTCTGTTTCATCAGTTGAATCATGAGTTAGAGTTATTCCATCAACTGGAGTTGTTGTTGTTAAATCACCATCATGATTAGCAAGATGAAGAATTAAATCATTTTCATCAAAGTTTGTTGTTGAAGTAGTGACTTTGATTTGGGCAGATGAATCTGTGATTGATTCATCAATAATTTCAATAGAATTAACTGTTGCTGGTGTTTCTAATGTTGTAAAAGATAGATCAATATCATTTGCTGAAATGTCATTAAGTTCTGCACTAGTGATTGTATATTGTGTATTTGAATCTAAACCTGAAATTGTGTAATAAATTGATGTATTACTTGTTGCAATATAATTTAAACTTATACCTTCAATTGAGTTTTCTATTGTTAATTCTTCATCATAACCATCAAGATGAAGAATTAAATCATCTTCATTAAAATTTGTTGTTGAAGTAGTCACTTTGATTTGGGCAGATGAATCTGTGATTGAATCATCAATAACTTCAATGGAATTAACTATTGCTAGAGAAATTTCTGTTGTAAAGGATACTTCAACAGTTGTTTCAATACCATTAAATTCTGCACTAGTGATTGTATATTGTGTGCCTTGTGCTAAACCTGAAATTGTGTAGTAAATTTCTGTTCCATTTGTTGAATCATTAGTTAGAGTTATTCCATCAACTGGAGTTGATGTTGTTAAATCACCATCATGACCAACAAGTTGAAGAGATAAATCATCTACATTAAAGTTTGTTGTTGAAGTAGTCACTTTGATTTGGGCAGATGAATCTGTGATTGAATCAGCAACAATTTCAATATTGGTAACTTTTGCTAAAGAGATTGCTGTTGTAAATGATTCATTGATAACCTTTTCAGTATCATTAAGTTCTGCACTAACAATTGTGTATTGTGTGCCTTGTGCTAAACCTGAAATTGTGTAGTAAATTTCTGTTTCGTTTGTTGAATCATTAGTTAGAGTTATTCCATCAACTGGAGTTGATGTTGTTAAATCACCATCATGACCAACAAGTTGAAGAGATAAATCATCTACATTAAAGTTTGTTGTTGAAGTAGCGACTTTAATTTGGGCAGATGAATCTGTGATTGAATCATCAATAACTTCAATGGAATTAACTATTGCTAGAGAAATTTCTGTTTTAAAGGATACTTCAACAGTTGTTTCATTACCATTAAGCTCTGCACTAGTGATTGTGTATTGTGTCTCTTGTTCTAAACCTGAAATTGTGTATATAATTTCTGTTTCGTTTGTTGAATCATTAGTTAGAGTTATTCCATCAACTGGAGTTGATGTTGTTAGATCACCATCATAACCTTCAAGATGAAGAACTAAATCACCTGCATTAAAGTTTGTTGTTGAAGTAGTAACTTTAATTTGAGCAGAAGAATCTGTGATTAAATCTGTGACAACTTGAATAGAGCTAACCGCTGCTGGAGTGATTCCTGTTGTAAAGGATACATCAATAGTTTTTTCAGTACCATTAAGTTCTGCACTAGTGATTGTGTATTGTATCTCTTGTTCTAAACCTGAAATTGTGTATATAATTTCTGTTTCGTTTGTTGAATCATTAGTTAAAGTTATTCCATCAACTGGAGTTGATGTTGTTAGATCACCATCATGATCTTCAAGATGAAGAACTAAATCATCTGCATTAAAGTTTGTTGTTGAGGTAGTGACTTTAATTTGGGCAGATGAATCCGTAATTGATTCATCAATAATTTCAATAGAATTAACTGTTGCTGGTGTTTCTAATGTTGTAAATGATAAATCAAAATTATTAATTATAAATTTATCATAGTCTGCATCAGCATCATTAAAATAAATATTAGATTCTTTTATTGTATATGTTGTTGATGGGTTTAAGCCTGAAATTGTAAATAGAAAATCTCCTTCAGAATAAGTATTTAAAAGGCTTTCATCTTCTAATGATTGATTAAGAACATTAGAATAAAGATAAATATTTTCATCATATGTTAAAGTAATATCATCAATTGGATTTCCAATTGATAAAAGTTCATCATAATTTTCTAATTTTAATCAAAAATTTATATCATATTCTTCTTCATAACCTCCCACGCCTTCAATGAGTTGTTGGAAAGTGTAAAAACCAGAAATAAATCTTGCTTTAATTTGAACAGAATTAGAAGTAATTGAATCATCAACAACTTCAATATCTTGTACATATGGAAAATAATTATATGCGAAAGTAAAATTATCAACACTAGTTCAAGTATCAGAATCATTATCTATAGAAATATATTCAATATGATAAGTAGTAAAGGGATCTAAATTATATACTGAATAAGTAATTTTACCCTCATTATTTACAAAAATTTTACTTACATAAACTACATCCACAATACCTTCATTATAATCATTATAAAGTACAGGTTGGTCCAATTCAGCAAATTTTATTTGGATATCCATATAATGATTATGTGCATAATCAGAATCATTTACAAAAACATTAAGTCAAAAAAAAGAATCGATTTCCACAGAATCTATATATGGATCTGGAGTATATTCTTCATTTTCTTTTACATTATAAGAAGAATCAAAAATAGAAGTTAAATTATTTTTTTCTGAAATATCAAAAATTGAAAATATAAAAAATAATGGAATTAATAATATTGAAAGAAAAATAATAATTTTTTTAAGCATAACAATTTAATTTTATCATATTCAAAATATAAAATATATTTTAGAAAATATTTATTAAAATTAACTATTAAAGATGGTTTTTTAATGTATAAATTTCATATACAAATAAATAAACTAGGAGAGAAAAATGTCCAAAAAAATACTAGGTTTAGATATAGGAGTTGCATCATTAGGATGAGCAGTTACTAAATATAGTGAAGAAAACAAAAAATGAGAAATTGATGATTTTGGAGTTAGACTTTGAAACGCATCTGAAGAAAGTAAAACTTTAGAATCAAAAGCTCAAAAAGCAAGAAATTTTAGATCTCAAAGAAGATTAGTTAAGAGAAGACTTCAAAGAACAATTGATTTAAAAAATTACTTTATTAACCAAAATTTCATGACAAAGGATGAAATTGAAGAACACTTTAAAAAATTAACTGAAAAAGATAATGGATATAATTCTGAAAATGAAGAATTAAATCCACTTGAATTAAGATTTAGGGGTTTAAACAATGAATTGACATTAAAGCAAATATTTATTGTTTGTTTTCATATTGCTAAAAATAGAGGATATGAAAATATGTTCTCTTTTGATAGTCTAGATAACAAAGATTCAAGACAAGGGTTAAAATTTGCACAAGACTTAATCAATAAATATGGAACACCTATTGAAGCAATTAAAGAGGATGAATTTTTTAAAGGCAATTGATATAGAAATACAAAAACAAAAGATTCAAAAGGAAAAGTAATTTTAAGAAAAGAAAAAGATATTTTATTTACAAGACAAGATCTTAAAAATGAATTAACAAAAATACTTGATAAGCAAATTGAATTTAATAAAATAAACGAAGAACAAAAAAATGAAATATTAAATAAAATCATATTTAGACAAAGATACTTCGAAGATGGTCCAGGTAGAGCAAATGAGGAAATGAGAAAGAAAGAATATGATATTTCAAAAAGAAATTTTTCATCTTTCCATGATACTATAGGAAAATGTAGATTTTATCCTGAAGAAAATAGATTATCTTACAATTCTATATATGGAGATATATTCTTTATTATTAATGAATTATCTAAAATGTTCACTGGAGAATTAAAAGATATTAATGAAGAAGATTTAACTCAAGAAAATTTTGAATTAAATGAAAAAGCTAAAGAAAATCGTATAAAAATTTTAAAATATGTTATTCAAAAATACCTAGATAAAAAAGAATTTAAAGAAAGATATGTAAAGGAAATATTTGAAAAATTAGAAATTCCATATTCAAGAAAAGAAAAAGGAATAAGTTTTTCTAGTGCTAAATTATTTTTATACAATTTAAATAAAAATTTTCCTAATTGAACTAAAAGTGAATTAGAAAAAAGCAATTATGAATTAAATTTAATTGATTCAAATTCCAAAATTGAACAATTAGGCGAAATTCTTTCTAATTACATGACACCTAAAAAAATCATTGAAGAAATTAAAAAAGAAGAAATTAATATTAATCAACTAGATGAAATAGAAAATGAAATTGATTTACTAAAAAGAATGAACAAAATAAGTAATTCTGGAAGATTTAATGTTTCTAAAAAATATGTTCAAGATTTAATCGATGAGTCATTTGATAATGGAATCATCATTGGCAAATTTCAAGATCAAAAAATAAAAGAAAATGAAGAGTTAATAATAAACAATAGAAAAGAAAAAATCAATAATCCCAAAGATATTTGAAATCATGTTTTCAATATAAATAGTATTGATAAAGACACAAAATCTAATGCTGTTGTATTTAGATCTATTAATCAAACTAGAATTATTATTAGAGCTTTATTAAAAAAATATAACAATTTTTCAACAATAAATATTGAAGCAGCAAGGGATTTATATGCTGCAAAAACTGAAAGAACTGCTATTAGAAAAAGTCAAGATAAATTTGAAGATTATAATAACAAAATTAAAATTGAATTAGAAGAAATTGGTGCAATAGTAAATTCAACAAATATTGAAAGATTAAAATTATTTAAACAACAAGCATATAAAGGTTCAGATTCTATAGCGATTGATTTTTATGACATCAACTTAAAAGAACAAATTAAAAAAGAGGATATATTCACTAATGAATATGAAGTTGATCATATATATCCTTTTTCAAAAAGTTCTGATAATACATTGTGAAATAAAGTTTTAACAAAAAGAGTTTATAATCAAGCAAAAGGAAATAGAACTCCTATTGAATATTTTGAATCAAAAAATATCAATAATAAACAAATAGCTCTTTGATTAAAAAATTTAAAAACTAATTTTAAAATATTTTCAAAAAAAGAAATTGCTAAAGATTCACATACTAGAAAATTTAATTATCTTTCTTTAAACAAAGCATTAAGAGAAGAAGACTTTTCTTCAAGGGATCTTAATGATGTTAGATATATTGGTAAATATTTATTAGGATACTTTAGAAGAGAATTTAATTTATATGAAGAATTAACTGGTTATAAAGTGCCTAAAATAAATGTGATTAGAGGAATGGTAACTAGTCAATTTAGAAAAGAATGATTAAAATTTTATATAGAAGATGGTGAAAGACATTTAAATCCATGAGGATTTGATGTTAAAACAAGAGATTTAAGCCCTTATCATCACTCTGTTGATGCCATAATATTAGCTCAATTTGAAAGCTATTCTCAAATTGAATATTATTCAATGTTTATTAAATTAAAATCATATACATCAACATTAAGAAAAAAAGTACGTTTAGATAAAAACTTTACTTTAAATGATGCTAAAGAAGAATTATATAAAGCTTTTGATTCATTAAAAAAATCAATTAAAAATTTATATATTTCAAACAAAAATGAAGAAAAAATAAATTCATTTATTAAAGAAGATTTAACAAGAATGTTAGATCCAATAAATAAAGCACAAGTTTGATTTAATTTATATCCAATAATAAATAGCCTTTCTTTAAAAATTAAAAATCTTGTTCCTGTTCAACTTGAAGTTACAAAAACATGAGATGATGAAAAAAATAGAACTATTTATAATGTAGAATATAAAGATGAACTTCTACCCAAAGATTGATCAAGAATTAATAATAGAAATATAAATGAATTTCCTTACCCTTCTTATAAAATTGAAAGAAGAATTCGTGGACCAATCACAGGTAGTGAATTAATGGTTGCAAAAAAAGAATTTAAAGAAGATAAACACTTTAAAGATCAAAATGGAAATATTTGAGATAAATCTAAATATATAGGAATGAATCTTGATGATGGTTCTAAATTAAGTAGATATGATATTTTAAATAAGAAAATATCAACAACTAAAATCCTTTCTATTAATGAACCATTTGAATTTGAAGGAAAAATTTATTTATATAAAGGTTTCTCAAACAATCAAATTATTCGTGGAAATATATTTTATAAATGAGCGTCAAATGAAAAATATAAAAAAATTTATGGAGAATGACCCTATACAAATATAAATAAATATATGAATTTTAAAAAAATTAATATATCAAAAATGGGAAAAATACAATAAAACAAAAGACCAAATGGTCTTTTGTTTTATAATTGTTTTGGTTGATAGATAATTATGAGTGGATGAACACAATTGTTTTCCATATCAAACTAATTATACGTTTTGGTTGATAGATAATTATGAGTGGATGAACACGAATTTATGAAAGCGTATCAAGGTATGTTAAGTTTTGGTTGATAGATAATTATGAGTGGATGAACACAGACATTAAATTAATTTGCTCTTTTAATGCGTTTTGGTTGATAGATAATTATGAGTGGATGAACACGCAATTAGAAATACATCAAGAATTGACTATGTTTTGGTTGATAGATAATTATGAGTGGATGAACACTTAGTGTTATCGAGGAAAAAGAATAATGGCGTTTTGGTTGATAGATAATTATGAGTGGATGAACACGTGCCTTATATAGGAAGGACATAAATCATAGTTTTGGTTGATAGATAATTATGAGTGGATGAACACTAACTCTAAAAATTGTTCTTCAATTCTATCGTTTTGGTTGATAGATAATTATGAGTGGATGAACACTGAAAAAAGAAAGGAGAGATGTAAAATGGAGTTTTGGTTGATAGATAATTATGAGTGGATGAACACATTCTTTAACAGATTTTTTAACAGATGATTGTTTTGGTTGATAGATAATTATGAGTGGATGAACACGGAATGATGTAGAGGAACAAGAATAGTTTTGTTTTGGTTGATAGATAATTATGAGTGGATGAACACTTTAGATTTTCTTAATCTTGTTAATATTCTGTTTTGGTTGATAGATAATTATGAGTGGATGAACACTATTGTAAATGACGAAAGGGTTTGGATACTGTTTTGGTTGATAGATAATTATGAGTGGATGAACACTTACCAGCTGCTTAATTAAAATATAACATAGTTTTGGTTGATAGATAATTATGAGTGGATGAACACTACCAGCTGCTTAATTTAATATTACCATAAGTTTTGGTTGATAGATAATTATGAGTGGATGAACACAAATACATCACCTTACCATGTTTTCATAAAGTTTTGGTTGATAGATAATTATGAGTGGATGAACACTTTAATTCTTTCCTCGCACATATCGTCTATGTTTTGGTTGATAGATAATTATGAGTGGATGAACACCAAATATTTCAAAATTTTTAAATTCTATTTGTTTTGGTTGATAGATAATTATGAGTGGATGAACACAAACAATATCTTATGCAGCATACGAAAGGAGTTTTGGTTGATAGATAATTATGAGTGGATGAACACTATTATAATTACAAATCCTCCTTATAGTGTGTTTTGGTTGATAGATAATTATGAGTGGATGAACACAATTGATGACCACATCACTCATTTGATTGGGTTTTGGTTGATAGATAATTATGAGTGGATGAACACATAAAAAAAATAAAAAAAATTGGAACAAATGTTTTGGTTGATAGATAATTATGAGTGGATGAACACAGTGAACAAGTTTCTAACTGAGAAAGTTGAGTTTTGGTTGATAGATAATTATGAGTGGATGAACACCCTCCTTTCTCATGTAGTTTTAAACTACTCGTTTTGGTTGATAGATAATTATGAGTGGATGAACACAAAAGCTGTTACATAAGGTTGATAAGCTACGTTTTGGTTGATAGATAATTATGAGTGGATGAACACTTGCAACAATAGACCAATTTGATGATGCTCGTTTTGGTTGATAGATAATTATGAGTGGATGAACACAATATTATTATATGCTACCAGAATTTTTACGTTTTGGTTGATAGATAATTATGAGTGGATGAACACAAGAATCTTTCAATTTCAGGAACATCATTAGTTTTGGTTGATAGATAATTATGAGTGGATGAACACTATTGTATATAACGAAAGGGTCGGGGTATTGTTTTGGTTGATAGATAATTATGAGTGGATGAACACATTCGCCTTTAATTTCATAAATTCATTATAGTTTTGGTTGATAGATAATTATGAGTGGATGAACACAAAAATTTAAAAAAAAATAAAAAATGTATAGTTTTGGTTGATAGATAATTATGAGTGGATGAACACGAATTGATTTTTTTGAGACTCCTTATTTTCGTTTTGGTTGATAGATAATTATGAGTGGATGAACACTAGGAATCGCTTCTCATCCGGCGTATTTTTGTTTTGGTTGATAGATAATTATGAGTGGATGAACACATTCAATTAAATTTATCTTAAACATCTCTCGTTTTGGTTGATAGATAATTATGAGTGGATGAACACGGTTAGCGGCGATACAGGTAAAATTAGGATGTTTTGGTTGATAGATAATTATGAGTGGATGAACACCATCACTTGTTGAGTAGTTTCTATATGTTCGTTTTGGTTGATAGATAATTATGAGTGGATGAACACTCAATTAATATATAAAGAAAATTTTAGATAGTTTTGGTTGATAGATAATTATGAGTGGATGAACACAAGTTATTGAGGTCAATGACCCTAATACTTGTTTTGGTTGATAGATAATTATGAGTGGATGAACACTCAACTGGAGTATGATAAAGAGTTTTATAAGTTTTGGTTGATAGATAATTATGAGTGGATGAACACGAATCAAATTTAAATTCAAATCTTAAATTTGTTTTGGTTGATAGATAATTATGAGTGGATGAACACAAAAATTAAATTAAATAAATAAAAATAAAAGTTTTGGTTGATAGATAATTATGAGTGGATGAACACATGACTAAAGAATTTATTTCTGATGCAGTTGTTTTGGTTGATAGATAATTATGAGTGGATGAACACATAAATAGTTATCACGATCTGCATCGTTCTGTTTTGGTTGATAGATAATTATGAGTGGATGAACACACTAAATATATACAATGTTATAAACAACAAGTTTTGGTTGATAGATAATTATGAGTGGATGAACACTTTAGTGATTCTATCACCCCCTTTTCTCGTGTTTTGGTTGATAGATAATTATGAGTGGATGAACACAAGGTTTTAAGAAATATAGATTCAAAGGGTGTTTTGGTTGATAGATAATTATGAGTGGATGAACACAAAATGAAAATAAAAGAAAATAGTTTTAACGTTTTGGTTGATAGATAATTATGAGTGGATGAACACGACAAACAAAAAAATAAAACTAACGTCTTTGTTTTGGTTGATAGATAATTATGAGTGGATGAACACGATGTCGAAGGTGAAGCAATTGATTTATCTGTTTTGGTTGATAGATAATTATGAGTGGATGAACACAGTCTCTACCTAATTTACGCAATCTGTTTCGTTTTGGTTGATAGATAATTATGAGTGGATGAACACTTTTGTCCGCAAATAACGGAAAAGATTTTTGTTTTGGTTGATAGATAATTATGAGTGGATGAACACTTGTTCTTCGATACTTCACGCTTTGTACGTGTTTTGGTTGATAGATAATTATGAGTGGATGAACACATTGATTCGAATATACAAATGGAGATTTCAGTTTTGGTTGATAGATAATTATGAGTGGATGAACACTTATCTTGTTCGCTTCACGCTAAATATGTGGTTTTGGTTGATAGATAATTATGAGTGGATGAACACAAACGCAACGGTATCTTATTCACAAATAACGTTTTGGTTGATAGATAATTATGAGTGGATGAACACAATATCTCTTAATTTTAACACTCTTTCATTGTTTTGGTTGATAGATAATTATGAGTGGATGAACACATTGAAGGGGGTGGAATGAGAAAACTAAACGTTTTGGTTGATAGATAATTATGAGTGGATGAACACTGGAAAGTTTCAATTTTCTGAAAAATATAAGTTTTGGTTGATAGATAATTATGAGTGGATGAACACAACCTATTATAGCAATTCAATAAACTTCATGTTTTGGTTGATAGATAATTATGAGTGGATGAACACTGTAGATTGAAATGCTAACTCTGATGAATGGTTTTGGTTGATAGATAATTATGAGTGGATGAACACCACAAAAAAGGACCAGAAAGGTTTGGAAAAGTTTTGGTTGATAGATAATTATGAGTGGATGAACACACCGCCAAACTTTTTCTTAATTCTTTATACGTTTTGGTTGATAGATAATTATGAGTGGATGAACACTAAAAGCCTTAAATGGACCAGAAAAAAAAGGTTTTGGTTGATAGATAATTATGAGTGGATGAACACACTTTATTTTCATATTCCTCTGTTTTACCTGTTTTGGTTGATAGATAATTATGAGTGGATGAACACGATCAATTTTAAAAATTGGCCCAGCTATTTGTTTTGGTTGATAGATAATTATGAGTGGATGAACACAATTAGGAATTCTTTTTCGATATCCTTCAAGTTTTGGTTGATAGATAATTATGAGTGGATGAACACTTTTGGTCGTGATTTATTAAATCTCTATTTGTTTTGGTTGATAGATAATTATGAGTGGATGAACACATTTAAATATTCCCAAAAATATAAATTCATGTTTTGGTTGATAGATAATTATGAGTGGATGAACACTAAAACTAAGAGAATATTGAGATAATGAACGTTTTGGTTGATAGATAATTATGAGTGGATGAACACTAGAGTTTTAAGAACAAACTCTAGCTATTTGTTTTGGTTGATAGATAATTATGAGTGGATGAACACAGAGTTTCTTTTAATTGTGGATAACTCAATGTTTTGGTTGATAGATAATTATGAGTGGATGAACACATTTATATTTTTGAGAATATCAAAATTTATGTTTTGGTTGATAGATAATTATGAGTGGATGAACACAAAATAAAAAAAATTAAGCAAGAGGGGTGAGTTTTGGTTGATAGATAATTATGAGTGGATGAACACTAAAGGTACCGGCGTACAATCTCCGACTACGTTTTGGTTGATAGATAATTATGAGTGGATGAACACTATAAAAGCTAAACAAAACCAATTTTTCTTGTTTTGATAGATAATTATGAGTGGATGAACACTCTATTTTTGTAATTCTTTCGAAGTTATCAGTTTTGGTTGATAGATAATTATGAGTGGATGAACACTTTTATTGAAATTAAAGACATGCAGTTAATGTTTTGGTTGATAGATAATTATGAGTGGATGAACACAATTTACCTTATAATTCTGCAACGTCGGAAGTTTTGGTTGATAGATAATTATGAGTGGATGAACACTAAAGAATTTAGAAACTATGGTGGAGACCGGTTTTGGTTGATAGATAATTATGAGTGGATGAACACCAGATACACTAAAGAATTGAATGAAATTGTGTTTTGGTTGATAGATAATTATGAGTGGATGAACACCCTTTCTTAAAAAGAAAGGGGAAAACAAAGGTTTTGGTTGATAGATAATTATGAGTGGATGAACACTTATTACTTCGAAGGTGCTCTAAATGTGCTGTTTTGGTTGATAGATAATTATGAGTGGATGAACACTGAGATATCTGATTGAATTGTTTGCGATACGTTTTGGTTGATAGATAATTATGAGTGGATGAACACATCAAAACATTCGGTAGCATTTGTTTGAGAGTTTTGGTTGATAGATAATTATGAGTGGATGAACACGCTCGAATGCTACTCACCTAATAAGAGACCGTTTTGGTTGATAGATAATTATGAGTGGATGAACACAAAGAATTTAGAAATTATGGCGGAGACCTGGTTTTGGTTGATAGATAATTATGAGTGGATGAACACAAATAATGAAACGGATGAAGTTGTTATTGGGTTTTGGTTGATAGATAATTATGAGTGGATGAACACGACTAAAGAATTTATTTCTGATTCTATTAAGTTTTGGTTGATAGATAATTATGAGTGGATGAACACTTGTTAAATCTTTTAATGTTGTTGAATGATGTTTTGGTTGATAGATAATTATGAGTGGATGAACACGTAAATTAATTATTGAAAGAGAATTTGAATGTTTTGGTTGATAGATAATTATGAGTGGATGAACACTTAAATCTGAACCTGATATTGACCCAATTAGTTTTGGTTGATAGATAATTATGAGTGGATGAACACTTAGAATTAATAACAGAAACAACATTTAATGTTTTGGTTGATAGATAATTATGAGTGGATGAACACAAATGAATGAGTTTGTAGCATTACAGGCACGTTTTGGTTGATAGATAATTATGAGTGGATGAACACGCGGGCATACGCTACCACCCCATCAGGAGAGTTTTGGTTGATAGATAATTATGAGTGGATGAACACTATTAATAATTCGTTAGAAAATAAATTTACGTTTTGGTTGATAGATAATTATGAGTGGATGAACACTGCTGTTAAAGTTTCTTTTAAACCCTCTTTGTTTTGGTTGATAGATAATTATGAGTGGATGAACACACGATGCGGATTCGTTTCTAAATTACGACTGTTTTGGTTGATAGATAATTATGAGTGGATGAACACATGGTTCAGCAAAATTTAAAGAAGCCTTTAGTTTTGGTTGATAGATAATTATGAGTGGATGAACACGTTAAGTTAAATTTATATGATGATTTAACTGTTTTGGTTGATAGATAATTATGAGTGGATGAACACAAAATAAAGTAGATCAATTAGTTAAATATAGTTTTGGTTGATAGATAATTATGAGTGGATGAACACTCATCTGTTAAAGAGTCAATTTTATCATTCGTTTTGGTTGATAGATAATTATGAGTGGATGAACACACTTTTTAACTTCTTAATTAAATTATACATGTTTTGGTTGATAGATAATTATGAGTGGATGAACACTATAAAAGCTAAACAAAACCAATTTTTCTTGTTTTGATAGATAATTATGAGTGGATGAACACTCAATCCAGAAACAGGCAAACGTGGAATCTGTTTTGGTTGATAGATAATTATGAGTGGATGAACACAGATCAATTTAACTAGCAATTAATTAGATGGTTTTGGTTGATAGATAATTATGAGTGGATGAACACATTGTCGATGTTGCTAAAATTAAGCCAATTGTTTTGGTTGATAGATAATTATGAGTGGATGAACACATTTAAGAAAACCTACAAAAAGCACATACAGTTTTGGTTGATAGATAATTATGAGTGGATGAACACAAATAAAATCGAAATCACTGGTATAACAATGTTTTGGTTGATAGATAATTATGAGTGGATGAACACCAATCCCTTAACATCGACAACAGGAAGCGGGTTTTGGTTGATAGATAATTATGAGTGGATGAACACACTATTCAACAAGTGATGTTGAATTTACAGGTTTTGGTTGATAGATAATTATGAGTGGATGAACACAAAAAAATATTATTTCAGGGCACTTTTCAGGTTTTGGTTGATAGATAATTATGAGTGGATGAACACTGATGTTAAAAGAATTTTTAAAGAAGATGTGTTTTGGTTGATAGATAATTATGAGTGGATGAACACAAAACTTGAAAAACAAATAACTGAAACTGTGTTTTGGTTGATAGATAATTATGAGTGGATGAACACTATGATGTTAATTGAATCATTACCAGAACAGTTTTGGTTGATAGATAATTATGAGTGGATGAACACGATATGAATTGTTTTTGTGATTTCTCTATGTTTTGGTTGATAGATAATTATGAGTGGATGAACACCGGCTGCGTGTCTTTTTAATATTATTCGTTGTTTTGGTTGATAGATAATTATGAGTGGATGAACACTTAAAAATCAAAAAAATTAAGCAAGGGGGTGTTTTGGTTGATAGATAATTATGAGTGGATGAACACTGTTTTAAATTCTTGCCCTTTTTGAGCTGTGTTTTGGTTGATAGATAATTATGAGTGGATGAACACTCTATTTTCAAAAATAGACACTTATAAAATGTTTTGGTTGATAGATAATTATGAGTGGATGAACACGGGATCAATAAAAAAATTGGCCTAGCTATTGTTTTGGTTGATAGATAATTATGAGTGGATGAACACTGAAAATACAGGGCTATTTTTTGAGAAAATGTTTTGGTTGATAGATAATTATGAGTGGATGAACACAGATTGTGTAGTTTGATTAGCACATTGAATGTTTTGGTTGATAGATAATTATGAGTGGATGAACACTAACAATTAATAATTTATATTTAACATTATGTTTTGGTTGATAGATAATTATGAGTGGATGAACACTTATGAAAGTGATCTTTGTGAATACATAGAGTTTTGGTTGATAGATAATTATGAGTGGATGAACACCTTCTTTTAATTTATAATTTTCACAAATTTGTTTTGGTTGATAGATAATTATGAGTGGATGAACACTAAATGATGATGGCGACATTCTAGCCGACTGTTTTGGTTGATAGATAATTATGAGTGGATGAACACGTATTAAAATTAATTAACTTTTTAACAACCGTTTTGGTTGATAGATAATTATGAGTGGATGAACACAAGGCAATTTTTTGAGAATTAGAAAGTCCTGTTTTGGTTGATAGATAATTATGAGTGGATGAACACTTGGACCAGAAAAATAAGGCAGCTTAAGCTGTTTTGGTTGATAGATAATTATGAGTGGATGAACACTGTTCTCCAATGTTAGCAAATATTGGGTTAGTTTTGGTTGATAGATAATTATGAGTGGATGAACACAATTTTAAAATTAATAAATTACTTAACAACGTTTTGGTTGATAGATAATTATGAGTGGATGAACACCTTTTTTAACCGATGCTGATATAGCTCAATGTTTTGGTTGATAGATAATTATGAGTGGATGAACACTAAAAAAATTCAAAATAATACAGTATTGTTGTTTTGGTTGATAGATAATTATGAGTGGATGAACACATATGCAGCAAAAATTAATTAAACTATGATGTTTTGGTTGATAGATAATTATGAGTGGATGAACACCAAGAGTTAATTTTTTATTTGTGAAAATATGTTTTGGTTGATAGATAATTATGAGTGGATGAACACCTCTGACTCTCCAGAGTTTAATTCTAAATAGTTTTGGTTGATAGATAATTATGAGTGGATGAACACCAATTTCGTTATTTATTGTTGCTGTTGTGTGTTTTGGTTGATAGATAATTATGAGTGGATGAACACAAAATTCTTAAAGGTTTTGGAGATATCAATGTTTTGGTTGATAGATAATTATGAGTGGATGAACACTCCGTAGTCTTTTAGACGACCAGGCACCAAGTTTTGGTTGATAGATAATTATGAGTGGATGAACACAATATTCCGGTCTTTTATGATATGAAATGGGTTTTGGTTGATAGATAATTATGAGTGGATGAACACTGATTGAACAGTTGATGAGTCATCTGCTAAGTTTTGGTTGATAGATAATTATGAGTGGATGAACACAAACACTATGGAGAAATATTAGATTACCTAGTTTTGGTTGATAGATAATTATGAGTGGATGAACACTAGACAATTTCAAAAGTGTGGATTTTACTAGTTTTGGTTGATAGATAATTATGAGTGGATGAACACTGGAAATAGATTTAATAAAGTGATTGGTTAGTTTTGGTTGATAGATAATTATGAGTGGATGAACACAGAGTTTATGAAAGATTATATGAAAGTATAGTTTTGGTTGATAGATAATTATGAGTGGATGAACACCCTGGAGGTTTAAATTAATATGACTTCATGGTTTTGGTTGATAGATAATTATGAGTGGATGAACACAAAAGGACTTACTTCATTGATTGAAACTTAGTTTTGGTTGATAGATAATTATGAGTGGATGAACACTTTTATATACATATATAAAATTATATTAAGTTTTGGTTGATAGATAATTATGAGTGGATGAACACGAAGGAGTCAAAGGTGCTTCTCAAGTTGGTGTTTTGGTTGATAGATAATTATGAGTGGATGAACACAACTACCAGAATTGTTAGTGAATAAGTTATGTTTTGGTTGATAGATAATTATGAGTGGATGAACACTCTCTCTTTTTAAAATTTGAATTTCATCCTGTTTTGGTTGATAGATAATTATGAGTGGATGAACACGATTTTGAAAGAATGTTAAATTTTGAGGTTGTTTTGGTTGATAGATAATTATGAGTGGATGAACACGCCGTCAATATCGTCTTTCATGTTGTAATTGTTTTGGTTGATAGATAATTATGAGTGGATGAACACTTATTAAAAAATGATTGATTTGAATCTAATGTTTTGGTTGATAGATAATTATGAGTGGATGAACACGAGTTTTTTTAAAAGAAGCAATTAATGAACGTTTTGGTTGATAGATAATTATGAGTGGATGAACACTGAAGTACCTCAAATACATACCAATGACTCGTTTTGGTTGATAGATAATTATGAGTGGATGAACACAATTAATTTCATCAATGAAAAAAACAAAACGTTTTGGTTGATAGATAATTATGAGTGGATGAACACAGAAGTTGTACCAGGAGATAGTTTTAAAGTGTTTTGGTTGATAGATAATTATGAGTGGATGAACACAAATGATACAGAATAGAGATATTCTAGGTTGTTTTGGTTGATAGATAATTATGAGTGGATGAACACACCAGGTGTAGTAATCATTGCTACGGTCATGTTTTGGTTGATAGATAATTATGAGTGGATGAACACGAATTAATTGGTGGATCTTATAATAGAGTTGTTTTGGTTGATAGATAATTATGAGTGGATGAACACATCTTTGATCCCTTTTCTTTTTCCAGCCATGTTTTGGTTGATAGATAATTATGAGTGGATGAACACATTATCTTAAGAATATTATTTTTAATAATAGTTTTGGTTGATAGATAATTATGAGTGGATGAACACAAAGTTTTTTTATTGTTATCTATATTTTTAGTTTTGGTTGATAGATAATTATGAGTGGATGAACACCCACAAATTTAAAGACCAAGAAGGTCAAAAGTTTTGGTTGATAGATAATTATGAGTGGATGAACACAGAAGCAGTTAATGCTATAGTACCATTTATGTTTTGGTTGATAGATAATTATGAGTGGATGAACACTTAATAATACTCTTTACCCCCTTTCTCGTTGTTTTGGTTGATAGATAATTATGAGTGGATGAACACATTTTCCATCCCCATTTACATAAGCATTACGTTTTGGTTGATAGATAATTATGAGTGGATGAACACACGATGATTGAAAATAATATTCACTATTTTGTTTTGGTTGATAGATAATTATGAGTGGATGAACACAAACAATTCATACTGGTAATACAACAATTGGTTTTGGTTGATAGATAATTATGAGTGGATGAACACAGAATTAATTCAAAACTTCGGATATTTAGCGTTTTGGTTGATAGATAATTATGAGTGGATGAACACTTTTGAAAAGGTTATCTCACTCTCTTCCTTGTTTTGGTTGATAGATAATTATGAGTGGATGAACACTTGCACTACTCAATTCATCTACCCACAATAGTTTTGGTTGATAGATAATTATGAGTGGATGAACACAATGTTAGGCAAAAAAATAAACGAGTATGTGTTTTGGTTGATAGATAATTATGAGTGGATGAACACCAAAGTTGATGTATATATCTCCGACATCATGTTTTGGTTGATAGATAATTATGAGTGGATGAACACATTTATTTTAATTGCAGTTATTAACGGAGTGTTTTGGTTGATAGATAATTATGAGTGGATGAACACCGAATATATTCGATATTATAAAGTTAATATGTTTTGGTTGATAGATAATTATGAGTGGATGAACACATTTTACAAAGAAATAACTTTTTATACAGAGTTTTGGTTGATAGATAATTATGAGTGGATGAACACTTTTTTACTCAACTTTCAAAATTAGAATTGGTTTTGGTTGATAGATAATTATGAGTGGATGAACACTCGAAAATTTTGGTTATATAGCAAAAAATTGTTTTGGTTGATAGATAATTATGAGTGGATGAACACTAAATAACTATATCCAGTAATTTCGTTTAGGTTTTGGTTGATAGATAATTATGAGTGGATGAACACCTAAATCTTCAGCATTTGAATAAATTTCTTGTTTTGGTTGATAGATAATTATGAGTGGATGAACACCATTTATATTATGATGTTTATGAATGATCCGTTTTGGTTGATAGATAATTATGAGTGGATGAACACTATGGCTAAATCATCTGATGTATATCAATTGTTTTGGTTGATAGATAATTATGAGTGGATGAACACCAATTATTCGCGGACTATACAACTACATCGGTTTTGGTTGATAGATAATTATGAGTGGATGAACACACAATTGATGACTATGGTGGTGGTGATGTGGTTTTGGTTGATAGATAATTATGAGTGGATGAACACACCGCAAAATTATTCCTAAATTCTTTATACGTTTTGGTTGATAGATAATTATGAGTGGATGAACACTTCTGATCTTGGTGATAATTTATTATATACGTTTTGGTTGATAGATAATTATGAGTGGATGAACACAGATTATTTATTATCTAATTGAAAAGGCAGGTTTTGGTTGATAGATAATTATGAGTGGATGAACACATAACTTACTAAATATAATTCTATAACATAGTTTTGGTTGATAGATAATTATGAGTGGATGAACACACCTTCTTTTTTTAAGAGAAAAAAAAGAAGGTTTTGGTTGATAGATAATTATGAGTGGATGAACACAAAACCTTGAGAAGTACATGATTACATTATGTTTTGGTTGATAGATAATTATGAGTGGATGAACACAAACAATTCACACTGGCGAAACAACTATCGGTTTTGGTTGATAGATAATTATGAGTGAATGAACACTGTTAATAGCAAATTTAACGATATTGTTATGTTTTGGTTGATAGATAATTATGAGTGGATGAACACAATTGTTAAAGAAAAAACAACTGAATATTTGTTTTGGTTGATAGATAATTATGAGTGGATGAACACCAAAGTTGATCAATATTTCGCCGGTATCTTGTTTTGGTTGATAGATAATTATGAGTGGATGAACACTGACCTTTAAAATCGAGTACAGCTTTTAATATTTTGGTTGATAGATAATTATGAGTGGATGAACACACGGTGGTGTGTGAACGGATTCAACTAAAAGTTTTGGTTGATAGATAATTATGAGTGGATGAACACTAAAAATTATAATGTATGATATATGTTTTAGTTTTGGTTGATAGATAATTATGAGTGGATGAACACAGTAATAATTAAATCTAAATCATTAATATTGTTTTGGTTGATAGATAATTATGAGTGGATGAACACGGTATTGCAGAGAAAAAAATTTTTAACAGGTTTTGGTTGATAGATAATTATGAGTGGATGAACACAAATACAATATTATTTTGAGCAATAACAAAGTTTTGGTTGATAGATAATTATGAGTGGATGAACACATTATTTTTATTTGCCATATATCTAAATTAGTTTTGGTTGATAGATAATTATGAGTGGATGAACACTTTTGTAAATAACAATATATGTGAAGATTAGTTTTGGTTGATAGATAATTATGAGTGGATGAACACTTTAAAAGAGGGACTCAAAAAACACATGTGTTTTGGTTGATAGATAATTATGAGTGGATGAACACCATAAGCTTCATATATTTAAGCTGCAATTCGTTTTGGTTGATAGATAATTATGAGTGGATGAACACACCTTCTTTTTTTAAGAGAAAAAAAAGAAGGTTTTGGTTGATAGATAATTATGAGTGGATGAACACTCTTTAAAAAAATTTTAAATTATCAAACTCGTTTTGGTTGATAGATAATTATGAGTGGATGAACACATTAAACGGCAAAGTCTTTTTAAATGATTCGTTTTGGTTGATAGATAATTATGAGTGGATGAACACTAAAAGATAAAGAATATTTTTATCAGGAAGGTTTTGGTTGATAGATAATTATGAGTGGATGAACACAAAATCGTAAAATGAGAGTGAGTGAAGTAAGTTTTGGTTGATAGATAATTATGAGTGGATGAACACTTTACCAAATATATTAATTAAATCATGGTTGTTTTGGTTGATAGATAATTATGAGTGGATGAACACGGAAAGGCTGGAGTTTTGGAAAAAAGGAAAGTTTTGGTTGATAGATAATTATGAGTGGATGAACACGGAAAGGCTGGAGTTTTGGAAAAAAGGAAAGTTTTGGTTGATAGATAATTATGAGTGGATGAACACGGTTATCCTTCAATGACATAAATGGAGCATGTTTTGGTTGATAGATAATTATGAGTGGATGAACACTTTTTATAAATTTTTATAAACTCGTTAAGAGTTTTGGTTGATAGATAATTATGAGTGGATGAACACTAAAAATAAATTTGAAAATTCAACTGTAATGTTTTGGTTGATAGATAATTATGAGTGGATGAACACTTCAGAAAACTGATTTGAATTTAGATGAGTGTTTTGGTTGATAGATAATTATGAGTGGATGAACACAATATGGCCTTTGTAAAGGCTGTTAAAGCCGTTTTGGTTGATAGATAATTATGAGTGGATGAACACTAATTTCGATTTTATTCCCGTATGTTTTATGTTTTGGTTGATAGATAATTATGAGTGGATGAACACAAAATGAATGAATTCGTAGCGCTGTAAACTGTTTTGGTTGATAGATAATTATGAGTGGATGAACACAATTGGACCAGAAAAAGGCAGCTTATTAGTGTTTTGGTTGATAGATAATTATGAGTGGATGAACACAAGGATTTCGTGGGGCAAAAAATGCCTATGGTTTTGGTTGATAGATAATTATGAGTGGATGAACACTTAACAGAAGTCTTAGACTATGTTGAAACAGTTTTGGTTGATAGATAATTATGAGTGGATGAACACTTATAAATTTCTTGAGCTTTATAATTTTCAGTTTTGGTTGATAGATAATTATGAGTGGATGAACACGAAAGAGATTATTATCTCAAAACCAGAAGTGTTTTGGTTGATAGATAATTATGAGTGGATGAACACTTTCTTGCTCTTCTTTAATATTATATATAAGTTTTGGTTGATAGATAATTATGAGTGGATGAACACATAGCGTTTTGATCGCCGTTTAATTTTAGAGTTTTGGTTGATAGATAATTATGAGTGGATGAACACAGATTTCGAGCATTTAAGAGAGAAAAAATAGTTTTGGTTGATAGATAATTATGAGTGGATGAACACTTCCTCTTTTCAATTTTCGTGAAGTGTTTCGTTTTGGTTGATAGATAATTATGAGTGGATGAACACAATCTAACCTAGAATCAGCAGACACCACACGTTTTGGTTGATAGATAATTATGAGTGGATGAACACTAATGATTCTACTTTTGAAGCAATATCCATGTTTTGGTTGATAGATAATTATGAGTGGATGAACACCTACATCTTCATATTCCATTAGTATGTTATGTTTTGGTTGATAGATAATTATGAGTGGATGAACACTAGATTTTTGAAGAAGTGAATTAAGAGAACGTTTTGGTTGATAGATAATTATGAGTGGATGAACACAAAAATCAGTTTTTATTTCTCCAGTTTCATGTTTTGGTTGATAGATAATTATGAGTGGATGAACACAGCAATATTAAATGGGGTACTCCATTAAGTGTTTTGGTTGATAGATAATTATGAGTGGATGAACACTTCTCACTTCATCAAGAAAGATATGCTGGTGTTTTGGTTGATAGATAATTATGAGTGGATGAACACTCATCTATTAACTCATCGATTTTATCACTTGTTTTGGTTGATAGATAATTATGAGTGGATGAACACTCTTTTAGTTATTTATTTAATGGAGTGGTTGTTTTGGTTGATAGATAATTATGAGTGGATGAACACGGAGTGTTGGTTTTTATATTGAAAAAAATAGTTTTGGTTGATAGATAATTATGAGTGGATGAACACCCGCAATTGCTAAATTCGACGACGATTTTAGTTTTGGTTGATAGATAATTATGAGTGGATGAACACAACTAAAACTCTCCTTAGATTTTCTCTATCGTTTTGGTTGATAGATAATTATGAGTGGATGAACACTGATTCAATTGATAACATAAGCGTCATCAAGTTTTGGTTGATAGATAATTATGAGTGGATGAACACAAAGACCAGATATCACTCAACTAATTTTTTGTTTTGGTTGATAGATAATTATGAGTGGATGAACACTTCAGAAAACTGATTTGAATTTAGATGAGTGTTTTGGTTGATAGATAATTATGAGTGGATGAACACGCTAATGACGAACAAACTTTAAAAACCATTGTTTTGGTTGATAGATAATTATGAGTGGATGAACACTTACCGCAAACGAACTTTCAAAAGACATTTGTTTTGGTTGATAGATAATTATGAGTGGATGAACACAGATATAATTATATGGTAAAGGAAAGGACAGTTTTGGTTGATAGATAATTATGAGTGGATGAACACGTAATTTCATATACTTCAACTGCAACTCTAGTTTTGGTTGATAGATAATTATGAGTGGATGAACACAAACTAAAATTGATAAAGAAATTGATATTCGTTTTGGTTGATAGATAATTATGAGTGGATGAACACTAATAAATCGGGAATCCCAGGTTGTTGATAGTTTTGGTTGATAGATAATTATGAGTGGATGAACACTTATTGAGTAGTTAACGCTCAAAATCATTTGTTTTGGTTGATAGATAATTATGAGTGGATGAATTTTTTAAAATAAATTCAACTTAAAAAGGCAATAAATTAATTTATTGCCTTTTTTTATTTTATAAACCATTGGTTCTATTTTCTATCAATCTATTATTAATTCTCTTCTTTAATTTTTCAATTTCTATATTTTCTTCATAAAATAAATAATTTTTTAATAATTTATCTTGTTGTTTTGTTTCTAATAAATTTCAATCTTCTTCTGTTATATATTTTCCAATAAATCAATTTCTACTTGTTAGTATTTCAAATTTAATATTTTTCAAACCATATTTTCTAATAGTTTTAGAAACTTGTTGTTTTTTCTTCAGTTTTAATTTATCATCAAATGCATTGCTGACATGATAACAAAGTCTTTGGATTAAATTTTGAGATTGGCCAATATAAACTCTATTTTCATTATTATGATCCAATATTGTAATTTTATAAATTCCTGCTTGATTCATATAATATTTATATTCAAATTGATTAATTAATTTAGTATTAATTAAATTTTCTTGAACTCATTTTTCATCTCTTCAAATATTATTAATGTAACTTTTATATATTTTTGTTTTGAATATACTTATTTCATTTAAATTATTAAATTTACTAAAATTACTTTCTCCCAAAGGTATAAATTTCTTATTTTTTGAAAAATAAAAACCAAGAGCTTCTTTATTTGTTTTGATTTTATCAATTGAAATATTTTGAACATTTATTTTTAAAGCATCCTTGCCTCTAGAAAGAGCAACATAAGTTTGACCATCAGCAAAAATATTTTTACAATCAACATCAAAACTATCTAAAGTCATTCCTTGGGATTTGTGAATAGTTATTGCATATGCAGGTTTAATAGGTAATTGTTTAAATGAAAGTGCTATTTTATTAGGGTTATTAAATTCATATAATGTATGTTTGTAAAAATTAAGTTTTTGTTCACCTACACCATCCCAATCAACAATTATCTTACTATAGTTAATATGCTTTATAGTTCCTAAAGATCCATTAACTAATTTATTATCAAAATCATTTTTTAAATGAATAACTCTTATTCCTTTTTTAATAATTAATCTCTCACTAAATGTTTCTTTAAATGAATTAATTTCATTCTTATACAAATCTCAATTAGAAGAATAAATTTTAGATTTAAATAAAAAAGACTTATTATTATTGGATTCAATAAATTTATTGTTTATTGAATCAACTTCATCTTTCTTAGCACGTAAATTTAATGATTCTGATTTACTTTCATTTTTTAAATTATGAAAATAATTTATATCATCTTTATTAGTAATTCCAATTCTTAAACGATTTAAATGTCTTATAAAATCTTTATCTTTTTGTCTATAATGTTTATTTAAAGTTAAATAAACAAAATTCATACTTTCTCATATTCTACTTTTAAAAATTCAAGGAGTAAAAAATCCATTTTTAGATATAGGTGGTAATTGAAGAAAATCACCAAACAAAATTAATTTTACACCACCAAAATATTCATTATTATTTCTTGCATCTTGTAATACTTTATTAAGTAAATCAAATTGCATATAACTTAAAATTGAAATTTCATCTATTATCAAAACATCAATTTTTTGTAGTTTTAATTTTATTTCTTGTTTATATTTTTTAGAATTTAATATTTTATTTATGTCATCTAGACTCTTTTTATTTCCTATTCCTGAAAAAGAATGAATAGTCATTCCATTCTCAAAATTAACAACAGAAATGCCAGTTGTTGAAGTTATTTGATATTCTAAATTTAAATATTTAGTAAATTCATTTATAAAAGTAGATTTACCTGAACCAGCAGGACCTGAAAAAAAATAATAATTTGAATTATTTCCATCAAAAATAGTAATAAATTTTTTAAGATATTCATTTTTAGTTTCAAAATCTTTTCTTTCATCTAATGTTTGAACTTTTGCTTTTTCAAAAAATGAAATTCGAATTATTAAAATAAAAAATATTGCTAATACTAAAGAAAATATTGCTAATACTAAAAGAATTGAAAATAAAATCATACTAAAAAAATTATATATTTTCACTTAAGTAAAAAAATTAAAAAATTATTAAATTATAATTTAAGTAAAAAAGGATGAAAAATGGGATGAAAAACTATTCTAATAGAAAGTGAAAATAAATTTTCTATCAAAAATAATTTTTTAAAATTAACAAGTTACAATGATGAAAAAGAAAAAGAAAAAGAAATAAAAATATCATTAGAAGAAATAGATTTAATAATAATTCAAAATTATAAATCTTGAATTACAATTAGAACTTTAATTGAACTATCAAAAAAGAATATAACTTTTATAATTTGTGATCTTTCACATGATCCAATTTCAATGTTAATTCCATTAGCATTACACCATAAACCATTGCAAAATTTTAATTTACAAATTGAACAAAATTCAAGATCTAAAAATATTTTACATAAAGAAATAATTAAACAAAAAATAATAAATCAAAAATCAGTATTAATAGATATTGAAGCAAGTGAAGAAATAATCAATAAATTTTCCAATTTTGCAAATGATGTATTACAAGGTGATAAAACAAATAGAGAAGCAGTATCTGCAAAAATGTTTTTTAAAGAAATATATGGAAGTTCATTTGTAAGGTTTTATGATGATGGAATCAATTCTTTTATGAATTTTGGATATAAGATTTTAGCTTCTAAAATTTCTAATTGCTTAATAAAATATGGTTTACATCCAACTTTAGGTGTATTCCATAAAAATAAAAGTAATTATTTTAATTTATCTTATGATTTTATTGAACCCTTTAGACCATTAGTAGATTGATTAGCTAATTATCTTAAAATAGAACTAAAAGATACATTAACTATTTCATTAAAACTTAAAATATTAAGAATTTTAGATATGAAGGTACAAATAAATGAGAAGATATATCTTGTAAAAAACGCTATAGATATTATGGTAAAAAGCTATATATCATTTTTACAAAATGAAAGAGAAGATCTTTCACTACCAACTATTCATTTATCATTAATAAAGGAACAAATAGATAAATATGAATTCAAGGAGTTCTAATTTTAGAGTTATGAGATTAATAATTTTATATGATTTACCGACAGTTACTAAAAAAGATATTAAAATGGCTAGTAAATTTAGAAGTGAAATAATAAAAAAAGGATTTATAATGATGCAAGAATCTGTTTATATAAAACAATGTATAAATATTGATCACTTAAATAAAGAGTTAATTAAATTAAGTTTAATCCTTCCTAAAGAGGGTGATGTAAGAGCAATATCAATAACAGAAAAACAATATTTTGATATGAAAATATTAAAAGGTGAAAAAAGCGTTGATGAAAAAATAACAGAGAAAGGTAGTTTAATTTTAATATAATGAAAATAATTTTTAGTAAAAAAGAAATATTATTTAAAAATAATATTGCATATTTGTTTTATAACAATCCAGAAGAAAAAGAAGATATTTTATCAGAATTAATACAATCAATTAATAAGGGAGATTTTATTTATGATGAAGAAGAATTTGATAAATTTGATTCATTAGAATATGTAGATTTAAGTAAAAATTTAGTAAAAGAATTTGCATTATTAAAAACTTCTGGAATTAGAAGAAAAATAGAAAATGATGTAAAGGATTTTTTCATTCAAAATGAAATCGAAAATGTATTTAATAAAGATATATTAAATGAACTTTTTAAAAAAATTGAAGCAAATTTTAATACTGAGGAATATAAAATATACTTTGAGAATAAAAATGATGATGCAACAAAATTAATTGATAACTTATTTAAAATAAAAATCAATACAAAAGATGGAGAGGAAATAAATACAAAATTAAATCAATGAGTTTTATCTCCAATTTACTTAGAAATGATGTTAGATGATAATATTAAAAATAAAATAATTATTATTAATAATTATGATTCTAATGAAGATTATTCTAATGAATTTATCAATAAAAAAATAACTAAATTAATTAAAAATAATTTAGTCTTATTAATAACTAGAAAAAATAATTTTTTTAAAAATCAAAATTGTTCATCCAAAAATATAAATATAATAACTGGAGAAGATGAAATACAAAATATTAAAATGAGTAAGGAAATCTTGAAAGATATTTATTTACTAAATAATGATTTTTCAATTTATGATTATGATATTTTTAAATCAAATAGTGATTATTTAACTAGTGAAAATGAATTACAAAGAATGGAAAATATATTATTTTCAGCAATGAGTATTCATATGAAGGATTTAGTATTTAAAGAAAAAAGTTCCATAGATTTAACATATTTAAATGATGAATTATATTATGGTGTTCTTTTATTTTTAGATCTTAATAGTGATTTATTTAAAAATCCCAAAATTACTTATAGTAGGGAAACAAAGAAAACAATAAAAGAAAAAATAAAATTAATAAAATAAATTTATTCTTCTATTCCAAAGGCAACTATTGTAGAAGATAAATAATTTCTATGTCTTATTCTTCTAAGTAGATTTTCATCTTTCTTTTCATGTGCATTTTGTATTAAAAGTGAAAATCTTTTAGAAAAGTTAATTAAAATATCCTTTTCTCCACAATCTATTTCAAATAATTTTTCAAAATTAATCATAGATTTTTTTATTGGAAGAAAGTCATTTTCAGAATTAAAAATTTTATTTGAAATTTCTTTAATTCTTTCATTATCTTTTGATAATATTTTAGAATTTAATATTTTATGAATATTTTTACAAATGTTTTCCTCCTTATTTTTTGGATAATTTCCTCCTCATATTTCATTTTGGATAAGATTTTTATAATTATTTCTAATACATTGCTTTTTTTCATTATGAGGAATATCATTTATTCTAACAATAATATAAAATATTGTTTTTAAACTTTTAATATACTCATCTTCAATTTTAAAATTTGAATCTATAATAAAATTAATAAAAATGCTTTCTAAAAAATTAGAAATATTTTCTTCATTAGGAAAAAATGAACGAAAATTAATTATTTCATCTACTCTTGTATTTCCACTATTTAATTTTCATTCTCTTATTTCAACATCATTTTTATCATCATTTTTCATATCACTAAATAATTTCTTTTTGTCATTCTCATTATTTTTTAAAGAAGAAGTTAATTCATATAAAACATTCAAATTATGTGTAAATATAATAAATTTAGATTTAAGCTGCTTTTCCTTCTTATTTTCATTTATTTTTTTACCTAATCCACCAATTCCTGTTGCTATGCCAAATTTATCTAAATTAAATTTAATATTTGATAATTTATTAGCTTTTGAATGGTCATTTGAATCAAAAGGATCATCTATTAAAACAATTAAATTCTCATTTTCTTCTAGTTTATTTATTTTTATTTCTAAATGAACAAAAAAATATGAAAGTGAAAAAATTTTCCTTTCCCCTTCTGATAATTTTTTAATTTCTTTATTAATTTCTATTTCATAATTACCTGAAGAACCTTTGCCTTGTTTTGGTTTGGGAAGTAAAATTTTAAAACTAGCATCAAAGTGATTCAAAAAATAATTAAATCTTTTTTCTATTTTTTCACTTATTTCAACTAAATTATCTTCTCTTTGGATTTTTAATTTATTTATTTCGCATTCAATTTTTTTATCTTCTTTAAAATTTCTATTTATTTCATAACTTTCTTTAAAAAAATTTATTTTATTTTTTTCAAATTCATTTTTTATAATCTTTTTTTCTTTCTCAAAATCAATTCTTTTTTCTTCTATATTTAAAAATGGTAAATTTTCTAAAATTGAATAAATATTTATATTAATTTTTTTAAAATTATCATTATTTTCATTAATTTTTTTAACTACATCACTAAATTTCTCAAATAATTCATTTACTTCTTTAATTTTTTTAATTTCTTTATAAATTCCTCTATTAAAAATTTCCTTAATTTTTTTTTTAATTTTTTTTACATTTAAATTTAAAGAAGTTATTTTTTCATTTACTTTATTTGAATATTCCTTCAAATATTCCTCTATATCTTTTTGTTTAATTTCTATCTTTCGTATAAAAAGAAAATCTTTTTTTATTTTCATAGCCTCTTTATGAAGATTTATTATTATTGTTTCTTCATTTTTTTGTTTATTAAAATTTTCATTAATAAAATCAATAATTTTATTAGTATTATTAATTAAAAAATAAACTTTTTCACACTCTGCAAAAAAATCATTAATTATTTCATTATTTTTTATTTTTTCAATTGAAGAAATTATTTTTTTTTCAATTTCTTTACTTGAGACTATAAAATCTTTTATTTGATCGTCTTTAAAACTTTTTTTCAATTCATTAAAAGTAGGTTCTTTAAAATCAAAATATTTTTGATTTTGTTTTATTGTTTCAATATATCCTTTTTTTATAAAATCATTTATTTTATTTTTGATTTCATCTAAACATTTTTGATTTTTATCTATTTTATCTGAAATATCCTTTATATTTTCTGCATAAAATAATTTGAATGTGCTATTTTTAATAGGATTACTAATGTTATTAATAATTTCTGAATTTTCTTTATCAATAGATGAAATAAAAATATTATTAACTATAAAATCTTGATTATAAATTAATATATTTTCTAAATTATTTTCTTTTTTTATTTCATTTATTTTTCTTGTATATGTTGTTTTTCCAACACCATTTTTTGCAAAAACATAAGTTATAGGTTTTTTATCCATATTTTGAACATTTAATTTAATGTGTTCTTCTATAGATATATTTAATTTTTCTTTTAAATCTTCTATTGTCATAATAAATTAATTATAAATAAAAAAAACAAATACTCATTAGAGTATTTGTTTATACAGGAGGATTAATTGGTGGGGTTACCTGTGTACCCCTCAGCATAAAGCTTTATCTTGATTGATAGATAATTATGAATGGATAAACTTATATTTAATTGTTTGTTTTGGTTGATAGACAATTATGAGTAAGTAAACTTTTCATTCAAATAACCAAGTTAAATATATTATACATAAAATATTATTAAATTTAAAAATATTTATTTTTTTTATTAAAAAAAGATTTAGCTAAATTGCTAAATCTTTTTAAATTTTAAAATCTAATCTTCATCCTCTATAGTTCCGCCTCTTTCAGCGATTATTTTAGAAGCAATAGATTTTGGTGCTATGCTATAATGTGAGAATTGCATTGAATACACAGCTCTCCCTTGTGACATTGATCTTAATTGTGTTGAGTATCCAAACATTTCTGAAAGTGGAACATGAGATCTTATTATCTGTGCATTTCCTCTTTCCTCTTGTCCTTGAATCATTCCTCTTCTTGAAGAAATATCTCCCATAATATCACCAAAGTATTCTGTAGGTGTTGTAACCTCTACTTCCATAATTGGTTCTAGTAGAACAGCTTTTGCTAAATCTTTTGCTTTTTTAAGAGCTTTTGATGCAGCAATTTTATAAGCCATTTCTGATGAATCGACATCATGGTAAGAACCATCATAAAGTGTTGCTTTAACATCAATCATTGGATATCCAGCAAGAATTCCTGATTCCATTGCTTCAACTAATCCAGCTTTAATAGAATTGATATATTCTTTAGGAATTCTTCCACCAACAATTTTATCTACAAATTCAAATCCAGCATCTGTATTAGGTTCAAAAATGATTTTAACATGACCATATTGCCCTTTACCACCAGATTGTTTGATGTATTTAGATTCAATATCTGCTTTGCCAGTAAGAGTTTCTCTATATGAAACTTGTGGATTACCAACATTAGCTTCAACTTTAAATTCTCTTCTTAATCTATCAACAATAATTTCTAAGTGAAGTTCACCCATTCCTGAAATAATTGTTTGTCCAGTTTCACGATCCATATGTGTTTTAAATGTAGGATCTTCTTCTGCAAGTTTAGAAAGTGATAGACCTAATTTATCTTGGTCAGCTTTTGTTTTTGGTTCAACAGCTAAAGCAATAACTGGTTCTGGAAATTCCATAGATTCAAGAATAACTTTTGAATCTAATGAAGTAAGAGTATCACCTGTAGTTGTATCTTTTAATCCAACTGCAGCAGCAATTTCTCCTGCAACAACTCCATCAATTTCATGTCTTGAGTTGGCATGCATTTGTAAAATTCTTCCAACTCTTTCTTTTTTATTTTTTGTAGTGTTTATTACATAAGAACCTGAATTTAAAGTTCCTGAATAAACTCTAAAGAAAGTTAACTTTCCAACAAATGGATCAGTCATAACTTTGAATGCTAAAGCTGAGAATGGTTCATCATCATTAGCATGTCTAGCAATTTCATTACCATCCATATCTTTTCCTTCAATAGAAGGAATATCAACTGGTGATGGTAAGAATGAAACAACAGCATTTAATAAGTGTTTAACACCAACATTTTTATATGCTGTTCCACATAATACAGGAAAGAATTCAGCTGAAAGAACAGCTTTTCTAATTGTTTCCCTAATTTCTTCTTTAGTAGGCTCTTCACCTTCTAAAACTTTCATCATAAATTCTTCATCAAATTCTGCAATTGATTCGATTAGTTCCATTCTTGTTATTTCTGCTTTTTCTTTTAAATCAGCAGGAATTTCAATTTCTTGTGCTTCTTCATTAGGTTTGTGATCAAAAATGTATGCTTTCATTTCAATAACATCAACAAACCCATTAAAGTCTGATTCTTTTCCAATTGGAACATGAATAGGAGCAACTTTAGCTCCTAGCCGATCTTTGATTGTTTGGATAGAGTAATCTAAATCTGCTCCTGTTTTATCCATTTTATTAACAAACACAATTCTTGGAACATTGTAATTTGTTGCTTGTCTTCAAACAGTTTCTGTTTGAGGTTCAACACCAGCTTGTCCATCAAGAATTGCAACAGCGCCATCAAGAACTCTTAGTGATCTTTCAACTTCAACAGTGAAATCAACGTGCCCTGGTGTGTCAATAATATTTATTCTGTGATCATGTCAAGTTGCTGTTGTAGCAGCAGAAGTAATTGTAATTCCTCTTTCCTTTTCTTGATCCATTCAATCCATTTGAGAAGCTCCATCATGAGTTTCTCCAATTTTATGAACTCTTCCTGTATGATAAAGAATTCTTTCAGTAGTTGTAGTTTTACCAGCATCAATATGAGCCATGATACCGATATTTCTGAACATATTTATTGGTTCTCTTCTTTTAGCCATTTAAATTCTGCTTCTCCTATCATCTAAAGTGAGCAAATGCTTTATTAGCATCAGCTTGCTTATGAGTGTCTTCTCTTTTCTTAAATGATGCTCCTGTTTCATTTGAAGCATCAATAATTTCTTTTGCTAGTCTTTCTTCCATAGTTTTTTCATTTCTAAGTCTAGCATAATTAGCTAATCATCTTAATGCTAATATTTTCCGTCTTCTTTCAGTAACTTCCACAGGAATTTGGTAGTTTGATCCACCAATTCTTCTTACCTTAAGTTCTAATCTAGGCATAATGTTATCTAGTGCTCTATTGAAAACATCAATTGCCTCTTCTCCAGTTTCCTTGTTAATCTTTTTAAATGCTCCATATAGAATTTTTTGGGCTGTACCCTTTTTACCATCTAACATAATATTGTTAATTAGCTTGGTTACCATCTCTGAATTATATAATGGATCTGGTAATACTTTTCTAATAGGTGCTTGTCCTTTTCTTGACATCTTCTTTCCTCCTAATTAATCTTTCTATTATTTCTTTGGTTTTTTTGTTCCATATAGAGATCTAGATTTATTTCTACCCTCTACTCCTGAAGTATCTAAAGTACCTCTAATAACTCTATATCTAATACCTGGTAAATCTTTTACTTTACCACCTTTAATTAAAACAACTGAGTGTTCTTGTAGATTGTGTTTTTCTCCTGGAATGTAAGCATTAACTTCTTGACCATTTGTCAATCTAACTCTGGCATATTTTCTTAAAGCTGAGTTAGGTTTTTTAGGTGTCATTGTTGCGACCCTAGTTGCAACTCCTCTCATTTGTGGTGATGAGTGAGGAACTGTTTTATTTTTTAATGTATTCTTTCTTGTTTGTAGAGCAGGTGTTTTTGATTTTTTAACTTTAGAACTTCTACCCTTCCTAACAAGTTGATTCATTGTAGGCATATTTTCCTTTTCTCCTTTATTTTCTTTTGTTTTTAATATGTGATTTGTTTCATTTTACCACTTTTATAGTGTGTAAAAATTGCTATTTTAAATCATAATAATAATACCATATTTTTAAAAAACTTATAAATAAATTAATATACACTAAGTAAACAATGTTTATATTCTAAATTTTATACATCTTTTATACATCTAAATAATAAATTAAAAAGATACCTAATAAATAGGTATCTTTTAATACTAAAGAAATTATTTAGTTTGATCTTTTTGATCAACTTTTTTGTCTAAATCTTTTCTATCAGTTTTTTCTTTTAAGAAAACTACTTTTCCACCAGCATTTTTAATAGCAACTTGTGCTGATTTTGAAAATTTATGTGCAGAAACATTAATAGCTTCTTTCATTTCACCATTAGATAAAACTTTTAATAATCCATAGTTTTTTCTAATTATTTTAGCTTCAATTAAATCTGTTGGTTTTACATCTTTTAATCCTAATTTTGAAATTGCTTCTAAATTAACAATTGTGTATTCTTTTTTAAATGGAGCATTTGAGAATCCTCTTTTAGGTAGTCTTCTGTAAAGAGGGTTTTGCCCTCCTTCAAATCCAATCTTAGCTGAATATCCAGCTCTAGATTTTTGACCATTTTCTCCTCTACCAGCAGTTTTATCTCCACGTCCAATTCTTTTTTTACTTGGTCTAGAACCAGGTGTTGGTTTCATGTCATGTAATTTCATAACTATTCTCCTTTACCTTCATTAGTAGAATTTTGATTAGGATTTTGTTCAACTCTTTTTTTGTTTGGGTTGAATTTAGGATTTTTTCTAAAAATAATTTCTTTTTTTAATCCTTTAATTTCTTCACCAGTTCTCATTCTTGATAATCCATCAATTGTTGCTAAAATAACATTGTTTGGATTATTTGTTCCAAGATTTTTTGAATAAATATTTCTGTAACCAGCTAATTCAACAACAGAACGAACAACATCTGAAGCAATGATTCCCTTACCTTCAGCAGCAGGTTTTAACATTACTTTAGCAGCTCCTTTATGTCCAATAACATTATGAGGTACTGTTGCATTTTCACCATCAATTTTTACATTGATTAGGTTTTTTTCAGCTGCTTTAATTGCTTTTTTAATAGCTTCAGGTACTTCGATATGCTTACCAACTCCATATCCAACTTTACCTTTTTTGTCACCAATTACAACTAGAGCTGAGAATTTAAATCTTCTTCCACCCTTTGTTACTTTGATAACTCTTTTAATTTTTAAAACTCTTTCCTCATATTTTTTTTCTCTTTTTTGAGCATTAGCAAATCTAGGGTTAACTGGTCTTGCGAATGGGTTAAAGTTTCCTGGTAAAAATTCTTTTGCAATAGGTTCTGATGTGTCTGGTGTATTTTTAGAAGGTTTTTTAACAGTAGATGGATTATCTACCATTGCTTCATTGTTTTCGATTTTTTCTTCATTAAAAAACATATCTTACTCCTTAAAATTCCAATCCTGATTTTCTTGCTGCATCTGCTAAAGCTTTGACTTTACCATGGTAAATATATCCACCTCTATCAAATACAACAGCTTTGACACCTTGATTTTTACCATTTTCAGCTATTGCTTGGCCAACTTTGATTGCATTTTCAATGTTGTTTCCTTTTAGTTTTAAAGTTTGCGTTGATGCTGATGCAATTGTAATTCCTTTATCATCATCAATAATTTGTGCATAAATTCCTGTATTAGATTTAAAGATGTTTAATCTAGGTCTTGCTAAAGTTCCAGCGGAAATTTTAGATCTAACTCTTAAATGTTTAGTTTGTCTTCTTTGTTTTAATGTTTTTGCCATATTAAATTCCTAATTATTTAGAAGCCTTTCCAGATTTTCTAATAATAAACTCACCTTTATATCTAATTCCTTTACCACCATATGGTTCAGGTTTTCTAAATGCTTTAATTTTTGCTGCAAACTCACCAACTTGTTGTTTATCAATTCCTGTTACTTTTAAAGCTGTTGGTGAAATTATTTCAACTTTTAAATGTTCAGGAATCTCTAAATCAACTTTATGAGATAGTCCTAGTGAAAATTGTAATCCATTACCTTGGGCTTTCACATTGTACCCAACTCCGATAATTTCTAATTCTTTTTCGAAACCTTTTGTAACTCCTGTAACCATTCCTTGGATTAATGAGTTAGTTGTTCCGTGTAGCATTTTTGTTTGTTTGTTTTCGTTAGCTCTTGAAGTTTTAATTCCTTTATCATCGACTGAAACTGTGATTAATGGAGAAAATTCTTTTGTCAATTCACCTTTTGGTCCTTTAACAGTCACAATATTTTTATTAACATTTACTGTTACACCATCACCAAGTGTGATTGTTCTTCTTCCGACTCTTGACATATTTAAGTTAAGTACTTAGCTTATCAAATGAAAGCTAATACTTCTCCTCCTAATTTAAGTTCTCTTGCTTGATCATCAGTCATGATACCTTTTGAAGTAGAGATAATACCTGTTCCATAACCATTAAGTACTTTAGGAAGTTTTTCAGCTTCTGAATATACTCTAAATCCTGGTTTTGAGATTCTTCTAAGACCTGTAATAACTTTTTGGTTACCTTTATATTTTAAGAAAATTACTAATTTTTTGTTTGTTTTTTCGCCATCAACTTTGAAGTCAATAATATATCCTTCATTTTTAAGAATTTTTAAGATTTCATTTTTAACTTTTGAATAAGGTGCTGAAACTGTTTTTTTCTTTCTTTGATTTGCATTTCTTATTCTAGTTAATAAATCTGCTATTGGATCATTAATCATAACTAATACTCCTTACTTCTTATCAAGAAGATTTTTTAACTCCTGGGATTTCCCCTGCTGATGCCATATTTCTAAAACAAACTCTACAAATTCCATATTTTCTTATATATGCATGTGGTCTTCCACAGATTTGACATCTGTTATATTCTCTAACAGCAAATTTTTGATGTTTTTGCTGTCTAGCAATCATTGATTTTTTTGCCATAGTATTACTGTTCTCCTCTTTTAATATTTTTGAAAGGCATTCCAAACTTCTCTAATAATTTGTATGAATCTTCATTGTTACTTGCTGAAGTAACAATTGCAATATCCATACCCTTCATTGTGCTAACTTTATCTAAATCAATTTCAGGGAAGATAATGTATTCAGGAACTCCTAATGAATAGTTTCCTCTACCATCAAATGCTTTATGGTTAACTCCTCTGAAATCTCTAATTCTTGGTAGAGCAATAGTAATTAATTTATCTAAGAAGTTATACATATTTTCCCCTCTTAGAGTCACTTTAACACCTAGTGCCATTCCTTCTCTAATTTTGAATGAAGCATTTGAAACTCTTGCATATGTTTCAATTGCTTGTTGTCCTGTTATTTTTGATAGTTCAAGAACAGCATCTTGGACTATTTTTTTATTATTAACAGCTTTTCCTAAACCCATATTGATAACAATTTTTTCGATTTTAGGAACTTGCATGATAGATTTAACATTAAGTTCTTTTGCTAATGCAGGTTTGATTTCTTCATTATATTTTTTGAATAATCTTGATTCAATTGCCATAATTAGATTTCCTCCCCTGTTGCTTTAGCAACTCTTTTTTTATCATTTCTACCATTTTTGTTTTTCTCTAATTTATAAGCTATTTTTGTAGCTTTTGCTTTTGTTTCATCTTTAAGATTTCCAACATTTAACATTACATTAGAAGCATCAATTGGTTTTTCAACTTTTTCAATTCCTCCATCTGGTTTTTGTTGTGTTGGTTTTACATGAATTGTTTTGATATTGATTCCCTCAACTACCAATTTATTTTCTTTAGGGAATGTTGCTTGTACAAGACCAATTTTACCTTTATCTTTACCAGCAATTACTATAACGTTGTCTCCGACTTTAATTTTCATAATTGCCTCCTATAAAACCTCTTGAGCAAGTGACACAATTTTATTGTATCCCTTTTCTCTTAACTCTCTTGCAACAGGTCCAAAGATACGAGTGCCTCTTGGATCCTTGTTATCTTTGATTAAAACTGCTGCATTATCATCAAATCTAACATATTCTCCTGTATTTCTTTTTAATCCATGTTTTGTTCTTACGATTACTGCTTTAACAACTTGTCCTTTTTTAATCCCGGAATTAGGTTGTGCTTTTTTAACTGTACATACAATGATGTCACCAACACTTGTGAATTTAACTTTTGATCCACCAAGGTTTCTAATAACAAGAACTTCTTTTGCTCCTGAATTATCTGCAACGAATAATCTACTCTCTGTTTGTATCATAGTTTACCCCTTAGCTTTTTCCTTAATTTCAACTAATCTAAAGGATTTAGTTTTTGACATTGGTCTTGTTGCCATTATTAAAACTGTATCTCCTACTTTAGCTTTATTTTGTTCATCATGTGCTGCAAACTTTTTAGAATATTTAACTCTTTTTCCATAAAGTTTATGAGATCTGTATGTGTCAACTTTAACAGATATTGTTTTATCTGCTGTGTTAGATACAACTGTACCAATGTAAGTTTTTCTTGATTTTGTATCTCTCATTATGCATCTCCTTTTTCTGTTGTTTTGGGATTAATTGTTGTGTTTTGTTTCTCTAAATTTTTTTGATTTTCAAGTTCTTGCTCTTTTTCTTTTAAAACTGTAAAGATTAAAGCAATATCTTTTCTTGTTGCTGAAGGTAAATGAGTTTCACTTAATTGACCTGTAGCAGATTCAAATCTTAAAGCAAGTAATTTACCTTTTAATTCAGAGATTAATTTTAATAAATCTTCTCTAGATTTTTCTCTTAATTCTGATGCTTTGTACATAATTAAGCTTCCTCTCCTTTTTTCACAATTTTACATTGAATAGGTAATTTATGCATTCCAAGTCTTAATGCTTCTAAAGCATCTGCTTCAAGAATGTCTCCACCTAATTCAAATAAAATCATTCCCTCTTTAACATTAGCAACATAATGATCAACAGAACCTTTTCCTTTTCCCATACGAACTTCCAATGGTTTTTTAGTCATTGGGTGTTGTGGAAAAATTCTAATGTATAGTTCTCCTTGTCTTTTTAAATATCTAGTAATAGCAATCCTTGTAGCTTCAATTTGTCTAGCTGTAATTCATGCTCCTGCTTTGGCTTGTAATCCATATTCTCCAAAATTAATTTTAGTACCTCTTTTTGCCTTACCTTGATTGTTAGGTTTAAAAGGTTTTCTATATTTCATTTGTTTTGGCTGTAACATTATTTGTTACCTCCTTCTGGTTTTTTATAAGCAGGTCTTGATCCTCTGTTGTCTCTTTGTTGAGGTCTTCTATTATTGTTTCTTCCAGGTTTTTTTATTTCTTTTCTTTCTTGACCTTTTAATAATTCACCTTTAGAAATTCAAACTTTAACACCTAACACTCCATAAGTAGTATGTGCTTCTGCTAGTGCATAATCTAAATCATTTCTAAAAGTTTGTTGTGGCACAACACCTTCTGAATATCCTTCAGTTCTGGCCATATCAACACCATTAAGTCTTCCTGAAATTTGTGTTTTAATACCTTTTGCTCCAGATCTCATTACTCTATTAATTACTCTTTTTTGAGCAATTCTAAATGATGTTCTATTTTCAAGAGCAATTGCAATTTCATTTGCAATAATTTTTGCATCTAAGTCAGAGTTAGGTATTTCTTTAACTTTAACTTCGATTCTCAATTCTTTTTCTCTAATAATTTTAGAGATTTCTTTTTTGATTTTAGCTAGATTTGATGCTTCTTGTCCAATAACCATTCCTGGTTTTGAAGTATTAATAGTTACTTTAATTTCTGAAGATGTTCTATCGATTTCAATATTTGATAATGCTCATTCTTTATTATATGCTTCTAAATATTGTCTAATTTTTTTATCTTGAATTAGTCATTTAGTTCATGTTTTATTATCAGGTGCATATCATCTTGAATTTCAATCCTTATTGATTCCAAGTCTTAATGCAATTGGATTTGCTTTTTGTCCCATTATCTATTTTCCTCTCTTTTCATCTGTAACTATTACTGTTAAATGAGCTGTTCTTCTTAATTTTTGGTCAGCTCTACCCTTTGCTCTAGCTCTAAATCTTTTCATTGTTGGTCCTTCATTAGCGAAGGCAGCTTTAACATATAATCCATCAGAAGTCATTCCGTGGTTTTCTGTTGCATTAGCAACTGCTGAGTTTAATACTTTTCTTAAAAGTGTGGCAGATTTTAATGTTGAATTTTCTAAAATGGCAAATGATTCTTCGATAGACTTATTTCTGATTAATTCACAAACAAGTCCAGCTTTTTGTGAAGAAACTCTGACAATTTTTGATGTAGCTTTGGCTTCCATATCTATCCTCTATTTCTTCTTATCATTTCCATGACCACTAAATTTTCTAGTGGCTGCAAATTCACCAAGTTTGTGTCCTACCATATCTTCTGAAATATATACATTAATAAACTCTTTACCTTGATGTACTTGGAATGTTAAACCTACAAAGTTAGGGAAAATTGTAGATCTTCTTGATCAAGTTTTAATAGGTTTTTTTGATTTTTCAGCAAGTGCTTTTTCAACCTTTTTCATTAAATGTTCATCAACAAATGGACCTTTTTTAAGTGATCTTGACATATTCTATTTTCTTCCCTTTCTTTTTTTGACAATCATTTTGTTAGATGCTTTATTTTTATCTCTTGTTTTAACACCAAGAGCTTTTTTTCCTCATGGTGTTAATGGTGAAGGTCTACCAACAGGTGATTTTCCTTCTCCCCCTCCATGTGGGTGATCATTAGGGTTCATTACTGATCCTCTAACTGTAGGTCTAATACCTCTATGTCTAGTTCTTCCAGCTTTTCCCCATCTAACTAAGTTATGTGCTGGATTAGATACTTCCCCAATAGTTGCTCTGTTTGTAGCAAGAAACTTTCTTACTTCTCCAGAAGCTAATTTAACAATAACATATTTGTCTGAACCATCATCTCCTAATAATTGAGCAGAAGTACCAGCTGATCTAACCAATTCTCCACCCTTACCAGGTTTAAGTTCAATATTATGAATTATTGTTCCCTCAGGAATTAAATTCATTGGTAAATTATTTCCTGATTTAATATCAGCATTTGGTCCTGACATAATTTGGTCACCAACTTGCATGTCTTTTGTTGCAAGAATATATCTTTTTTCTCCATCAGCATAATTTACTAAAGCAATAAATGCTGATCTGTTTGGATCATATTCGATTGTGGCAATTTTACCTGGGATTCCATCTTTATTTCTTTTGAAGTCAATAATTCTGTATTTTCTTTTGACTCCACCACCTTTATGTCTAACTGTGATTGAACCAGTGTTATTTCTACCAGCAGATTTATTTAAACTAACAGTTAATGATTTTTCTGGTGTTTCAGTAGTAATTACACTTTTATAATCAATAACTGAAGAATTACGTCTACCAGGTGATGTTGGTTTATATTTTTTAATTTTTGACATATAATACCTCTTCTCCTAATTTTCCTTTTCTGCTTGAGCAAGAATTTTATCAGTATCAATAATTTTCATTGCTCTTTTTTGTTCTTCATTATTAACAACTGCTCCATCTGCTCCATAGACTGGAATTGAACCTGTAGATAAAGTAACTATTGCTTTTTTATAACCTTTTGTATAACCCTCATATTTACCCATTCTTTTAGGTCTAGGTTTTACTTTTAACATATTTACTTTAGAAACTTTTGCTCCTGATTTTTCAAAAATTAATTCAACAGCAGCTTTAACATCTGTTTTTGTAGCTCTTGAATCAATTTCTAATGTATAAACATTTTTCATTAATAAAGAAGAAGATTTTTCAGTAATGATTGGTCTTTTGATTACATCATTAATATTCATTTTCATTATGATAACTTCCCTTCTACATTTTTAAGAGCATCTTCTGTTGTTACTATTACATTTGCATTTAAAAGATCATCTAATAATATTTCTTCAACAAAAACAGGTAAAACATTTTCTAAGTTTCTAGCTGATAAGAATGTATTATATTCTTTTTCATCTCCATTTAAAACTAATAAAACTTTTCTTTCATTAGCTTTAATGTTGTTTAACATTTTTAAAAAATCTTGTGTTGCAGGTTTTTGGAAATTAATATCTTCAACAAGAATTAATTTACCTTCTTTAACTTTTGAAGATCATCCTGATTTCATTGCAAGTTTTCTAACTTTTTTATTTACTTTTATTTCGTAATTTTTTTGTGGTGTAGGACCAAATACAATTCCTCCACCTCTTCATTGTGGAGATCTAATAGAACCTTGTCTTGCTCTACCAGTCCCTTTTTGTCTTCAAGGTTTTCTTCCTCCACCAGAAACTTCTGTTCTAGTTTTAGTTTTGTGTGTCCCTTGTCTTAATGCTGATCTTTCTGAAAGAACTGTATCAAACATTGCTTGATTGTGAGGTTCAATAGCAAAAATTGCATCAGATATTTCAGTTGTTGATACTTTTTCACCAAGTACATTAACAATTTCTAACTTTGCCATTATGCTTTTTCTCCTTCACCCTTATTTCTTTTAGCTTCAATTTCTTCAGCTTTTTTAACTGCTATTCTTAAATTATCTAGTTTCATTTTTTCAAATTTTGAAACTCCTAAAGCTTTAGCTTTTTTTAATAATTCATCTTTTTCTTTTAAATCAGCTTCATGTTTAATTGTTGCTTCAGCAATGATTTCTTTCATTTCTTCAATTTCCATTTTTGAAGTAATGTTTGCACCAACTTTTTTAGCTACTTCTAATAATTCATTTTTAACATCTTCTACTTTGACGTCTAATAATTTCATAGCTTCACTGTTGTTATTTTTTTTAATTGCTGATTTAATCACAACAAATGATTTATTTGGACCAGGAATTGATCCTTTGATTAAAATTACATTAATCTCTGCATCAATAGCTACAATTTCTAAATTTTGCATTGTAACTTGTTCATGTCCCATATGTCCAGGCATTTTTTTACCTTTAATAACATGACCAGCAATATCACCTATTGAACCAGTAATTCTATGTGATTTAGAACCATGAGCCATAGGACCTCTATGATGATTATGTCTTTTAATGTTACCTTGGAATCCTTTACCTTTTGAAGTTCCTGTAACATCTACAAATTGACCAGCTTCGAATAAATCAACTGAAATAGTTTGACCTAATTCTAAACCTTCCATATTTCTAATTTCTTTAATAAAATACTTAGCTGAAGTATTAGCTTTTTTAGCATTACCTAATTCAGCTTTTGTAGCTCTATTATCTTTTTTATCTTCAACACCTAATTTAACTGCTGAGTATCCATCAATATCATTTGTTTTAACTTGTAAAACAACATTTGGTTTAACTTCAACTACAGTAACTGGAACTGCATGACCATCACTAGTAAATACAGTTGTCATTCCAGCTTTTCTACCTAAAATACCTTGCATAATTGCTTTATTCAATATTAAATTTTATAATTTAATATCAATTGATACTCCTGTAGGTAATTGAACTCTTTTTAATTTATCTATTGTTTCTGGTGTTGATTTAACAAGTCCAATTAATCTTTTATGAGTTCTTAATTCGAATTGTTCTCTTGATGTTTTGTTAATGTGAGTAGCACGTAGAACAGTAAACACTTCCCGTTTTGTTGGAAGTGGAACTGGTCCATAAACTTCTGCACCTGTTGACTTTGCAACTTCTAAAATCTTTAATGCCGACTTATCAATAAGTTTTGGATCATAAGATTTTAGATTTATTTTGATTGCCTTATTATTCATGATAAGGTTCACTCCTTTTCTAAAATTTTATAAATATTTATATGTGTCATATTACCACTCATAACAGTGTTTTTTTATATAAATATGACACCAAAACAAGTTTACCATAAAATAGATATAAATGCTAAAAAAATAAAATAAAAATGCCTTAGGCATTTTTATAATTATTTATTATTTCCTCTTTAAGTTTATATTGATCATCACTAACTTTAAGACTTCTTTTATTTAGTCATCAATATCAAATAGGTGTGGATAATAGTCAAATAAATGCAACAATAATTTGTACAATATACATTCTAACATAAGCATCATACCCATCACCCTCTGGTGGAGCAAATCAAAAAATTTGAATAACATAAATAATAACTATTAATCCTAAAGTAATAATTGCAGTTATAGCAGCTGGAATAAAGAATTTAAATTTTTGTGAATCAGCTACTTTTGTTTTACGGTTTCTAACTCCTGCAGCTAATAAAATAGCCATAATAATAAATGATCCAACTGAAGTTAAATTACTAAAGAAATCTGAGCCTGCTGTTAAATGATAATTATCTGCAGTTTCTCAACCTCCTGAAGGAATTGCTATAGCATCTAAAGAGACATCTATTAAGAAATAACCTATACAAAGAAGAATTACAATTTTCATTGCTCCAGGTAAAGAATTATGTTGATTTCTAATTAAAGTTTTCCCTTCTGGATCAGATATTAAATTATTTGCTGACATATCTGAAATTCCCCTCATACATGACATTGTTATTCCAGAAACTGAAGTAATAATTGAAATGGCAACTATTAAGGTTATTAAGGAAGCAAATCATTGGGCACCCTCGCCAAAAACAGAGATAATAGCATTGTTTATTTCTCCATAATTACTATCTAATGTATATGATTGTGAAGCATCATAATCAGATCATGAAACAGCATTATTAGATGCATCAACAAATGGACTTCCAAGTGCAAATACTCCTAATGAGTATGTTAAATAAACAAAGGTAATTAAAATAATTCCTATTAAAACAGCATATCTATATGTTGAAGGAGATTTAGCTTCTTTAGATAAAGATCCAGAAGTTAAAAATCCATCAAATACAAATATTATTGCAGGCATTGTTGATGCAAAAACAAGAAGACCATTAACTCCATCATTGTTAACTTCTGAAGCATTTGTAATTGCTTGGTTAAAATCTTGGTTAAAAATAGGATTTATTTCTGAACCTGGAATCATTAACATAATTAAAAATAAGATAAATACAAAACCCAAAGGAATAACTTTAACAGTTGTTCCAATATTTTGTAAATATTTCCCTGGTTTTGTGTAAAGACCATTAATTGTGAAAAAATAAGTTAATAGTAATACAACAATTAATAATCTAATTAGGAAATATGAAGTTGTAGTGGATATTAAATTAGTATCTACAAATAATACATCAACAATCCGATTACCAGCAAAAATTGTTAATGTAACTATAGAAATTGGTAAATTAACAAATATGAAATACATACTAGCAAATTTAGCAAATTTGGAATTTATTAGCATTCTTCCTCAATTGGCATAAGTTGCTTGCTCATTAGCTTTTTCTGTCATTGTAAATAATTCCATAAAAGCGATGACAATAGATAAAACTAAAATAGCACCAACTATTCAGGCAACAAAAGTAATATATATTGATCCATTAGTGGAAACTAAACCTGCATTTTTAGCAAAAATACCAGAACCAATTACAATACCCATCACCATAGCAATCATTGAAAGTAAACCAAATTCTCTACTTGATTGTTTTGTTTGAGTTTTTTTGTTCATAAATTAATTTTACTAAATTTTTTTATTTTTTAAATAAAAAAACACCAATCATTAATAAACTAATGATTGGTGTTAATTATAAAATATTTAAGAGTTTTTTTGTTGATCTTGTTGATTTTGTTGACCTTTTTTTTCTGCTCTCATTTTGATTAAAGCTGATTTAAATATATCGGCTTCCCCTCCAAAAATAACATGAAGTGAAGCTCCTTTAAAGATATTTCCATAAGCACCAACTGCTGGTGATTTAAGGGCATCAACATCCACTTTTTTAGGATCAATCACAATTAATCTTAATCTTGAAGCACAAGCTGAAATAACAGATAGATTTTCAACTCCACCAACAGCTTTTTCTAATGCCATTAATCTTGAATTAAATGCTGCTGATTTACCATCAGTTTTTTTAGCTTGATTAGTAGTAGTAGTTTTTGTACCAGTTTTTTTAGCTTCTTTAGCTGCATCATAGTCAGCTCTTGAAACTAATTTAACTTCAGCACTTTCATCTCTACCTGGTGTTTTAATATCTTTTCTAGTAATGTAGAAGTAGAACACAAAGTAGTAAATTGGCATATATATTATTCCTAAAGGAATTACTCAGAAGAAGTTACTTCCAAATCCTGTTGCTTGTGGAATAATACCAAATAAAATCATATCAAATATTCCACCTGAGAATGTCATACCAATGTGAGTTCCTAGTAATTGTAATACTCAGAATGATAATCCAGCCATTCAAACATGGAATCCATAGTATAGGAATGGTGCTAAGAATAAGAATGTAAATTCAATTGGTTCTGTAATTCCTGTTAAGAATGATGTTAAGGCTGCGGCACCAATAACTGACATTGCAACTTCTCTATTTTCTTTTTTAGCTGCCATTACCATAGCTGCCCCAGCGGCTGGTAATCCAAATATCATGAAAGTAAATTTACCTTGCATATATTCACCTGGATTCATATTTGCAGTTATTTCATAAACTGGGCTACCATTATTTAAAATAGTTCACATTCCATTTTCTTCAAAATAACTACCATCTAAATTAGTTGCTATTGATCAAGTATTTGCTCCCATTTGAATTTCTCCACCACCAACAACTCCTGGAAGAATTGAGAATGGGATTCCTAGAGTTTGCATTTCAAATCAAACACCTTGATCTCCTTGTCCTAAGATTTCACCATAATTAGCACCTTCTACATATGTAGTAAGAATTCCACCAGCTGATGTGTATCATAATGGTGTATAGAAGGCATGGTGTAATCCAAATGGAATTAATGATCTTTCGATAAGTCCAAAGATAAGTGCGTTAATACCAATAGGTAAGCTAACTAAAGCAGCACCAAGTTTATCTAAACCAATCCCAAATAATGGTCAAATCATTAGGAAGAATATTCCTACCATTGGTGTTAATAGTAACACAATGATTGGAACAGATCTTGTTCCTGAGAAGAATCCTAAAACTTTAGGCATTTGGAATGTATGGAATTTGTTGTAAATATAAGCAACAAATAATCCTATTGTAATACCTCCAAACACTGAAGTTTGCATTGAAGTAATTCCTACATTTGATGTAACAACAGATGCTGGAACAGATTCATATCAGAAAATATGATAATTATCACCATTTTCTCATATCATTGTTGATTGAGTTGCATTAAATATAATTCATCCAACTAGAGCTGAGAATACAGCTACTCCTGCTTCTTCTGCAAAAGCAATTGCTACACCTAAACAAAATAATGTAGGTAGGTTAGCAAATACCACATCTCCAATTGAAGATATAACACCAAACACAAATGATGCCTGTGTTATTTGATTTGCAAGATCAAGATTATCAGGATCATTTAAATCTAAGAAATCAGGATTCATAATTTGTGCAATTACGTTTTCCATACCTGCACCTATACCTAATAACAATCCAGCCATAGGAAGAAGTGCTATTGGTAACATTAATCCTCTAGATAATTTGGAGAAGAAATTCTTTATTGAACCCCCCTCTTTTGATGTTCTAGATTCTTTCATTATAGCTTTATCCATTTTTATTAATAGACACTTCTATTCAACAGTTCACTTTGAAAAATAAAATCAAAGCATACCTGATGAAAAAACTAGAACAAATCATGGTATAAACCCACCATATGCAGCAGCATTATAATTAAAATCATCTGGTTGTATACAAACAAATGATCCAACAATAGCTGCAATGATAGGTAAAACAACAATAATTAAAATCAATGTCAATGATTTAAATAATTTTCTAAATTTATTTCCTTTAACAGGATCAACTTTAGCATCTAAAGCATTGACAAAATTTCCAATTTTTTTGAACATAGTTTTGTCTTTTCCTTTCTTTTAATAAATATACTTAAAGTATAGTATTTAAGTATATAAAAAAATAATTATTTGTATATGTGTATATACACAAATAATTATTTCATGTTTAATAATTTACATTATTATATTAAAAACTAATTAAATAGAATTGATAATCTAATCCATTATCTGGTTCATAACCAAAAAATCCCATAAGCAAAAATGAAATTAACAAAATTAAAAATACAATTGCAAGAAAAACTAAAATTGATGCCTTATATCTACCTCAAAATCCTACAAAAGATCCCGCTGAACGATGATTAGTACTATCTTTTAAATTTCTCATTTCCTGCTTATGTGTAAAGTAATATCATAATAATCAAATACATATAATTAAAAATATAAAGCCAATAACTAAATACATTCAATCAGTTCAATCAGATGAACTAGAAGTAACTCCGCCAGATCTTGTTTGATATTCTAAAAAAGTTTTTGTAATATTCATAACAATTTAATTATATATTTTGTAAAAAATAAATGCTTAATTATTTATTATTCATTAATTTTATAATATCTTTTTTAAATATTTCTAAATCTTTTTGTTTAAAATGAATTTTTTTATTTTTTTCATCAAATTTAAAAGGTGATTTATATTCTTTTTTTGAATTTGAATATACATATTCAGATATTGTTTTATCTAAGTAATATATTTCGCTTCATTTAGAAGATAACTCATGATAGTTATATTCTTTTTTGGATTTATTTAAAATATTATTTATTGTTCTTAATAAATATGTTTTTAATAAAAATAATGTTCATTCAAATAAAATTTCTTTTTCTTTTTCTTGTGAAGGAAAATCAAATTTTTTTAATTTTTTATAATATTCTTCAGAAATTTTCAAAGCATAACCTAATTTTTTATCTTCTTTAAAATTATCTAAATAATATATTTCTTTAATGTTTATTCCTGAATTTACTATTTTTTCAAAGCATTTTTGACATGGAAGTATAGTTATATAAAAAATTCATTCATCATATTTAAATTTTGAATGTTTTTTCTTTATTTCTTCTATGATTAAAAATTCAGCATGAGAATTATGTTTATTTTCATTATTATTTTTTCCTAATTTTTTATTACTTTTATAAATAGTTATTTTTTCTTTTTTATTTATGGCAATTGTATTGACTGGAATACCTCTATTTTTCTTAGGTATTTTTTCATATTTTTTATTTACCAAAATTAATTTATTATAAATATTTGACATTTATTTATTTTATCATATAAATTAAAAAAACCACTATTAAAAATAGTGATTTTAATTTAGTAACTTCTATAGTTTTGTTCCAACTTCAATAGCTAATAATGAAACAATTGATATGATTCCAACCACAAAGATCATTCCAGCATAACCAGCTAATCATGGCAATGCTTTTCCAAACCCAACTTTAGATTGTTCTGCTTGAACCACAACTAATCCAGTTGTTGGTGAGAATGCATTAACACAACCTTGAGCCAATGGATAAACCATTAGGATGGACACAATCATCAATTGTGTATGTGGTGCTCCTGGTTCTCCAGTTGCAGAAATTACACCTCCAATAATAGGAGCAGTAACTCCTGCTAATCCTGATGTTGAAGGAATAAAAAATGACATTAATGTAAAGATAAATAATCAAATTAATGCAAATGGAATAATTCCCACTTGTTGTAAATGATCGATATCAACCATTGAATAAATCATTCCATATGTTAATCCAGAACTAGTTAAAATAATTGAAGTAGCTCTTGAGAAGGAAATAATTGTAATAACTCCAAACATTTCTTTTAAAGCTTGTCAAAAAATTAAAACAATTCTTTTTGATTCATATTTAAATAATTTTCCAATGATAAATGCACCTACAAAGAATAGAATTGCTAATTCAACAAAGTATCATTCTCCTAGTAAAACTTTACCATAGAAAATTGATGAAAATATTAATCATCCTTGACTATCGGCTAAATTAGGAAATCATTCTGTTCATGGCATCAATGAAAAGATCATTCAAGCAAAGATCATTCCGAAAATACCTAAAGATCATTTTTGAGATTTTGACATAACTTCAAGTTCATGAATATCTCCAATATGTTCTTCTGCTCATTTTTTATTTTTTTCTATGTTTTCCACATCCATAGATTTTTGGTTGTTTTTTCTAACTCTTGCTCCATATCATGTTACAAAAGCTGTTCCAACAGCTGTATAAATAATGAATAATAATAATCTTTCAGCAACAGCTGTTCCAATACCTACATCTAAACCTGCAGCCATAACTCCAATTGAGAATGGATCAAGAACTGAAGCAGCAATCCCTGTTGTTGTACCAAGAATAGCTAACATCATTCCTGTTGCAGCATCAAAACCTGCAAGTATTAATACTGGAACAATAACTGGAATTAATCCCAGTGTTTCTTCTTGCATCCCAAATAGTGTTCCACCTAATGAGAATAATATAAATAGAATTGGAATAAGTAGTAATTCTTTACCACCTAATCCTTTTACTAATGAAGACACTCCATCTCTTAGCGTATGTGTTTCCATTAATAATAATACAACAGCATAAATACCAACTAAATAGAAGGCAACATCTCATGCCATAAAGTATCCACCTAACATTGCTTTTAATGTATCAAAGATACCAAACATTGCAGTTGTACCATCTGCATATGGACTTAAAGTTCAAGGAACACTAGTATCAGTAATAAAACCAACGTCAGGTTCTCATTCTCCTTCCAATCCATAACTATCAATAATAGGTTGAACTTCATTTGTATCAAAATTTGCTATTCAATCACCTGAACTAAATTCTCCTAAATTACCATAAGTACTTGATAAAGAGTTATATATAATTCAGTTTTGTCATGCTCCCAATGACCCTGCCTGATAAACAGTATCACCAATAGTAATTTCTGTTGCATCTCCTGCTCCATGCGGGATTCATGTCAGCACAGCTGCAAAGATAACAACACCAACTATTATTGCCAATGCCGATGGCATTTTTAATTTTTTCTTTTTTTTATTTTGTTTTGTCTCTAATGTTTTTACTTCATTTTCCATAATTTTTTAATTATGTTTATATAATAACACTTATAAAAAAAATAAACACTGTAAAAGTGGTTATTTATAAAATTAATGTTATTTATCATACATTTTAAATTTAAATATTTTTTCTTGGAAAAATGTAAAAATTGTTTTATTTGAAAATTTAGATAAAAAACTATTTGTAATACCAATTATTTCATTAAAAAGCATTAAATAATAATTAGGTTCAGTTGGTTTAATGAATGAACATTTATTCATAGATTTAATACCTGTCATTAATATTTCATCTTCTATTTTCTCTCTAGGTAATATATACCCAAAATGCATTACTTCATTTCTTAATCTATTTATTTTATTAAGTTCTTCTTTAAATTCTTTTATAAATTCTTTTCAATCTTGAGCACAAGAGTTTTTATATCAATTAATAAAATTTTCATTACCAATTATGCTTTTAAAGATTTTTTCAGAATCACTATTTTTATTTAAATCTGTTAGTAAAATTATAAGATCATTAAATGTGCAATTATTCAAGATTTTTCAAGATTCTTTATGATTTTTTTGATAATTATTTTTTATTATTTCTTTTCATTTTTCATCTTTAGATTTATCATTTAGAAAATTTGGAAAGATTGTTTCAAAACTTTTGGTTTGCGATAATAAAAATGAAGCAACATTTTTTCTTAAGTTTTTTTCAAATCTCATAATAGATGAATAAATAATTTTACAAAAATCATCATTTAAGGCACTAAAATAATTAAACATTTGAATATTATAAGTTCTATTTTCTACAGGTTTTAAAATTTCTTTTTTTATAATTTTTGAAACTTCTACATTATGAATTAAGAAGAAATTTCTGAAATTTAAAATTCTATCAAAATATTGAAATAATTTATCTTCTAAAATAAAATCAATAAATTTAAAGGAATCTAAATTCTTTTTAATTTTCTTTAAATCTAAAAGTAATTTTTCAAAATTAATATCTTCTTGTTTTGGAAAGAATAAATCATAAAATTGTTTATAATCATATGATTTAATATTCTTTATAATTTCTTCCATATGTTTAATTAATTCTGAAATATCTTTTTTTCATTGTTCAATACTAAGATTTGAAAAATCCTTACTTAATTCTTTACTATTCTGTTGTCTTTTATTTATTTCATGTTCACCATTCATAATAAAATTATATATATTTAAATAAAAAAACAAAGAAACTAAGTTTCTTTGTTTATTAGATCAATTATTCAATAATTTCAGTAACTGTTCCAGCACCAACTGTTCTTCCACCTTCTCTAATTGAGAATTTAGTGTTAAGTTCAATTGCAATTGGAGCAATTAATTCAACTGTTAATGAAACATTATCTCCAGGCATAACCATTTCTACACCTTCTGGTAATGCAATTTGTGCAGTTACATCAGTAGTTCTTAAGTAGATTTGTGGTCTATAATTTGAGAAGAAAGGAGTATGTCTTCCACCCTCTTCTTTTGTTAAAGCATAAATTTCAGCTTTGAATTTTTTATGTGGAGTAATTGTTCCTGGTTTAACAATAACTTGTCCTCTTTCGATTTGTGTTCTATCCACACCTCTTAATAAAAGTCCAACATTATCTCCAGCTTCTGCATAATCTAGAAGTTTTCTAAACATTTCAATTCCAGTTACAGTTGTTTTTCTTGTGTCTTTAAGACCAACAATTTCAACTTCACTACCTTCTTTAATTTGTCCTCTTTCAACTCTACCTGTTGCAACAGTTCCTCTACCTGTAATTGTAAATACATCTTCAACTGGTAGTAAGAATGGTTTTTCAATATCTCTTTCAGGTACTGGGAAATATTCATCTGCTTGTTTCATTAACTCATGAATTTTTTCCTCATAAGTAGGATCACCTTCAAGAGCTTTTAAAGCTGAACCTTTGATAACAGGAGTATTATCTCCATCAAAACCATATTGTGAAAGTAAATCTCTTACTTCCATTTCTACAAGTTCTAACATTTCTTCATCATCAACCATGTCACATTTATTAATGAAAACTATTAATTTTTTGATTCCAACTTGTCTTGATAATAAGATGTGTTCTCTTGTTTGAGGCATAGGCCCATCAGTTGCTGAAACCACAATAATAGCTCCATCCATTTGTGCAGCACCTGTAATCATGTTTTTAACATAATCAGCATGCCCTGGTGCATCTATATGTGCGTAATGTCTTTTTTCTGTTTCATATTCAACGTGAGCAGTATTAATTGTAATACCTCTCTCTTTTTCTTCAGGAGCAGCATCAATTGATGCATAATCCATTGCTTCTGCTCCACCAGCTTTTGCTAAAACTGTTGTAATAGCAGCAGTTAATGTTGTTTTACCATGATCAACGTGACCAATAGTTCCAATATTAACATGTTCTTTTGAACGGTCAAATTTTTCTTTTGCCATATCTATTTCCTTTCATGTGTTTTTTAAAAGTTTATATTTAGACTTATTATAATATATTAAACAAATCTATATTACGTAATATAGAACATACATATAAAAATATATGTCCATATATATTTTACTATAAAAAATAATATTTTTATTCTACTAAATATTTTTATTATACCAATTAATAAAGATTTCTTTTTCTTTTGTTAATATATTTGTATGTGAAAAATCTTCTGTAATAAATTTCTTATTTTTTTTACTTAAAATTTTTTTAATAGATTGAGTTTTAATAAATTCATCATTTTCAGCAAGTAAAAATATAATATTTTTTTCTTTTAAAAATTTACTTCTATAAGCTAATCTTAAATTATTAATAAAAATCGTAATTTTTAAAGCATGTTTTTCAAGAATTCGTTCCCTTTTACTTATTTCTCTTATTCTTTTATATCTTTCTGAACCTAATTTTTTCTTAAGTCTTCTTTTAGCCTTATATGATTTTATTGCAACTGGTATTCATTTAGAAAATTTAATTTTAATTGGTGGAACAATAGAAAATATCTTAACATTCTTACATTTAAGCTTTTCCTTAATCATAACTGCCACAATACTACCTGTTGAATAACCAATTATATCTATTTGTGAATAATTTTCTTTATTTAATCTTTCACAAAAATCATCAACATATTTTCTAACATGTCTTTTATTTAAAGTTGATTTATCATATGTATCAAATCAATCTTCATTGTAAATGTTTTCATAATCTAAAGTTTTAAAAAAATCATACAATTGTAAAAAATCATCAACTCCATTTTTTTTAAAACCATGTAAAAGTACTAGTGTCCTATTTTTCATCTCCTATTTTCCCTATTTAATAAATCAATTATATATACAATTAATTAAATAAAATTTATTTTAAAAAGAAAAAAGGATTTTAAAATAAAGTCCTTTTTGTATTTATTAAATTTTATATTATTCAAAATTATATTCATTCTGAAAATCTATATTCCAAAACTTCTATATCTTCATCATCAATACTTAAATCAGTAAGTCTTGAATATTTTATTCTTGCTTCATTGACAAAAATTGGTGAGTCAGATAAGTCTATTCAAGATCCACAAGCCAATCTATGTTGCATTCTATTGAGATCATTAGGTTTGTGTTTACTAGTTAATGGCACTACATAACCACAACCATCATCATCTAAAGAAATTATTAAACAAGGTCTTTCATTTTCATGTCCAGAATCTATTCCTATCTCCCTATCTAATAAATAAATTATGTCAAATTGTTCTTTTAATTCCACCATAAGCAAATTATACTAAATTATTGAATTAAAGAAATTATCTTTAAAGCAACATCCTTTTGTTTATTATTTAAATTTTTTACAACTTCAACCTTTGGAACAAATTTTTTACAATGATTAATTATTTCTTCAGAAGCATAAACTTCATCTATTTCTTCAAAATGATCAAGTTGTTTTTCAATAAATCTATTTCTTTTAATTCTTCTTTTTGCAGCATCACCTTTTTCATCTTCTGTTAAAATAATGATTAAATCATAATTAAAATTTTCACTTACTGATAAGTTTACAAAATTATTAAACAATGATTTATATTCTTCAAAATTTTTTTGTGATATTCAATTTTTTTGAAAAGCTTGTTTTGCATAAATGTAATCATCTATAAAGCTTCTATCAAAAATAATGGCATTTATATTTTCTAATTTTTCTTGATATGAATAATGTAATGTTCTTAATCTTAACATTAAAAAATCCATTTGCATAATAAATGATCATTTTTTCATATCTTTATAAGCTTTTTCTAAATAAGAATATTTTTCCTCTTCAACATTAAATTTTAGTTGATTGCCACATATTTTCTTTAATTCATTTAAAATAGTTGTCTTACCAATTCCAGGTGTGCCAATAATAGCTACTCTTTTCATTTTTATTTCTCCTTTATTTAAGTTTTTTCAATTAAAAATAAAGATATTCCTAATTGATTTTCAAAAAACATTTTATACATAGATTTTATTTTTAATATTTCATTTTGATTCAAATTTAAATTATTACAATATAACGGATCTTTTAATGTATTTATAGTAATTATTTTTCTAAGTGTGGATGGTTCAAGTTCATATTTAATAGATTCCTCATGTTTATCACAAATTAATCCACCTTCATATATAGAAAAACCCTTTATATTTTGATTACTTTGACATAAAGCACATTTATCTACAATAGGTTTATAACCATTTTGTCTAAGTTTAAGAATTAATAATTCAAAAATGAATTGAAAATTATAAAAATTATTTTCCAAAGAATTTTTTATTTTTTGAATTGATTTATAAATTTGATTGGAATTATTATTTTGTTGTAATAAAATATTTTTACAAAAATTTAATATATTTATTGAATTATAATTATTTTCATAAATAAATTCTTTTATTATTCTTGCTGTTTTTAGTCTTCCTGTGTTATTTCTAGAAAATTGGGAAGTAAAATATTCTATTTCTACTTCATTAAAAACACCTAAAGACATTCTATTTTTTGAGGAATTTAAATCCAATCCTTTGGCTTTCAATGTAATAACATTGCCACCTTCGCTCAAAATTTTTACAAGATGCTCATCATTAAAAGAAATTTTTTCTAATACTATAGCTGTAACTATTTTTTCAATCATAATATTAAAATAATAATATATTATTTAAATTAAAGCATATGAAAATAAATTTACATTATCATATATCTTCATAATAAATATATTATAATTTTTATTATGTTTAAAGAAGAAGAAAATAATATGAATATTGCAATAGTGGGTGGTGGATATGTAGGATTACATACAGCACTTAGATTAAAACAATCTAACAAAAATTGAAATATTGAAGTATTAGATATAGATAAAAATAAAGTTGAAAGATTCAATAAAGGTGAATCACCTATTGATGATTTTTTTATGAAAGATTTTATTAAAAAAAATCCTTATAAAATTTCTGAAATAAAATATAAAATTCCCGATGGTGATTGAAATAAATATGATGTAATTTTTATAGGTTTATCAACAAACCCAGCAAATGAAAAAGAGCCAAGATTAAACACTGATTTAATTTTTAAAATTTCAAAAGAAATAAAAAATGTGGATAAGAAAATTTCAATTGTTGTAAGATCAACAATTAATATTGATGATTTTCAAAAAATGGAAAATTTAGAAATAAATTATTGACCTGAATTTCTTTCACAAGGTATTAAAACAGAATTGAATATAAATCAAAATGTAAATGTAGTTGCAATAAATAAAAATGATAATGTTATTGAAAGTTTATTTGATGAAATTTTTATTAATAAAATTTTGATAAAAACAAATATAAAAGAAGCTATTTTTATTAAAGTTGTTCACAATAGTTTTGATGCCCATTTAATAAATTTAACTAATTTATTCGCTAATATAGCAGAAGAAAATAAAATAAATTTTGATATTATTGGACCAGCTGTTGAAACTTTATTGTTAAAAAGAAGTAAGGTTAAAAGATCAGGAATAGGATATGGTGGGTCTTGCTATCCAAAAGATTCATATTCTCTTATAGAAATAACTAAAAATAAAAATAATAAAAATTTAATTCAAGCATTAAATGATTTTAATGAAAATCAATCATTTGCTTTTTTAACAAATGAACCATTAATCAGAAATTCTAAAAAAATTGTTGTTCTTGGTATTTCCTTTAAAGGTGGAACAAATGATATAACTAAAACACCAACTGTTTCTTTAAGAAAGTGATTGATGAGAAATAAAATTGATTATAAAATTTGAGAGCCAATGATTGATAAAAAATGAACTATGGATTATGAAAAGATTTCTAATAATATTGAAAAGGATATTGAGGAAAGTGATTTAGTTATTGTTGCTTCTGATTGAATTGAATTCAATAACTTACTAATTAATTATAGTAACAATGTAATAGATTTAAAATCCTTCATTAAAGAAAATGGAAAAATGAAAATTTATAAAGTAGGAAAAAGTAGAGATTAATTCTCTACTTTTTTTATTTAATTTTTATTGATTTTTTTAAAATCAGATAATATCATTTCTTCTAATGAAAATTTAGGTTTTCAACCATATATTCTTCTTATCTTATCAGAAGAAGAATATAAAGCATCTGGATCACCTTTACGTCTATCTGCTATTTCTACTTTTATTCTTTTATTGTGAACTTTACAAGCAGCTTCATAAACTTCTTTTACTGAAAATCCTTTATCAGAAGAAATATTAAATATTTCTGAAGAAGTATTATTCTCAAATATTTTTTCAGTCAATAATAAATGTACATTAGATAAATCACAAACATGAACATAGTCTCTTACACAAGTTCCATCTTTTGTTTTATAATCATTTCCAAAAATATAAAATTTTTTTTCATTAATAAAGGCATCATTAATTAAAGGAATTAAATGAGAAAAGTTTTCTTTAGGATTATATCTAGTTTCTTCAGAACAAGCCCCAGCAACATTAAAATATCTTAAAATAAAATATTTCATTCCTGAATTAATTATTTCTCTTTCGGCCATTAATTTAGATTTCCCATAAGGGTTTATTGGAGAAGTATTATGATTTTCATAAATTGGTAACTTTGTAGATATTCCATATACTGCTGCAGTAGAAGAAAATATAATATTTTTAACATTATATTTTTTAGCTATTTTAATTAAATTTACAGTGCCATTATAATTAACATCAAAATATTCTTCTTTTTTTAAAAAAGATTCTGGAACAGAGATCAAACCTGCAAGATGAATTATTAAATCAAATTTTATTTTAGAAAAAATTTCATTTAATTTTTTTTCATCTCTAATATCACAGGTAAATTTTCTAGAAAAAAATGAATTTTCTTTTTTGAAAGAATTGATATTATTATCTATACCAAAAATTTCATATTCATTAGTCATTATATAAGCTATATTAGTAGCTATATAACCATCACAACCTGTTATTAAAATTTTCTTTTTATTTGAGATTTGTTTATTATTAAAACATTCTTGTATTTTTAAATTAATTAAATTTAAATCATATTCCAATGATTTTAAACTAGTTATTTTAAATAAATCTATTGCTGATTTTAATTCTTTGTTGTATATTTTTTTAAATGTTTTTTCTAAAATATTAATATAAAAATATCTAAGATAAGTAGTTCCTTCAATTAAGTTTTCTAAATATTGTTTATTTATAATTATTTCCATATTTTTAAATCTTTTTTCAAAATTATTTTTACTAATTATTTTACTAGAGTTAAATTCTTTAATTATAAGTGAGGAATTATTTCTATGAATATTTGCATTATTAATTCTTTCTTTTATATTTGAATTTTTACTAAGAAAGGGATCAAAGAATTCCAATAAATGAGAAGAATCAGGAACAATAATTTCAATATTTAAATTATGAGAAATAACTAACATAATTATTGAAAAATGATCATAATATGAAGATGCTTGAATTGAATCTAATATTTTGTTCTTTCCTATTAACTTATAAACATTTTCATATTCATTTATAAAATTTTTATAAAATATATTTGGAATTGTAAAAATACATTGATTAGTAAAAAATATTTCTTTGCCTTTAAAATTAATAAAATTTAAAATTTTTTTATCTATATTAGATAAAAAAGAATATTTTTTTCTTTGACCACCATGTAAAACAATTTTTGAATCACTTAATTCCAAATTATTATTAATTATTAAATCATTTTCTAAAAAAGTTATAGTTTTATAAGTTTTTTCTTTTAAAATTTCAATTGGTTGATGAAATGAATTTAATATTCCAGTAAATCTAGAATTATTTAATTTTATAATTTTCTCAAATAAATCATTTTTTTTATATTCTAAATAGACTATATTATTAACTTTTAATAATTTTTTTTCAATGTCCGATAATTTATCAATTGGACAATATAAAATCTTAGTAAATATATTTCCATTGGATTTTGTTAAAGAATTAAATGTACCTAATACACCAACTATTTCAGAAAAAACATTATAAAAATCACCTAAACTTGATAATGAAATTATTGCTAAATGATTTTCTTTATTTTTTTTAAGCATGTTAAATTTTAAATTTGATTTTTAATTTCCTTTATTTTATCATTAATTAATTTCAAATCATTTGATAAACAATTTAAACTTTTTTTCTTAAATTTTTTTATTTTAGAATCTAATTTTTTATAATGAGTTTTCTTTAATGGATTTTCTAAATAATATATATATAAATTTCTAAGATAAATAGTTCCTTCAGATAACTTACTTAAATAATTTAAATTAGTATAATCTATAGAAATTTTAATTCTTTTTTCAAAATATTTTTTATCAATCAATTTATTAAAATTAAACTCTTTTAATAAAAGTCCAGAATTATTTCTATGAATGTTAAATTTTTTAATTTCTGTTGAAATATTTTCATTATTTTTTAAAAAAACATTAAAGTATAATAATAAATTTTCTTCATTTGGCTTTTCTAATTGTAAATTTATTTTACTAGATATTGAATGCATAATAACTGAAAAATGATCATAATATGAAGATGGTTTAGAAAAATCTAAAATGTTAAGATTTATTAATCATTTATAAAGTTCTTCATATTCAATTAAAAATTTTTGATAAAAATTTCCAGGAATAGAAAAAATACATTGAGCAGTAAAAATTAATTTTTCTTCAATAATATTAAAATTTGACAATATTTTTCTATCTAATTCAGAAAATTTATCATATGATTTTAATCATCCTCCATGTAAAATAATTTTTGAATCACTTAATTCCAAATTATTATTAATTATTAAATCATTTTCTAAAAAAGTTATAGTTTTATAAGTTTTCTTTTTTAAAATTTCAACTGGTTGATGAAATGAATTTAATATTCCAGTAAATCTAGCATTATTTAATTTCATAATTTTTTTGAATAAATCATTTTTTTTATATTCTAAATAAATTATATTATTAATTTTTAATAATTTTTTTTCAATCTTTGATAATTTTTCAATTGGACAATATAAAATCTTAGTAAATATATTTCCATTGGATTCTGTTAAAGAATTAAATGTTCCAACTACACCAACTATTTCTGAAAAAGAATTTGCAAATAAACCTAAAGATGATAAGGAAATTATTGCTAAATTATCTTTTTTATACATAATATAATAAGTATACTATAAATTTATTTTATATTTTCTTTATATAAAGAAAATTGATTACTTCATTTTTTGTAATTTAAAAAATTATTTTCAAATTCTTTTTTTGTTAAATTTCCTTTTTTATTTTTATACATTAACTTCTTATTTTCTTCAATTGAATTTCATGGTTTAGCAATTGATAAGAAATGATAAATTTTTAAATTATAATTTTTTGCAAATTCAAAATATTGCTTAGGTCATTTTTCTCTTGCAATATTAAAATTAGATAAAAAATCATTTATTTCTAAAGATAGATTTATTATATCTTGATCAGCAAATGAAATATATTTTGAAAATTTATTATAAATTTCAATAAATTTTTTAGTTGATTCTTCTTCTCTCATTAGTTCTAAATCTAAAAATAAAACTCCTGCATTGTAATATTTACTTAAATTTATATTAGTTTTATTAAATAAATATTTAGTAATTTTTGAATTTGAATTTCATCTTTGACCATAATGCCCCCTTTCATTTCCTACAAATCTAAAAACTTCTGATATATCACCATCAATTAATAAATCATTATCTAAATATAATGTTTTATTAACATATTTAGGTAATAAATCTGCTAAAAATAATCTTATATTAGTTGTTCAAGTAACATGTTTAAGATTAGATTTTAATTTAGGTAAATCTTTATTAGAAAAAGAAATAACTTCTAAATTTAAATTAGGATTTTTTAATTTTAGTTTTAACACTAAATTTTTTTTAAAATCATCATATTCATCAACAATTAATCAAAATTTTAATTCATTTTCACTATTGATATACATATTAAAAATATTGGAAAGCGCATATTCTATTTGATTATTATCAGTAACAAGTGATATATTACAAATTTCATTATTAAATTTAGGATTAGAATAATCAATTGAATATTTAGAATACAATTCATTTCAAATTTTTTCTAATTCCTCATTACGATTTTTGTTAAATTGATAATATCTAAATTTTAGACTTTTATAATATTTAAAATTTCCAGGTCAAAAAATAGGTGCCTTTCTTTTTGATTTTTTAACAATATTTTCTTGTTCTTCTAAAGTTATTTTTAATTTTTTTAAATAATTAGGAAAATTTTCAACTTTAGATATTCCATATTCATGAATATAAAGATATCAAGAATAATCATGATTCATTATTCTAAAATTATTAGCATAACAAATAATTCCTAAAATTTGATCTTCATTAACATCAATTCTTTTTCCTGAAAAAAAATTATCATTAAAAATACCTTGAGTAGGCAATATTGTTCAAGATGTTCCTAATGAACTATATCTTTTTTTAGGTAAACTTAAAAATGCTAAATCAATTATTTTTTGATTATTAAAAAATAAAAATTTTTTACTTTTAATTCTAATAGAATTCATTCTAATTATTTCTGGTTTTTCAGGCAGAGACATTTTTAATAAATTTTTTATAGAAATATAATCATCAGGATCCACTGTTTTAAAATACTTAGTTTTAACATTACCTTTTTTTATATGATTGTAAATTGTTAAAAATTTACCTAAATTTTTATCATTTATAAATAAATCTTTTGATTCTATTTTATAGAAATTATCTTTTATTTTTGGATTATCTATCAAAAAATGAAATTCTATATTTTTCTTCTTTAATTCTTTATATGTTTTATATCAATATTTATATTCATTTTCATTAAAAATATAAAAGGTAATTAGCAATGTTATATTTTTATTCATCTTTACCCTTTTTTGTTTTTTCTTTTAATATTGTTCTTAAAATAACTCACATTGTAATTATAAATGAAATGATTATTGGAAGATACATATTGAAAAATCTAGTTGCAAATGAAGTTTGTGAAGATATATTTTGAATATATGGATCTTGTATAGACATTGAATGTTGAACTGAAAATAACAAGGCATAAACCTGTTTTAATCCAAATTCACTAAATCCTAAACCTTTACCGGGTAAAACATTTATTATTGGAACATTATGTATATTGGTCGCCATTAATCTTAATCCAGAAATAGAAATAAAATTTCAATAAATATGTTGACTTCAACCACTAGGATATTGATTATTATCTATTATTGCTGTTTCCATCATATTAACAAAAAACATTGATTCTAAAGCTTCAAAAATAATTGGACCTATAACTAAAAGAGAAACTCTAAGTGCTCTATCTTTGCTTTTTTTAAAGGTTAATTTATTAGAATTTAAAGTTTTCATGTTGTGATAATTAGTTTCTAATATTATAGAAGCGTCATTTTTACCACGAATTTTTATTGTTCATTTTAAAAAAAGTATTTGTAAAATAGAAGAAAAAAGTAAAAAATAAACCCAAAAATTATGAATTATTTCTCAAGCGAATCCTATTATTGACATAAAGAAAATCAAAATAATATTTCCTAAATTGCCTTCAGAATTAACTGATAAGATAATTAAATAAATAGATCCAAACATCATAAATATTCCACCAACAAATAGTAAAATAATACCTCTTATTATTGATATAGAACTTATTCCACCAACAATACTATAAGCTTTTACATTTGTATTTTTATTTATATATCAACCTCAAATGAACATGGAAATGAAATAATTACCTGTAAAAAAACTAACTGTTTTTCTTAATTGTGATGATACAAAATAAACAAAAGTTGTTTTTAAATTTATTTTTTTTCTTTTAAAAATTATTTTTTCCATAAAAAAGGCAACAAAAACAGAATAAAAATATGAAAATAAAAAGTTAAGAATTATAAAATATATTCAAGGATGATGAAAATTTTGTTTAGAGAAAATCATGTGAAATGACTCTGAAATTTCTTCTGTACCAAGAATATAATTAACTGTAAAAAATAACAAGAAAGTAAAAAGTAAAAAACCTAATAAAGTTTGAAATAATTTTAATTTATTTAATTTAGGGTTTTGCTGTTTTACTTGATTAATATGATTAATAATGTTTTTTACTATTCCTTTTGAAAAAAAATATAAAGAATCCTCTTTATTACTAGATAAATTCATTATTACATTTAAACTATTGTTTGAATTATTAAAAATTCTTATTTCTCCATAATCTGTATTAATTGAAAATGTACCATCCAAATTATTTTTAGCATCTTGATATTTGATTCCATCAAGTTGATTTTTGTTAATTAATGCTTTTTTAAATAGTTCATAATAATGTTCATCTTTTAAATCAAATGAAAATTGTTTATATTCAAAAAATGAATTATTAAACATAAAATTTTTAATTAAAATATTATATTCTAATGATAAAATTTCTAATAATTTTTGATAAAAAATATCTGAACTTATATAATCTTTTTTATAAATAAGTTTTCCATCAATTATTTCCACAAAATTATTTTGAGAATTTGTTTTAGACAAAATAGTAGGTTTTAAACTATTTTCTATTTTTAATTCTTTTTTATTAATAGAATTAAAAAGTAATTCTGTTTTTTCAAAATTAACAATTCTAATATTGCCAGAAATTTTTAAAAAAACAGCAGTTGATCCATCTTTATTAATAATAATAGTTTTATCATATTTAAATAAATTTTTATCATTCTTGATGAATTTATCAATATTCTTAGTTAAACCACTAACATATGAATCAAATTCATATTTATATAATTTTTTTTCGATTGTATTCTTTATATCTTCATTTTCAAAAAAAATTGCAACTTGCTTTGTTTTTTTTGTTTTTACTTTATTAGAAATATATATTTTATTAATATTTAATTTTTTGGAATTTGCTATTTTTTTTATATCTGTATAAATAGCAGAAATTTTTTCTTTTTTAATTATTTCTAATATTTCATCCAAATCAACCTTATTTAAAAAATAATTATTATTTATTTTTTCTTTTTTATTAGAAAATTTAATAAAAAATGAATTCTTATTATTTTTTATTTTTATTACTTCTTTATTTTCTAAAATTTTTTCATCAGAAAATATAAATAATTTATTTTTAGTTGGGTATCCTATAGAATTAATTCTAAAAGGTGGAATAAATTCTTGAAATAAGTTAGTATTTTTTTCAAAAATTAACATATTTAAATTATATATTATTATTTTTTAAGTTAATTATTTTTAAAAACCTCATTTTATTAACTCTTGTAATTTTAAAACATCAGTTTTTCAAAATACTTTTAGAATTTAATTTTTTAAAATTTGTTTTTTTGTATATCTTAAAAGGTTCAGAAATATATTTAAGGCGATTATTTCTATTTGAACTAGATATCCCTATTCCATAAGTATATTTGTAAAAAGGAAAATTTAAATAACCATTATTTTTAGGCTTAAGGAGAAATATCAATGATAAATCAGACATATAATTAAAAGGAATCTTATCCAAACTAGATATTAATTTTTTGTTTTTAAAAAATAATTCTGATTTTAAAATGCTATTTGGGTTAAAAACAAAATAAATTCTTTTTGATTTGATTAATTTATATTTTTTAGAATTTTTCTTTTCATAAAATGAGTTAATAATTAAGTCTTCATCATTTAATATTAATTGACTATTTAATTTTTCTATTAATTGTCAATCAATATTTTTTAATAAAATATCATCTGGATCAATAACTAAAAAATATTTGCTTCTAATTTTATCGAAGGCATCATAAATAGATCAAAATTTGCCTTTATTAAAAAGATTATTTAATATTTCAATATTTTCATAATTATTTTCAATTTTAAAGTCAACATTGTCATTAATCAAAACAATAAAAACATTACTTTTTTTTGGTAATGTTTTAATTAAATTTATCATGTTTTCTTTATTCAAAAAAGTAGGAATAAATATTGTTAAATTCATTATTTTATTAAAAATGGTTTTATTTTATAATTTATATTTTTCTTATTTGGAGTCAAAATTAAATTATGAGGAATTCTTTTTTCTTTGGAAGGCTTTGTTAAATAATTTTTTCCAAATCAAATTTGTAATTCTTTTTCATAATTATCTGGAACTCTTACATATGTATTTGCAAATTTTATTTTATTATTAAACATGTTTCTTTGATATTGAATTCCTTTATTATTGTAGTTATAGAATAATGAATAATACTTACCATTTTTAGACTTTCTTTTTATATATCAATTTTGTAAATAAGGCATTCAAAACGTGGGTATAAATAATATTAATTTTGATAAAAAAACTAAAAAATTAGTAAATCAATTTATTTTTTTAGCTTTTCCATTCACTCATCCATAATAAGGTAAAATTCTATAAAAATTTCCATATATTCAAACATATCTATTAAAAATTCATCATGTATTTCTTTTTATTTTAGTCATTTTTTTAGATTCTAAAGCCAACATTATATCAATAAAAATTGCTGTTATATATTCTTGACCATTGTATTCAACAATATATTTTTCTTTAGAAAAAATTCTAGCTATATCTAAACCTTTTCTTTTGTTAGGATTAAATAATTCCAAATTCAATTCAGAACAAACTTTATTTATTTTATTAAGATTTTGAAAAAAATCAAAACCTATCATAGACATATCAATATCATCATCCCATTGAATTATATTTTGCTCTCTTATAGCTCCTAACAAAGTACCTGAATTAGCTCATCAAATGATATTTAATTTCTCAAATTTTTCATTTACTTTGTCATAAACATCAATAAGTTTTTTTTGATATTCTTCAAATGATATTTTTTTCATTATTTTACTAAAACTCCATTACAACCATATATAAAAAATGATCTATAAATTTTATTATGAAAAGTTTCTAACTTGTCTCTTCTTCCTCTAACTACATAATAATGTAAATTCATTTGCATTGAATGAGCACCAATAGAAATTCTAATTTTATTATGAGTATTATCTAAAATGAAATCAGGCTTAAATAAAGAATTGTTAATTATTCTAATTTTTTTTACATTATATATTTGTTTTAAAGTGTATGAAAGATTTTGATCTTTTTCAAATAAATAAATAACTAAATCATTATTTTTATTTTCATTAGAAATAAAATTAAATAATTCTTTATTCAAAAAAGAACCTATTTTATTTTGAATATAAATTTTTTTTATATTTTGTTTTTTTATATTTTTTGTATTTATTCTATTTCAAAAAGTAATAAAATTTTCAATTCATGAAGGGGTTAAAATTGAAAATCTAGAAATAAATTGAATAAATTTCACAACAAAAATGCTATCAATCCAATTGATTTCATGCTTATGAACAAAATAACTTTTCACTCTTCTTTCATTTCATAAGCTTACTAAATTTCTATTTAAAATAGTTATACTATTTATGGTTTGTGTTTTTGATTTTTTAGAAAAATAAGGATACATTCTAAAAAATATTTCTGTTCACACAATATTTCCCAAAGGAAAAAAACAACATTTATCAATGGAATCATAATATTTTAAAACTTCCTTAAGAAAAATGTGATTAGGAACAGATGCAATAATACCCATTGATAAATTATTTTTATATTCATAACCTAAAAATAATTCATTTTCTAAAAGTTTTTCATCTAATTTTTCAAAAGGATCCATATCGGTATCTAAATAAATACCACCTTCTTTATATAAAATCTCCATTCTAAAGTAATCAGTTAAAAAACTTCATTTTTTTAATTTATATGCTCTTTTTACAAAATCATTTTTTTGAAAATCAAATGAACTTTCATCCCATATTTTTATCTCATAATCATTATATTTTTCCCAAATTTTTGATTCATATTTTCAATTAATTGGCATATCACCAAATCAAATTATATGTATTTTTTTACTTATCATTTTCACTTATTTTCTTTTTTAAAATTGTAGAGGATATATTTTTGGTTCTTTCAATATAATGAACTTCAACAAATTCTTTTAGATAACAAAATTTATCTTTTCAATCCGTTCCCATAACAAATTTTTTAACTGAATATTTTTTAATATCATCTATTTTTTGTTCTCAACTATGCTCTGGAATAATTAATGTAACAAATTCATTTTTAATTAAATTATTGAATCTTGTTTCATAATCATCATAAGATTTTTTGCCTTTTAAATTATTGAATTCATCTGTTGACAATCCTACAATTAAAAGATCTCCCATTTTTGCAGCTTTTTTTAAAATATTTATATGTCCATGATGAAGTAAATCAAAAGTTCCATAAGTTAAAACAATTTCTGGATTTTTATTTTTTATTAAAGTACTTGATATTCTTGAAGTTCTTTCAAAGAACATAATTTTCATTTTTGAACCTTTTGGAGAAATTCTTTTATTTATATATTCTAAATTTTTAAAATGATCACCACCTTGAACAATTAAATCAACTTTGTATTCATCTCAAATTTCACCTCAAGATTCTTCGGGTTCATTATGATCTTCAAGTATTATTGTTGCTTTAGGATAGAATTTTTTAAGATTGTTTAATCTTACATCTTCATTTTCTGAACAAATTTTTCCTTTTCTAGAATTCCAACGATCAGAAGAAACACCAATAATAACATTTTCCTCTAAACCAGTTAATTCAATGGCTTTATTTATTATATTTTTATGTCCATAATGAAATTTATCAAAAGTACCAAAAGTAATTATTCTTTTACCTTTAAAATCCAAATAATTATGTTGTGAAGGTAAAATTCTTTGTTTTAAATTAGATTCTTGTTTTTCTAATTCAATTATCAAATTTTTATTCATAAGTTAATTATATATTAATATAAAAATAATTAATTTTTATACATTTTATTAATGTAATTTTTCTTTAGTTGTAATTTAGGTCAAAAATAAAATATTCAATAACCTTTATTTATGAAAGTTATTTTTTGACTTAAAAATATTACTAATCTTATTGGTTTTCTTAAATTTTTAGGAACTCAAGTAACTTGATGGTTATGAATAAAATATTGATTATTTAATATTTTTGTTTTTTTTGATTCTTTTATTAAAGAAAATTTTTCATAATCATAAACAATATATTTATTATTTTCCTTGTATTTTCCATTTAATTTAAAATTAAATTGTTTTTTTGCAACATAATCTCAAATTATATTTCCAATTATAAAATTTCCCTTTTCATAATTTTCATAAATTTCTTTTAATTCTTTAAAAAATTTATTTTTAGGAACTGAAGCTGCAAAGCCCATTGATAATGTAACTGTATTTTCAAAACAAAGAATTAATTCTTTATTTTTATTAATTAAATGATCAAGATTTTTTAAAATTTTCATATCATGATCAAGATAAATTCCACCCTCTTCATATAATATTTTTAATCTAATATAATCAGATAAAAAGGATCATCTTTGTTCTTCATAAGCTTTTTTGACAAAGGGAATTTTATTTAATTCATCTCAATTAAAATCTTCTTCTTTTCAAATTTTTATATCATATTCTGGAGCAAACTTTTTCATTCTATTATCATCATAAATGAAATTTTCTTTTGTTCCAAATCATATAAAATGGATTTTTTTAGGGATTAAATTCATAATTATAATTATACCAAAAATCTAATTTGTAAAATTTTCTTCCATTTTAGAATAAAAAAAACAAATCCCTGAATGAGAGATTTTGTACTTACGTCCTACGACAATAATATTATACATAAAAAACTATTTTTCTAATAGAAAATTGATATTAAGTTCTTTTTTTAAAATTCCAAATGGAATTTCATCTTCTTTAAATTCACGTTCAATATAATTTATAAGTTTATTTTTAAGATTAAAAAAATCAGCTTTATTTAAAAGAGTTGATATTTCATTAAATATTTCATCAACCATTTGACAAGTTGTTTTTTTATCAAGATTAGAATTTATTCTTGGATTAATAGCAACTTCATATATTTTTATTCAAAATTCTTTATTAACAACCAATGAATTATGTGTAATAGAATTACGTAAATGTCTACATGTTTCAAGAAAATTAAAAAATTCTTCAGAGCTAGACATATTTGTATTTCCCTTTTTATTACTTAAAAATCAAGAAATATTTTCTTCAGAAATACATTTTAAAAGCATATATTTTTTTCCTAAAGTTCCTCTAATTAAATTTTGAGATAAACTTTTATCAAAATCAACAAAGCTTCTTCCATTTTTTAAATTTTTTAATTTATTTTTAGATCCGGTTACATATTTTAAAAGATCTTCATCAGAAATTTTTGATAATTTTTTATTAAAATAAATATTATTTCTAGCTATTATTTTAGCTCAAGTATCAATAATTGATTCAGCATTACTAGTTATATAAATTAAATATCTTTTAATTATAAAATTAATTTCTAGTAATCTCTTTAGGGATTCAGGTTTATGTTCATTCAATAAATCTGGTAGATGTAATGCAATATCCTCCTTAGGAATTAATACATCAATTATTTTATTAATGTAACCCTTTATTGCATTGTCGCCCTTATTTATAACTTCTTCTAATAACTTCATAATGTTTTCCTTTAAATATTTTTAATAATTGAATCCTTATTTTTTCAATCCTTTTTAATTTTGACAAATGTTTCAAGAAAAACTTTTTTTCCAAAATAATGCTCTAATTCTTCACGTGATTTTTCACCAATAATTTTTATTTTAGAACCATTTTTTCCTATAATTATTCTTTTTAAATTATCTCGATCAATTATTATTTCTGCTCTAATAAAAACACTTCTCTTTTTGTTTTCGAATTCTTCAATTGAAACAAATAAATGATGAGGTATTTCGTTATTTAAATTAAATAAAGCTTTTTCTCTTATTATTTCGGCAGAATAAAATTGATCTGAAAATTCATGAAAACTATCACGATCATAATAAGCTACATCTTCTTTTAAATCCTTTTTAATTTCCTCCACTAAAACTTTAATATTTGTTTCTCTATAAGAAGAAATTGGTATTATTTTATCAAATAAATTTGTTTCATTGAATTTCTTAGCAATTTCTAACAATTCTGTTTTAGTTTTTGCTTTGTCAACTTTTGTTAAAAGTAAATATTTTTTAGCTGCTGTTTTTTCAGTTATTTTAATAGTTTCCAAATATTCATTATCTAAATCTTTTCAAAAAGGAAGTAAATATAAAATAATATCAACACCTTTTATTGAATCAATAATTCTTTGATACATATCTTCATCTAATTTAGTTTTAACATCTATAAATCCTGGAGTATCCATAAAAATTATTTGTGCATCTTCAGAATTCAATATCCCTTTAATTTGATTTCTAGTTGTGTTTTTTTTATGAGTAGCGATAGATATTTTATGCCCTATAATACAATTTAATAGAGTAGACTTACCAGAATTAGGTTTTCCAACAATTGAAACGAAACCTGACTTAATTTTTTTATCATTTTCAATATTCATTTATTTTTCAACACCTTCAAATGCCATTGGCAATAATTCTTGAATTAAATATTTTTTAACTTCACCTTTTGAGTTATATAAAAATACTTTTGCTTTTCCATTAGAAACTTCATAAATAACTTGTCTACAAACACCACATGGTGGGGTAAATGAATTTTCATTTATATTATTTAAATTTCTAGCAAAAACATGAACTTCTTCTAGATCACCAATCTTCATTGAATTTGTTATTGCAGTTGATATTGCATTTCTTTCTGCACAAATACCATTTGTTGGTATTTGATATTCAACATTAACTCCTTGATATTCCTTTTTATTTTTGTCAATAACTATTGATGATACTAAAAAATTAGAAGATGAAGCTTCGGAATTTTTTATTAATTTTGTTAGTTTTTCAAAAATTGTTAATTTATGCATTTTTATCTCACTTCCTAAGCAAATAATTCTGATATTTTAGGTAAAAAAATAATAAGTCCAATAATAATTGCTCCAATAGTAACAACTAAAGTTGCCATTGCTGCTACATCTTTTACTTTTTTTGCCTTAACATTATATTCAAAAGAAACAATATCCACAATATATTCTATTGCAGTATTAATTATTTCAAAACCTATTACTAATACTATTGAGAATATAATAGCTATTCATTCATAAGCTTCTATATCAAAAACAATACCCATGATAATTACAAAAATAGTTGCAAAAAAATGTACTCATAATGATTTTTCTTCCCTAATCATTACAAGCATACCTTTCATAGCATTAATAAATTTTTTTGATGTTCTTTTAAATCAATTTATCATAATTTATCATTATTAGTTATATTATATAATAATATAAATTTAAATTATTAATTTCTAATTAGTAAAATATTTTTCGTTGTTTAGAAATTATTGTTCTTTCTAATAAAATAGCTATTCATTCATAAGTTTCTATACCAAAAAAAATACCTATTATAATTACAAAAATAGTTATAAGGGATATTCATAATTCCTTTTTATCTTTAATAATTACAAATGTGCTTTTCATAAAATTAATAAATTTTTTTGATATTCTTTTGAATCAATTTATCATTATTGGGTATATTATAATATAAAATTATCACTTTCTAATTTTTAGATTCTTAAATATTTCTTGTTGCTTAGAAATCATTTTTCTTTCTGCAGCAATATTGTTATGATCATAACCAATCAAATGAAGAATTCCATGCATTACCAAAAATTTTAATTCTATATAAGGATTGCTATTTATTTCTTTAGATTGTTCTTCCAAAATATCTTCATTAATAAAGATATCACCAATATATAAATTTTTATTATCCAATTCATTATGAGGAAAAGATAAAACATCAGTTGATTTATCAATATTTCTATGTTCATTATTTAATTTTCTCATTTTTTTACTATCACAAATATAAACAGACATTTCTAAAGGATTTTCAAAATCTTTTGAAACATATTTCAATATTCTTTTAATATCTTTTATTGCTGAAAAATATTTAAAATTTTTATTTAAAATTTGCTCATTTTTGTAAAAATTAATCACATTATTTTTAAACATATATTAGTTTAATTATATAAAAAATGAAGAAGTTTATTCTTCTTCATTTTTATTTTTCTTTTGCATAGCTAAAATTCTTTTTACTTTTAAATCTATTTTTTTAATTTCTTCATTTCTATTAATTCATCAATTTGGTGATCATATTTTATAAGTGAATCAACCTCTTGATTCTAAGAATTCTTTCATTAAATAATCTTTTTCTCTTGCTGAAGAATTACTTTCACTATTCTCAAATAAAATAGCTAAAATCTTTTTATCAGTTTTTTTATCAACTAAAACATAATTTATTTTATAACCAATTGTTTCATAATTATGTATTAATTTTATATTATTCTTTAATGCATAATCCATTAAAGAATTATGAACTTCATTTTCAAAAAATGTCATATCTTTTTCATCAACAATTTTTTCTTCTTTTGCTTCAAAATTTGATTCATTTATTCTTTTAGCAAATTGAATATATTCAATAAAGTCTTTTGGTCCTTGATGTAAAGAATTTGCAACTTTTATTGCTGCTTGTTCAAGATCAATAGATGAAACTACAATCATTTTTTTCTTAGCTCTAGTAATTGCAACATTAATTCTATTTGAACCTAAGGATTGATTAATAGGTCCAAAATTAATTAATTGTTTACCATTAGTATCTGGTCCATAAGTTGTAGAAAAAATAATAATATCTCTTTCATCACCTTGAACATTTTCTATTGATTTAATAAAAGCATCATTGTTTTTTAATCATTCAAATAAATCATAACTTTCCATCATTATTTGATTTAGTATATATTCTTCTTGTTTTGAATTGGTTGTAATGATTCCAATACTTGCATCAACATTTTTTTTGGTTAATTTTTTTAATATTTCAATTACTTTATTTGCTTCAACTTTATTTAAACCATCATCATAATTAGAATTTTCAACAAAAATATACTCTAAAGGTTTTTTAATTTGATTATTCAATGTATCAATAAAATTTAACCCTCCTTCATAATATTTATTATTTGAAAATTGAATTAAATTTATATGTTGCGATCTATAGTGATTCTTTAACATTACCTCTGGCAACTTAGATTTTGAGTAAGTTAATAATGATTCATTTTGTTCAATTAAATCATCATCTTCATCAGAAGTTATTCTTCCTGCAAAGAAACTAGATGGTCCTAATTGTTTTTCATCTCCTAAAACAACTAACTTTTTAGCTCTTGCAATTGCAGGTATAGTTCTTTCTAAAAATATTTGTGAAGCTTCATCGAAAATAACCATATCAAATTTTTCATTTATTGAAAATAATGTTGGAACAACTTCAGGTTGCATCAATCAAACTTTAACAAAATTTTCCATTTCTAAATGATAATCTTTAATAAATTTTCTAATTGCAATTGGTCTTTTTCTTTCAGTTATTTTTTTAATACTATTTTCTCTTGAATTAAGACTTATTTTTCTTAAATTATTATTTAAAACCAATTTTAATTGATTTTCTGAAAATTTGAAAAATTCTTTATTTAATTTTTCAATATAAGTTAAATTCTTTTCATATTTTTTAATAAGATCTATTTTGTCTTTGAAGGAATGTGATTTTAATAATTTTTTAATAATATTTATTTTAATTGCTTCAATGGATTCTTCAATATTATTATCATCAATAAATTTAATTAAATTTTTATTTATTTTATTTATTTTCAAAAAATAATCAATATCAATTTTTGATTCTTCTAATTTTTCAATTTTATTAGAAAAATTTTCTTTTAATAATTCTTGTTTTTCAACTTGAATATCCAAAACTGAAAATAAAGTTCCCAATTTTAACTCTTTAAAATCAACACTATTTAAATCATATTTTTGTGTTAATTCTTTTTTAACTTTTAAATTTTTTAATATACGATAAAAATCAGAATGCTTTTCTCAAATTCTATTAATATCTTCTTTATTATTTAATATTTTTTTATTTTTATTTATTTCTTCAACTATTTTTTTAATTTTATTTAATATATTTTCAATTATTTCTGAGGTATTTTCAAATTTGGAATAATACTCATTTATAACTTCTTTAAGTAAAAGAAGCCTTTCTTTTGAATTTATTTTTTCTAAAAAATTAAATGTTAAATTATATTGATCTAATGATAAATTATCAAATTTAAAAAACTCATGTTCAAAAGCTATTTTTTTAGATTGAGGAGTTTCTAAATATGGTTTTACAAAAATACTTGAAATTTGTTCTAAAACATTTTTGTTATTAAATCCAAATTTTTTATAAATTAAATCTAAATCTTCATATTTATCTTTTAATTCTTCTCTAATATTTTTAGATATGTTTTCATCAATTTCATAAAAATCTTTATTTATCATTTTATTCAATTGATTATAAAATTGAAATTTATCTTTTGTATCTGAAATTAAAATTGAATTGTTTTTTAAAATTTTTAATCTTTTTTTAATAACTTCTAAAGCAATTTGTTTTTCAGAAATAACAGCAACTTTTTTACCTTCAGCTACAGCATTTTCAACAATAGAAATTATTGTTTCTGATTTACCAGTTCCTGGAGGACCTCAAATAGTTATTCCCTTAATGCTATTTTGATTAATCATTTTAAGTGCTCTTAATTGTTGATCATTTAATTTATTTGTATAAAAAAGTTTTGTATCATCATTAATTTCTTCCTCGATGATATTTTTAGTTTTTTTAATAGATTGTCTTGAATGGAAATCTTCATTTGCTAAAAATTTGGTAAGCATAGGTGTTGAATCATTCATATAGATTAAATCATTAATTTCAGATTGGATATCATTACCAAAATCTGAAAATAAACCTAGCAATAAATTATGTTTTATTGAATAATTTCCTATATTATATTCTCATTCATCATTTACAGTAACCTTTCTAAAAGGTTCTATTTCCATATGATTATTAGATATTTTTTTATTCAATTTTGCAAAATTAGCAATATTTTCATTTAAAGTATTATTATATTCATAAATAAAAGAATCTTCTAAATTTAAAACATACTCTTCTATAAATGAATTTACAAAAATATCCCTTGAGTGATCAACATTCAAAGTTCAATTATTTCTTTTTTTATCTAAATTTAATTCAACCGGAAAGAAAAACAAAGGAGTTCTAATTTTAATATCTTTATCTTGAATGTTCACTCTTCCTTCAAAAATAACAGGTGAAATATAAAGAATATTTTTACCTTTTTCCAATTTTTGTTTTTCATTTTCTCTATAAAGAGATTGAAATCAAGTAATTTCCTTTTTATTAATAAATTCTCTTTTTTCTTCAGATGTTTTATTTGTATTATTAAGTGTTTTTGCATACTTTCTTTTAATTACATCACTTGAGATAATCAAATTAAAAGTTTTTGTGGAATTAGGTGAAGAAAATATTTTGTAAATATCTTGTTTGGATTTTTTAGTTAATTTACTTAAATCTAATAACCTATTTTTAGTTTCCTTTGTATTTCAAATTATATTATTACGTTGTGAAATATTAGTAAGTCTATCTCTTAATGTTTGTAATTTTTCAACTATTTCATTACTTGCATTTATTCTATTTGTATATTTTTTATAATGTGCTTCTATTCTTTCAACATAAGGTCTTATTTTTTTATAAGTTGTATCACCAATACCATGAATAGATAAAAAATCTTCTTCAGTTTTTGGAGTTAACTCCTTAATTTTCTCTCAAACATCTTCATTAACTTCTAATTTTATTTGCTTATATAATTTGTAAATTTCATCCATATTATTTTAATTATACTTAGAATTTTAAATATTATTTTCTTTATTATCTACATTATTTAAAGACTCATTTTCTTCTGAATGTTTTGAATTATTTTCTCTTAAAAAATATAAATAATATTCTCTGCTTTTATTCTCTTCAACTTGTAAACCTCTTTTTTGACATTCTTTCATTAAAGCATTTTTACCCATTAATGTATATTCATCACCTTTAGTTTCAGTATTTACCATAATATTCTTAAAATCCAAAATAAAAGAAATGAAAATAAAAATTAAAGAAAAAAATAAAAAACAATAACTTGGTATCTTATAAGATTCATTATTAGAAGCAAAATAATAACTTATAAATGAAATAGAAGAAATGATTAATAAAATATCTAAAATGTAAATTCATTTTTTAATTGTTTTTTTATTTTTTTTCATCACAAAAAAATTATACATATAAAAAAAGTAATGTTTGTAAACATTACTCACTACTTAACATTAGTATAAACATCTTGAACATCATCATTGTCTTCTAATTTATCAATAAGTTTATTTAATTTTTCTTGTGTTGCCTCATCTATTTCGATTGTTGTTGATGCAACTTTTGTAACTTCACTAGAAACAAATTCATTTATATTATTTTTTTCTAAGAATTCTTTTGTTTCTATAAATTTAGATGGATCTGTTTCAATTATTATAAATTCATCTTCTTCTTTAATATCAATAACTTCTGCTTCTAAAATTATTTCCATAATGTCATCAATGTTAAATTTTTCAGAATCAATTACAATAATGCCCTTATTTTCAAATAAATAAGAAACTGAACCATTGGTTCCTAAATTACCATTTCCCTTATTAAAATCTGATTTTATAGATGCTGCCGTTCTATTTACATTATCTGTTAAACAATTAACCAAAACAGCAACTCCACCTGGTCCATAACCCTCATAAGTAATTTCATTTCAATTTGATGTATCCTTATTGGCTTTAGATAATGCTCTTGAAATATTATCATTAGGCATATTAACAGATTTAGCTTTTTCAATTGATAATCTTAATCTTGGATTTGTTTCCGGATCTGTTCCACCTTGTTTAATTGCTATTTCAATTTCCTTTGTTATTTTTTGAAAGATTTTTCCTCTTTTTGCATCTTGGGCACCTTTTTTATGTTTTATATTTGCTCATTTAGAATGTCCTGCCATATTGTTCTTGTTATCTCCTTACTTTTAAAATTAGTACAAATATATTATATAATATAAGGGAAATGATAAATTGAATAAATAAATTATCAGTTGATATAAGTAATCGTGAATATGCATTAATTTATAATGGTAAAAAAATTAATTTTAATACAAAAAGAATTAAAAATATAAAAGATTACTATAATTTTTTAATAAGAGATCCTAGAAACAATCAAGACTATTCATTTTTTTTATTCAATGAATATAATATTGCAACATTTGGATTATCACAAAAAATAGATGTTGTTTTTGTAAATTGAAATGGAAGCATAATAAATTTAGAAGAGAATTTTGAAACTAATAAAATTTCTAAAAAATATACAAATACAAAATTTATTTATTTATTTCCAAGTGGAACAATTAAGAAAAAGAATTTTGAATTAAAAGGAGTTTTAAAACATGAATTCAGTAGAAAAAAATAGAAATATTAATTAGATATTTGTGTTTTTTTAAACTCTTTTTTTTCTGTTGTAATGACAAATGTAAAAATACAAAGTACTATTATTATAGAAATTATTGAACTTGTTGGTGAGAAAAATAGGAATTTTCATTCATTTCCCTCTGAATTAATAAATCCAAAATGAAAACATATTATTGAAATTGTATAGCCAAGAATTATCATAAGACCTTGTAACAGTGCAAAATTTTGTTTTTTTGTTGAAATATAATATGAAGTTGCAAGAAACATTATTTGTGTAAATAAAGAAATGGTAACTATGGTTTCATAAATTATTATGATTTCCTTATTTGCTGTTATATTAAATAATCACATTATTTGACTTGGAATTGATAATAAAATTATTCATTGAGGTAATGCTAATAAAACCATATAAGTAAACATCACTAATATACCCTTATGTAATCTTTTTTCATTGCCTGCTCCATAGTTATATGCAAAAAATGCACCACCAGCTTGCATAATTGCTAAAGAAGGCAACCTAATAAGGGAAAGAGGTCTTGAAATACCTGTAAAAACAGATAATCAAGATTGGTGATCAATAGATGGAAGTTTACCAATCATAATGGTTGTTAATAAAACAATATAAGTTCTCCCTATTTGAAGCACAAAAGGAACAACACCAATAGTAATCATTGTCATAAAGATTTTTTTATTAAATCCTCTTTTATATGAAAGGAATTCAAAATTAGTCTCTTCCTTTTTATTTAAATATATTAAATATCCATAGGTAATTAAATAATTAATAATCATACCAATAAGAGTTGCTAAGGCAGCACCTACAACATCCATGCCTGCACCTCAATCACTCATAAAGATAATGTCAAGTGCAATATTTAAAGGTATAGAAAATATTGGAATAAATGAAGCACTTTTAACATGACCTTCACTTCTTATTTGTCTAGATTTTAATCCTTGAAATGAAGAAACAAAAAATGCCAATCCATAAACAATAGAAGTTTGATATGCATCATCTAAAATTTCGTTTCTCACATCACCTTGAATTTGATTGTTAATGATAAGTTCAGATAACATTCTACTGAAACAAACAATTAATAATAATGAAAAAATAGAAGTAAAAATATTAAATATATGTGCTGTAGAAACACATTCCTTTGCTTCTTCATAATTTTTTGCACCTAATTTTTGTGAAAAAACCATACCAAAACCTGCAGAGGTTAAAGATATCATAGACATTACAATTAACATTCAAGGCATAATTAATGAAATAATATATGAACCAGGAATTATTATTCCATCACTTCCCTCTATTTCAAAAGTCACCAATCTTGAAGCTATTATTGAATCCAAAATTTGGTAAGCAGCCATAATAAACATTAAGCAAACAACTGGGTAAGTTACTTTAAAAATTGATTTTCATAAATTACTTTCAGCATAAATTAAAGTTTTTCTATTTGCATTATCATTTTTTAAATTTATATTTTCTTTTTTTTGTATTTCGCTCATAATTAATTCTTTTAATTATACTCTTTTAAAAAGAAAAAAATGATAATTATAAATTATCATTTTTCCTTAAAATTATTTTACAATTGTTAAGTTAAAAATATTTTCAATATATGTTTTACGATCTGATTTATATTTTAAATAATAGGCATGTTCTCAAACATCAATTCCCATTATTATTTCTTGAAATCCATTCATAAATGGATTTTCTTGATTAGGTGTAGTAATTATTTTTATTTGTTCTTCTTCAATAACTGCTCAAACTCAACCTGAACCAAATATTGAAAGTCCTTTTTCAATCATTTTCTTTTTGAAATCTTCTTTTGAACCAAATTGTTTCACTATTTTTTTTAAATATTCTTTTTCAATTTTTGTTAAATCACGATCAACAACAAATTGATTTCAATAGATATTATGATTAATTAGCCCACCACCAGCTGTTTTAGTAACATTAATTAATTCACTTGGAATTTCACTAAAATTTTTCATTACTTCTTCAATTGTTTCATAATTTTTTTCAATAACAGTGTTTTGTATTGCTGCATTAAATTTAGATTCATATCCAAAATGATGTTTTTCATAATGTGTTTTCACTGTTTCTTCATCAATATATGGTTCTAATGAATTGTATAAATATGGTAATTCTACTTTTTTAAATTTCATTTTCATCCTCTACTAATATTATACATTTTATCAAAAAATAAAAGAATAGATAAAATCTATTCTTCTTTTAAATTTTGAAACATATTTTTTTTGTATAACTCCACACCTGGTTGATTAAATGGATTAACGCCATTTAAATAAGCTGACATTGTAACCACAATAAAAAAGAAGTATCATAAATAACCTAAAGTTTCCTCTGATCTATCTTGAAGTTTAATAATGATATTTGGAGTTCCACCTTGTTCATGATGAGCTTTTAATACTCCATCAAAAGCCTTTTTATTTATTTCATGAAATGATTTACCAACTAGATAATTTAATCCATCAAGATTAGAATCATCTTTTTCAACTATGATAGGATTTTCATCTTTATTAATTCAAATAGTTGTTTCAAAAAAGTTTTTAAATCCTTCTTGAATTATTTGTCCTAAAGAATGTAAATCTCTTGAATATGTAACAGAATTTGGCATTATTCCTTTACCATTTTTACCTTCAGATTCCCCAAAAAGTTGTTTTAATCATTCTGAAGTCATTTCTAAATCAAAATCATATGTAGTGAATATTTCTGCTACTTTTGAATATTTATTATTTAATAAATATCTTATTTGAGCATATTCATAGGCTGTGTTATCTTCCAATTTTGAAAAATCATGCATAGCTTTTTCAGCGCCTTTTAAAACTTTTTTAATATCAATATCTGCAAAAAGCATTGGAAATAATCCAACTGGTGTTATTCCTGAAAATCTTCCACCAATTCCATCTGGAACAACATATGTTGAATAACCTTTTGAATTAGACAATGTTTTTAAAGCCCCTTTATTACCATCAGTAATAGCAACAATGTAATCTTTTGCTTTAATACCTTCTTTTTTTTCTAATAATTTTTTAAAATATCTAAAAGATAAAGCAGGTTCTAAGGTAGTTCCTGATTTAGAAATTACACAAATACCTCATTTTTTATTTTGTAATTTTTGTTCAATTTGAACAATATGTGAAGAAGACATATTAATTCCAGCAAAAATTATTTCATCTTGCTTATTCATTTTTCCTTTAATAAAATCTATTGCTGATTGAGCACCTAAAAAAGATCCTCCAATACCAATAACTAAAAGAGTTTCAATACCCTCTTTTTTCATTCAAGAAACTTTCCCAATCATTTCTTGAACTTCTTTTTTATCATATTCCTTTGGTCAATTAAGTCAATCCATAAATTCATTGCCTTCACCAGTTCTATTTCTAATAGAATTATGAATATCACTAATTCTATTTTTCAATACATCTTTTTCTTCATTAGTTATATTACTATAACTAAAATCTATATCTAAAATTTTATTCATTTTATTTTTTATCACCTTTCGAATTGTTTCTATTGGAATAGTTGCACATTTCACTCTTGATTTATGAGAATGTACAATTTTAAAAATATCTAAAATTTCATATCCTGTGGTAGAGATTTTAGAATTTAAAAATCCTTCATATACATTAATTATATTATTAATTTCATTTATTTCTTTACCTTCAATTAATTTTAACAAAATATCAACAGAAGATATTGAAATAGCACATCCCCCACCTTCAAATCTTGCTTTTGAAACAATATTATTTTCAATTTTAATATATATTTGAAAAAGATCATCACAATAATTATTTGAAGCTAATAATGATTTCTCTAATTCTTCCTTAGTTAATCCTTTTTGTTTTGGTTTACTTGCAGATTTCTGAAGGAGATCTCTTATTGAAAAGGGCTTCAAGAAAATCACCTCCATTTTTTAATGATTCATATAGTTTATCAATATCTTCTTTATTATTATAAATATGAAAAGAAGCACGAATTGCTTTATAAGGTTGATAATCACCATAAGTTATTTTGACACATGAAGATCCTGTTCTTAATAAAATATTATCTTTTGATAAATGATATCCAACATCTTCTCCAGAAACACCTTTAATTTCAAAAAATAAATTTGAAGATTTAACATTTTTATTAATAATATTAACTTTCTTTAAGGAACCTATTTTTTTCTCAGCATATGCCTTTAAAGAATTATTATATTCTTCAATTTGTTCCATTCCAAATGATTCAATATATTCAATTGCATATTTAAATGCATATGCACCTGGTAAATCTATTGTGCCAGCTAAAAATTTAAATTTATTAGTTTTATATATAACTTCATCTTCTGAATAATTTTGATCTGTGCCGCCACCATATTGAAATGGTTCTTCAATAGATTGTAAATTTTTAATATATGCAAAACCAATACCAAAAGAACCAAAGCATTTATGTGCGCCAAAGACATAATAGTCAACATCTGCTTCTTGAACATTAATTGGAATATGACCAATAGCTTGTGCTCCATCAACAAATAATTTAACTTTATTACCAATTATTTCTCTTATTTTTTTTAAATCATTTTTTGTTCCGACTGTATTAAAAACATGAGCAACAGCAATTATTTTTGTTTTATCTGTAATTAGTTCTTTTAAATTTAAATAATCTATTTCCCAATTTTTTAAGTTATATCATTTAAAAACTATTTTTTTATTTAGCTCTTTAGCTATTTTCTTTCAAGTTAAAATATTTGCTGAATGCTCCATTTTACCTAAAATTATTTCATCACCATCATTTAAACTATTTATTAATTTAAAGGCTATTCTATTTATTGAATAAGTTGTTCCATAAGTTAAGATAACATCTTCAATTGGTGCATTTATATGATTAGAAACAACATTAAATGTTTCACTAAGAATTTCTAAATTGTCCTTGGTATTCATTGAAGTTGTTCTAAAAACTAGTGATTCATTTTTTGAATACATTTCTAACATTTTATTAATAACAATACCTAATTTTAAGGAAGAGGAAGAGGAATTTAAAAAAATTGTCTCTTTATTATTTTGTAAAAAAGGGAAATCCTTTTTAATGGAAGCATCTATTTTTCTTTTATTCACCTAAAATCTCCTTTAAAGTTTCTACATTATTTATTTTTTCTTGTTCAATTTCATAATAAGGAATAAGATGTAAATGTGTATGAAAAACAACTTGTCCAGCAGATTTGCCATTATTTATAATCATTTTTATTCCTGTGGCATTTAATTTTTGTATTAAAATTTGTGCAATTTTACTACCTATTTTTAAGATATTTTCTTTAACAAAATCAGAATCTTCAATAATATTTAATGATTTTTTCTTTGGGACAACCAATGTATGTCCCTTTTGTTTTGGGAATTTATCTAGAAAGGCAACAAAATTTTCATCTTCATATATCTTTAGAGAAGGCAATTTTCCTTCAATAATCAATTCAAATATACTTTTATCCATAATATGTATATTATAAAATAAAAAACACTCCTTATATTAAAGGAATGTTTAAAATTGAATTTAAAGTTCTACTTTATCAATAATTTCATCAAGTCAATCACTATAAACTTCATCATATTGAGCAATAGAATCTTCATCATTTGAACTTGGAGTTGTTCAAGAATCAATCACAACTTCTAATTTATTACCTTCAAAAATCATTGTTGTTCCTGATTGAACATTTCAATCATCTGAACTAGAAGAATCTTCTGTTGTTTCTGAGCCTGTTGTTAATTTAATATGCCTTGTATCCTCTTCAAAATTATCAGTAACAACTTCTAAATTGAAATTGTCGGCTGTTTGATCTTCGACTGTTGTGTTTTCTCCACCTTCTTCAAGTTTAGTACCAGCATCTAAGTTATCAATATATCAAGTTTCAACAAAAGAAGAATTATTTGCTCCACCTAAATATTCAAAATCATCATAAAAAACATATTCATCTTCAATTGTTGATTTAGTTGTAAATAATTCAGTTGTTAAATTATTATTATTTGGAATTTGAATTCCATATCAAATTCAATTTTCATGTTCACTTTCCTTACTATATTCTTCCATAACTGCACCTAAAGGACCAGCACCATCTGTCCCTTCATCATAATTAACATTATCTTTTAATAAATAATTTGCAGTAGAATCATCTTCTTCATAGAAAAATAAACCAATTCTTTCATCATCATTTTCATCATTTAATATTTCTTCTCTAACATCATTGATATCAGCATTCATTTCAACATTTGGAATTGAATATCCTGTTGGTTGAACTGAACGAACAATAAAGTAAATTGAAGTTCCAATTATAATAAACAAAATTAAAAAAGCAACAAGCATTAGTGATATTTTTTTTCACTTACGTTTAACAATTCTTTCATCAATATCTCTAATTGTTGTTTGTTCACCTTCTGGTTTAGTTTGTAGATTATTTTTTTTATTTTTACCCATAATTCTACCTCTTTTATTCATTATCATTGATTATTCAAGAAGGTAAAAATTGCAATAATTCATCCTCTCATGTTCCAGAAAGCTCAATATAGAAACCTTTTTCTTTTCAATAATTTAAAGTTTTAGCTTCTAAATCTGTATCTTGTGCTATTAATGCTTCTGAAACATAAATCTCACCAAATATAGGTTGATTTGGAAATCACTCATCAAATATATATGTAAGATCTGAATCATTCATTTCTTCATCACTTAAAACAGGAGTATATTGATTATTATCTTTATCTTTATGAGCAAATAATGAGTAATATTCATCATTTAAGTTTCATAAATTAGTATTTGAAGATTCTGAAGTTTCCATAAACATATAAGGATATAACTGATTATATGCATAAACTGTTTTTTGTCCTGGATCAGCAGCTGGATTAGGATCAGTAATATCTGAAGAAGTATTATAAATTAATCCACCTTTACCATCAGCGCCATTACTTGTATCAGCAATATATACATTAGCATTTGACATAATTGATTCATGAGTATAAACACTATTTTCAGTAATTGCTTCTCCTAAGTCAATCTCTTCTTCAGAATCTAAAAATTTTCATGTATTTGTTGCATCTGTTCAATCTGAAGAAATTCCTTCACCAGCAGAAGTACCAAAAACTATACCTTGAAATCCTCTGAATGTAGATGAAACATCTGATTGATCAAAAGTATTATCATATATAGTATCATCAATTAATGCAGATGTTTTAATTTGACTTCCCATCAAGTCTTCCATCATTTGATTTCATTCTGAAGCTTGAACATTATTAGTTTTTGAATCTAGTGATTCTAAAGTTTGTTGTTGAGAAAGATAGTTATTTTGCAATATCTCTGAATCTAAAGTCATTGAAGCAACTATTGAAGGTCTTTCGTAAGCTAGTTCTTTTGTAAGATTATAATCATAAGCTTTTTGACTAGCACTTTGTCAAAGATAAGAATAAATCATCATATCTGATAAAACTTCATTTTGATAAGTAGAATCTTGTTTTAAAGTATCAAATATAATTGTTCTAGAAATTTCATATTCAGATTTAGTTGCTAATTCAAGACCGGTAATTGTAATTCAATTTTCATCTGCACTTTCAGCATCTTCTTGAAGTTTTGTAAGAGCATAAATTACTTTAAATGGATCATTAGAAGTAGTTGCTAAATTCAATAAATATTGAGCAACAGAAGAAGTTTGAGTATCATTTATAAATTTCATAACAAAAAAATCTTTAGTTAATTCTTGATTATTTGTTTCTTCTGAACTTAAAATATAAGGAACATTTCATTCTTGATTTGTTTTAAAAATATAATTGTATTCATCACTAGAATCATTAATAGAATTTATATCTGTACTTCCAAATAAAGCTAATGAATAGAATGCATTTTCTAACAATAGAGCTCTTTCTTCATCACTTAGATCTTCATCACTTCCCAAATCAATTTCTGAAGCATTATAAATTTGACCATTTAAATAAATTTGAATATAATCATAAGTAGGAGGATTAATAATACCAATTATTGCTCCAATTCCCATAGAAACAATTAAAACTAAAATAACAAAAAATATTCAACTTTTTAATCAAAATTTATTTTTTTTATTATTCATTTTTTTAGTTTTCATCTAAAATTCCTCTCTTAAATTGATTATTACTTTATTAATATTATTCAGTTCTTCTCAAGGTCATTGTCAATTTAAAATTAATTGATTAATAGGATTAGATTCTAAATAAGTCATATATTGAGCTCCAATTTCATCATTAAATTTATTTAAATCTCATGTTTTAAAATTACTTTCATAAAATTCAGAAGTTTCAATATATTTATCAGAAATTTTTTGATTTTGATTAATTCAAATATTAGATACTATAGCATCAATTAAATATTTAGATTCTGGTTCATAATGTGAATCCAATTCACCATCATCATTTGTATCTTCAACATTTCTATATTCTAAATTTAACCCAATTTTTGGATAGTTATTTTCATCAAATCCAGAATAAGTAAATCAACCACTATCATCAACAGGATCACTTAAATAATCAATAATAATAATGTAATTAAAAGCATTTTCAAATCAACTATTGAATGACTCAATAAAACCAACATCAATTGAATTAGGATTTTTATTTATATTATTTAATTGTTCTTCAACTATTTCTTTTCCTTCAAATTGAATTCCAATATTATGTAAACCATTTGTTGAAACAAATGAAACAGTTTGATTATCAATTAAGCCAATTGTTGAAAAATTTCTATATTTTGTTGCTTCATTTCCATCATCCAATAAACCATTTTCAATTAGATCTTTTGATAATGCAGTTTCAAATGCAGTAACTTGTATTGAATTCATATTTGATATTTCTTCTGATGTTATATCATTTGCACCTTCATAATCACCTTCATAATCATCTAAACCTAAATTAGAAGATGCAGCAAATGCAGTATCAATCATTGTATCTAGAGTTGTAGTTGCAACAGTATATTCACCTGCTAAGGCCATTTCAATTGCTGTATCTGCTTCTAAACCTAATGATTCACTTTCAAATGAAATATCATAAGTTGATTGAATATTTCCATAATTAGTTGCTGTTGGAGTATAACCATTACTTATTAAATCATAAAATGCCTTAGCAGAAGCGATATTATCATTAGTCATTGAAATATTACTTCCTGTAATATCTACTTCTGAATTTGAACTTCCTGCAACAGGTGTGAATGGTAAAAGAGTATTATTAAATATTAATGGTCTATAAGTTAATAAATAAAGAGTTGTAAGATCTTGGGGTGTGAATGTTGTTACAAATGGATCATCTGAATCATCATTTTCAACAGCACTATAATATATAGGCGATTGATTTTCAATAATTGTCTTTCTACCTCTTGACTCATTGGTTTCAGAAGAATAAATAGCAGAATCATTATCTGAACTAACTGGAATAACTTGTGTTAAAGAGTTTTGAGAAGTATAAGTTGATTTAACTTTTGATTCAATAGAATCAGAAATTAGGGAATCCTTATATTCTTCTTCACCATTTTCAGAAGCAATATGAAATCCCATTTCTTGTAAAGTATTATCTCATTCATCTTCATAAGAATCACCATATTGTTCTTGTAATGAATCTTTTTTATTTTTTATTTGATCATCAGCATTATCTTCAGCTTCTTCAATATCATCATCATATTGAGTTTGAGTAATTCAACCTTCATTAACCATTTCTTCATAATGATAAATGATTGCTTCATCTTTTAATCTAGATAATTCATTCATAGCATCAGAATAATTAGTGTCTTCATTATCAGGATTACCATTTCCTATAATAGTTGATTCACCTTTATAACTAGCAAAATAACCTGTTGCTGCCATACCTGAAGGTATTGCTAATCCAATTAAAACAGCAGCAGAAACAAAAAAACTTAAAGTTTTACCTCTTCAATCACTTGTTCAACTTGTTTTTTTATTATCTATTGAAATTCTTTCATAAAATGAATTTCCTCCAGAACTCAATTCATTTTTATTATCTTTATTTTTATTATTTTTAATATCTTCCTTTTGAATTTCTTTATTTTTATTATTTAATTTTTGAGTTTTTTGATTGATATTTTCTTTTACTTTTTTATCTTCAATGTTTTTATTTTCTTTTTTATCTTCTAATATTAATATTGATGATTCTTCTTTAGCATTGTTTCTTTCAAAATCATTATCTTTTTTTTCATTAGTATTTTGAATTTTTCTTTTATCAAAATTGTTTTTTTCATCCACAGAAATAGAATTGTCAAAATTCAATTCCTTAGTAGTTCTTTCTTTTTTATTTTCTTTAGAATCGTTATCTAATTCAATATCTATTCCAAATAAATCTTTTTTATTTTCTTCAGACATAATAACACCATAATTATACATTATTTTAAATTAATAAAATTATTATAGATTTAGAATATTAATCATTTTTTATGTTTAAAATTGTTTCAATAGTTTCTTCTATTTTAATTGAATTTTCTTTTGATTCATTTTCAAAATTTTTAATAATTTTTTTCTTAACAACCCTACTTAAAGATATATAGATAAGAATATTATCAAAATACCTAAAAAAGATATCTGGTTCATTTTCTATTTTTAATTGAATATAATATGATTTTAATTTGATGCTTCTAATTTTTTTATAATTTATTATTTTTTGAATTTTCTTGTCAAAATGATCATATAAAACTATTTCTTTTTTAGTCATATATATTTCACCAATGTATTTTTTTTCCAAAAAAGTAATTCCTTTTTCATAAGTCCTAATATTTTTATAAAAAAAGAATGCATCTTTTTGCAGATTATTTGTAAGAAGTTCTTTTTTGTAAGGAACTTCTATTGTTTTCATTGCTCTATGCTTTGTAAAATCACGAGGTTCAATATCATATAATTTATTTTCTTGATGATAACTTAAATTTATTGATAATCTTTTTTGTAATTTTCTTGCCTTTTTTAGAAAACCCAAATTATTTTCAATATTTTCATTAAATCATCTCATAAAAACAGAAGCTTTATAATATTCCAAATAATCATTTGGATACATTTTGCTTAAGAAATTTATTTTTTCAATACTAATTTCTTCAATATTTTTATAATTTAAAATTTTTTGGGCAGCTAAATACATTAGCAAATAATCTCTTTTTAAAATCATAATCTTATTTTAATTATACAAATATATAAATAAAAAAATAGAAGTAACACTTCTATTTTATTTTAATTATTTAATAATGTCATCATCAATGTTTAATTCAATATTAATAGGATTTCTAAAATCATATTTATGAATATCAAATTTTTCTTCAATAATATTGTATTTACCTTGTGGATTTTTGATTCCTGTACCAACAGGCATTCTATTTCCAACAATAATATTTTCTTTAATTCCCTCTAAATTATCTACTTTGTTGATAATTGTAGCAGCAACTAAAGAATCAGCTGTTCTTTGATATGAAGCAGCAGCTAAGAATGATTCAGAGTGTAAAGGTACAACTTTAACACCTAAAATAATTTGTTTAACATAAGCTGGTTTTTTATTTTGAGCCATTAAGTCTTCATTAACTTTTCTTATTTCATCAGCTGAAACAATTTGTGAAACAAATAGGTTTGAATCTCCACTATGAACAACTTGATATTTAGAAAGCATTTGTCTAATAATAACTTCCATATATTTATCTGAAATTTTAATTCCTTGAAGAATATATAGTCTTTGCATTTCCTTAATTAAGTAGTTTTGTGTTTCAATTGGACCAGCAACATTTAATAATTCTTGTAATTGAATTGAACCTTCAGTTATTTTTTGTCCAGGTTTAACTTGATCACCTTTTTTAACTCTTAAGAATTGACTAGAATCAATAGTATGCTTTTCATATTCTTGAGTATTATGAATTTTAATTGAAACCTCATATTGTGTTGCTTGCCCATATTTATTTTCATTTGAAGCTTTAATACTTTCAACTTTACCATTAGATTTAGCAATTATAGCTCTTGATTTAGGTTGTTTATTAGCATCAACAAGTTCCATTAATCTTGAAAATCCTTGTGTAATATCTGAAACACCAGCAACTCCACCAGTATGGAATGTACGCATTGTTAATTGTGTACCAGGTTCGCCAATTGATTGTGCAGAAATAATTCCAATTGCTTCTCCAACATTGACAACTTCATTTGTTGTAAGATCTCTACCAAAACATTTTTGACAAACACCTTTTTTAGAACGACAAGTAAGAACAGATCTAATTTCCAATGAATTAATTCCAGAATTAATAATATTATTAGCAATATCTTCTGTGATCATTTCATTGGCTTTGGCAATAGTTTTTCCACCTTTATGAAGATCATTAACTAAAAATCTTCCCACAATTCTATCAAATAATTTTTCAATTTCTGAATTTGTTCTAGTATCTTTAATTGCTTTAACTTCAATACCTCTATTTGTACCACAATCTTCTTCTACTAACTTAACATTTTGTACTGCATCAACAAGACGTCTAGTTAAATATCCTGATTCAGCAGTTTTTGTAGCAGTATCTGAAAGTCCTTTTCTTGCTCCATGAGTTGATAAGAAGTATTCAAATGGTGTTAAACCAATTTTAAATGAAGATTTAATTGGAATTTCTTCTGTTGATCTAACAATAATCCCTTGTCTTTTAAGAGCAGCATATTCATGAGTGGCTTTTGACATTGATCCACGCATACCTGCCAATTGAACAAAGTTTGAAATATTACCTCTAGCTCCAGAGTCCATCATCATAAACACTGGATTATCTGGATTTTGAGAAATTTCTTCAGAAAGTTTTTCTTGAATCTCTTCTCTAACATTAGATCAAACTTTTAATACTTCTTGATATCTTTCATCATCAGACATAAGTCCATTATTTTTCATATCTCATAAGTATTCAACTTTTTTATCACCCTTACTAATAATTTCTTCTCTAGTGTCAATATCAATAATATCTGAAATAGACATTGAAGCACCTGAAATCATTGAATATTTGAATCCTAAAGATTTAATTGAATCTAAAACATCTGAAATATATTCTTTATTTTTTTCAAAAACCATTTCAATTATTTTAGCGATATCACCTTTTTTAAATGGTTTGAAAGTTTTTTCTGCTTCATCAAATAAATTATTTAATTTAGCTGCAGAAGAAGTTATTCATTTTGAATCATTTTCTTTGAATGATTCTAATTTAACTATATTAATGTATGGGAACACTTCAGGTAAAACTTGATTTAATAACAATCTTCCAACAGATGAAACTAAATATTTTTGAGAATTATTCATTTCTTTTTCAAATTTAGTTCCAAAGGCTTTTAATGGCATTGCAACAATTGAATGAATATGTGTATGTTTTGTGAATATAAAATTATTTAATTCATCAAAATTAGCAAATATTCTTCTTGAACCTATATTATTTTTTCTAACTTTTGTTAGATAATACATTCCTAAAATAATATCTTGAGAAGGAGAAAGAATTAATTTTCCATCTTTTGGACCAAGAATATTTTTACTTGATAACATTAATTCTCTTGCTTCTTTTTTGGCTTTCATTGATAAAGGAACATGAACTGCCATTTGGTCACCATCAAAATCTGCATTAAATGAAGGAGTAACTAATGGATGTAATCTAATTGCTTTCCCAGAAGTAATAACTGGTTCAAATGCTTGAATTGAAAGTCTATGAAGTGTTGGTGCACGATTTAATAAAACTGGATGTTCTTTAATAACGCCAGTAGCATAAGTTCAAATTCTATCATCATAAACTTCAATTAATTTTTTAGCTTGTTTAATTGATTTAACAACTTTTTCTTCAACTAATCTTTGCACAATAAATGGTTCAAATAATTTAACTACCATTTGCTTTGGCAATCCAACTTGGTGAAGTTTTAATTCAGGACCAACAACAATTACTGATCTACCTGAATAATCAACTCTTTTTCCTAATAGGTTTTGTCTAAATCTACCTTGTTTTCCTTTTAAATTTTCAGCAAGAGATTTTAAATCACGATTATCTTTTGATTTAACAGGAGTTTGTTTTCTTGTATTATCAAATAATGCATCAACAGATTCTTGAAGCATTCTTTTTTCATTTTGAACAATAAGATCTGGAGCACCAATTTCAATTCAGTGTTTTAATCTATTATTTCTAATAATAACTCTTCTATAAAGTTCATTTAAATCAACTGTTGAGTGTCTTCCACCATCCAATTGAATTAATGGTCTTAAATCAGCTGGAATAACTGGTAAAACATCTAGAATCATATTACCTGGATTTTGTTTAGAAATAATAAATGATTCAATTGTTTTTAATCTTCTAAAATATGAAGAAATTCCTGTTTGAGATTTTGAATTATTAATTGTTTTATTAATAAGTTCAATTTCAGCTTTTAAATCTTTTTTTTCTAATAAATCTCTAATTGCTTCAGCCCCAAATTTAATTTTTATTTTAGAAAATCTTGTAATAAAAGTATTGTATTCATAAAAATCAATACCTTGTTCTTTAGCTTCTTCTGATTGAGATTCTTTTAATAATTCATCAATTTTATCTTGAATTCTTTTTTTAATATTTTCATTAGTAGTATTTTTTTCAATTACTTTTAAAATTTTTCTATAAGTACTTGCAGCTTTTTGTAAAGAAATTATTTGTCCAACTTTAATTTCTTCTAAACCACCATCATCAATAATAATTGGTGCTCTAAAATAAATTACAGAATTTAATTCATCTTGTTTTAAACCTAAAATTTGTCTTATTGTTGAATAATTAACTTTTGAAAATCAAATATGAGCAACTGGGGCAGCAAGTGAAATGTGACCCATTTTTCTTCTTCTCATCATTTTTGATTCAATAACTGCTTCACCACAAGAAGAACATTTTTTACCTGCATCTGATCTTCTAAATTTTTTACCACAAACAGGACATTTATAATCCTTTGTAGGACCAAAGATTTTTTCATCAAATAAACCATCTTTTTCTGGTTTATGAGTTTTATAGTTAATTGTTTCTGCTCTTTTAACTTCCCCAGAAGATCAACTTAAAATATCTTCAGAAGTAGCCAGTGAAATTTGAACCTTTTTAATTTCTGAATCTTTTTCAACAACAATGGTGTTGTCTATGTTTTCATGTTCATTTGTTGAATCTTTTTCTAAAGAATCAATTAATTTTTCATCATATAATAAATCATCCATTTATTTTAGTTCTCCTTTACTAAATAGTATTATCAATTTCAACAGCTTCATCTTCATCATTTAAGAAACCTAACTTCAATCCTAATCCTCTCATTTCATAGAATAAAACTCAGAACCCTTCTGGAACAGAAGGTGTAGGCATTTTTGTACCTTTAGCAATTGAATTATATAATTCATTTCTTCCTTTAATATCATCTGATTTTAAAGTAATCATTTCTTGTAAAAGATTTGATGCTCCATAAGCTTCAATAGCTCATGCTTCCATTTCTCCAAATCTTTGTCCACCATTATTAGCTTTACCTCTTAATGGTTGTTGTGTAATTAATGAATAAGGACCAATTGATCTTCCATGCATTTTATCATCGATCATATGTGAAAGTTTAAGCATATACATAACCCCAACAGCTACATCTTCTTCAAATTTTTCACCATTAATTCCATCTGTTAGTCTAAATTTACCAGTTTCTTTCATTCCTGCTTTTTTAAACATTTCTTTAATATCTTCTTGATTTGCACCATCAAATATTGGAGTAGCAACTTTTAAATTTAGTTTTTTTGCTGCCATTCCTAAATGAATTTCTAATACTTGACCAACATTCATACGTGAAGGTACACCTAATGGATTTAACATAACATCAACTGGTGTTCCATCTTCTAAGTAAGGCATGTCTTCTATAGGAAGAACTTTTGAAACAACACCTTTGTTTCCGTGACGTCCTGACATTTTGTCACCTTCTCTTAATTTTCTTTTTTGGGCAATATAAACTTTAATAATTTTTTCAACACCATCATTCAATTTATCACCATTAGCTCTTGATAAGATTTTGATATCTTGAACAATACCCTCAGCAAAATGAGGCACTCTCATTGAACTATCTCTAGTATTTTTAGTTTTATTACCTAATAATGTATCAAGTAATTTTTCTGCAGCTGATAAATCCTCATCACTTTTTGGTGTAACTTTACCAACAAGAACATCTCCAACTTTAACTTTAGAACCAACAATAATAATTCCATCTTTATCTAAATTTCTTAAAGATTCTTTTGAAGCATTTTGAATATCACGAGTAATTATTTCATCACCTAATTTTGTACTTCTTTGTTCAATTGTATGTTCTTCAATATGAATTGAAGTATAAACATCATCTTTTGAAAGTCTTTCAGAGATGATGATTGCATCTTCATAATTGTATCCTCTTCAAGTGGTAAAGGCTACAACTACATTTTTACCAATTGCTAATTCACCATTATCCACAGAAGGGCCATCAGCAATAATATCACCTTTATTTACAATATCACCTTTATTAACTTTAGGAATTTGATTAATAGAAAATCCTTGATTTGATCTTTCAAATTTTCTTAGTTGGTAAGTTATTTTTGATTTTTTACCAACAATAACAATTCTTTTTGATGAAGCTTCATGAACTTTTCCAGATTCCTTAGCAACAACTGTTGTAGGTGCTGCTTTACCTGAATATTGTTCAACACCAGTTGCAACAATTGGTGCTTCTGCTTTAATAAGTGGAACAGCTTGTCTTTGCATATTAGAACCCATTAAAGCACGGTTAGCATCATCATTTTCTAAAAATGGGATGTGAGCTGTTGCTATTGAAACTGTTTGTTTTGTTGAAACATCAATATAATCAATTTCTTCTGGTGAAACTGTTAAGAAAGCACCATTTTTTCTAGCAATTATTTCCTTTTGAATAATAACTCCATCCTTTGTTTCAACATTAGCTGGAGAAATAACTTTTTTATCTTCTTGAGCTGCATTTAAATAAATAGGAGTTCTATTTATTTTTCCATTTTCAACTTTAAAATATGGAGTTTCTAATAATCCATATTTATTAACTCTTGAATAAATAGCTTGGTTTAATATAAGACCAATATTTGGTCCTTCAGGAGTTTCAATAGGACAAATTCTTCCATAATGAGTATCATGAATTCCACGAACAACTAATGAAGCTGTATCTCTTGATAATCCACCAGGACCTAATGAAGTTAATCTTCTTTTATTAGCAACTTCAGCAAGTGGATTAATTTGATCCATAAATTGTGAAAGTTGTGATGAATTAAAGAATTCCTTCAAAGCAGATTCCATTAATTTATGATTAGTAATAGATTTAACTGTTACTGAACTAAGATCTTTTGCTTTGATTTTTTCTGAAAGATTTCTTTCAATTCTTGTAAGACCAATTCTAAATTGGTTTTTTAATAAATCATTAATTGTTTTAATCATTCTATTTGATAATGAATCAATATCATCGTATGAACATAATTCATCTTCAACATTAAATAAATAACCAAATGATGCAAATAAATCAGAAAATGTTAAGAAATCATAATTACTAGGTGTATTCATAATAACATTACTAATATTTTTATTATCTTTTTCTACATTTTCAAAACTTTCAAAGTTTTTATTTGAATAAACCTTAATAATTGAAACTTGTGTAAATTCATCTTTTTTAGATGCATCTTTCGAAACAATTTCTTTCATTGGTCCATAAATTTCAGTATTTAAATTTAATGAAGTTTTAGGAAGTTTATTCTTATAATAATAATTTTGAATTTCATTAGCTTTTGCATCTGAAATTAATTCTTTTTTTTCTAAAATAGTAACGCCATCAATTATTAATTTATCAGCAGAATAATGTCCAACAATTCTTTTAAAAGGTGAAAGTTTTTCATTTATTTTAAATCTTCCTGTTTTTGATAAATCATATCTTTTTTTATTAAAAAATAAATTTGCAAATCATCCATTTACTTGTTCTGTTCCAAGTCTATCACCAGAATTTAAAGTTTTAAAAATTAATTCTCTAGCAACTTTAGGATTTTTTTTATCTTTTTCTATTTTAGCAATACATTCATTTAAAAGTTCATGATCACCATAAATATTTCTTAAATCTTCATCAGTGAAACCTAATGAATAAAAAATAGATGCTGCTTTAATTCTTTTTGATTTATCAATTTTAACTTTAATATCAGAGGGATTAGTTCCTAAAAGTTTGTAATCTTTATAATCAAATTCTAATCATGCACCTCTTAAAGGTATAATAGTTGATAATTTAAAAACAGATGCTTCTGAAGCAGATTGAGTTCTTGAAGCCTTCATATTTTCAAAATATACTCCAGGTGATCTTACTATTTGTGAAATAATAACTCTTTCAGAACCATTAATAATAAATGATCCACCCTCTGTCATTAAAGGAACATTGGCAATAAATGCATAATCTTCAGATCTTTTTTCACCTGTTTCATTGTTGATGATTCTAAATTTTGCTGTTAATTGAGCAGCATAATTAGAACCTTTATTTTTTGCTTCAACAATAGCATCTTCAGGAATATTGACTTTTTTTAATTTAGATGAAATAAATTGAACTGTTAATTTTCTAGATTTAATTGGATATATTTCATTAAATACTTCATCAATTCCATTTTTTAAAAATTCAGCAAATGATTCTGTTTGAATTTTTAATAAATCTGGAACTTCTAAATCAAATTCTGTTTTTTGAAAATTAATACGTTCTGTATCAATACCATATTTTTTTAATTTGTATTCCATTATTCTCCTTATGTTTTATTAGATAGCAAAAAAGAGCGATAAATATCATTCACTCATTTATGCTCTTTTATATTGTTTAAAAATTTACTTAGCAACAACTTCTGCGCCAGCTGCTTTGAATTTTTCCATTAATTCTTCAGCTTCTTCAGGTGAAAGTCCTTCTTTAATTACACCACCATTATCTGCAACTTTTTTAGCATCCATTAATGCTAATCCCATTACTTCTCTAATAACTTTAATTACTGCAATTTTGTTTCCACCAGCTGAAACTAATTCAACATTAACTTCTGTTGGACCAGCTGCTTCTTCATCACTAGCCGCTGCTGCCATAGGTGCTGCTGCTGTAACACCAAATTCTTCTTCAATAGCTTTAACTAGTTCATTTAATTCTGAAACTTTCATTTCTTTTAATTCTTTTATAAAATCTTCAATTTTAATAGCCATAATTTCTCCTTATGCTTCGTTAGAAGCTTCTTTTAATTTATCTGTAACATTTTCCTCAGATGCTTTTTCTGCAATCTGTGAAATTGAATATGCAAGATTTCTCATTGTTCCTTGTAATGCTGATAAAAGCATTGATAATAAGTCATCTTTTGATGGTAATCCTGCTATTTCAGCAACACCATCTGCATCATAGAACTCTCCATTTATATATCCAGCTTTAAAGGAAACATTAGGGTTTCCCTTAATAAATTTATTTAACTCTGAAAGAGCTTTTGAACTTTCATCTTCTATAAATAAAAACGATGTTGGTCCTTTTAAGTGAGGTAAAATCTCACTTTTCTCAGCATTTTTAAATGCTATTTTTGCAATTCTATTTTTATATACTTTATTAATTGCATCTTCTTTTTTTATTATTGCTCTAATATCTGAAACTTCATGAGCATTTAAACCTAAATAATCTCAAGTGATAATGATATTTGATTTAGTGATTAAGTCACTTAATTCAGCAACATGAATTTCTTTTAATTTTCTTGTAATTGCCATAATTTCTCCTTAATCTACTTTAACCTTAATACCAGGTCCCATTGTTGTTGAAATAACTGTTGTGTAAATATATGTTCCTTTAACAACTGCAGGTCTTTTATTTTTAATAAGATTAAAAATTGTTTTAAAATTTTCAACTAATTCTTGATTGTTAAATGATTTTTTACCAAAAGGAACTGAAATAATACCCTCTTTATCAGTTTTATATTCAATTTGTCCCTTTTTAATATCACTAACAATTTTTTCAATGTTTTTTGTTACTGTTCCTAATTTTGGATTTGGCATTAGTCCTTTTGGTCCTAATAATCTTCCATATTTTGCTAATTTAGGCATAAACTCAGGTGTTGTAACAATAAAATCAAAATCAAATCAGTTTTCATTTTTAATTTTTTCAATTAATTCAATACCACCAACATAATCTGCTTTTGCATCTTTTGCTCTAGCAAAATCTACTGAATCAACAACAACTAAAACTTTAGAATTTTTACCTGTTCCATGTGGAAGTACAAGTGAACCTCTTAATTGCTGATCAGCATGTGTTGTATTTAAATTTAAATTCATTGATAAATTAAATGAAGGATCAAATTTTTCAAATGAGATTTCTTTTGCAAGCTTAATGGCTTCTTCAATAGAATATTCTTTATTTTCAACTTTTGCTAAAGCTGCTTTATAATTTTTACTCATTTTTATCTCCCTTCATGTTTGTTTCAGATTGAGCAACTTGAGTTTCTTCTACAGAAATACCCATGTTTTTTGCAGTTCCTTTTAACATTGAAACTGCAGCTTCAATAGAATTAGTATTTAAATCATCTAATTTATATTCAGCTATCTCTTTTAATTGTTCTTCAGTTACTGAACCAACAATTTCTCCTGGAGCTTTTGAAGCACCTTTTTTAATTCCAGCTGCTTTTAATAGCATATTTGAAGCTGGTGAAGTTTTTAATACAAATGAATATGATCTATCACTGTATGCAGTTATAACAACTGGAACAATATCATCGCCTCTATCTCTAGTAGCATCATTAAATTCTCTTGTAAAACCAACCATATCAATTCCCAAACCAGCTAATTCTGGACCAGGCTTAGATTTCCCAGCTACAAATTGTAATTTTGCAACTCTTGTTAATTTTTTTGCCATATTTGCTCTGTTTCCTTTCTTGATTTTGTAATAAAAGATGTACTGGATAATAATTAAACTACCAATACATCTTTAAAAAATAACAAAAATAAAATAATTGTTAATGTTTTAAACCTCGGCAGCACAATTTAAGTTCTATGACAGCTACTATCTTAAGTTATTACTTTTTAATTATAACAAAATTAAAAAATGATTTTAATCATTTTTTATATTTTTTCTATTAAAGAAATTCCAACTTCTATTTGTGTTAATCTACCAAAAAACTCAATTTCAACAGTTGCTTTTTGAGTCTCTATAGAAATATCAATGACTTTTCCTTTTTGAGCTGCAAACTCACCTTCTTTTATTTTCACAGAATCATTAATTTCAAATGGAACATCAAGAATTATATTTTGATTTTTATTTCCAATTTTAATATTTTTAATTTTTAATTGTTCCTCTTTAGCTTTTTCTTTTATTCTTTGAATTTCATCAGGTCTAATTGGTGTAGGTTTTGTTCTTTGTCCTGATGAACCAACAATACCTGTTACATAATTAGTATTTCTAATAATAAATCAAGATTCATCAGTCATTTCTACATTAACATATAAATAACCAGGAAACATTGATTTTGATTTAATATTACCTGATTTTGTTGTATGCATTTTTAATGGTAAAAAAATCTCTTGAATAGTAGTTTTATCAAAATCTCTATTTTCTAAATCCTCTTTAACCTTTTGTTCATAACCTGTTACAACTTGAACAATATATCATTTATGATTATCTAAATTTTCCATAATTTAATACCTTTCTTTAACAAAATAAAATTAAGCTAAATTCATTATTGAAACAATTCCTCAAGAAAATAAGGAAATGATTATAACAAATAAAAAAATTGTTATTATAGTAGAAATAAAAACCTTGGTAGTTTTTCTACCATTAGATCACTTTATCTTTCTTCTTTCTTCATTAACACCTTTTAAAATACCCATTTTATTTTTATCTTGTTTCCTTATGAATTGTGTGTTTTCCACAATTTGCACAATATTTTTTTAATTCAATTTTCTTATCTGAATTAGGAGATTTAAAATATGAATAATTACGTGATAAACATTGATCACATAATAATATAACTTTTTTTCTTTCCATATTTTTTATTATCTCCTTTTAAAATGTACAAAATTATTATACTATTAATTATCAATGATTTTCCTTAATTTATTAATAGCATTTCTTTTAATATAATTAATAGATTGTTTTGTAACTCCTTTTTTCAAAGCAATTTTTTCAATAGTTAATCCATTTTTAAGAAAATTTAGAACTTCCTTTTCCTTTTGGGATAATTTTGCATATGAAATATAACAATCAATTTCATCAATGGCTATTTTTGATTTATCTAAAGTGAAGCAAGATAACTCTTTCATTTCTTCATCAATAATAGAAACATAATTTAAAGTTCGATGTTTTAAATTAGTATAAGTTCTTAAATGATTTATTCCTTTAAATCTTAAAAACTTCTTTATATAAGAAGGAAAACTCATTCCCTTTTTAGGATCATAATTTTTTACTAAATCATAAAAATCAGCAGATAATAAATTTTTTAAATCTTCTGCTTCAATAGGCATATGTGGGCATTGATAAATCAATCCAAAAGATAAACTCTTTATCAATGGCTCATACATTTTTAGTAATTTATTAAAATTTTTATTTTGATAATTTTGTTTAATTTTTTTAATTAGTATTTCTTGTTCATCAAGATTTTTTAAACTCACCTTTATTAAAATAAATAGTGAAGAATAATAGCTGAAGCTGAAGCAACATTTAGTGACTCAACTTCTTGGTTCATGTTTATTTTAATTTTAAAATCTGATTTTTCATTAAGAGTTTTTCTAACTCCCTTTCCTTCATTACCTAATATTATTGCTTTAGGTTGATTTATATTTTTTATTTCTTCAAAAGAAGTTTTTCCTTCTAATGAAGTGCTTATTATTCAATAATAATTTTTTTTCAATGTATCAACAACTTGATTTAATGAATTAGTTTCACATAAATTAACTCTCATTCAATTTCCTGCTGATGCTTTCATAACTGTAGAATTTAATTTAGCAGAATTTCTAGAAGGATAAATAACTCCATCAATATCAAAGGCGGCTGCATTTCTTAAAATGGCTCCAAAATTTTGTGGATCTTCTATTTGATCCAAAATTAAAAATTTAGGACTTTCCTTACCAATATTTAGCTCTATTAATTCCTTTAAAGAATAAATTTTAGGTTCTTCAATTAAAGCAATAATTCCTTGAAAGTTTTCATGACTAGAAAAACCATTTTTTCTAAAATTAAAAACTTTAAAATCATTTATTTCAATTCCCTTATTTTTTAAATCATTAAAAAATGATTGATGTCTTTTTTTATCAATTCATATTTTTTTTATTAATTTAAAATCCTTATCAAATAAATCCTTTATTGGATTTTTTCCATATATAAACACTTAATTCACCAATCTCTCTCTTAATTCATCTAATTTATTATAGTCCTTTTTGAGACTACTTTCCCTTATTTCATTTTTTAATTCATTATATAAAATATTAAATTTAATTCCTAATAGAGAAAAATTAGCTATTATTTCCTCAACTATTTTCTCCTTATTGACTTTATTTTTATCTATGTTTAATATTTTTATTTGGTTTAAAATAAATGTAATTGCATTAGGAGTTTCCAAATTATTTGATAATATATCAACAAATTTTTTTGTTGGTTTTACATTAGATAATTTTCTCCTGTTTTTTTCCTTGGCAAGATTAATTAATGTTTTTCTTAATGTGTTTTTAACTTTATTTAACAAATTTTTTGCATTATTTATAACTTCCTCTGTTAAATTTATAGGCTTAGAATAACTTGTTAATAAATTAATAATTCTTAAAGTATTTGCTCCATATTCATTAATAAAATCAGTTGCTTTTATAAAATTTCCCTCTGATTTAGACATTTTTTTAGAATTAATATTTAATTGTCCTACATAAATTCATGATTTAGAAGTTTCTGAAAAATTGTAATAAGCTTCATATTGAGCCATTTCATTTATATGATGCGGAAATTTTAAATCAATACCTCCACCATGAATATCTAATTTTTTATCTCCAAAAAATTTTTTAATAAAATAAGAACACTCAGTATGTCATCCAGGTCTACCTTTTGATCAAGGAGAATTTCAATTAATACCAATATTTGTCTTTTTTCAAATTACAAAATCTTCTCCATGTTCTTTATCATTTAGAAAACTTTTTTTAATTAATTCACCAATATTAATTTCACCCAATTTACCATAATTTTTGAATTTTTTTATTGAAAAATAAACAGATCCATTACTTTCATATGCATAATCTTTTTCAATTAAATCATTAATGAATTCAATCATGCCTTCAATATGTTCGGATACTTTAGGTAAATAAGTTGGTTTTTTTATATTTAACTTTTCTAATAAATCTAAATATATTTCAAAATTTTTATTTGTAAGTGTTATTTCTGGAATGTTTAATTCTAAAGAGCGATTTATTATTTTATCATCAACATCTGTTATATTATGAATAAATTCCACATTTTGTTTCAATGAAAGAACCTTATTCAAAACATCAAAAATTATAATTGGTCTCATATTGCCAATATGAGGTTCATCATAAACGGTAGGACCACAAAGATAAATTTTGACATTTCCTTTAAAATTTATTTCTTTTTTTGTATAAAAATCCAATAGATTCATTTTAATTTCCATTCTATTTTATTTAGTTATTCATTTCTCAAAATCTCTACTTGATGAGTAAACTAAATGATGCTTTTCTGCTTCCCTTAATTTTAAATCTGTATATTGATTATAATAAAGGTTTTTATATAAATAATTATTGACTAAATTATTTTCTGTTTCTTCAATTAGATTTAAAGGTTTTTTTATTGCCTCTTTAGTAAAAGGATGTAATGGATTACATAATATTTTTTTTAAATTTCCAGATTCAATATTTGTACCCTTACTTATTATGTTGACGTTTTTTGCAAAATTTACAACTGATCTAATATCTGTAGTTAATATTATGAACATTATTTTATATTTTTTAGACATTTTTCTAATAAATTTTTTAACTATTTCTGATTCTGGATCATTTGGATTTGGATTGCTAGTTATTATTATTTTATCATTTTCAATAATGCCTTTCATTATTAACAAAATATGAATTTGAGAATAAGAAAGAGAATTTAAAGTTGTTTTTTCAAAATCATTTTTTAAATTTGAATCAATTTTTAAATCTTCTAATAATTTTTTCAAATTAAACCCAACAACAAAATTTAATTTATTTTTAATTTGCTTTAATTTTGATTTTTGTTCTTTTAATTTTTTTAATATTTCATTTTTAGCATTTATTTTTTCTTCAATTTGTAAAGGTGTTAAATTTCTAAAATTTATTTCCTTAATTTTTTTAGAGATGATTTTATCAACATTTATATCTAAAATATCATTATATTCCTTAAAGGATAATTGATTTTGATTTATTCTTTTAATTTCTTGTTTAGCAACTTCAATTTTCTTTTTCATTGCTAAAATTCTTGTCTTTTTTTCTAATTTAAGAGACATGTTTTTTCTATTTAATCTTCATTTATTTAAAGATAAATCAATTTCTAAAAATTTATCTTCATATTCTTTATAAATATCAAAATATTCTGAAATGTTTTCATAATTATGAGTTCGTGTTGCTAAAATAAACTTATTTTTATATTGCTCTGTTATTTCTAATTTTTCTCTATAAATTTGTTTTTGAAATCTAAGAGAAATTGTTTCAAATTCTCATAATTTTCTCATATTATTATCTTTTTCTAATTTATCCATTGAAACAATTTCTTGAGCTTTTTTTTCTAAATCTTCAATAAATATTTTAAAATATTTAATTTTTTCATTTAAATCATCTTTAATAAAAAATTCAACTTCTTTAAATTTAGGATTGTTTATCAATGAATATGGATCTATCAAATCATTTAAATATTTTATTCAAATATTTAAATTTAATTTAACTTCTTTAGGAGAATTTTGATCTAAATCAACATTATCAAAAATTCTTATGATATTTTTTAAAATAAAAATAAATTTATCTAAATTTGTTTTTTCTAAATTTAATTTATCTTTTAATCTATTTAACTTAGTCAAATTATTTTTAGATAAATTTAGAAAATGCTCTTCATTTAAATTGATAAATCTTAAAAAAGCAAAAGCTTCTTTTAAAATTGTTTTTAAAGAAGATTTATGTATTTCTTCATTTTTAGAAAATAAATCAGAAGGAACACTTAATATTTGTTCTTCTTCCATTTTTAATTTTTCAATTAAAAATAATTTAGATTTAATTTGCTTTTTAATTAAATGATCTTTAGATAAAGTTTCAATAAAAAATAATTCTTTTGAATCAGCAATTTCCCTTTTTATTATTTTTATTTCATTTTTTGATTCCTTAATTATTGAATTAAATTTATTTATTTGATTTTGATTTTTTGTATAAATTTTTAATTCTTTAATATTTTTTGAAACATTATTTTTTTCAATTGAAATTTGATGACCGATTCATCATTTTTTATATTTATTATTAGATTTAAAATATTTAAGTTCAGAAATTAATTTAGAAATTTCATTTTTTGTCTCTGAAATAACATCTTCATAAAATTTTTTTTGTAATTTACGATCTTTAATTCCTTCCAATAAGAAATTTTCCATAGTCATTTTAGATGACAATAAATTTTCAATATTATTATTTTGAATATATGTTGTTCTATTTCTAGTGAATTTACCTTCAGCTTTAAAATACTCACCATTAAATTCAATTTTTCCATAATAATTATGATTCTTTTTTTGAATTAATTCAACTATAGTTTTAAATTCTAAAGCACTTTCAGAAACAATTGCAGAAATATCATTTTCATTAAACTCTAAACTTAAAGATTTTAAAATCTTTAAGTTTGTTTTTAAATTTTTTTTAAAAACATTAACATCAATAAATTTAATTTGTTTTTCCATAATTTTATGAACCACCTAACATTACAATAAGAATTATTGATATTGATATCAAAAAAATGAATAAAAAAACGAAAAAAATATATTTGAATATTTTTCATTTTACTCTTAAAGGATCATATTTTTTTTGTGTAATGATCATTTTTTCTATTGCTTTTGGATAATCTTTATATTTTGGCATTTTATCTTTGAGTGTTTTTCATTGCGAATTGTGTAAGTCTAATTAATAAAAAAGAAATAATTGCGACTAAAGGTATTAAATAAGTTGATCTTAAAATTCTTGTATAAAGAGCTAATAAGTAAGATTTTTCATAACCTGAAAAATATTGAGTAAAAGGCCTTATCACTAATTCCATCATTCTTTCAGAAAATGAAACACATAAAATTAACATTAATAAAATTATTTCTTTTCCATTTAATTTGTAATATCTTATGTATAACATCATTAACTCAATAAAAATAAATGATGTTATTGAAAAAAATAAAGCTTTTTGAAATTCCTCTTCACTTATTGAATTACCATTTATATTTACATTGGTTAAAAAAATTTCTAAAGGAATCATAATAAATAAAAGTGAAATTGCTATAACTTGAAAAATTAAAATTGATTTTCAAATAGGAATGTCTTGAACTTTTTTATAAATTACACCAAATAAACCAGATATTAAACCAATCATAGGAAACATTAATGAAGGCAATACTTCATAACTTCATCCATGAATTAAGGTATTAAGTGAATCAGCTATTCAACCAAATAATATGCCTTCTAATGGTCCAAAAATAAATCCAACAACTATTGTTGTAACACTATCAACAGATGGTAAAAAAGGAATATCTGCTGTTATTTTTGTTAAAAAAGCTTGAACAAGAAATATTGCTAAAAAAGTTGCTAAAATTGTTATTTTTTTTATTGTTAAAAATTTTTTATTATATTTTCTATAAAAAAATATTGAGATTATTATACTAGAAATTAAAATTAAAAGCATAATAGAAGTTAAAACACCCCAAATTATTCATGTTGTAGGGTTATGATTATTATTTATTGTATATGAAATAATATTATTTGTTTTTTTCACCACCTGTATCTTGATTTGCTAAATCAACCATAATTTTTAATCAATTACTTATTGTAGATTTTGATAATTCTAATTTATATTTTTCTTCATATTTTATCATTAAAGAAGAAAATGAAGAAGAAGGATTTTCTACTCTTAATTCAGCAAGTCATTTTTGTTTTTCATTTAATTCTAAAAATTTTTTATTTTTCTTTATTGCTTTGATTGCTTTTATTTGCAATTTAGATGTCTCATTGGACTTCTTAATATTATGATACTCTATTGAGTCCATTTTTTTTAATGTAGATATAAAATCTCTATTTATTCTTTGATCTTCAAAAAACATAACTGATTGTGAAGCATTCATTAATTTTAAAACATTTGCAATATCTGTTGATTTTTTTATATATGTAAAATACCATTTATTTTTTTGAATTGTCAAAGTTTTGATTCCAACACCCTCAAATATTTCTTGAATATCTAAAGAATGATATAAATTTCTAACTCTTACTTCAAAATGAAATGAAGTAGATTTCGGATTTGAAATTCAACCTTTAGCAATGAATAAACCTGATATATATGCTTTATGATCATCTCTTGTTTTTGCAACTAAATTTCCCAATCTTTTTGTAAATTTAATTAAAAATTCAGGATCATAAATTTCATATTTTATTAATTTTTTAGTTTTAATTGCCTTAGGTGAAATATTAAAAAATTCTTGAAACATCTTATTAAAGAAATGTTCTCATTCTTTTAATGAACTTTTAACAATATATCCTCCACCAGAATAATTTCCATTTGCTCTTAAAAATGAATAAAATAGAACTTTTAATTGTTTATTTTCCCATTTATATTCTAAAATTTCATTTTTTACAAAATTAGAAAAAGAATTTCCATATTCTTCCATTATTTTATATCTTTAAATTGTTAATATAATTAACAGCTGATAAAGCAGCAACTGTACCCTCTGAAGCAGCAACTGTTACTTGTCTAAATTTTTTAGGTGTTATATCACCCGCTGCAAAAACACCTGGTATTTTTGTTTCTCCAGTGGAAAGATCAATAGTTATCATTTTATTTTTGTCAAGTAATTTATTATTCTTTAAAAATTGAATTTCAGGATTTCAACCCACATATGTAAATACACCTTGAACATCTAATGTTTCTTCTTTGTTAGTTATTCTATTTTTAACAACAAGTCCATTTACTTTACCATTTTCTCCTAATATTTCCAATGTTTCATAATTATGCATAGGAACAATTTTATCTAATGTTGCTAATTTATCAAGTGTTGCTTTTTCTGCTTTAAATTCAGAAAAATAATTAATTATATATGCTTTGTTAACAAATTTAGCTGCAAATAGTGATTCTTCAGTTGCAGAATTACCACCACCAATTATTGCTATGTTTTTGTTTCTATAAAAAGCTCCATCACAAACAACACAAGTTGAAACACCTTTTCCAAAATATTCATCATATCCAGGCACTTCTAATTTTTTTGGTTTTAATCCTGTAGCAATAATTATTGCTTTTCCAAAATATTTTTTTTCATTAGATAATTCAATTGTTTTTTCATTAGAAGATTTTAAATTATCTATTGAAACAACTTCACCACCAATTAATTTTGAACCAAAATTTTGAGCTTGTTCTAAAAATGAATGTGAATATTCTCAACCTGCTTTACCTTCCATTCCAGGATAATTATCAATTTTATGAGTATTATTCATTTTTCCACCAGGAGCAGATTTTTCAAAAATAGCAACCTTCAAACCTGCTCTAGATGCATATATTCCAGCAGTTAATCCTGCAGGACCAGCACCAATTATTAATAAATCATATTTCTCTTCCATAATATTAATATTATACCACTTAATCAGTGTGTTATTTTTTTAAAAAACAAGATTCCTTTTAAATAAATTTAATAAATTTCTTAATTTTGTCACCTCATTGTAAGTAAATAATAAAGAAAAAAGAAACGAAAACCAAAATTAGTGCTGTAATAAATGAAGTTGGAATATGAATATTTCAATTTGCACCTCAGGACATTTGAAATTGAGAATCTCTAAGTAATTCTGTTGAAGATCTTACAATTCCATATAAAAATATATATGAAAATCCCATAGTTCCTCTTTTTCAATAATTATTTGTTTTAAATATTAAAATAATAATTAAAAGTGATCCTAAATCAGCAAATGATTCATATAAGAACAAGGGATTTCTTCATTCAGCACCAGAATCATCAATAATAAACATATTATTTTTCAATCATATTGGTAATCAATTTAATTTATCAGGATCAACAATATCACCATAAACTTGATGATTAACAAAATTACCCCATCTTCCTATTGCTTGACCAATTAAAATGGATGGTAATAAAACATCAAATATTTCTAGAGTGTTATTATCTGGGCCCCAATACTTTTGTCAAATTCAAATTCCTATGGGAACAAAAATGACAGTTCCAATTATCGATCTACCAAATGCAGGTATACAAAATAAAATAATAACATCCAAAACATCATTAACACCACTAAATGCATTAATAGGATCGAAAATTAAATATCATAATTTTGCACCATACAATGCAAAAATAGAGGTAAAAGAAACACAAAAAATAAAATCTCAATTTCTATATTTTTTATTATTTCATCCTATATATGCATAACCACATGATAATCCAAATCCAATGAAAATTAAAACACCATAAAGAGGCAATACACCAAATAAGGCTGGTGCTTTATTAGCGATATAAGCACCTGTCTCTTGATCTATCAATTCATTTCACATATATGAATTATACTTTTAAAATAATCAATAGAAAAGAGAAGTGAATAATATTCACTTCTCTAATAATTTATAAATACCATTAATAAATAAGATTAAAAAATAATTTAATTTATTAATGGTGGTCCGGGGCAGAATCGAACTGCCGACACTGTGAGCTTCAATCACATGCTCTACCGACTGAGCTACCGGACCATAATAAATGGCGGTTCTGACGGGATTTGAACCCGCGATCTCCTCTGTGACAGAGAGGCATGATAACCACTTCACTACAGAACCATTGGTTGCGGAGATAGGATTTGAACCTATGACCTTCGGGTTATGAGCCCAACGAGCTACCAGACTGCTCCACTCCGCGATAAAATAAATGGCGGAGATTGAGGGATTCGAACCCCCGCGCAGCTTTCGCCACCTCTCGGTTTTCAAGACCGACCCCTTCAACCAGACTTGGGTAAATCTCCATAATTGCCATATATACATATATCATTAATTTATTTAGTTTTTTAATGGTGGTTCTTGCTGGACTCGAACCAGCGACCAATCGGTTATGAGCCGACGGCTCTAACCAACTGAGCTAAAGAACCATCTTTATTATTAATACCCAATTTTAAAAGAATATTAAATTTATTGGTAGCGAGGGAGGGAGTCGAACCCACGGCCTTCTGGGTATGAACCAGACGCTCTAACCAACTGAGCTACCTCGCCTTAATGGTGGAGATGATCGGAGTCGAACCGACGACCTCTTGAATGCAAATCAAGTGCTCTACCAATTGAGCTACACCCCCATTATAATGGTCGGAGAGACAGGACTTGAACCTGCGACCCCTGCGTCCCAAACGCAGTGCTCTGCCAAACTGAGCTACTCTCCGAATAATGGTGCGCCTGACAGGAGTCGAACCCACAACCTTTTGAGCCGTAATCAAACGCTCTATCCAATTGAGCTACAGACGCAAATAATTGCCTATGTTCTAAATCATTTATTTCATAAATAATTCTCTCTTTTAAAATCAGAACACTAAAAATATAGTTATCTTTTAATGGTGCGGGTGAAGGGAGTCGAACCCCCACGCCCGAAGGCACTAGATCCTAAGTCTAGCGTGTCTACCAATTTCACCACACCCGCTTTAATGGTGCCGTTGATAGGAATCGAACCTACGACCTACTGATTACAAGTCAGTTGCTCTGCCTGCTGAGCTACAACGGCTTATTTAGAACGTAGAATAAATTCTAAATATGTTTTTAATTTTTTATGGTGGGACATGAGGGACTTGAACCCCCGACCCTCTGCTTGTAAGGCAGATGCTCTCCCAACTGAGCTAATGTCCCATAAAAAATGGTGACCCATACGGGACTCGAACCCGTGAATGCATGGATGAAAACCATGTGTGTTAACCGCTTCACCAATGGGCCATAAATGGCGCTCCGGAGAGGATTCGAACCTCCGACCAACTGGTTAACAGCCAGCTGCTCTACCACTGAGCTACCAGAGCATAGCACTTAAGAATTACATTAGTGTATCACCATAAATAATTATATATGTTTTTAATTAAATTTTATATTAAAAAAAATATTTTTTAAAAAATTTAAAAAAATTTTTTCATATAAATTTCTTTAATAATAAGTATTGTATTAAAATAAATGTAGGAGGTTCTTTATGAACAAAAGAGAAATAGTATTTATAGGGATTGGAAGATTTACTTTAACTTTAATAAATGATATTAGTAAAAAGCCAAACTTCTCAATTGTGGCAATAGATAAAGATGAAAAAAAATTAGAACTTTTACAAGGTATTAAAAATATTATTGTTGGTGATGCAACAGATAAAGATTTTCTGTTAAATATCGGAATTGAAAATGCTGACTTCTTTGTAATTGGAATGGGTCAAGATTTTCAATCTTCATTAATAATAGCATCATTATTAAAAGAAAATTTTAAAGGTAAAGTAATTGCTAAATCTGTTAATGATCGCCATGAAATAATACTTAACAAAATAGGCGTTGATGAAGTTGTAACACCAGAAGTTGAAGCAGCTAAAAAAGAGTATAGAAAACTTATCAATCCTTTATCATTTATTGGAGGAGCAGAGGAATACCAAATCACTGAAATTAATAAAGATGTATTTTTAGTAAGAGTTCCTGTCATTAAAAAACAATATAATAAAAAAATAGTTGATATCAAAATACCTAATGGCATCTTGATTTCACTAGTTTTTAAAAAAAATGATAACAATAAGCCAATTATAGCTAATGGAGATACTTTGATTGAAGAAGGTGATGTTCTAGCATTAATAGGAACAGAAGCTAACCTAAATAAAATAATCAATGTTGTGAAAAAAGATATAGAAAAAAATAGAGAATAATTTCTCTATTTTTTTATTTTATAAAATATATTAAATTTAATCAAATTTAAGTAATTTAACTGAAGCACCTAAAACTACTATTCCAAAAACAATTGGGACAATAAATCCAGTTACAGTTTGTCATGTTTCGATAGATGTTCCAGCTGCTCAATCATTTAAGAATCCAACATATGAATGTGGTATTACATAACCAATGTATTCTATTCAATTAGGAACATCACCTGGGAAAAGAAGTCCTCCCATAAATCCTGCAAAGAAGAAATATAACATTGCCATTGCCATATATGATTGATCATTAGGAGCAATGGAAGTAAAGAATATTCCTAATGAAAATGAAGCGAATAACATAACAATTGTAGAGCAAAGAAATTTACCTCAGTTTACATACTGCATTCATGCTGCAGCATTTGTAACAAAAACTTTTGATCCATCATCAGCCACTGAGTAAAATGTACCTATTCCACTAAAAATAATTACTGTTAAAAATATTCATGCAGCAGAAATTAATCAAACAGTTAGACCATAAAATAACAATGATAAGATAACATCAAGTTTATTTAATTCTGTTGCTCCTATTCTTCTGATTAATACTGATTCTTTAATTGCAACAAAATTGATTCCAAATCCCATTAAACCAGTTTGCATTGTTGTGATTGAAAAAATTGTAACAAAGAATGTTGCAACAAGCGCATCTAATTCAACACTTGTAATTCCATCATTAATACCTACTGAATATAATAAAATGAATATTAATGGGAATACTAGTGGAAATAAAATTGATGGTGATTTTAAATTTGTTTTTGTAATTAATTTATATAATGATTTCATATTTTTCTCCTAATCCCATTTAAAGAACTTAGCAGAGAATCCTGCTGCTAACCCTCCATAAATTATTGGTAATCCTATTTGCCCTAAAGCATTTCAAACTGAAACTGATTCAGGATCACCAAGGCCAGGGACATCATAACCTGTAAAAATATGTCAAACATTTCCACCATTCATTGCATCTTGCATTAAATTAGTTCCTCAACCTAATGGTGACATAAATGAAACAACATCCATTCACATTCTATCAGCATTAGGAGTATAAGCACCACCTAAAAATGAAATTAAAAAGAAATAAAATGTTGCTAATATTTGATAAGCTGATGAACTTTTAGATATTGAAACAAAGAAGAATGAGATAGCATAAAATGAAACCATTGTTATTATAATACTTGTAAAAACACCTAGTCAATTAATGTTAGTTCAAATAGAACTATCAATTCATAACATTCCACCTGTTCATGAAGCAAATCCTGGAATTTGGCAAATGCCAACTATTATAGACATTCATCCAATTATAAATAACATAGAAGTCATTCCTCAAAGAATAAATGAAGTTACTGCACCAATTTTAGATATTTCAGTTGCACCAATTCTTTTTAATAATACTGATTCTTTCATTTCGAAAAATGAAATACCAAATGTATTTAATGCTGAAGATGCAACCATTAATAATAAAATTGATGAAACAACATTAACATTTAATTGTGATAATAATAATTCATTTCCTGAGCCAAAATAAATACCTGAATTATTAGCTGTCATTACAACAAATGAACCCAAAACTGACAAGAATAAAAGTGTCATTAAGAAGTCCATTTTGTTAAAAATGTTTGAAAATCATGCTTTGGCTTGTAATTTATATAAAGCAAACATTATTTTTCCTTTTTATTTCCTTTATTTTTATTTTTATTTTTTGATTTATTTCTACCTGATTTATTAGCTCTTAAATCTAGATTTTTTTTGAATACTTTTAAGTATAAATTATTCATATATAAATCAAATTGCTTTCATTTAGTAATAATATCTTTTAATTTTTTATCTTCAAAAACATTTCCATTATGAATGACAATAACTCTATCAACTAATTCCATAACTTCATCTGAATTATGTGAAACTAGTAATATTGTTGCATCATGTGTATCTGCATATGATTTAATATATGATTTTATTTTTGTTCTTGATTCAACATCAAGTCCTGTTCCAACTTCATCAAGAATTAATAATTTTGGATTATTAACAATTGCTAATAAAATATTTAATCTTTGTTGTTGTCCACCAGATAATCCTCTAGCAACTTCTTTTCTTAAATTTCAAAGATCAAATGTTTTATATAAATGTTCTAATTCTTTTTCTGTAATATCTAATTTGGCTGCTCCAATAACAAATTTAACCAAATCTTCAACTTTATAATATTCTGGATATGATGAATCTTGGAATTGGATACCAATATGTTTTGAAATGTTTCCTTTTCCCTTAGATTGTTTTCCATTTTCTTCAAAATAGTAATTGATTGTACCTGAAGTTAAGTCTTTAACTCTAGCAATTATTTCTGAAAGAGTTGATTTACCGGCACCATTTGCACCAACAATAGCAATTCTTTCTCCAGCATAAACATCAAAACTAATTCCTGTTAAAACTTCAACTTTACCATAATTTTTTTTAACTTTTTTAAGTTCTAAAATTAATTGTGATTTGTTACTATTTACCTTTTTTGCTGTTGTTGTTTTAGTAGTTTTTGTAGTTGTAGTTGTTTTTGCTGTTGTTTTTTTATTTTCAGTCATATAACTTTTCCCTTTTAAATTTATATTATATAAAAATATAAATAATTAATCTATGTCTTTATTATTTTCAATATTAATATCAATACCATCAATATTTCAATGTAATCAAATTTCTTTGAATTTTTGAATATGTTTTTCCTTAGCCTCTTCCAATGTTCAACCTTGAACAAATGCTCATAATACTCAAAGAGCTTTATGAACATTTTTAACACTTATAGCATTTATTTTATCTTTTTTCAAAAAATTATATAAATTGGAATATTTTATATTTGAAGCTTTAGAAAGTTTTCTAATTGAAATATTATTTTTTTCAAGTAATTTATTTAAGTAATCCCTAGACTCCATAAGAAAGTCAATGGATTTTCTTTTTTTATCTCTTTTAAATTCAAGAATTTCATAAACTTCATAATAAGGATCATTTTTAATTGCATTTTTAATTGCGTTTTCATACTCATTCATAGCATTAAATAAATTAGGATAAAACATTTTAGAAACTTCATTATATCTAGAATAATAAATATACATGCCAATAAAATTTTTAAATTTAAAGTCCCTTTTTTTTTCTAATATATGTTCTAATTTTTCTAACGATTTAGTTAAAAGTATTTTTCTTATTAAGAATTCTGATGTTTTCTTATTTTCTTGATTTCTTTCAAGAGGTTTTTTATTTTTATCTTTTTTTAAATTATTTTCAATATGTTCTATTGATTTATTTTCACATTTTTTAATTTAAACCTCCTTTTGATTGATTGAATTATTAATATATATGTATTATACATAAAATTATATGTAAAATACATTTTTTTATATAATAAAAAAAAGCATTAAATGCTTTTTTAAATTTTTTATTTTAATAAATTATTTCTCTAACTCATCATTATTTTTTTCTTCTTTTAATTCTTTTTTGATTTTTTGATGTTCAATTTTTTCTTCTTGTTTTTTTCTTTTAATTTCTTTTTTTAATTTCTTTTTTTCTTCTTTTTCAATTTTTCGTAATTTATGATGTTCAATTGTTTTTTTAACTTCAATATCTATCAATTCATTAATTTTTGCTTGCATAGCTTTAGGATCATAATCTTGACCATAGTATTCTTTTAATTGATTATTTTTCTTAATAATTAATTCATCACTCATATTATGAGTTTTTATTGAATTATAAGAAATAATAAAAGTAATAGCTAAAATAACAATAATTGTGAAAATTAATTGAACTGCTGCAATTGAGCCAACTTTTGTATCAAATGTTATAGAACCAAAATCAAAAATTGTGTATGCAAAATATATAGAAATTAATAATGTCATTATTGATCCAATAATAGCAGATGGTATAAAGAAAGCATTCTTTTTAACAGGTATTCTATTTTGAGGATTTCTAAATCTATTAAATAAAGCCGCTATCATTATTGCTACATATAAAATAAATGCAATAATAACAACTAGATTAGAAGCAAAATCTGATAGCATTAAAATTAAACTTGAATCATCATATTTAAATGCAAGTATTGAACAAAATCCAATACTAATAACAAATCAAGCTAATGAAAGTGTAGTAATTGCAAAACCAGACCCCATTGAGACACCAAATTTATTTTTGGTAATGTATTTTAAATCAGGATCTTTAATAGAGTTATGTGCAGAAAGATCTGATAAATTACGATATGAGGCAATTGTACATCCAGATACTCCTGTCAGTATGGAAATAACAATAATTGCTTCAACAATTGGAGATAATATATCAGCTAAATGTTCATGTTCTGGACCTAAACCTGCATAAATAGCATTAGTTATTGTTCCATATCCTTCTTGTGTTGAATCCCCAATACCTAAAACAGCCATTGAAAATAAAAAGTAAATAACAATAATAAAAATCATTGAAAAAATAAACGCTCATTTAAATGTATTTTTACTTTTAGCTTCTTTTGATAATGCACCAGCTAATAAGAACCCATCAAAAGAAAATAATATTGCTGGCATTGTCATAAATATTAATTCAATATTTGATTTATTAGGATCAATAGCAGTTTCTCCAGCACTTGTATTTGGAATGTATTCTTGATTAAAATTAATACTATCAATGTTTGCAAATAACAAAACTACAAATAATATTAATATAAAAAATATAGGAATAGTTTTAACAGTAGTACCTAAATTTTGAAAATATTTCCCTGGTTTTGTTGATGTCGAATTAATTAGTGAAACAATTATTAATAAAATTGCTGAAATACCAATTATTGAATCAACATATTGAGTGGTTGTAAGATTATCAGAAATTGCTCCAGATTGTTGCAATACATCAATTAGCTGCATACTAGCAACTTGGAATAAAGAGGCTATTATTATTGGAAAATATATTAATGTAATATAAAAACCAATGAATTTACCAAATTTAACTCCTAATAAATGTTTTCCTCAATTAGAAATCGTGGATTGCTCTCCTGTTATTTCTGTTATAGTTAAAATTTCTATGAAAGCAATTGTAATAGAAATTATAATTATTGAACCAATAAATCAAGCAATAGCTGTATTTAATACAGAACCATTAGTTGAAACAAGACCAGCATTTTTAACAAAAATACCCATTCCAATAACAATACCAACAATCATTGCCATCATTGATAATAAACCATAACTTTTATTCTTTTGTTGTGTGTTAGTTGTTTTTTTCATTTTTTACCTTCTATATTTATATCTAAATATATTAAATTAATATCTTATTTAATTAATATTTCCTTTGTTTCTCTATTATTTTGTTTTTCAATATCATTAGCTTCATCATGATAAATTTTTCTAAGAATAATTAAAGAAAATTTTTGTTTAATTTCATCACGATAATAATTAAATAATTTATCAGCTTCAAGAACATATGCTTGAACTGGATTTTTTTGTGCATATTGTCTATAATGAATTCCATTTTTTAATCTATCTAATCTTTCAATTTGATTTTGTCAAGAAGTATCAATTGAATGAATCATTATATTCTTAATTTTTTTCTCAAGTTCTTCTTGATCTTCATTTTTTATGAAATCTTTAAAAATTTTGACAATTTCTTCCTTGACAAAATCTTTAACTTCATTTTTAGAAAGAGATTTAATTGGTAAATTAATTCCTTTAATATTGAAGTTAATTAATTTAATAAATTTTTCAGAAATAAATGTTGTTCCATTATGCACATTGACATCTTCTGCAATCCAATCAACAAAACTTCTCAACATATTTTCTGCAATACCTAAAATATTTTTAGTTGTAAATATTTTATCTCTTTGTTGATAAGTTAAAAGTCTTTGTTGATTTAAAACATCATCATACTCAATTACTGATTTTCTAGCATCATAATTAATTCCCTCTAATTTCTTTTGGGCAATAGTTAATGATTTTGCAATCATTTTGGATTGAATAGGCATTTCATCAAGTGAACCCATTCATCTTTTAATTCTTTTTAAACCTGCACGTTGCATTATTTCATCTTCTAGTGAAACCATAAATTGTGTTATCCCAACATCACCTTGACGTCCGGATCTACCTCTTAATTGATCATCAATTCTTCTTGACTCATGTCTTTCAGAACCAATAACATAAAGTCCACCTAATTCAACAACTCCATCACCAAGTTTAATATCAGTACCACGACCAGCCATATTTGTTGAAATTGTAATTGAATTTCTCTTACCAGCTTTAGCAATAATTTCTGCTTCTCTAGAATGATTTTTAGCATTTAAAACTTCATGTTTAATTTTTAGCAAAGTAAGTCTTTCAGAAATCATTTCTGAATCATTAACAGATCTTGTACCTACTAAAATAGGTTGTGAAGTTTTATGAATTTCAATAATTCTTTCAATAATCTTTTCAAATTTTACTTTTGCAGTTGAAAAGATTAAATCAGGAAGATCAACTCTTATTATTGGTCTATTTGTAGGAATAGGAATAACTCTCATATTATAAATTGAAGATAATTCTTCTTCTTCAGGAACTGCAGTTCCTGACATTCCAGAAAGTTTTTTATACATTCTAAATAAATTTTGATAAGTTATAGATGCATAAGTTTTAGTTTCAGGTTTTATTTTAATTCTTTCTTTTGCTTCAATTGCTTGATTTAAACCATTAGAATATTGTCTACCTTCCAAAAGTCTACCTGTGAATATATCAATTAAAACTATCTCATCGTTTTTAACAGTGTAATCAACACCCTCTTTAAATCTAAAATGAGCTTGTAAAGCATTATGAATTCTGTGTACTAAATTTGAATTTTTAAAAGAATATAAATTCTCTAATTTTAATTCTTTTTCAATAAATTCTGCACCTTGTTGAGTTAAAAAAGCTTGATTTGTTTCTTTATCAAAATCATAATCTCCTTCAACCATTTTCAAAATTAAATCATCAGCAATTATATATTCATCATTAGCAACATTAGAACCACCTGAAATAATCAAAGGTGTTCTTGCTTCATCAATTAATATTGAATCTACTTCATCTACAATTGCAAAATTTAATTTTCTTTGAGTTTTATGTTCAAAATCTTTTACTAAGTTATCCCGTAAATAATCAAATCCTAATTCTGAATTTGTTAAATAAGTTATATCTTTATTGTATTCTTCTCTTTTTTTATTAGGACTTTGATTTGAAATTACAGATCCTGTTTTTAAACCTAAAACACTAAAAACTCTACCAGTATTTAAAGCATCACGAGTAGAAAGATATTCATTAACAGTCACAATATGAACACCTTTTCCAGTTAATGCATTTAAATAAGCAGGCAAAATAGCAGTTAAGGTTTTACCTTCACCTGTTTTCATTTCAGCAACATCTCCTCTATGAAGAGCATATCCTCCCATTATTTGAACTCTATATAAATTAATTCCATAAACCATTTGAACAGCACGATATGCTGTTGCAAATGCTTCAATTAAAATATCATCAAGACTTTCACCTTTGTGCAATCTTTGTTTAAAATTTTTGGTTAATTCTTTTAGAGTTTCAGGAGTTGCATTTTTATACTTATCTTCTTTTATTAATTCAATGACTGAAAATGATATATCTTCAGCTTTCTTTAATATTGAGTAATGTTTTCCTACTTTTGTTTTACGTTCCATAATTTTATAATAACATTATATATTTTAACATTTATTATATAGTTATTTTTAAAAATAGAAGTTATCAATATATTTTAAAGGTTTAAAGAAATGATTTTTTTATTTTGTTCCAAATATTCTATCTCCAGCATCACCTAAACCTGGAACAATATAGCCATTTTCATCAAGCTTAGGATCAATTGCACAAATAAATATTTCAACATCAGGATGTTTTTTTGTAATATTATCAATTGCTTCTTGTGAACCTAACAATGCAACAAATTTTAAATTTTCAATTCCATTAGATTTTAATTTTTCAATTGCCGCAATTGCTGAACCACCAGTAGCTAACATTGGATCAATTATGATATTATAAGTATCCTTTTCAGTATCTTTAGGATATTTAAATAAATATTCCACAGGTTGTAAAGTTTTTTCATCTCTATACATACCAATGTGACCAATTCTAGCAAAAGGAATTGTTGTTGTAAATCCATCAACCATTCCTTGACCAGCTCTTAAAATTGGATATAAATTTACCTTTTCAGCAATTCTAAAACCAGTTGTTTTAGCAATTGGTGTTTCAATTTCTATCTCCTCTAATTTAATATCTTTCAAAACTTCATAAGCCATCAATCTTGTAATTTCATCTAAAAATTCTTTAAACTCTTTAGAATTGGTATCTTTTTTTCTAATATGAGTAAGTTTATGTTGGATTAATGGATGTTTAATTAAAGTTACTTTTTTATTCATTTTGTTTTCTCCCGTTAACCTTTTTAATAATTTTTGAAACTTCATTTTTTGCATTAATTAATACCTTTTCATTTTCTATATTTTTAAAAACTTTTATCATTATTTCAGCAAGATTTTCAAAATCTTCTTCTATTCATCCTTTGGTTGTCATTGCTGGTGTACCTACTCTAATACCTGAAGCAATTCTTGGTGATTCTTTGTCAAATGGCACAGTATTTTTATTTAAAGTAATATTTATTTTTCTCATAACTACTTCTGCTTCAAGACCAGTAATTCCAAATGATTTTTTAACATTGACAAGTATCAAATGATTATCAGTTCCACCCGACACAAGTGAAAACCCTTTTTCAACAAGTTTATTTGCAAATGCTTTTGCATTTTTAATAACTTGTTCTTGATATTTTTTAAATTCAGGTTGTAAAGCCTCATAAAAAGCAATTGCTTTTCCTGCGATAATATTCATAATTGGTCCACCTTGTGTTCCTGGGAAAATTGATTTATCTATTTTTATTGATAATTCCTTATCATTAGTTAAAATTATTCCACCTCTTGAACCACGAAGTGTTTTATGAGTTGTTGAAGTAACAATATCAACACCATAATCAAATGGGTTAGGATGTTGACCAGTAACAATTAATCCAGCTATATGAGCAACATCAGCTAAAAGCAATGCTCCAATTTCATCAGCTATTTCTTTAAATTTTTGAAAATCTATAATTCTTGAATATGCAGAAGCTCCACATATAATTAATTTTGGTTTAAATTCTAAAGCCTTTTTTCTTACTTCATTAAAATCTATTAAATGGGTTTTTTTATCAACACCATAAGATTCAGCTTCGAAATATTTACTAGTTACTGAAACATGAAATCCATGTGTTAAATGACCACCAGCACTAAGAGCCATTCCCAAAATTTTGTCTCCTGAATTTAAAACAGCATTATAAGCTGCAAAATTCGCTTGTGACCCTGAATGTGGTTGAACATTAGCATAATTACAATTAAATAATTTTTTTATTCTATCAATTGCTAATTGTTCAACTTTATCTACATTTTCACATCCGCCATAATATCTTTTACCTGGATAACCCTCAGCATATTTATTTGTTAATATAGATCCAGTAGCTTCAAGAACATCTTGTGATACAAAATTTTCTGAAGCTATTAATTCAACATGTTCATCTTGTCTTTTTTGTTCATTTTTAATTGCTGATCATATTTCTAAATCTTTCATTTTATTTTATCTCCCTTATAATTTTTACTTCATCATTTAATAAAGAAATTATTTTTGATGGATTTCCTTTTTTTTGTTTTATTTTGCTAGTTGGAATTTTAAATGTATTTTTAATATCATTATTATCATTAAGGATAGTTTCGCCATGAATATTTGCTGAAGAAGCAAATAATGGACCTGTTTTCTTAATTAATTTACTTATAGGACCATCAACAATTCTAAACATAACACTATTTTCAAATGAAGGTAATAAATTTTTATTATAAAATTCTTTGGTAGGTCTAACTATATATGATGTTTTTTTATTTAAATTTTCCTTAAAAAATTTAATTGTAAAATCATTTAGCAAAATATCATTTTTAATTTGTTTAAAATCATTTACTAAGATTTGTAATGGTTGATCTTTTTTTCTTTTTTTTAATAAATTAATTTTGTATATATTATTTTTCTCAACTTTTGCAACTAATCCAAAAACAGTATTAGTGGGAAAAGCCACAACATTATTATTTAAAATTTCTTTAATTATTTTGTTTTCCATAATATTTAATCACAACAAATCTATCATGATTGCTATAGTCTTTTACCACCTCCAATTCATGACTAATTTTTGAAGCAAGTTTAATTATGTCTGCTGATTGATTAAAACCAATTTCAAGAACTATATATCCTTCATAAAAAAGAAATTCATCAATTTTATTAAAAAGAAATTCATAAAAAAGTAATCCATTATTTTTTGCATATAATGAATTCTTTGGTTGATTTTTCTTAACCCAATCTTCAACATAAGGATCTGCTTTTGCTATATATGGAGGATTTGAAAAAATTAAATTATATTTTTTAGTTGGATTAAATTTAAAAAAATCCTTATTAATAAAATTAACTTTTTTAAATTTATCATTTTGTTTAGCTAATTTTATAGCTTTTTTATTTATATCAATAGAATCTATTTTTATATTTGTTTCACTTGCTAATGATATGGAAATAGCTCCAGTTCCAGAACCTATTTCCAATGCATCACCAAAATTAATTTTGTTTTTTATAATATCAATAATTTGTTCTGTATCATATTGAGGAACAAAAACACCCTTTTTTATTTTTAATTTTATATATCTAAAATATTTATAACCAATATCAAATGTTATATCTTTGTTTTTATATAATTTTTTTGCTAATTTTAAAATTTCTTTTTCTTCAAAATAATTTAAAAAAATATTTTCTAAATCAAGAACTCCAACATCATATTTTAATTTATAAACATCCTTAATTGATTTTTTCAATTTAGGATTATTTTTTTCTAAAATTGATGATAGAGTTTTTTTAAACATTTGCTTTTATTCTTTCACTTATTTGATCATAAATTTTTTGATTTTTTTTGTTTTCCAATAAGAATGTTTTATTTATTTTTATTTGTTCTTCAAAATCTTGAATTGAAGAAATATTATATCTTAATAATAAATCAATATCTAATTGAGCTAATTTTAAAATTCCTTCTTTTTCCAAATCTCTTTGTACTATTAAATTAATTTTTTCTTCTGGAATTGATATTTTTTCATTTCATCTAGCTCTATAAACTTCATCTTTTTCACTAACTTCTTTACCAATTCACTCTTTTCAAAGTTTTTCATTAAAATCTCTATTATAAACTCATTTTTCGTTTTTAATTTTAACTCAATCAATTTTACCTATGTGTGATATTTTTTTATTTGGATTTAGTTTTCTCATTATTTCAATATAAATTGCAAGTTGATATCAATAAACTAATTTATCAACAGATGAAGAAGTTTTTGTATCACCTATATAATAAGTATCAGTTTCTTTATGATATCAAATTTCATCTATTTCACCATAAATAATAGAATCAGGATGGCAAATCATTTGACTTCTACCAACCCAAATAAAACCTTGTTTTAAAAACATTTTTCCAACTGACATTTTAGTTTCAAGAAGAACTTCATTGCCAGAAATTATCCCTTTTAATGCTTCCTCTTTATTTTTGTCTATCTTAGAACCATAATTATTTGCTTCATCAATAAGAATTTGATTTCAAGGTTCAATTTCAAAAGGTTCTCTAAAAGAAGATAAACCAGATCTAGAAATTATTTTTCCTTTTGGATCATATTGATTAAAACCTTTTTTTCTAAAAAATCTTATTTCTTTTTTTTGTCCAGGAGGAGTAAATTTCTTAAGTTCAACTTTACTTTCATCAAAAAATTTTAATTCTCTATTTCCAAATTCAAAATCTGCATATTTCATATAATTAAAATTATACTTAATTATTAATTTAAAAATAAAAATTGTACTTAAAAGTACAATTTTTACTTAACTGCTTCTAACAATTCTTTTTCTCTTTCAATAATTTGTTTAGCACTATCAATTTCTTTAAGAATTTCTTTCTCTGTGTCAGCAAAGATCTTTGTTAAATTGAATTCATCAGGTTTTCAATTTTTAATTTCTTTTTGTAAACCACTTCCAATTTGTTCATTACTTTTTTTAGCAAGTTCAATTAATTCATCTATTTTTGATAATTTTTTTTCTAATAACCTTTGGTGATTTACTTTAATTTCTGAAATGATTTTTAATTTTTCTTCATGTTGTTCTTTTATAAAATCTTTAAATTCAAAATCTCTTGTTGAAGCTCCTCTTTCAAGAATAATTCAATATGTTCTTTTAAAAATGTTTTTAATTAAATTTTCTATAATTCCAACATTTTTAGAAATTATTAATTTTTTTCTTTCTTTTTCTTCATCTATAATATTAGTTCTTTTTTCTTCAAGTTTTAATTTGCTTATTTCCTTAGCTAAATATTCTCTTTCTTCATAATCCAATTTATAATTTAAATTAGATAATTTATTTTGCAATCTTAATATTTCTTCACCTTTTGTTTTTACAAATGCATCATTTGCTATATGAGCAATTTCCACAGCAAGATCAGATTTATATCTTGCATCTCTAACTTTTACAATTAATAATTCCTTTTTAAATTCTAATGATTTAATTTTAGATTCTCATCTTTTAGAAATAAATAATTTCTTAGAAATTAATTTTTTTAGTTTATTGATTTTATTTTGAAGTTCTTTTTGAATTTTAGGTTTTTTTTCATTTCCTAATTTAATTGATAAAGAATCTTTCTTCTTTCTTAATTCTTCAAATTCTTGTGAATATTTATCAAGCTTTTCATTAACCAAAGTGCTTTTTTGTTCAATTTTAATATATTGATCTTCTAATTTTCAAAATCTTTTTGTTAAATATCTTGCTCTATTTATTTTATTACCAGAATTATTTGATATTTGAGAAATTAAATTATTATCCTTTTTCTCTAAAAGAATATTTCTTCTTTTTATTTTTTTTAATTCTTCTATTTTTAATTTCTTTTGCTTTGTTAAATTTGATAAATTCTTTTCATTTGGCTCATCAAAATTCTTTTGATCATTTATTTTGGAAGTAATTTTTTCAATATTTGATTCAATTGAAACTATTTTTTCATTTAATTTTCCAATTTCACTTCTAATTTTACCCAAATTCAAAAATCATTTTCTTATTTTAGAATTTTCTTCAACAATTGCATTATCCTTAATAAAATTATTTAAATTTTCCTTATTATTTTCCATTAATTTTTTTCCTCTAAATATAAGTATTGTATTCTTTTACAAATCAATTAGTTATTGATTTATTATTAATATGGTGTTTAATTGTTTCTGCAATTGCATTTGATAAATCAATATACTGAATAAAGTCATCTTTATCATGTGAAATGGAATTTGTTGTAATAATTTTTTTTATTCCACATTCTTTTAACTTATCTTTAGCTTTAACACCATCTTTATCAGATAAAACAGCATGAGAAATTGCAAGATATATGTCTTTAGCACCTTGTTCTTTTAAAATTTTAACAGCAGAAACAACAGTTCCACCTGTATCTACCATATCATCAAATATAACAATATTACGATTTTTTACATCACCAAGAACAAACATAGATTCAGATTCATTGTGATTTGTCCTTCTTTTATCAATAACTGATAAAGGTGAATTATCTAAAATTTTAGCTAATGATCTAGCTCTTGAAACTCCACCATGATCAGGAGAAACAATTGTTAAATCCTTTAAATTTAATTTACTAATTTCTCTAGCGATTAACCCATATGCCTTTAAATTATCAAAAGGTATATCAAAAAAACCTGCTATTTGTTCTGAATGAATATCAAAAGTAATGATTCGATTAGCTCCAGCTGTGGTTAATAAATTTGAAACTAATTTAGCAGATATAGCTTGTCTTCCTAAAACTTTTCTATCTTGTCTTGCATATCCAAAATAAGGAATTACAATATTAACTTCTTTCGCAGATGATCTTCTAACTGCATCAATAAATAATAATAATTCCATTAAATTATCATTAGCTGGATAATGAGTGGATTGAATTAAGAAAACTGATTTATTTCTAACTGTTGAAGATAACTCAACAAATATCTCTCCATCAGCAAAACTCTTTTTTTTAGATTCCCCTAATTTAATTCCTGTTAATTCAGATATATTTTTAGCAATCTTTTTGGAAGTTGATAATCCAAAAATTATTGAATTTCTTTTATTTTCATTTAGCATATTTTCTTTTTTTATTTTCTTAATTTTTAGCATTTTAAAATTGAAATAGTATAAAAATAGTATACATTTATATTATAAATGTTTTACAAAAAATAAAATTAAAATAATTAGAGAAATTAAGGAAAGAGATTCCTTTAAAATATTATGTTTTTTTTATGATAATATTAAATATATGAAATTATTTTATGTATTTTTGAGAAAAAATATATATTCGATTATTACAATTTTAAAAGGTTGCTACTTTAGTGACCTTTTTTAAATAGAAAAGAAAGAGAAAAATGAAAAAAATTGCTTTTGTAACTGGAGGTGTTGTTTCTTCTTTAGGAAAAGGAATAATCGCTTCCTCATTAGGTAGATTATTAATAGATAACAATATAAATGTTGGTATGATGAAATGTGATCCATATTTAAATATCGATCCAGGAACTATGTCACCAATTGAACATGGGGAAGTTTTTGTGACAGTAGATGGTGGCGAAACTGATTTAGATATTGGACATTATGAAAGATTTTTAGGTAAAAATTTAACTAAAGAATCTTCCTTAACTTCAGGGAAAATATATCAAGAAGTTCTAGATAAGGAACGTAGAGGAGAATATAATGGTAAAACAGTACAAATTGTTCCTCACATAACAAACCATATAAAAGAAAAAATTTATAAATTAGCAGAAAATTATGATTTATTAATTGTTGAAGTTGGTGGATCAATTGGGGACATTGAATCCCTAGCATATATTGAAACAATTAGGCAAATTAAATATGAATTAAGTGATGATGCAATTGTTATCCATGCTGGTTTTGTTCCATTAATAAAAGTAAGTAATGAATTAAAAACAAAACCAATGCAAAGATCAGTTAATTTACTTAGATCATTAGGTGTTTCACCAGAAATATTAATTACAAGATCAGAAGTTGAATTATCTGAAAGAGAAGTTGAAAAAATAGGAATGTTTGCCACTGTTAAAAAAGAATATATTTTTCAATGTGTTGATGAAAAATCAATATATAAAATTCCAATTTCGCTAATGAAACAAAACTTCCCAAGAAAAATAGCAGCGTTACTAAATCTAAATATATCTTCTAGAGATATAAAAGAAAAACATTATGAATTAATCAATTTTAATGAAAAATTAAATAATCTAGAAAGTGAAGTTAAAATAGCTATTGTTGGTAAATATGTAAGTAATGCTGATTCATATATATCTATTGTGGAATCACTAAAACATGCAGGAATAAACAATAAAATTAAAATTAAATATGATTTAATAAATTCAAGAAATTATTTAGTTAATTCTTTAAAAAATTATGATGGTATTTTAGTTCCTGGAGGCTTTGGTAATGATGGAACAATTGGAAAAATGGAAGCGATTAAATTTGCTAGAGAAAATAATATTCCATTTTTGGGAATTTGCTTTGGGATGCAACTTGCTATATTAGAATTTGCAAAAAATGTTTGTAATTTAAATGTTGAGCATGGAGAATTACAAATAGATGCTGAATACAAAATCATTGATATAATGGAAGATATGAAAGATAAAATTATTGGTGGAACAATGAGATTAGGTAATTATCAATGTAGTATTAAAAATCATACTTTAGCTAGAGAAATTTATGGAAATAAATTAATAAATGAGAGACATAGACATAGATATGAATTTAATAATAAATTCACTAATGATTTAAAAAAAGAGGGAATGATTATTTCTGGAATTCATCCTAAAACTAATTTAGCAGAAATTATTGAATTACCAAAAAATGATTTTTTTATTGGTGTTCAATTTCACCCTGAACTTTCATCTAAATTAACAAAACCAAATAAATTAATAGAAGCATTTATAAAAGCTGCTTTAAAAAACAAAAAATAGGAGTTTATCCTATTTTTTGTTTATATATTTAAAAATTTTAATAAATTCATTTATTTCAATTTCTTCTGATCTTATATTTAATTTTATTTTATTTTCCTCTAAATATTTTTTTACCAATTCATATTTTTTAAAATTTGATTTTTTAAGAGAATTAAGCAATGTTTTTCTTTTCATTGAAAATGAACATTTAATAAAAAATAAATATTTTTCCAAATCAAAATCTATTTTTTTTCTTGAAAGAACAATAAATCCTGAATCAACTTTTGGTTGAGGTTTGAAACATCCTGCAGGAATATTTATTTTTTTCTCAAGATTAAATAATGTTCCAATTGATACAGTTAGTCTTCCATAAGATTTAGAATTTGTTTTGGAAAATATTCTATCCACCAATTCTTTTTGTAGCATAACTGACATTGAATTAAATCTATCATCATATGCAACTTTAAACATTATTTTAGTTGAAATATAATAAGGTAAATTAGAGACAAATTGAATATTTTTATAATCAGATTTTATAATTTCATCTCAATCTAAATCTAATATATCTTTGTTAATTAATGTAAAATTTTTATTAGTTATTTTTTCATTTAAAATTTTTATCATATCAAAATCAATTTCAATAGCAATAACTTTTTTTGCTTTTTCAGATAATGGTTTTGTTAATGCTCCTGTTCCAGGACCAACTTCAATGATAATGGAATTTTGAATGTTAGGAATTGAATTTACAATTAAATTAATTTTATTTTGATCAATTAAAAAATTCTGTCCTAAATATTTTTTAGCTAACATCTAATTTAAAATTCCTTTTTTGATTCCATAAAATTCAATAGCAACTTTATTATTATTTAAATTCAACTCTTCATAAGTCATGTTTAAAAATTTGGAAGTAAATTTAATAACCTCTTTAACTCTTCAAGGATAATTGATTTGACCACGAAATGGAACTGGTGTTAATCAAGGACAATCTGTTTCAAACATAATTCTATCCAAAGGAATTTCTCTAATAGATGCTTTTTGAATTAATGCATTTTTAAAAGTAAAAATACCATTAAATGAAAAATAAAAATTTTTTGAAAGATTTAAAAATTTTTTTGTAATTTCTGGATCCCCTGATCAAGAGTGAAATAAAAATTTATGATTAGGATAATTTTTAACTATTTCATAACAATCTTCTAAAGAATCCCTTGTATGAACTACAATTGGTAAATTATGTTTAATTGCTAAATTAATTTGATCTTTAAATGCCTTTTTTTGTTCTTCTTTATCATAATGTTCATAATGATAATCTAAACCTATTTCGCCAATTGCAATGATATTTTTATTTATTAATTTTTCCAACTCTAAAATATAATTATTATTTCAACCTTTTGAATCACTAGGGTGAATTCCAATTGTAGGCAATATGTTTTTATTATTTTTAAAAATATCAATAACTTCTTTTGAAGAAATCAAATCATAAGCAATATTTATTGCAATTAAATTTTCTTTATTAGTATTTTCAATAACTTCTTGTAAATTATCAGGATATGATTTTTTCAATATATGGGCATGTGTATCAATTGTTTTCATAAGTAAATTATAGGTTATTAAAATAAAAATAAAAAACTTCTAATTATTTAGAAGTTTATATTTTATTTATTGGTTTTATTCCTAATAAATTAAATATTGTTTTAAATTGATTATTTAAAGCATAAATTAAATTTATTCTTTCTTTTGATAATTTTTTATCTGAAGAAATAATAGAATGTAAAGAATAATAAGAATTAAAAACTTGAGCTAATTCTCTAAAATAATTAATTAATAAAGAAGGTTCTCTTTCATTATTTATAGAAATAATGACATCTTCAAATTCAATCATTTTCTTTAATAATTCAATTTCTTTTTCTTCATTTCCTAATTTAGAAAATGAATTTAATAATTTTATTTCATCAACTTCATTTTTATATCTATTTAATAATTGATTAATTCTTGCATTAGAATATTGAATGTAGAAAAAAGGATTAGATAAATCTTTTTGATTAGCCATATCAACATCGATTTCCATTTCTTGTTCTTTAGCTTTTGAAATAAGAAAATATTTAAGTATGTCCTTATTCATTTTATTAAGAATATCCTTAATTCTTAATGAAGTTCCAGCTCTTTTGGACATTTTAACAACTTCATTATTTTCAATAATTTGAACCATTGAAATATAATCAACTTGTAATTTTCCACCCATACCTAAAGATTTTAATGAAGCTTGAATTCTTGGTTCATAACCATGATGATCTTTTCCTCAAAGATCAATCATTAAATCAAAGCCTCTATTATATTTATTAACATGATTGGCTAAATCAGCAAACATATATGTGAAAGTACCATCGTTCTTAACTAAAACTCTATCTTTCACATCCCCAAACTGTTGAACTTTTATTCAGGTAGCTCCATCCTTAAAATAAAGATTATCTTTGTCTTTTAAAATATCAAAAATTCTACTTGTTTCCTCTTCTAAAAGTTGACTTTCCGAAGTTCATTTATCAAATTTAGGAAGATCTAAATTTAAAAGCATTTTTTTAATTGTACTTAAAAAATGTTCTCCAGATATTTTAGTTAACCCATTAATTTTTTCTTTTTCATTTTTTCCTTCTATAACAATTTTTTCAGCAATTAAAAATTTAGCAAAATCAGCTATTTCTGGACCATGATAACCTATATCTTCCTTTTTTAAATTACTTTTTATATTCATAAATTTAGCATAGTAAAAATAAACAGATTCTGCCAAAACTTTCATTTGGTTTCCACCATCATTTATATAATATTCAGTAAAAACTTCATGTCCAATATATTTCAATACATTAACAACAACTAAACCTACAATTGCATTTCTTGCATGACCAATGTGTAAATCACCAGTAGGATTAGCAGAAACATATTCATAATTTATTTTTAATTTTTTTAAATGTGAAAATTCTGGTTTATATTTAGCATCTAAAAATTTCATTGAATTTTGAACAATGTAATTATTTGATAAAAATAAATTAACAAAACCAGGTTCTGTCACAGTTACTTTCTTAAATTTTTTATTATTGTTTTTTAAAATAAATTTTCTTATTTCTTTAGCTATTTCTAAAGGTTTTTGTTGTAAAAATTTTGACAATTTAAAAGCAATATTAGTTGTATAATCACCAAATTGTGAATCTTTTGTTTTTAATATTTCGATTATTTTTTTATCTTCAAATTGAATTTCATTAAGATATTCAATAAATACTTTTGATAAAAGATTTTTCATTATATTATTTTAACTCCTAGTCTTTTTACTCTTCTTTTTTCATTAGGATTATCATTAATAACTGAAGAATATTTTGTAGCTTGAACAACTTGATTATCATTTGTTAATATTAGTGAGGGAAACTTATGATTCTTTTGATAATCATTAAAATCTGTTGCAATATCAATAATTTCTCAAGTTTGTCCTTTTAAATCCTTGTCTTGTTTGCTTATGAAAGTTTTAACATTTTTTTCACCAAAAATAGTTTCTGGTTGAATTTGATTAATAAATTTATTAGCTATTTTTTTAATGATTTCATCTTCCTCTTCCATTGAATATCTAACAGCAGAATTAACAATAGAATCATCCACATTAATAAATTCTTCAACAGTCATTTCTTTTTTATCTAAAATTTTATCAAGATATTTATATGTTGAAATAAGTTTATTTTGTGATTTTAAATAAGACATTCTATTAAATCAACCTTTATATAACATTTGATTTGCAACTGTTTTTGGATTTCAATAAACAGCTATGTTCATATGATATCTTCCTAAAAGTAGTGATTCAATTACAGTTAATGCTTTTTCTTTAAAAACTAATTGATTTTGATGAATTCTTGCATTTTTTAATAATCATCTTCAATCTATTTGTCCATAAGCTGCACCTGTAGAAGTAGAATCACGTAATAAATAATCTAATCTATCCATGTCAACTTCTGAAGAAATTAATTGGTTACATCATTGTAATGGATGTTCACCTTTTAATATTTGTACAACTTGTTCTCTTGCAGAGGGCTCTATTTCTTCAAAAGCTTTATAAACATCTGTTGAAGGATCTAAAATAATATCAATAGAATATTCTTCATGGTCCTTTGGTGATATTAGTTCAAAAAGATGGGAATAAGGACCATGTCCTAAGTCATGTAATAAACCGGCTGCCATAACAGCTCTATAAGTAGCCTTATCTATATTTGGATTTAATTTTTCTAGCATTCTTCTAGTTAATTCATAAACACCCAATGAATGTTCAAATCTATAATGTTTAGCCATAGGATAAAGAAAATGAACAATACCCAAATGATTTACCCTTGCTAGCCTTCTTAACTCTTTTGCTTCATAAAGTTTTAAAATCAATTCATCATTTATTGTTATTCCATTTAATATAGAATCAGCAATATATTTAATCTTCATTAATAAATTTCTCCAATCTAAGTATTGTTTTTTCTTTACCAAATACTCTTAAAACACTAGCAATATCAGGACCTGATTTTTTACCAGTAGTAGCTATTCTTATTGGCATCATTAAATTTCTCCCTTTAACATTTAGTGAAGAACCAGTTTTTAACATTGCAGATTTAATTTGATTTACTTCTCATTTTTTTATTTTTTTAATTCTTTTTAAAAAATCTTTTATTGTATTAATGTTTTCTTCAACAAATTCTTTTAATTCATTTTCAACAGAATATTCTTCAACAAATAATTCAGTTAATTCGATAATCTCAATTCCCTCTTTTAATTGTGGTTGAAAAGTTTTAAATATTAAATTTTTTTGTTCTTGTGAAAGATATCTAAAATTTTTCACAAAAGGATTCAAAAATTTTTGTAAATCTTTTTCATTTAATTCTTTGATATATTGATTATTTGTTCAAAGCAATTTTTTAATATCAAAAAAAGAAGGAGCTTTTGATAATCTATTTTCATCAAATATTTTTATTAATTCTTCCTTAGAAAAAATTTCTTTTTCACCCTCAGGTGATCACCCTAATAATGAAAGAAAATTGAATATTGCTTCAGGAAGATATCCTCTTTCTTTATATAAATGAATAAATTGAAGTGTTTTTTCATCTCGTTTAGACAATTTTTTTCTATCTTCACCTTGAATTATTGATAGATGAAAAAATTTAGGAATATCTCATCCCAAAGCCTCATATAAAAGTATTTGCTTAGGAGTGTTAGAAATATGTTCTTCACCTCTTAAGACATCTGTTATCTCCATTAAATGATCATCAATAACAACAGCAAAATTGTATGTAGGAATTCCATTGGATTTTCTAATGACTCAATCACCAATATCTTTTTTAGGAAAAGAAATAATGCCTCTTACACCATCATCTCATTTAACTTCACCTTCAGTAGGAACTTTAATTCTAATAGAAGGTTTTACACCTTTTACACCTTCTTTTCTTCCATAACATCTTCCTGAATATTTAGGAGAAGGATTACCTTTGGCAATTTCTTTTTCTCTTTCCTTATTTAACTCTTCAGGAGTACATCAACATTTATATGCAATGCCTTTTTCTAAAAGTTCATCAACATATTTATTATAAATATTTAATCTTTCTGTTTGTCTATAAGGACCAAACTTACCACCTTTTATTGGATCCTCATCTGCTTTTATACCTAATCAAGCAAGATTTTTTATTTGATTTAATTCTCCATCATTAATATTTCTAGAAATATCTGTATCTTCTATTCTTATAATGAACTTACCACCAGTATTTTTAGCTATTAAATAATTTAGTAATGCTGTTCTTGCACCACCAATATGTAATTTACCTGTTGGTGATGGTGCATATCTTAATCTTCTAGTCATTTTAACTCCATTTTATTATAGTTTATTTAATTATATAACTTTAAATTTTAAAGATTAAATCTAAAATGACAAATATCGCCATCTTTTATTACATAATCTTTACCCTCTAATCGAATTAATCCTTTGTCTTTTAAAATATTTTCACTTTGATATTTTTTAATATCTTCAAAGGAGAATATCTCTGCTTTGATAAAACCCTTTTCAAAATCAGTATGAATAATACCTGCTGCTGCTGGAGCTTTTGTTCCATTTTTAAAAGGTCAAGCATGAATTTCCTCTTTTCCAGCAGTAAAATAAGTTGAAAGATTTAAAACTTTAAATGCCTTTTTAGAAACGATATTAAGTCCTGATTCTTTTAAATTCAACTCTTCTAAAAAATCTTTTTGTTCTTCATTATCTAATTTCGATATTTCATATTCTATTTGAGCAGAAATAACAGAAAAGTCTTCATTTTTATTTTCAATATATTTTTTAAAAATCTTAAAGTTTTTATCTTTTTGATAATTAGAAACATTATTTTCAGATATATTAGCTAAATAAATTGTGGGTTTCATTGTTAAAAATTGAAAATTCTTAATAATTTCTAACTCAGAAGTTGAATATTGAAATTCAATTAATTTTTTCTCTTCTTCTAATTGTTTTTTCAATTTTTTTATAAATAAAAATTCTTCTGTTTCCTTTCCTGTTGCTTTTATTCTTTTTTCATTTTTACCTAATCATTTATCAATTTGTTCAATATCTGAAAGAATTAATTCAATATTAATTGTTTCAATATCTCTTATTGGATCAACATTACCTTCAACATGAACAATTTCTTTATCTTCAAATAATCTCACAACATGAACGATAGCATCAACTTCTCGAATATTACTTAAAAATTTATTACCTAAACCTTCACCTTTAGATGCACCTTTAACTAAACCAGCTATATCTACAAATTGAATTTGATTGTATATTTTCTTTTTAGATTGATAGATATTGGCTAAAAAATCTAATCTTTCATCAATTATTTCTACAATACCAACATTGGGTTCTATTGTAGCAAATGGATAATTAGCTGCTTCTATTTCTGAATTTGTTATTGCATTAAATAATGTTGATTTACCAACATTTGGTAAACCAACTATTCCTATTTTTATTGACATAATTTAATTTTAACACTAAACTAAATATATAATATTTATATTAAATAGGAGAGCATATGCCAGAATTACCAGAAGTTGAAACAGTTAGAAGATATCTTTTCAATAATATTATTGATTGAAAAATAATAGATTTTAAGGTTTCTAATTTAAAATCACTGAGAAATGTTGATATTAAAGAATTTAAGCAAATAATTAATCAAAAAATAAAGAATATGAATCGATTAGCAAAGCATTTAATTTTTGAACTAGAAAATAATTATTTTATTTGCCATTTAAGAATGGAGGGTAAATTTTTTATATTTAAAAATGAAGAAGAAATGAATAAATTTACAAATAGATTTCATGATGTTTTAATAATATATACTGATAAGGGAATCATTCTTTTTCAAGATACAAGAAGATTTGCAACAATAGATTTTTTTTCAAATAAATTAAGTTATGAAAATAATCCAATATTATCAGAAATAGGTAGAGAGCCTTTTAATGCTAATGCAGAAGAAATATATAACAAACTAAGTAAAAAAAGAATTGCAATAAAAACTGCTTTATTAGATCAAAAAATAATTTCTGGATTAGGAAATATTTATGTAGATGAAGTATTATATGATGTTAAATTACATCCACAAACACCTTCTAATCAAATTGATTTGAATAAAGTAATTGAAATAATTGATTCAGCAAAAAGAATATTATTAAAAGCCATTGAATTAAAAGGGACAACAATTAGAAGTTACACTTCTTCTCTAGGTGTAGAAGGAGAATATCAAAAATTTCTTAAAGTTCACCAAAAAAAGAATTATATTTGTCAACGAGATAACCAAAAAATAATCAAAATAAAAGTGGGAGGTAGAGTAACTTATTTTTGTCCTGGATGCCAAAAATTACAAGAAAAAACTAAGATTTAAAATCTTAGTTTTTTAAATTATTTTATTAAAATTTATTCTTCTTCCTCTTCCTCTTCTTCAATATTTTTTTTATTAGCAATAATTATTCCTAATATGACTAATAAAAGGAAGATAACAATAACAATAGAAAGTGAATAAGCAACCGTTTTATTTATAGTTGTTGAAATTTCATCATTTTCTTCAGATATGTTTAATCATTCATAAGAATAACCATCTAAATATACTGAGTTTCCTAAATGAATAGATAAGTTACTATAAGTAGTATTATGTCTTAATTCATCAACATGTAGAGTAACTTGATATTCATCAATTGTTTGATTATCTTTTACAATTGAATCCACTTTATTAGCAGAAGTTACTTCTGAATTTAAAATTTCACCATCAGATAAAACATATGAATTATTTATAGCAGCAATAACAGCTTTTTCACCTGTTAAAGGATCTCAAATAATATCATCATATTCACCTAAGTATCCATCATCAAGAAAATTGACAGTTACATCAAAGGAATCATTATCAATATTATCAACTTTAGGTTGTTCTGATACAGCACCTGGAAGTAAATTAGTAGTAAATGCTAATTCGTTTATTTCCTCAAGATGTTTTTCAGTTCCATCAGTTGAAATAGATATATTATTATATGTTATTCCTGGAATTAAATCAGAAATTTTTATTGAATATGTATTATCACTAATATTTTCTGTTGTTGTATTTAGTTTAATATTTTCTTCTCTTAAATCATCTCCAACAAAAGCATCTGCATATACAATTAATTCATCTTCAACAACAGGATAATATGAATCTTCATTTATTTCTAAAATTATTTCACTATTATATTCATCAATAGATTCTTCTTTAACATAAATACTAGATATATTACTTGGATATTTATTAGTTATTAAATCTTCAGTAAATAATTCAATAAATTCATTATCATCATAAGAAATCATAAATGAATCATAAGTTGTAAAATCAGCTAAATTAGATATAGTTATATTTACAACAGAATCTCATTTATTATAATTATTTACTTGAATTTGTGAATCATCAAGAATTATATAATCACTTGAGTTTTGTTCTTTTATTTTATATTGAACTACAGATGAATCATAATAATCAAATAATTCACTAGTATTTAAATTTAAAGTAAATGTGAATGAATCATATCCAACATTATCAACAACAAAAGATTTATAATCAATAGGATCATCTCCTTTTAAAGTTGAAAATTGTGAATCATTAATATCTGAATATATTTCTGATGGATCAGTATGATCTCCTTGTATTTGCACTGATTCTAATAGATATGAAGTTGAAGCATGTAAATTATCAATTTCATATGTATAAATATTATCTTCTTGAGAAATAAAATTAATTTGTGAATCTTGATAATTATTGTTTTCATCAATTAATTTTACAAACACATTATCAACCTCTTCATTTTCATTAAAAGTTGAAAATGAATCATATTCACAATCAGAAGTTATATCAATTTTAAATTGGAATGAAGTTTGTGTTATTGATTCATTATCAACATAAACATCATTAATAACTGGAATTAAATAATCATTAGTTGTAAATGAAGCATTAACTTCACTTCACTTTTCATTATAATTATCAATTGAAGCATGCGTTATTGTATATGATGTATTACCTTCTAAACCTGAAATAGTATATATTGCAGTATTGCCTTCTTTAGATTCAAATGTTAAATTAATATCACCAATAGGATTTTCTAATGTTAAAACTTCATCATCATTTATTGGTGGTTCTATAGGATTAAATGGAAGATTTGAAGCATTTTCTGATGTTAATTCTTCAGCATCATTTTCTTCTAAAAGAAGAGCTAAATTATTTTCATTAATATTATTTTCTTCATCTGAAAAAACTTGAATTTGAACAGAATGATCTCCTATAGACTCTTCAATAACATTTAAACTTGAAACACTAGATGGTAAAGTTGTGATTCTCATATCAGATTCAATTACTGGATTATCATTTATTGTGTATCAAAAATCACTATATGTTGTTGAAGAATTTAAATCATTAACTTGATAAGTTATTTCCAATTGATCATCCTCTACTTGATTTGAATCAATATATTCTAATGAAAATTCTGTTGTTTTCTCAGCATCTTCATATAATTTAAATCCTGTTTCTATATCAAAATCTTGATAATCTCCACCAGATTTAATAACTACATTAAATTGAAAACTGTTTATGTTTATTGAATCTTCATCTACAATTGGTTCACTTGATACTTCATTATCAAGTTTTAAAGTTGTGATAGAATCATTAAATGCAACTGCATCTTTATCATTTATAGAATAATAAAGATTATATGTTACATTTGGAGAAAGATCATCAATTTGATAAATTATTGTTAATTCATCATCTAATTGATTTTGATCAATTATAGTTAGTGGGAATTCTGTTGTTTTCTCAGCATCTTCATACACTTTAAAATCTTCAGAAGGATTAAATTCATTATAATCTCCGCCAGATTTAATTGTTACAGTAAATTGGACACTAGTTGTAGTTGTTGATTCTGTATCTATAGTTGGTTCACTTGATACTTCATTATCAAGTTTTAAAGTTGTGATAGAATCATTAAATGCAACTGCATCTTTATCATTTATAGAATAATAAAGATTATATGTTACATTTGGAGAAAGATCATCAATTTGATAAATTATTGTTAATTCATCATCTAATTGATTTTGATCAATTATAGTTAGTGGGAATTCTGTTGTTTTCTCAGCATCTTCATACACTTTAAAATCTTCAGAAGGATTAAATTCATTATAATCTCCGCCAGATTTAATTTTTACAGTAAATTGGACACTAGTTGTAGTTGTTGATTCTGTATCTATAGTTGGTTCACTTGATACTTCATTATCAAGTTTTAAAGTTGTGATAGAATCATTAAATGCAACTGCATCTTTATCATTTATAGAATAATAAAGATTATATGTTACATTTGGAGAAAGATCATCAATTTGATAAATTATTGTTAATTCATCATCTAATTGATTTTGATCAATTATAGTTAGTGGGAATTCCGTTGTTTTCTCAGCATCTTCATACACTTTAAAATCTTCAGAAGGATTAAATTCATTATAATCTCCGCCAGATTTAATTGTTACTGATAAATTGGACACTTAGTTGTAGTTGTTGATTCCGTATCTATAGTTGGTTCACTTGATACTTCATTATCAAGTTTTAAAGTTGTGATAGAATCATTAAATGCAACTGCATCTTTATCATTTATAGAATAATAAAGATTATATGTTACATTTGGAGAAAGATCATCAATTTGATAAATTATTGTTAATTCATCATCTAATTGATTTTGATCAATTATAGTTAGTGGGAATTCTGTTGTTTTCTCAGCATCTTCATACACTTTAAAATCTTCAGAAGGATTAAATTCATTATAATCTATCCCTGATTTAATTGTTACAGTAAATTGGACACTAGTTGGAGTTGTTGATTCTGTATCTATAGTTGGTTCACTAGATACTTCATTGTCCCATAATTTTGGAGTTAAAGTATCATTAGCAAAATAACCCTCTATTTTATCATTCATAGAATAATAAAAATCATATTTTAAATCTGGAGTAAGATCATAAATTTGATAAATTATTGTTAATTCATCATCTGATTGATTTTGATCAATTATATTTAGTGGAAATTCTGTTGTTTTTGTAGCATCTTCATATACTCTAAAATCTTCAGAAGGATTAAATTCATTATAATCTCCGCCAGATTTAATTGTTACAGTAAATTGGACACTAGTTGGAGTTAATGTTCCTGCAATAGCACTTGGTCCACTAACAATTTCATTATCGGATAATTGAACTTCACCATCTGGTTTAATATATTCAGGAAAAGTATCATTAGGTGAAATAGGTTCATCAATAAATATAAATCTTAAATCGCTAACCTTATATGTTTGATTAGGATCTAGTCCACTAATTGTATATTTGATTTTTACATCACTATTAGATTGAGATAATATTTTATTTGTTAATGAATAAGATATTTTTTCATAATAACCCTTTTCTTCATTTCAATTTAAAACTTTAAATTCAGTATCAGGATTAAAAACTCCATAAGATTCATTATCATCATTAAGTGATTCACCACCACCTGATTTAACATCAATTTCAAAGCTAAAAGAATCTTCTTCATCATCTTCTACATATGTAGGTTCTTCAATTAACTCTGGTCTTATTATATTTGTTCCAGGATTAGGATATTGTATATATTTTGTATATATTGGATTTGTTGCAGTATCTTCAATTATGTTTCCATTTTCATCCATTTCATAAAGAACAATTTTTCCTTGAAAATATGAACCTGTTTGAATAAAAGAATCATAATCAGTTATTCTAGTTGTTAATAAATATTGTGAATAAGAAGAATTATTTTCATCTTCTCCTAAATAAACCATATCAAAAGGAGTATTTGTACTCATAACTCTTGAGTCACCAACTTCAATTGAATCTTCTTGTACTCATTCATCACTTTGATATAAAGTTAAATCATAAGCATATTTAACATCACTTTTTAAAGAAGTGAAAATATTTAAATCAAATGTTCATGGATATGTTCCATCCTCTTGAAGAGTTTTATACATATTTGTAGCAGTTATTTGATAACTGCTTTCTTCTTGATCATAGTCATAGGTATTTATGTTTGTTTTCAATGCATTATCATCAATTTTATTTGGTTCTTTTTGGTTAAAATTAAAAATGAAAAAAGAACCAAATAAAATTGAAATAAAAATTATTGAAATTATATATTTTAATTTTTTTAGTTTCATCATAATATTATTATATAACTTTTAAAACCAAAATAAGTAAAATAAGAATATTCTAAAATGAATATTCTTATTTTATTTAGAATTAAATGTAGAAATTAAAACATCAATTATTTCATTTAAAGAACCATCCATTACCCGATCCAATTTTTTTAAAGTCAATCCAATTCGATGATCAGTAATTCTATTTTGAGGATAATTGTATGTTCTAATCTTCTCAGATCTATCACCAGTACCAATTAATACCTTTTTTTCATTAGCTAAATTAGAAGTTTCTTCCTTTAATTTAATCTCATAAATTCTAGATCTTAATAATTGCATAGCAATATCCTTGTTATGATGTTGTGATCTTCCATCTTGAGATTGTGCCACAATACCTGTAGGAATATGAGTTATTCTAACAGCAGAATCAGTTTTATTAGCATGTTGACCACCTTTTCCACCAGATCTATAAGTGTCTATTCTTAAATCATTAGGATTAATTTCAACATCAAACTCTTCAACTTCTGGCATAACTGATACTGTTACTGTTGAAGTATGAACTCTCCCTTGTGTTTCTGTAACTGGAATTCTTTGGACACGATGAACACCTGATTCAAATTTAAGATGACCATAGACATCAACACCTCGAACATAAAAAGAAATATTTGAATAACCACCTGATTCTGATTCATTGTCTTCAATTAATTCAATAGAAAAATCCATTTTAGAAAAATATTTTTGATAAGCTCTAAATAAATCACCAACAAAAATTTTAGATTCATCTCCTCCAGCTGCTCCTTGAATTTCAACAATAACATCCTTTTCATCATTGGGATCTTTATCAATCATTAATTCTTTTAATTTACTTTCAACTTCTTCAATATTAGTTTTATTTAAATTAATAGATTGTCTTAATTCTTTAATATTATTAGAATCCTCTTCAATTTCCATTAACTCCTTTAAAGTGTTATTATCATCTATTAGTGCTTTTCATTCATTATATAAATCTACTTTAGATTTATTTTTTTTAATTATTTTATTTAAAGAAGTAAATTTTTTAATATTAGAAATAACTTCAGGTTTCATTAAATTTTCATTTGCTTCGATATATTCATCATTTATTTTTTTTATTTTTTCTAATAGTTGAGATTCCATAGTGTTTTAATTATAATATAAAAAAATACTATATTAATTATTTGAATTAATATAGTATTTATTAATTTCATTTATTTTCTTATCTTTATATCAATTAAATATATTATGAACAATACAAATATTCAAATATATTGTGCATACATTATATAATTCCTTCTTATTGTTTCACTTTTATGAAAAAACATAACAATAGGATATTTTATAGGATCTATAGCTCTTCTACTTCCCCAATCAGCACCTGTTCTAATCAATTGTAAAAAGAATTGATTAATAGAATAAAAAGGATTTATTATTATATTAACTTCTCATAATTTATTTAAATTTAAATCATAATGTTTATCTTCTATAATTCCAGTATGTTCTTGAACATTAACTAAAGATTGACTTATTATTCCACCTGAAACTATAATAAAAATTATAATTCCAAAAATAATTTCAAAATAAGTTTTGTCACTGATTTTAAGTTTTATTAAAAAATTATTTATAAAATAAGTTACAAGAAATAATTCTATAAAATACAAAAATAATAAATCTCATCTAAAATATTTAAAACCTTCTTTTGTAATTTCAAGACTTTGATTAGTATAGACACTTAACAATAAATAAATTGTAAATACAATTACAAAAAGTATTATTGTATAAATAAAAATTGACAAAAAAATTATTATTTCTAAATTTTGATTATTATTAGTAATTTTTAAATTATTTTTGAAATAATGATAAAATTTTCTTTTTAAAAGAAAGTTCTGCATTGACAAAGTCACAAATATAAAGAAACAAATTATTGGATTAAATAAAGATTCAAATGGTAAATAAAAAAATAAACCAAAAAGCAAAATAGTAATCATTGCTATACCAAAATTAAGTTTTTTATTTTTAAATAAAAAACTTAATTTTATAAAGACTTTTTTATAATTCCTCTCCCAAAATATAAGAATATAAAATGTCTATAATTATAATCCTATATCTTTAAAATTAATTTTATTTTTTTAGTAATCATATTTTTTATATTAAGGAAGTATTTTCTCCATACTTTTATTTCCTTGAATATAAAAAATTATACAAAAAAAAAAAAAAAACAATCATAATATGAGTTTTTTATACAATTATATTCTAATATTTTTTTGCCTTTTTGATTTAAAAAATATTCATCATTATCAAAAGCAAAGAAAGATATTATTGAATTTTCAATAACATAATTTTCATTCAATTTATTAATCACTTTTTTTGATAAAGTAACATAAGAATTATTAATATATAGTGAAAAATCATTTATTCATTGATAAAAATCTAAATATATAAAAAGACTTTTATTATAAATATTTATTTGAACATTATTCTTAAAATTTTGAGTTTTTAAAATAAAAATAATTGAATGATCAATGTTTATTTCATCATAAATATTTAAATCAAAATTTTCTGAAGAAATAATTATTGAATTTATGATATTTAAAGAATTATCTATTCCTTGATAAACATTTCCATCAATTTCATATCCTTTTTCTTTTAAAAATCCATAATTATATTTTCCATCTTCAAATAAATTCTCATTTAGATAATTAAACAATATGGATTTACTTTCATCTATCTTTAGATAATAATTAACATAATACTCCAAATCATTTTGAATTTTACTTTTCTTATTATTAGTAATAAAAACAAATCCCATTATTATATAAAATAAGAAAATAACTAAAATTAGAAATGAAATGATAAATTTTATCAAAAATTTATTTTTCATATATTATTTTCGAATCTCCTTAATTTTAAAGTATATTGTTCATAAAGCATTTTGAAATTCAAAAGCTTTTTCTTCTAATTTAAAAGATATTTTAATAGGTCATGAAATTGTTTTTGTTCTTATTAAAACTGTTTTAACATCATCAACTAAATTAATATTTTCAATATCAATTATTTTAATTTCTTTTTTTAAAGGTTTGTCTCAATCACTAATTATTCTTACTATTTTATTAGTAATAAATATTTTGCATTCTCCTCACTTCACAAAAGTATTAACATCATAAAATTCTCTATTTTGTAAATTCAACTTCATAAATGGAAATCTTATTCCTGTTTTTGAATTACCAGTATATTTTCTTTGTTTTTGAGAAATCGAAACATTTACTTGATCATAAATAAAAAATACTTTTTGACCATTGGGAATTCTATAATCTGGATTTTTTTCAATTAGATCTAATTTTTGATAATTATCAAAATTTAATTTATTTGTTTTTTCTAGTTTTTTTAAATTGTAGTATTTTTTAAAATTAACAAAAGAAAAATAACTTAAAAATAAAATTAATGTAAGTATAGGAATTAGAGATATATAAAATAATCATTTTATTCACATAGATAATTAACTATATTATTATATAAATTAAAAAATTATGATAATAAAAAAAACTAAATTATAAATAATTTAGTTTTAAATTCCATTTTTATTTCTCTCTAAAAATAGAAATATTATTTTTATATTAATCATTATTAAATTTTTTTCTTTTATCTTCTAATATTTTTTCATATTCAGAATTTATAGCTTCAAAAATACCAAGGCAAACTTTTCCTGCAATATTTTTATTACTTCATTCTTCTTTATTAACCGCTTCTAAATGAATATTTTCAATATTTTCAATGATAAAATCATATAATTTTTCAATATTCATTTCTTCATTACTATTATTATTATTAATAAGAATTTCAATTTTAGAATTATTATTAAAAGTAATTATTAATTTATCTTTATCATTTTCTTCATAAAAATATTTAAATAATATTTTATATTTATTATTATTCATAATCATATATACCTTTTCTAAAAAAATAATTTTCTTTTCCACCTTCAAAATTATTTATTATTTCTTTTTTTAAATCCAATTTATCTTCTTTATCTTTTATATTAATAAGTTTTTTTTCTCATATTGAACTAACAAAAGTTTCACATTCATCTTGATTCTCTTTATATTTCCTGTAAATATAATTTATAGGAATAGTATTAATTCCTAAAGTGCTATTATGAGTAGTTATAACAATTGTTTGATTTCTTTTATTTAATTCAGAGATTTTTTCAACTAATGATTCTGAAACAGATTCACTACCTAAAAAAACACTAGGTTCATCCAATAATATAATTTCTTTATCTGTTTCCATTTTATCAAATAAACATAAATGTGCTTTTTCTCCATTTGAAAAAGTTTTGTTATTTTTCGAATCTTCTAAAATAACTTCTTCAGAAGGAGAAATTTTTTTTGAATCATACATTTCAATAACTAATTCTTTAATTTCGTTAAAATTTCTCATATAATTTTGTGATTTTACAAAATAATTAAATTTTTTTAAATCTCTTTTATTATTTTTTGTTGGTAAAAAAGAAATTTTTTGTTTAGCAAATATTTCTCCTCTATTAGGAATAATATATTTTTTTATCACAATTTCTGGATATTCTTTATTTATAAAAGTATGTAAATCATTCAATTCTTCTAATAATTTCTTTTTATAATTATATCTTTCAAGCAATCCAACTCCACTTGGTAAGTTTGGTTGACCTTTATTTTCTCTTAAAATTTTTTCTATGTTTTCTCTAATTTTTATATCTATCTCTTTTTTTCAATTTTCTTTTTTTATATTTTTATATTCATTTCAAAAAAAATCTAAAAGAATTTTTGTTTGATTTTTTCAACAATTGATTTCACTATAAAAATCATTATGTGATGAAATGTTTAAAAGTTCATCATTAAATATATCAATAATATTTTTACTATATTTTTCTATTTTTTCTAATGATTTTCTTTCATCATTGTTTAAAAATGTCTTTTGAGTTTTTATTTCATTATGAAAAACTATTTTATTATTTTTATTCCCAACATTATAATAATTATAAAAAGATTGAAAATCTTTATATTCTATTTCCTTATATTCTTTAATAGATTCTATTTTTTTATAAAATTCATCTTTCAATTCAACAAATTTATTTTTTAAAAGAAGCCCTTTTTTTAAATCTTCAATATTATTTTCTTGTCCTGAAGATTCATAAATAATTGATTTTTCTTTAAATTGTTTATTTATTCCTTTTAATATTTCAGTTTTTCCTGTTCTTTTAGCACCAAAAATTATATTTACACCAGATTTTATTTTTATTCCATCAACAAAATATTTTGTACCCTCCATTTTTATAGGTTTTATTTCATAATTTTTTATTTCTTTCAAAATTGAATCATTTAATTCATCTAATTTATAATTTAAAATATTGAATAAATTATTATAATTATTTATATAAAGTTTGGTTTCTATTAATTTTGATGATTTTTTTTCATATTCATCTCAATTTTGAACATCACTACCAATCATTGCTTTAAAACTAACTGATTTTAAAATTTCAAATGTTCTAGGATTATTAACATCTATTATTAAAATATTGTTCCTTAATTTGTTCCTTAATTCTTCTAATTCTTCTTTTAATCATTTTGTTTTTCCATTTTTATGATCAAATAAATAAATTCATTTACTTCCCTTTTTATCTTCTTGTATAAATTTTATAAAATCTTCATAATTTATAACTTTGTTTTTATTATCTATTTTCAATTTTGTATCCAAAAAAGATTTTAAATAATACACATCATCTGGATTTGAAATTATATTGACTTGTCTTCTTTGGTTATTTTTTAAAACATCTATTTCAACACCTGGTAAAACTAAAATATTTTTATCATTATTAGAAAAATTTTCATATTGTTCTATGTCTATTTCATTATGATTAGTTATGGCAGCAATTCCAACATCAGAAGAATATAATTTTTCTAAAAAAAGATTTTTTTCAATATTTCTTTTTTGTGGTTCTCCTTTTTTTGTTGCCTTTGTATGCACATGTAAATCTATTTTCATTTTCCCTCTTAATTCTAATGTATTAATTATAACTATAGATTAAGTGAAATTAATTTAAAAATAAATTAAAATAATCATTTTATTCATATGAATAATTAATTATTTTACATAAATTAAGAATTTTATATTAATAAATAAAAAAACTAAATTATAAATAATTTAGTTTTAATTAAATACTTCAATTTTTAGATTGTATTTTTTAGCTATAGATTCTATTTTTCTTTGTTTTAAAGCATAAATAGGAGTATTGTTATATCATCATTTTTGAGCATAATTTTCCAATTTTTTATAATTTTTTTCTAAATACTCTAAATCTTCTTTATCTTTTATTTTATCTTTTTCATTTAATAATAATTTTAAATAAGAAACATTATATCTTCTTTTATATATTGCATTATATTTTAGTGCAAAAAGACAAATTAAATTAATAAAAATACATACAAAAATAACTATTGTCAATACTAATACTTCTTCATCCATTTTAATCACCATTTTCACTTAAATTATTTTTTAAAAGATCATTTAAGTTTTTCAAAGTTTTTTTAATTTGTGCTCTGTTTCTAAAAGATACAACTACTTTATTATCTTTAATATCAATTCTTAAATTAAGTTTATTTTCAAGTTCTTTTTTTTCTTTTATTAATTCATTATTTTGAATTTTCTTATAATTATTTCAATTATTTTTTGATAATTTGATTTTCTTAATATAGTTTTCAGCTTCATGGACAGATAATTTTTTATTAATAATTAAATCAAATACCTTTTTAGATTCTTCTTTTTCTAAAGAAATCAATGTTCGAGCATGTCCATAACTTATTTTTTTATCAAGAATAGCATCAATAATATAATCATCTAATTTTAAAATTCCTAATAAATTAGCAACATATGATCTTGATTTACCAATAGCTTTTGCAACTTCTTCTTGTTTCAAATGTTGTTCAGAAATCATTTTTTCCAATGATCTTGCAACTTCAATAGGGTTTAAATCTTCTCTTTGAACATTTTCAATTAAAGTTATTTTTTGCATTTCTTTATTTGTTAAATCAGAAATAAAAGCTTTAATTTTTTTATAACCTAGTAATTTACATGCTCTAGTTCTTCTTTCACCAGCAACAATATAATAAGTTCCATTTTGATTTTTTTTAATAAGAATAGGTGTAAATAAACCATTATTTTGAATAGAAAGAGCTAATTGTTTTAATTCTTTTTCATTAAAAGTTTTACGAGGTTGATAAGGATTAGGAATTAGTTTAGATATTTCGACTTCTGAGATTGTTCCATTGATTCTATTTTCTTGAATATAATCAATTATCTTTTGAACATCACCACCAAAAATAGCATTAAGTCCCTTTCCTAATTGAACTTTCTTTTTATTATCCTTAACATCTGCCATTATTTTACACCTCAAGTTAAAACTTCTTTAGATAAAGCATCATATGATTTAGCACCAATAGAATTATTATCATAATCAAATATTGACTGTCCTGTTGAAGGGGCAGCAGCAAGCTTAATGTTTCTTGGAATTATTGTTTTAAAAACTTGTTCTTTAAAGAATTTTTCTATTTCATTTTTAACTTCTTTAGCTAAATTAGTTCTAGAATCATACATTGTTAAAAGTAATCCACCAATTTTCAATGTTGGATTAAACATCTTTTTAACTAATGAAATAGTTGATAATAATTGTGTAAGACCATCTAAAGCATAATACTCAGCTTGAATAGGAATGATGATCTTATCTGCTACTGCTAATGCATTCCGATTTAATAAACCCAATGAAGGTGGACAATCCATAATTAAATAATCATATTTCCTCTTACAACTATCTATTGTTCGAGCAAATATTTTTTCATCAAGATTTTTTAACATTGATAAATGAATATCTGCTCCAGCCAATTGAATTGTAGAAGGAATTAAATCAACTCCTATAGATGATGTTTTTATAATTGCCTTTTTGGGAGGGGTATGTTTAATTATCAAATCAAAAATATCATATTTAATATTATGTTTCTCAATACCTAGACCTGAAGTTAAATTAGCTTGGGGATCTAAATCTAAAATTAAAACACTTTTTCCTTTTAATCCTAATCCAGCAGCAAGATTCATTGCTGTTGTTGTTTTACCAACACCACCTTTTTGATTTGTAATTGTGATAACTTCCATAGTGTTTATATTATACTTTTTAAAAAACAAATTAGTAAATTAAAAATATTATTATTTAAGTTATTTATATTAATTTTAAATTTACTTAAAATATTTTTTCAAAATTCCATTATAAGAATTTTGAAATTGATTTATTAATTTTTTTGATTCAGAAATTAAACTAACAATATTATCTAAATTATTAGTAATTTTGTTCATTATTTTTAATGAATCAGGATCTTCTAAGTCTGGTAGTTTTATTTTATATGGATTTAATTGTTTTTTAATAAAAGCTTTTTGGGCTGTTCCTATTGCCATTGATTGAAAATAATGTTCATTTCATTTTAATACATGATAAAGAAATTTTGTTGGTAATTTAGTTTCATCAAAAGATTCAATTGGATGACAAGCATCACCTGCAAAAAATGGTTTTTCTTGTCAAGAAACATAACCAGCAGCACCAACTTGTGATATTGTAATTTTATTACCCAAATTATTAAAATATTTTTGAAGTCCTACTGATTTTATTCCACCATTTAAATATTCATAAATTCCTTCTTCAAAATTCTTTTTTACAATCTGTTTTCTTTTTCCATATTTAATAATATCTTTAAGTTGGTAGTCCTTAAGAATTACCCCCCCCCCATTAATTGTTTCTTTTAATGCAGAGAAATATGTTTTTTCAAAGGATTCTTCAAGTTTGGTCGCAAGTTTGGTCGCAAGTTTGGTCGCAAGTTCTACCTCATCACATCTTTTTGTGATTTCATTCATTAGTTTTAATGAATTGGGATCTTCTAAATCTGGTAATTTTATTTTGTATGAATCTAGTTGTTTTTTGAATAAATTTTTTTGAACTGTTCCTGTTGCTATTGATCGAAAATAATGTTCATTCCATTTTAATACATGATAAAGAAATTTTGTTGGTAATTTAGTTTCATCAAAAGATTCAATTGGATGACAAACATTACCAGCAAAAAATGGTTTTTCTTGTCAATGAACATAACCAGCAGATCCAGTTCCTGCTTGAGCTATTGTAATTTTATTTCCTAAATTATTAAAATATTTTTGAAGTCCTACTGGTTTTTTGCCACTGCCTCAATATTCATAAATTCCCTCTCCAAAATTTTTTGTATGTTGAAATTTTCTAACTCCATATTTAATAATATCTTTTAATTGATATTCTTTTCAATTATCTTTATTTATATTAAACATTTTCTTTTATTTTTTCAAATAACAAATTTAATTTTTTCATTATTTCTTCATTATTTTTGATTGATTCTTCTAAACTAGGAATATCATTTCTTGGAAGTCTTAAATATGAATTTATATCTAATGTATAATCTTTTTCAACTATTTCATCTCTAGTAAGGAAGTATGATTGAATATCTTCTTCTGAAACTTTACTATTATTTCTGAATGTATCAACTATTTTATTAATATCTTCTTGAGAAAATTTCTTTTGTTTATCAACTGTTTTTCCTAATAATCTAGTATCAATGAATCTAATTTTATTTTTCATTTCTTCATCTTTACATTTTTTTACAACATATATGAAAGTTTCAATATTTGTTCCATAAAACATATTAGATGGCAACATAATAATAGTATCTATATAATCTAAATCAACATATCTTTTTCTTAATGGTTTTTCAGAACCTCTAAAATTAACACCAGTTGGTAAAACAACTGCGGCAGTTCCATCATCACTTAAATGATGGATCATATGATGCAAGAATAGGATTTCTCCATTACTTTTACTAGGTAAATTATTTAATATATTATTAAAAATAGGTGAATTAGATGCTTTTATTTTTTCAGGTTCATAACTAACTCCATAAGGTGGATTAGCAACTATTGATGTAAATTTTTTATCATGAGGAATTTGACTATTATTTAATGTATCTCCTGGATATAAAGTAAATTTATTTCCCTTTGACATTCTAAGAAACATATTCATTCTAGCTAAATTAAATGTTTTATGATTTAATTCTTGACCATAAACTTCATCAATATTATCAATTCCAAAATTTTTAACAATATTTAACAATAATCCACCTGATCCACAAGCTGGATCATAAACAGTAATTTTAGGATCTTTATCAACTGTTGCTAATTGAGCAAGTAAACTTGCAACACATTGTGGAGTGTAAAATTGACCTCCTGCTTTACCACTTTCACTTGAAAATGTAGCTAATAAATATTCAAATAAATCACCTATCAAATCAGTTTCAATATTTCCTAAATCAAAATCAATATTTTCAAGACTTAAAATTAAAAATTGTAAAACAGATTTTTTATCATTTTGTTCTCTTCCTAAATCAGAAGAATTAAAATTTAAATCTTCAAATAAACCTTCCATTTTATTATTAATGGAATTTTTTGATAAATCGTTAAAAACTTCTTCAATATAAGAAATTTCAAAATTATGTTTAATTTTTTGTATAAATTTATATCATAAAAAATCAGGTTTAATGAAAAAGCCAAGCATTTCTTTTTGCTCATCTTCTAATTCTTCAATTGTATATTTATTTTGATTTTTAAATTTAGTATTAAATTCTAAATCATCTTTATATTCTATACCTATTTCCGAAGCATAAAATCTTTGAGATTTATGTGATAATTGTTTATAAAAAATAAAAGCAAATAAATAATCTTTTAATTGTAAAAGATTACCGCCTGTTTTGCCTCTAAAATCATTAGCTATTTTTCAAACTGTTTGAAATAATTTTTGTTTTTCCATTTTAACTTTCCTAATTTTCTATCTTTTTTATTATTCAAAATATTTTTTTAAAATTCCATTATATGAATTTTGAAATTGATTTATTAATTTTTTTGATTCAGAAATTAAACTAACAATATTATCTAAATTATTAGTAATTTTGTTCATTACTTTTAATGAATTGGGATCTTCTAAATCTGGTACCTCTATTTTGTATGGATTCATTTTTCCTCTAATTAAATTGGGTTGAGCACTTCCTATTGACATCAATTGAAAATAATGTTCATTTCATTTTAATACATAATAAAGAAATTTGGTTGGTAATTTGGTTTCATCAAAAGACTCAATTGGATGACAAACATCACCAGCAAAAAATGGTTTTTCTTGTCAATGAACATAACCAGCTGATGCTCCTGATTGAGATATTGTAATTTTATTGCCTGAATTATTAAAATATTTTTGAAATCCAGTTGGTTTTGTGCCACCACCTCAATATTCATAAATTCCTTCTTCAAAATTCTTTTTTACAATCTGTTTTCTTTTTCCATATTTAATAACATCTTTAAGTTGATAGTCCTTAAGAATTACCCCCCCCCCCCCATTAATTGTTTCTTTTAATGCAGAGAAATATGTTTTTTCAAAGGATTCTTCAAGTTTGGTCGCAAGTTTGGTCGCAAGTTTGGTCGCAAGTTCTACCTCATCACATCTTTTTGTGATTTCATTCATTAGTTTTAATGAATTGGGATCTTCTAAATCTGGTAATTTTATTTTGTATGAATCTAGTTGTCATTTATTAAAATGAGTTATAGCAGTTCCTGTTGACATTAATTTAAAATAATGCTCATTTCATTTTAATACATGATAAAGAAATTTTGTTGGTAATTTGGTTTCGTCAAAAGAATAAAGTACATGACAACTACCTCAAAATTTATTTTCTTGTCAATGAACATAACCTGAAGAACCACCACCTGATATTGTTATTGATTTTCCTAAATTATTATATTCATTATGGTATCCACTATTTGAAGTTCCACCTTGTCAAAATTCATATTTACCAAAAACTCTATTTTTTGCAGGAATATTCTTACTTTTTCCATATTTAACAATATCTTTAATTTTATATTCTTTTCAATTTTCTCTATTTACTTTAATCATAATTTTTCTTTGATTATTAATATTATTCAAAATATTTTTTCAAAATTCCATTATAAGAATTTTGAAATTGATTTATTACATTTTTTGATTCGATAATTGAATTAGTTATATTATCTAATTTTTCTATTACTTGATTCATTAATTTTAAAGAATTGGAATTTTCTAAATCTGGTAATTTTATTTTGTATGAATCTAGTTGTCATTTATTAAAATGAGTTATAGCAGTTCCTGTTGACATTAATTTAAAATAATGCTCATTTCATTTTAATACATGATAAAGAAATTTTGTTGGTAATTTGGTTTCGTCAAAAGAATAAAGTACATGACAACTACCTCAAAATTTATTTTCTTGTCAATGAACATAACCTGAAGAACCACCACCTGATATTGTTATTGATTTTCCTAAATTATTATATTCATTATGGTATCCACTATTTGAAGTTCCACCTTGTCAAAATTCATATTTACCAAAAACTCTATTTTTTGCAGGAATATTCTTACTTTTTCCATATTTAACAATATCTTTAATTTTATATTCTTTTCAAACTATTTCTTTTAATTCCATATTAATCTTAATAATAAACCTTTTCTATTAATTCACAAAATTCTTTAAAAAAGTTTCCTCTCATTCTAAGATCCATATTTAATTTATCCTTACAAAAATTTTTAACATCAGGTTTTATATCATCGAATTTTTTATCATAATTAGTAATTTTTTGAACATAAAATTCAAGTTCGTCAATATATTCAATATCTAGAATTCCATTTCTGTTATAGAAATCAATAAATTCTTTTTCTTGTTTAGAAGCAATTTCTTCTTCTAATTCATTCTCAATCTTTTGAGGATCATCATCAAAAGATTCTTCAGAAAATTTTCTTCTTATATAATCTTTAAGGTAAATAAATTTTTTTCTTTCACTTAAGTTTATTAATTTTGATTCTATTTCCTTTAATTTTTTTTCTAATTCTTCTTCTGAAAGATTAGCATTTTTAAATTCAATAATTAATTCTGTTATATATTCATTATTAATGGTAGTTATACTTTTTTCATGAACATTAAAATCAATAATTAGTTTTACAACTTCATCTTCTTTTTCATTTTCATGATTTCTAATATTAAGATTAATAATATTATTTTCAATTAATTTTTCTCTAGTGTTATTAAAAGCTAATGAAACATATTCTTTAACTTGATTAGCTTGTACATATTCTAAGTTTTCAGTTTTTGAAAATTCAGGGAAGTATTTTAAATTTTCATAATTTTTTAGAATTTTCAACATTATTTCTGTATTTTTAAGCATTTCTTCATCTATATTTTTATCAACAAATGCTTCAATTTCTTCTTTTGTTGGAATTCTTTTTTCACCTATCAATTCTTCAAATAAATTTAATAAATCATCAAAGAATTCATTAATTTGTCTATATCCAATTGCATCAGGATTACCATCATTAAATAATAAGATTGCTTTATCAATATTATCTTTTAACTCTCTAAAAGAAACTATTTTTCCAAATTTTTTATCTTTATCATAAACACGATTAGTTCTACTAAATGCTTGAATTAATCCATGGTATTTTAATGGTTTATCAACATATAAAGTATTTATTAATTTACTATCAAAACCTGTTAATAACATATTATGAACTATAACAATATCTATTTCACCACTTTTTAATTTATCAGAAACAGCTTTTTTATATGCTCTCATTACTTCTTGAACATCTTTTGCATCTTTAATAGTGAAGTTATAATGATCAGCTGGATATAGAGAATTAAAATGTTGTAAAACTTCTTCAATTTTATTTAAATCTTGATCTTGATTATAAGAAAATAAAGCAGCAATTTTAAATCCATGATTTTTTTCATTTTTGAATATATCAAAATATTTTAAAATATTCTTTATTTGATAAGTAGCAAAAATTGAACAATATTTATTTTGAGTATAATCATTATGATTTTTTAAAATTGCATCTACAATTTGGTTCATTCTGTTTGCATCATAAAATAATGAATTCTCAATTTCATCTGCATCAATTTTTTTATCACTATTTTTATATTCTCTTAATTTATTTTTTGATTCATCACTTAATGTATTGTATTCAATATATTTAAAACCTAAAACAGCTTTATCTTCAATTGCTTCCTCCATTTTGTAACTATGAATTAAATTACCAAAAAGAAGTTCTGTTGTAATTGGTATTGAAGATTTATTTGCTTTTTCAGCATTTTCTTTAAAAATTGGAGTTCCAGTAAAACCAAATTTAATTGAATTTGAGAATTTATTTTTAATTCTTAAAGACATTTCTCCAGCTTGACTTCTATGAGCTTCATCAAAAATCATCACATATTTCTTATTGAATATTTCTGAATTAACTTTACTTTCATTTTTAGAATCACTAATTAATAAATTTAATTTTTGAATTGAAGTTATTAAAATTTTCTCTTTTGAACTATTAAGTTTATTAATTAAATCTCTAACAGACTCAGCACGAGCAACTTGCTCATCATTATTATCAAATTTCTTAAATTCTTCAATTGTTTGAGCATCTAAATCTGTTCTATCAACTATAAATAAAACTTTTTCAAATTTTCCAACTCTTGAAAGCAACTTACTTGCTTGGTAACTTGTTATTGTTTTTCCAGAACCTGTTGTATGTCAAACATATCCACCTTTTCCAGTATTAGATTCACAATTTTCAACTATTTTTTCAATTGCATGAACTTGATAAGGTCTTAATGCTATTAATGATTCTTCTTCGTATTTTTGTGATTGACAAGGAACAATATAATCTTTTAAAAATTTAGAAATTTGACACTTTCTTAAAAAATCTTTTGAAAAGCTTTTTGAATCTCTTAAAACTACTTTATCATAATTTGATCAATTAAATGCAAAGTCAAATTTAAATTCATTTCTTCTTCCTGTATTACTAAAATATCTAGTATCAACATCATTTGAGACAATAAATAATTGAATTAATTTAAAAAATCCTGAATATCCATCTTTATAATCAAAATTAATTTGGTTAATTGCTTTTTTAATATTGATTCTTGGATTCTTTAATTCAATTTGTACTAAAGGAAGACCATTAATTAATAAAGTCAAATCATATCTTCTATCTCTATTAGATAATGAATTAACAACAAATTGATTTGTGACTTGAAAATAGTTATTACAAAAATCCTCATTCATTAATTTTAATGTTTGAGGTTTTGTGTTTTTTCTTATTTCAACTCCATTTTTTAATCAAGAATTAAATTTAACAACATTAAATTTTGTTGCATCTATTTTTCTTCTTAATTCTTGAATATCACTTAATTGTAATTCAGGATTTAAATTTTTATTTATTTTTGTTAATTGTTTTAAAATATTAAGATTTAAAGAATGTTCATCTCTAATTTCTGTTCTTTCTCAACCTAAATCTTTAACTAATGTTTGTATAAATCTACGTTCAATTTGTTGTTCTAAATCTGTTTTATTCATAATATGTATTTCCTCTAAAATGTATTTTAATTACACCATTGTTTAAATTTTAATATAATTTATAATCATTCTTAACCAAATTTACCAGAAATATACTCTTTAGTTTTGATTTTATTTGGATAATTAAATATTTGTTCAGTATCACCAAATTCAATTAATTTACCTTGATAAAAAAATGCTGTTTTATCAGAAATTCTTTGAGCTTGTTGCATTGAATGGGTAACCATAATAATTGTGAATTTGGTTTTTAATGTAATAATTAGATCTTCAATAATTTTTGATGCAATAGGATCAAGAGCTGATGTTGGTTCATCCATTAATAAAATGTCAGGTTCATTAGCAATTGCTCTTGCAATACATATTCTTTGTTGTTGTCCTCCAGATAAGGAAGTAGCTAATGATTTTAAATTATCCTTAACTTCCTCCCAAATTCCTGAATTTTTTAAAGCTTGTTCTGTAATTTCATTTAAAATAGCTTTATTTTTAATTCCTTTTATTTTTGGTCCATATTGAACATTTTTTAAAATAGACATTGGAAATGGATTAGGTTGTTGAAAGATCATTCCGACTTTAGTTCTTAAAGTTGATAATTCAATTCTGTCATATTTATTTTTAATAGATTTTAATTTGAATATATCATATTCACTTTCAAGAATAACCTTACCTTGAGATTTAAAAGATGGAATATTATCATTAATTCTATTTAGAGTTTTTAAAAATGTTGATTTACCACAACCTGAAGGACCAATAATTGAAGTAACTTTGTTTTTAGGAATATCTAAATTAATATCAAACAATGCTTGTTTGCTTCCATATCAAACATTTAATCTTTTAATTGTGAATGCAGAATTTTCACCAAATTCATCAGAGTCAATGAATTTTAATGAATTGTTTATTTTTTTAATCAACTCTAGCAATTGATCAATATTTAATTGAGCATCATTAGAATCTTGATACAATTTAATATTTTCATCTATTAATTTATCTTTCAAAATTTTAGCATTTTCAATATTAGCATTTTCAATTTTTTTTATTTGTCTTTTTTTATCATTTTTTTTATGATTTAAAATAGAAATTTGGGCCACTAGATGTTTTGTTTTCTTTTTTTCTTTTTTAAATTCTTCAATTTGTTCTCTTAAAGAACCAATTTGAAAATCAATTTGTTCAATTCCGCTTTCTAAATTATCTTTATAATCTTTTTCTAATAAATAGTTGAATTGCTGAATTTTATATTCATTTCGTTTAATTCTAATATTAATTCTATTTTTAATTAAATCAAATCTTTTGATTAAATAATTAATTTGGTTTTTTGAGTTAAAAATTCTTCTTTTTTGATTTTCAACAGAATTAAGTTTAGATAAAAGTTTCTCCTTATTTTTAACTTTCTCTTTCAATTCTTGAGCTAAAGTTGCTTTTTTAGATTGTTCCTTTGTTTCTTCGATTTTTCTTTCTAATTTATAAATTTCTGTTTTTAAAAGTTTATAAGAATAAACTAAGCGATTAAAATTAATTTTTTCTTGTGTTTCTTCTAATTTTACAATTAATTTATTTATTTTTTCAAAAAGATCTTTTACTTTAATATCAATATTTTCCATTTTATTTCCTTATAACCAGATTCATAATTGGTTTATAAATAAAACCAATAACACCTAATACATAACCTAATATATACATTCATAAAACTCCACCATTAACAATAAATGGAGAAATCATCACACATGTTATTCCAACAAACATAATTGAACTTCCAATGTAATCTTTGAATTTTAATTTTTGAGATATTAATGTTAATCAAAATACTAATATCATTAAAATTATTCCTATAACTTTAATTTGTTCAATTGCAATTGATGATTGAATACCAACTTCATTTGCTAATGTAGAAGATAATCAATAAATTGTTGTGGTTAATGTGTAACCACCATGAATCATTCAATTTTCAGGAGAAGTTCATTCATCAGGTTTTCCCAAAATTGTAATCATTATTGCTGAATCAGCAATAACAATTGAAATAGCTAGAATAGCCGCTGATAATATTGCAGGCATTGATTGAACAATGATAATTCTTCTTGAAGTATGAATTTGTGTTGATCCAAGAGCTAATGATCCCTCAACTTGTGCAGCATTGACATTACGATAACCTTCCATTGTTTGTTTGATAATAGTTGGCAAAATAACCAATGACAACATTAAAATTGGTTCAAATGAATAGAAGTTTTGGCTAAATCACCCTGTAGAGGTAAATACAATTGTTGCTAGTGTAGCATAAATAACCGCAGGAATAGAAGTCATAATTTGAAAGGCAAATGAAACTATTTTTGATAATAAAGACTCACCATTTAAATAAGTATGACTGTATGTTGCTATTGCAATACCCAATGGCATTGCAATAAGCATTGCCATAATAACAGTTATAAATGTTCCAAACATTGCAATTGCTAATCCCAAATATCTTATTTCTTGACCATTAATATCAACAATAGCTGTTCCCTTATGAGAAATATAATCTCAATTAGTAAATAATGATAAATCAGTATTAAATAAAAATCCAACAATAGAAATTAAAGCAACAACTCCAATTAATGAAGCAATTGAAATGATTGCTTTATATTTAAATGATTTTCTTTTTTTATAATTAACCTGATCTTTTGTTTTTTCAATGCTGGCTTCTTGAGATATTATTGAAATTTCACTTCGTTGAGTAAATTCATCAGAAGTATAACGACGATTTTTATAAAAAGAATCTATTAGGTTTCTAGAATATAAATTCAATTGGGAATTTGTTAATTCTTGTTCATCATGGTGATTTAATTTATTTTCGATTTCCTTTTGAGCAGATATTTTTTTAGATTGCTTTTGACTTTTAGTTGAGTCATTAGTTATATACTCTAAATATTTAATTGCTAAGAACAAAATAAAAGTTATTAAAATTAGTAAAGCTGACATAACTTCATAAGTTACCATTGCCCCTGCACTTGTTGTTGCTTGACCAAAAGCATACATAATAACAGGTGACATAAATAATGAAACTTGAAATAAACTAAAAGTAGCACCACTAGTCACACTTCTATTTCCAGATAACATAGAAATGGCTGTTGCTTCACCCAAGCATCTTCCAATGGCAAATAAAACACCAATAATAATTCCTGTTTTTGCAGCTCTTAAAGTAACAAGAATAGATGTTTGCATTTTAGTTGCTCCTAATGCTTCAGAAGAATCTTCGATTCTTTTATCTACCATCATAATTGATGTTGTTGTCATTAATGTTATTGTTGGCATAACCATTAATGAAACAATGATAACAACTGATAATAAAGTAGCATCAGTTGCAGATTGAGAAAGTCCAATATCATTAACAAAATTAAGTAAAAAATACTTACCAAAAGCTCCATAAACAACTGAAGGAATTGCTGCTAGAATAGAAGTTAAAGCAATCATTACTGAACTTAAATTTTTAGGTAAAACTCTTGTAATGAATAATGCAGTTCCAATTGAAATGGGAGCAGCAATTAAAATAACCAAGAATGCCATTCAAATAGTATTTATGATAATAATTCCCATAGCAAGACTACCCTGCATATCAAAATCAGAACCAAATAATATTTCAGTTCAATCAGCAAATCCATTACTAGAACCTGTTTGAATTCCATTAATAACAATTGATAAAAGCGCAAAAATAATGAAAAAAACAACTAAAAGAGTAATAAACATCAAAAAGTACTTAAAGGCACTATTAATATTTTTACTCTTTTGTTGTTTTTCTTTATTTTTTAAATTATTGATATAACTCATAGCAATACAATAAATATATTATATATAAATATTGTAATGTTTGTAATTCTCATAAAAATTTATTATTTAAGCTATTTCACCAATCATTCAACCATTAGTCATTACAAATTCTCAAGATGCTCCATATTCATAAATTGCTTTAGCACCTAAATCTGATATTCCTGTTGGTTTAATTTGAACTTCTTGTGGAATTTGGTTACCATTTTCATCCACATCAAATTCTATAGAATCAAGATTTTCGATTTGTGTTGTGTATGGATCAACTGTATATTCGAATGTAAAATCAGAATTTATAAAGAAAACAGGTAAATCTATTCCCATTGTAAATCCAAATACATCACCAGATGAATGTTCATCAGAAGTGAAATTAGAATAAGATGTTATTTCTTCACCTTCAATATTAGAAGCATTTGTATAACCTCAAGGTTCAATTTCACTTTCTTCAGAAAATCTTGATTGAGTTCCTAAGAATGCATCTTCTCTTGCATCTGTGGCTGTGGCAGGTGCTTCAACAACACCATTGGCAATTCCATTAGTAGGTACTTTTCAAGCTTCCCCTGATCCCCCATTAACTAAATCATATTCAAAGTGAATTTCTGATTCACCTGTTAGATTAGCAGCGCTATTAAACTCCTCTTCAAAATTATTTAATTCAACTTTTACTAGTCCTGTATTAGTTCCTGTTCCATCAATTTTTACATGATATAGATTAGAAGTTGCTTCTTGTTGTTCTTGAAGTTTAGAAATAAATGGTGTTGTATTTTCCCCTTCATCATTTTTCATTATTTGGTTGTAAATACCAGCAAGATGTTCTACATCAACTTCATCAAAAGCACCAACTGATTCAACATGTGTTCCTTCTATTGCCATTGTATTAATGTAATCAGCATTGTTAGAATCCGTCATCATAAAATCTAAAAATCCTAAGGCAATAACAAAATCATCAGCATAATCTTCATCTGCTAATCAATCATAATAATCTTTTGCTGCTCCTTCAGAATCAATTTGAATATCATCATTATTTATTGTTGTAATTGAATCTGTCACTACAGTGGGAACTTTAAAAACAATATTTAAAGTTGATTGAAGTTCTTCTTCAGCTTCAATATAATCTGTATTGGAAGTATCAGGAGTTACATATGCATTAACATCATCTCTTGAAAGTTCTTCTTCATTATAAACATCATAAATTTTTAAAATTGATAATGCATCATTATTAGCATCATTATAACCTGTAATTCATGAAGTAGATAAATAACCTAATCCATTATCAGATTGATCCACACCTATTAAAATATCTGAATCATCAATAACTGAATGGTAATTTTCATTTTCTAGTAATTTAGGTTCGCCTGAAAGAACCATATCACCAGCTTCACCATAAATATTTTGTGTTGATTCTTGATCAATATCCATATAATCATTCATTTTTTCAGCAGTTGAAGAAACTTGATCATCATATCCCCAAGTTTGAACTGATTCATATAAAGCTTCTTCTTTATTCATTGCATTACTTGTTAAGATTGTTGTAGGTACAATAACTATTGTTGTAATTAGAATAGCTGTTAATACTGAAGCAGTAATTTTTCCTTTTTCAGTATACATAAAATCTTTTATTCCCATTATATTAATATATCTCCCCTTAATTTGAATAGTAAATAAATTTTAAATTGAGAAAAAACAAACATTTAGTTCAATAAAAAAAGGACCTTAAAACAACCAATTAGTTTAACAATGGGTTTCCTTTAAAGCCATGATTACTTATAAATTTCAAATCAAAGCCAAAAGGCTTATTTGGTCTTTCTTAGTAATTTCTCAATTAAATTCTACATTAGTTCAATTAAAAAATAGGTGATTTTTTTATCAAATTATATTTTCTTGGATAAGTGTTATTAGTTTTTTTATTTTTATTAAAGGAAATAAATTTTCGTTCAATTCCCCTTGTTAAATCAAAAGAATAAATTCTATCAAGTGAAAGAGATAATTTTTTATTTATGATTTTTAAATCTTTTTTTGTAGGCATTTCTTGTTCTAAATTACTTCCTTTATAAAGGATGCACTTTCCATCTTCAATAACTTTGTTCGAAATAATTTCTAAAAGAATATTGAGTGGGGCAACTGCTCTTGAAACAACAATATCATATTGATCTTCATCATCTGTTTCCTCCACTCTAGCTAAAATTGTTTTGGTATTTTTTAATTCTAATTTATTGATTGCATATTGAATGTAAGTTATTTTTTTATTATTTGAATCTAACATTGTAACTTCACTATTATTTAAAACAATAGCTAAAACAAGTCCTGGAAAACCACCTCCTGAACCAACATCTAAGATTTTTTTATTTTCCAATTCATAATATTTTGTAATTTGAATCGAATCTAAAATATGTTTAATATTAAATTCTTGCTCTTTAGTAATTGAAGTTAAATTAGTATGAATATTATATTCTAGACATATTTTTCTTAGTTTATTTAGTTTATCAATTTTTTCTGTTGATAAATTAAAATCTTTAAGTATTTCTTCTAACATTTCTTTTCCTTTATATAAATAGTATTTTAATTGATATTTAATAAAAAAACATCTTATCTAAGATGTTTTTTAAAATATTTTAGAAAATTTATTTTTCATTTTAACAGAAAATCTTCTCATTGGGGTAGTGTATGTAGGATCAAGTTTTTTTTGTTTTGCAACATGAACTCTTCATGCATGTCTTGTTAACTCTAATAAAATTGTAAAGATACCAGAACATATTCAGTAGAATGCAAATAAGGCAGGAACAGTAAGACCCATAAACACAAACACACCAATCATTATATTTTGTGTTCTATTTTGTTTCTTTTGTGATTCTTTTGTGGCTTCATCAATTCTTTTAATACCTTTTCTTTTATTACCTAATCAAGTCGGTAATTTAGAAGATACACCCTGAACAAGTCCAACGGATACACCAACTAATAAATATAGGAAGAACATTCCACCAAAATTAAAGATTCCATATCATGAAGAAACGGCTCAAGAGAAGCTACCCATTGAAACAATTTTATAAGCAGGTAATGCAGAAATAATAATTCAAAGGGAAATAAATATCGGCATCGTTATAAATATCGTTCCTAGAGAACCCATGGGGTTAACATTGTTTTTTCTATAAAGAGCCATAATCTCTTGTTGTTGTTTTTGTTTCATTCTTGGCTCTTTTTTAAGATCATATTTATTATATTTAGATTTTATTTTGGCAACATCTGTTTGAACTTCTTGCATTTTTAGTTGATTACCTGTACCTTTTAATGATAATAAAGCACCTAATCCTCTAGTGAAGAAAACTATAATAATAATCGATAATAAAGTTCCTCATGGGGAGACATCATAACTAAATCATTCACCAAACCACATTGAAATTTGTGCTAATGGGAAAACAAATGCACCATATAAAGGACCATATTGAACATTTCAAGCTTTACCTCAATCACTTCAACCAACAAAAGCAATTCTTGACTCACCCCAAGCATCTTGTCCTGTTGGAATAATCGAATCTGAAAAAATGGATCTTTCAATAATAACATTATCACCATTTACACTATATCCATTTTCATAAACAGGTAATGTTCCTGTGAATCAAGATGATGTTTCAGTAATTTCATCAATTGATGTGATTCCGGCAAATGTTGAACCATATTCATAAGTTAATGATTCAGAACCCACTGATGCATTACCAGACATAAGCATATAATTATCCTTTGTATCTTGCATCATATCTTTTATTTTTTCATCAAAAACAGAATAATCAGATTCCTCTGAATTAAATGTACTTTCTGTTGAATCTTCACCAACAGCTCCTCAACCTAATCTTCTTTGATCAGCATAAAAGGCATGATCCTCATCAAGAGGAATATCTTCCTCACCATTTAATGCTTTTTCAATACCTTCAGCTGAATAAGTTCTTAAAATATCTAATTTACCATCTTCATATTCATTACTTGCATCTAGTAAAGTTCAACCATACATTTGTGTTTCAGAATCAAATCCTTGGTTAGAATATTGAGAATCATAATCATTTTGTCAATCTCTAAAGTTCTCATCTCTAAAAGGATCAATGTTATTTTCTTTATCTCCCTCAGTGATTAAATCTTTAGATTCTTGAGTCATATCTATTGGAAAGCCTTTTGATATCGGAATAACAAATACTTGTGCTCCACCAAAAGTGTCAACTCCTAATTGATTACCACTAGGTAAAACATCAGTGAAATCAGCTGAATAAGTGAAATTAGAATCTAGTCCAGCATCAAAAAATGCTTGTTGTAAATCAGAATCTAAATCAGAATAAGAAGCTTGAAGTGTTCCATTATTAAATGCTAGTTTATTAACTTCATATTTAGCTTGATCTATAATTAATTGCGCTAGTTCATCCGTACCATCTTCTTCATCATCATAAGTCACATCTAAAAATAAAGTTGGATCTCAATTACTTGGTTCAAGCGCAGCACTAACTGTTGTTATTTCATTAGCAGGAAGAATAGTTCCGTTCACACCAGAAAGATCATAATATGTATATTCAATAGTTTCATCTTCAATTCAATCAAAATAACTATTATTTGCAAAGGAAGCTGCCTTTCCATCAACGCCCCCATCACTTTTATCTGCTAAATAAAAGGCAAATGAAAGGGTTGAAGAAACACTATAATTATAATCATCATTAATTTCTTTACTTTCAACTTCATCATTAGCGGCAGTTAAAATAGCTGAAGGGATTGTGTTTGTTGGTGTTACACGCCCATCTGTTGAAAGTCAATCAACTGTTAAAGCTTCTGAATCATAATTATAAAGTCCAGCACTTGAAGCTGTTAAGAAATTAAGATTGTAAGTGTAATTTGGTGTTGTTGTATCCCCTGCTTTTACATAAAATTCATCAACTTTTCATCAATCTTCATAATTTTCATCATCCTCTGTTTTACCAAAGTAAGGATTAACAACATTAAAATTGAAAGCCTCAGTAGAATTCATATCATCTACTATTTCATCACTTTCTTCACTATCATCAGATTCAGCATAGATAATTCCTTCTTCTAATTCTTGTGGTGAATTTGTATATCCTGTAATTTCAAGTGATTGATACATATTTGGATAAACAAAATCATCTTTTTGATAGAATTCTACTCCTTGTCCAAGGTTATTTGAAGTTTGAATAATAAATTCATTCACACACCCTCAAAGTGTAGCTATTATTAAGAAACAATACAATCCTCATTTAAAAAATTTAAGGAAAAAACCACCAACTTTACGAGAAGTTCATTGTTGTTGTGCAAAAATAGATTTATTTGCCTCTTTATAGAACGAGTGTTGACTCGATGATTTATTTTCCTTGTTGTTTTTTTTCATTTTAATTTTTTATTTTGTTTATTTCTTGTTTTAATATTCGTTCTTTATCTGATAACTCTTTTAATTCAATAAAAGATTTTCTAGCAACAATAACTATTAAAAATTTCTTATCATATACATTAATTTTAGAAATAATATTTTTTATTACTCTCTTATTATAATTCCTAAAAACTGCATTTCCTAATCTTTTAGGTATGGATATACCTATTTTAAATTCATTATTTTTTTGATAGGATATTAAAAAATATTTTGATTTTATTTTTTTTCCATTTTTCAAAATTTTGTTAAATTGAATTTTGGATTTTAAAGAGTATTGTTTTTTCATATTAGATTAATATAAAAAAATAAAAAGTAAAATAAAATACTATTTTTTTCTTTCGTCTGAAACAGTAATTTCTTTTCTACCTTTTGATCTTCTTTTATTTATTATAGCCCTACCATCTTTAGTAGCCATTCTTGATCTAAACCCATGTGTCTTAGCTCTTTTTCTCTTATTTGGCTGAAATGTTCTCTTCATAATTAATTACCTTTCATATTATTTACTAAATATTTTATTGAATATTAACATAGATAATTATATATGATAAAATAAAAAAATAATATGTAAAATTGAATAAAAAAATAATTATATTTTAATTTTTTGAATAAAGATTTTTATTTTAAACAAAAATTGTGGAAAACCTTATATTTTTATGATTTTTTCATAAAGAAAATATAAGAAA